>CAZLRU010000001.1:0-109701 GCA_964562155.1 uncultured Gammaproteobacteria bacterium
CGTTCTCTTTGGCTTTTGCTTGGATGATTTCTTGGTCTACGCCTACATCGAAGGCATCAATAAAAAGACTGCTGTTCCAGAACTGTTGGTAATATTTGGATGTGCGGGCGTAGAGTTCTTCGAGAGATGAGAGTGTGAAGGTTGTGTTGGGTTGTTGGATGGAGAGATATAGCTCTTCGATGGGGTGGGTTGTTTTTAGATAGGCTTGATAGAGGGAGTCGTGTTGTTTTGGTTGTGCGTATCTTTGATAAAGGTGTTTGGCCCAGCGTGAAAATGTTTCTTCCGGCCAATACACGTACCCGTAGTCTTTACGCGCATAGAATCTTCCTTCTTCCGCATGTTCTGGGATGCGGGGGACGCCAAATGGGTGACAGGAGGAGATAAGCCAAGGCCAACAGGTTATGGGAATGAGTTCGCCTTCTTGGCGATACCAGACGCGTTTGCTGCCTGCGCTGTTGCTCGTGATGGGAGGAGCGTTCTCGATCATGTCGGCAATACTCCAGCCATAGGTTTTATGGAATGCTTCAAGCGTGGAAAGACGTAGGCCATCGCCTTCCTTATCGTGCATCAGGGTCGTGATGGTATTGCGGTTCAATCCTGTTTCACGAGCTATTTGGAGAACGGATTTTCCCGTTTGACGGAGGAGACTGCCTAACTTGATGAGCATATTAATAGAAAGTCCACCATAAATAGGCAAAAATGCCAATATATTGCCTAATAAGATAGGCATTTTCTTGTATAGAAATGGCGAACCCCGCATGGCGAGGTCGCGGATGCGGGGCAGAGGCGACAAGGTCGCCTAGTAGCGGTACCTCTCTGTCACCACGATGAGGTGGTCGGAGGCGCTGTGCGCGTTGGGCTCGAGGGGGATCACCTTGACCTCACCTCGTTCGATGCCCGCGCTCTCGAGCGCGGCTCGCTCTACGTCTTTTTGTGCCGATCCTCCTTCCATGCGGCACTTGAAGACCATGTAGGAGCCCGGCTTGCAGACGGCCATGAGAGGGGTGAGTACGGGGACATTCGTTGACATTCGGCTTCTCCTGAGAGGTGTTTATTCGAGGCTTGAGTGACCTTGGTGTGCGGTTCACTTCCTCCAAAAAGGCTTGAATAAGAGCTTTTTTGGCGAAAGTCAATATACGAATAACCATAATATAATATAACAAATGTAGGGTTTTGTCAATCATCCTTACCTATTCTCGATACTCCGTACTCCATGCTGTATACTCCCTTATTATGGTCATTGGCATTGAAGCATCGCGGGCGAATCGGCCGCAGAAGACGGGGGTTGAGTGGTATGGCTACCACATGATTCAGCATTTGAAGCGCTTGCCGGAGGCGGAGGATCACTCTTGGTTGTTGTATGGAAATACGCCGCTTACGCATGGATTGGAGATTGGTTCGCCGGCATGGCACGAGGTGTCGTTATCTTGGCCGCCTAAGTATTTGTGGACCCAAGGGTGCTTGTCGCTTGAGATGAATCGTCGACCACCAGATGTGTTGTATGTGCCTTCCCATGTGTTGCCACGGGTGATTCCGAAGCGGACGGTGGTGGTGGTTCACGATGTTGGGTTTCGACGACTGCCGGAACTCTATAAACCGATTCAACGCGCCTATCATGAGTGGACGACGCGCGATATTGTGAAGCGCGCTTCACGGATTTTGACCGTGTCGGAATTTTCTAAGCAGGAAATTATTGAAACGTTTAAGGCGTCTCCCGATCAGATTCAGGTGATTTATCCTGGGATTGATCATGATCGGTACTATCGTCGTAGTGCTTCTGAGATTGAGTCGGTTCTTGAGCGTTTTCAGATTCCTAAGCCGTTCTTTCTATACATTGGTCGAATTGAATTAAAGAAAAATGTCGGACTGATTGTACGCGCCTTCGAGAAGATTGTGTTGGAAGCGTTTGAAAAATTTAAAGATCGTCGCGGCGTTGGGGATCCGTTTCGGTTGGTCCTGGCCGGTCAGCCGGGACTTGGATATGAGGAGCTCAAGCGCTTTATCAACAAGAGCCCTATTCGTGAGATGGTGCATGTCCTTGGATATATCAACGAAGAAGAAAAAACGGCTTTACTGTCTTCCGCGGCGGCGCTCATTCATCCTGCGTGGTACGAGGGATTTGGGATTACGATCGTGGAAGCGATGGCGACGGGATGTCCGGTTGTTTGTTCAAAGGTTGGGTCGTTACCGGAAGTGGCTGGAAGTGATCATGTGCTCTGGTTTGATCCAGCGAATGTCTATGACTTGGTTAAGCAAATGTCGACCGTTTTGCACCCGGATACGGTTCAGTTAAGGCGCGCCGAGGCAGCCATGGAGTGGAGTCGGCGTTATACCTGGGAGCAGGCGGCCAGACAGACGTTTAGCGTGCTTACGGACTGGAGTTAGAGAAAATGAATTAGGCGATGGGCTTCGCAGTGGATCGGATGCGTTTGATGCTTATTCGTTGCCTTACGGGTCCTGCCACTGCGGCACCCTGAAATGCTCGCCGCCAATCACTCGGGGAGGCGGATTGCGCGTTTCAGGGAACCCGCCTCCGTGTCACCCGTGCGGGTTTGTAAGGAGTATCAAACACATCCGATCCACTGCGAGCCCTAGATGGGGGAGGGAGGGGAAGGTATACTTCTTTTTATTATGTTAGATACCTTACGGTCGCACCTTGGGTCGGCTGGATTGTCGGATAAGGAGGCGAATATTTATTTGGCGTTATTACAGAAGGGATCGGCGACGCCGCAAATTTTGGCGGAACAGACAAAGGTAAATCGGTCGACCGCGTATTTAGCGCTTGCTTCTTTGCAGAAACGGGGGCTCGTTTCCTCCGTTGAGACTCAGGGTAAGCAGTGTTTTGTGGCGGAGCCACCGGATCGGTTGACTCGGATTGTGGATGAGGCGGTGCGAAAAGTTGAGGAGGGTCGTACGAAAATTTTAGAGGCGTTGCCATCACTTACAGCTTTGTTCCAGGTAGCGGATCCTTCCCCGAGGGTTCGATTTTTTGAAGGGGCTGAAGCATTGCAAGCCGCGCGTGAAGAGATTTGGGCAACGCGTGCACCTATTTGTGAAATTTTTGCGTTAGATGAGGATTTGCTTAGGGTGGCGGCCATCAAGCAAGCCGAACGCGTGAAAATGACCCAACATATTCGAGGCGGTCGTGCGCTCGTAGCGATGAAGCCGGGACTTGAGCTTCCTCCGCGAGATCCTGAATCGTATGAGATACGTTTGTTGGATTACCATCGCTATCCGTTTCGTGGATCGTTGTTTGTAGCGGGTCCCAAAATGTGCGTCATTACTTCTCATGCTGAAGGGATGGGGCTTATGGTGAATAATCCTGAACTGATAGCTGTGTTTCAGGCGTTGTTTGAAAGTGCGTGGTTAACGGCTAAGCCGCATGTATATTGAATTTAAGACGTGACGCTGCCAGGAGTGGAGCGTCACGTATGCTAAGAATCCCTTCCGTCATTTTTTATGCTACCCACCACTTCCGCAATGCGCGATGGGGCGCAGAAAATAGTGACGGCACACGAGCGGGATGACGCTTCTCGACTGGACCTTCATCAGAGGGTCTCTTTCCCAACAGCCAGGGAAATGGGGTCGGATTGGCCGAAGTAAGCCTGGGGTGTGAACCCTCCCTTGGGGAGCGCGGTTGGTGCGCCAGCTTCTTCGTCTTGAGGTGATTGAGGGGGATTTCTCCCTTGGCGTTGATTTATAAGCGATGGGCAGTTATTTTCCATCGACTCATTTATATCGCCCTACTCACAGCCACCGCCGCCAAGTCGTCCCGTCATCCTTTCGTGCGCGGAGCATTTTCTCACTCTATCTACATCTCTTCAAGAGAGCTGTGCTATTCTACTCATCATGAGTTGGCCCCGAGTTCCTTCTTCTTGGCTTACGATGAGTTGGGCGGTCTTTTTATTGTTGATCGTCCTTGCGTTTTTGGTTGTGTCCGGATTTTCGCTCACGATCGGACTTGCTTTGGGTTTTGGTATTGCTTTGTTGTGTGTGTGGCAGTTTCCGTTTGGGAGCTTGTATGTTGCCTTTTGCAGCTTGTTGCTTAGCGGTATCATCGTGCCTATTTCCACGGGAACTCTCCAGTTTGGAGAGCGAGCATTTGGAACGGCGATCGAGGTCTCTTTGGGCGAGTTGGTGACGGCCGTCGTTATCATTGGATGGGCTCTGCGGTTGCTTGTGGTTCATGCTTCAGATAAGCGCGCGTCTGCTCGACCTTGGTTGCCCTTGTCTTTGGGATTTGCCGCGATTGTCGGGGCGCATCTTCTGTCTGCGTTTTCTCCTGCATTGCCCGACCCGGTTCTGGTTGTTAAATACACGTTGCGGCCCGTTCTCTTTGTTTACTTGGCGGCCGTGGCGTTGCCGGCGAATTTCGTGCGTTCGTGGCGGCGTATGGATGAAGCGTGTTTTGCTCTGATTGCCCTTGCGGGCTGGTTTGCTCTTGATGGGTTGCGTTCACTTTTTGTCTTTGGTGGAGATGCGCTTGGTTTGTATCGAGCTCATCCCCTCACGTTGTTTGGGTACAATCCATTAGGAGGTAATCATCATGCGTTGGCTGAGCTTATGGTTCTTGTCGCTCCGCTTGCGTTTGCGTTGGCTGAGCGCACGATGGAAGCGGGGCTGCGCAGGTGGTACCAGGCGGTGGGTATTCTGTTTTGGGCGGTTGCTCTACTTACGTTTGCGCGCGCGGCTTGGTTCGTGGTTGGTATTGAAGTTTTGTTTTTTGGGTTGTTTCTTTGGCGCGATTGGGTGCGGACACATATACGCTCACTTATCTCTGGCTTCATTATTCTCGTACCGGTTATCGCTTATATGGTCTGGTTTTCGTTGGGAGCGGGGGTGGCTGATTCAACGGCGGCTCGGAGTCTATTGCTTGACGTTGCGTGGGATTTCTTTCGTCACAGTCCACTTGTAGGAGTGGGAGCCGGTACGTTTCCTGAACGTTTAGCGCATGTGTGGGCGTTTACGGTTGAGTTTGGGGCGGCCGAAGATGCTCATGGAATGTGGCAAAAACTTGCCTCGGAGACTGGTGTATTGGGACTCGCTGCTCTGTTGTATACCTTTTGGTCGTTGGGTCAGCTTATTCGTGGTCAGTGGCGTCGCATTGGTTTAACGAGTGCTGAGCGGCGTTGGTTTGTGTGCATGAGTGTAAGTGTTTTGGGCGCGTTAATGTATCAATTTTTTAGCACGTCGCTCTGGTCGCCACGTGTGTGGATTTCGGTTGGGTTGTTGTGTGCGGGTATGCGTTTGTTGCAAACAAATGTGGCTCGTCGAGACCCGGATTTTCTACGCCCATGAACCATCCTCTTGTGACCCACGTATTGTGGAGCCTCCATCGTGGAGGCGCCGAGCGCATGGTATTTGCTTTGGCTAAACGATTGCCCGCGCATGGGTTTCGGGTTCGTGTGGTGGCGGCAGGTGGAGGTGGGGTGATGGCAGCGGATTTTCATGAAGCCGGGATTCCTTTGGTGATTGGACCAGAAACACGTGTTTGGCAACGTCGACAGACGATTGAGTTTCTTCGTCGTGACCTTCGTGCCCACTGGCCGGGTATTTTACATACGCATTTAGGCGGAGATGTTTGGGCGGGTTTTGTGGCTCGTCGAGAAGGTATTCATCCTTGGATATCGACTGTTCATGACATTCAATCCGTCGGTGGGATCAAGGGATGGATGAGGGGGGCGGCCTTACGTTCTGCTGACCGGGTTGTGTGTATCTCTGAGACGGTGCGCGCGTTTGTGGAGCGGGAGTATCGAAGAACGGATGACATGGATGTCATTCGGTTGGGAGTTGATCTTGGAAGTGTTGACCTAGGTGTGAGTATGAGGCCGGAGAAGAGGTTGCAGCGTTTTGTGGTCATCGGACGTTTGGTTGTTGGTAAGCGTGTTGATGTTCTGATTGCGGCTTTGAGTGAGATTAAGGAGCCTTGGCATTTGGATATTGTTGGGGATGGGCCAGAGCGCGGTCGCCTTGAAGCTATGGTTAAGAGGTTGCGTTTGCAGCCTCGAGTACGGTTTGTGGGATCGGTGCCTGATGTTGGAGTGTATCTTTCTCAGGCGGAAGTGTGTTTGTTTGCTTCTCGTGAAGAAGGGCAGGGAATGGTGGTATTGGAAGCTGTTGCACGAGGTGTTCCCGTGATCGCGAGCGATCTCCCCGTTGTTCGGGAATTGTTTAACGAACAATCCCTCGTGCTTGTTCCTGTATCTGCGCCTGCACTTGTCTGGACGCGCCTGATTCAAGAAACTATGTATGATCCACAGGCGGCTTATACGCGAGCCCGTGCCGCTCGTGCTATCGTGCAGACGCATTCTTCTGTTGAGCGGATGGTTGAGGAGTATGTCGAGCTCTATCGACGATTGCTTTCTAAAAAGACCTAGGAATGTGAGGGATGCTGAATCATTTGTATGCGTATTCTTCATATAAATAAATATTTTGATCTCCATGATGGGGTTGATATTTATTTACATCAGGTCATGCAGCGTCAGGAGGCATTGGGTCATGAAGTTCATGTGTTATCTACAAGGGACGCGAAGAATATTGCTACCCCTGATGCCAAGTATTTTGTTCCGCGTTTTGATTTAAGCCGTTCGGATGGATTGGTTGAGGATATCGAAAAGGCAAAGAGGTATTTATGGAATAAACAGGCGCAGACTTCGCTTAAGGAGATGATCCGTGACATGCGTCCGGATGTCATTCATGTACATAATATTTATCACCATCTCTCGACATCTATTTTAGCGCCGATCCGTGAAGCTGGTATTCCCTGTGTTCAGACATTGCATGATTACAAGTTAGCCTGTCCAAACTATCGGATGTTTACGGAGGGTTCGGTGTGTGAGCGATGTAAGGGCGGGAATTACCTGGAGGCTGTTAAGCATCGATGTTTGGCGGCGGGGTTTGTGCCAAATGTGCTAGCCGCTCTTGAGATGGGTATGACAAAGGCTCGGCAATCGTACGAAAGAACCGTGCGTCTATTTTTATGTCCTTCACGCTTCATGCTTGAGAAGATGCAGGATTGGGGTGAGCCGATCGGTAAGATGCGATATTTGCCGAACCCGGTAACGCTGCCGAGTGTTGCCGTGCCTCGGGGAGGGGGGTATTTGTTGTACGCGGGACGATTAGCTGTTGAAAAGGGTTTGGTTTCGTTTTTAGAGGCGGCTATCAAGATTCCCGAGTTATCTATCAAGATTGCCGGTCATGGACCGGAAGAGGAGCGACTAAAATCGTTGGTTCGCGCACAAGGAGCAACGCATATTGAGTTTGTAGGTTTTCAAACGGGAGAAGCGCTGATGCAGTTGCGTTCGCGTGCAGAGGCGTTGTTATCCCCCTCGATCTGGTATGAAAACGCCTCACTCTCAATCTTGGAAGGGATGGCGGATGGACTTCCATGTCTTGCGACGAGGATTGGGGGGAGTCCTGAGTTGGTTGAGGAGGGGGTGACCGGTTTTTTGACTAAGCCCGGAGACGCGGGGGATTGGGTGCGCGTTTTACGACGATTCCAGGCGTTGTCGACGGAGGCACGAGCAAGAATGGGTGAGGCGGCTCGTGAGCGGGTGAAAGAGCGATTTTTATGGTCGACACATTTGGAGCGTTTGCACCACCTCTATCAAGAGGCGGGTGCCGAAGATCGGTCACCGCATCCTTGATTTTTTTGGTTATTTCCGCTATATTTTTTCGTTAATTATGCGCTTGTCGCGTTTTGCGCTTTGCCTTAGTCTCATCTTTCAGATGGGACTTTTGGCATCGCCTACTTTGGCGGTGCGCGGCACGCAAAAAGCACCGAAGTTACTCAATCTTTTTTTTAATTGGCAGATCGCAGAGGATGATCCGGCAAAGCTTGCGAAATGGGATGTGGTGGTTCTCGATATGGATCAGCAGGGGCGTTATCCTAGCAAGCTCCGTGAGATTAAGCGTTTGAATCCGAATATTAAATTGCTAGCCTACGTGAGCGCCGGTGAGATCGCTACTATTCGAGGCAACGATCCTCAAAGTTTTCCCGGGCGTCGATTGGTCGACGCGATTCCGGAAGCCTGGTATTTGCATCGTTCTAATGGTGAACGGATCAGTTGGTGGACGGGAAATTATATTTTGAATGCCACGAATCTGGGTCCGCAGGTAAATGGTCAGCGTTGGCAGGACTTTCTTGGTCCGTTTATCCGTGATCAGATCCTGTCCACCGGACTTTGGGATGGTGTTTTTTTAGATTCTGCGTATGCCGATATCACTCCCTTTGCCGGGATTGATGTGGACTTGAACGAGGACCGTGTCCTTGATCCTCCTAAGCAGAATGATCAGCAGTATCAGACGGGAATGCGCACGCTTGTTCAGAATGTACGGCGAGCGGTTGGTCCGAATTACATCATTATGAATAATTCGAGTGCTTCCTATGCCTCGATTTCGAATGGGGTGTTGTTTGAGAATTTTCCTCGTGACGGATGGCCGTGGCCCTTTGCTGAATTACGCCGCTCCCTTGAACAAAATCCTGAGCCAAAAGTTTCCGCGGTGAATACCAATACAAATAATCGGAATAATCCATTGGATTATCGTTTGATGCGTTACGGTCTCATGAGCGCCTTGATTGCGGATGGGTATTTTTCATTTGATGCGGGGGATGCGGGTCATGATCGAACGTGGTGGTATGACGAGTATGATGCGTCGATTGGTGTCCCGCGGGCAGCGGCAAAAGTGGTGAAGGGACCAACGAAGGGGGCGTATCCCGCGGTCTGGTCGCGCGAATATTCAGCTGGAACGGTGCTCGTAAATAGTACGAATAAAGCCGAGACGATTTCCTTGGGAGGGGAGTATGAGCGGCTCACGGGTACCCAGGATCCGATGGCGAATAATGGGCAGATTTTGTCGCAGGTCACGGTCCCTCCTCAGGATGGAATTATGCTGTTGCGCCGTAAAGAAGCGCAAAGTATCCGCGCGGCAAGTTTTATCAATGGAACTTTTTTTCAGATATATACGACCCAGGGCTCGCGAACACAAAATGGATTCTTTGCGAATCGTGATGATGTTTCGGGTGGATCTACCGTGAGCGTCGTTGATCTTGATCGAGATGGGACTGATGACGTGGTGAGCGCACAAGGGGGGAGTGTCAGTATGCGATTTGGCAATGGGAAAACAATTACGACTCGTCCGTTTGGAGTAGGTTATAAAGGGGCTATCTCCTTAGCGGTTGGACAGACGAATCGGGACGCATCGCTTGAGGTAGTAGCCGTTCCGCTTCAAGGCGCTCCAGCGACGGTTGTCATCCTTAATACGCGTGGTGCTATTCTTCGGCAATGGCTCGCGTATCGTCGAGCATTTATCGGTGGAGCGACGGTAGCTCTTGGGGATATTGATGGAGATGGACTTAATGAGATTGTGACGGGGCCAGGCTCAGGCGGTGGCCCACATATTCAGATTTTTCGTACGGATGGTCAGGCGTGGGGTGGAGCGTTTTTCGCCTTTGATTCTCGTGAAACGGGTGGCGCTCGGGTGGCGATAGGGGATATTGATGGAGATGGGCGCGCGGAAATTATTGTGGGATCTGGTCCAGGGACGCTGCCACGTGTTCAGGTGTATGATAAAGGGCGGGTGCTGCGGGCGGCGTTTTCGCTTGGGAATACTCCTTCTCCGGTTGGTATTCGTCCCGTGGTGGCAGATGTAGATGGGGATGGAAAAGCGGAGATCTTGATTCCTTCTAGTGCCTTTTAATATGAATTCCCCTCGTTCTCGCAGCGGTCTCGTTTTGCCTGGGGTAACAGTCGCGTTGACTCCTGCGCGAGCTGCAACTTCGCGTTTACGACGTCGTTATCAGGAGCGCTATCGTGGGCGGTATCGCTTTCCTGTTTTATTGTTTGTGATTGATGCGTTTGTTGTTGCCTGTGTCTTGGCGGTCTTTGGAGTAGGTGTCTGGCTTTCTCTGTGGCAACCACGAGATCAGAGTGGGTTGCGGTTGGTTTTTTCTGCGCCTCCCATTGTTACGGCCACGACTTTAGCCTTTGAGGCCAAAGTATCGGCGGCAGATGCGCGCATTCATCAAGATGTTCGGCTTCGTTGGGTTCTCCCCCCTGGGACGCAAATCGTGTCGTCTGCCCCTCAAGCCGATACGCAGCACGAGGTGTTGATTGGTGATTTGCAGCCGGGTGAAGAGTATGTGGCTCGTATCGCTGTACGCTTATTTGTGCCACCTGGTTCCGTCAGCATTGGATTTCAGCTTCGTAGCGGAGAGGAGCTCTTGAGCGGAGAGGAGCTTCGTCCTATTGTGCGATCAGCCTTGCATGTTGAGGAGATTCTGCCCCCGGTCCGTTCGACGAGTAACGCGCACTTTTTCCTCTTGCGTAATAGTGGTGATACGCCTCTCTCTTGTGCGCATGTGGAGGCGAATGGATGGTTTTCTTCTCCCTGGGATGTGTTGGTTGCGATGGGGGGTGGCGGAGGTACGTATCTTGGTTTTGATGAGATCCTTCCTCACGATCAGCGGTGGTTTTTTATAGCCTTGTCTGCTTCGCAGGATATTCGCGTGTTTTGTGGAGAAACGGAATTAGAGCGTGTGCCCGTTGTCGCATCCGCTCCGCTTACTAATCCTCCTTCTGTTATTGTATCTGCTCAGCCTTCCGTTCCTGGACAGGATACGGTGGTACAAGCTGTTTCTCCTGTTCCTCTTCAGTTGTTTGTCTATCATCCGTTGTTGCGTGAGGCGAATGATGGGATTCGTGTTTTTGATATTGCCTCGGGAACTACTCAATTGGTCTTGCCGCTTGATGCTACAAAAGTCATTCCAAAACATGGAGCATTGTCACCGCATTGGTTTGTGATGCCTGTTCGGAGAATGCCTGACGGAATTGAGTATATTGGTCCTTTGGTGGAACAGCCAATCACGACCCCGTTTTCTTTTCAGACGGAGGCGCGTTATTACGCGCTCAGTGGAGGGCAGATTGGGGCTGGACCTCTACCTCCTCAGATTGGGCAGGCGACACGGTATTGGGTGCAATGGAAGATTGCTCCCACGGAGACGGATCTTTCTCAAGTTGAGTTGCGTGCCAAGCTAGCGCCTCATGTTACGTTTACAGGACAGAAAGCTCTACCGAGTGGGGGAGAATTAGCTCAGGAAGGTGAGGAATTGATCTGGCGTCTCCCGTTTCTTCCCGCGAGCTCTGCAGAGACGAGCGTTGCCTTTGAGCTTTCTCTTACGCCTATTGAAGGGATGCGTGATAGAACTCCTAATCTCGTAGAATCAGCACGCGCCCAAGCATTTGAGAATCGTTCGGGTGTTACGCTTAACGCCAGTGCTCAAGCGATTGATACCGGCTTGCAGACGGATGAAAAAGCGCGGGGGAAAGGGTGGGTTAGATAATAAGCATGGCGTCGCCAAACGAGTAGAAGCGATAGTTGTTTTTGATCGCGTGGTCGTAGGCATTGAGGATCTTTTCACGGCCGGCAAAGGCGGAGACGAGGACAAGCAGGGTGGACTTGGGAAGATGGAAGTTGGTGATCAATCCTTTTACCGTGGTGATGTCGTAGCCTGGTGTGATAAAAAGACGCGTCCATCCTTCGCCGGCTTTGCCGTGGAAGGTTTCGAGAATACGAACAGCCGTGGTACCGACGGCGATGACGCGACCACCGTTTTCTTTGGTTCTGTTGATCGCTTTGGCGGTGGTGGGTGATATTTGTCCCCATTCCTCGTGCATTTTGTGTTCTTCTACGGTTGCGGTTTTCATGGGTCTGAATGTTCCTACTCCCACATGCAGAGTAACGAAGGCTTGTTCGATGCCTTGTTTTTTTAGGGTTGCAAGTAACTCGGGCGTAAAATGAAATCCCGCGGTGGGAGCGGCGACGGAGCCGACGTTTTTTGCATATACGTTTTGGTATTGATCTTCCTTGATCGTGCTCCCGTCCACGTAGGGCGGAGTAGGTATTTCGCCGAACGCATCACTTAACTTGAAGACATCGGCGTTTGGACGATGAAAGTTGATGGTGCAGGTTCCTTCGAGACTGTCTTTTAAGACGAGGGTTGCTTGTGTGCCGTCGGCGAGATCGAGTATGTCTCCTTCGCGCAGTTTTTTGCTGTTACTCACCAAGACGGACCAGTGCCCCTCGCTATTCTCGCGGGCATTCAAAAGAAGGAGCTCATGCGTTCTGCCGGCCCGTGTTCCGTGCAGGCGCGCCTTAAAGACTTTACTGTCATTAAAAATCAATAAATCACCGGCTTTTAATAGTTCGGGAAGATTGTTTACGAATCGATCACGAAGCCCGCCATTCTCGCGGTCTACCACGAGGAGTTTAGCGGTATCGCGTGGTTCTACGGAGTGTTGAGCGATCCGATCGGGGGGGAGCTGGTAGTCGAAGAGGGAGGTTTCCATAGGTATTTAGGCACTCTAGCTTACTCTGGTGTTTTTGCGAAGCGGGTTGACGGAGAAATAATAAAGTAGTAAACCAGTGGCGCAAAGGAGTCTGTGAATGCCTCGAGAATCTGATGTCGGCGTAGAATGGTGGACAGATGGTGACCTCCCCGCCAATGATGTGGGTGAGCGGCCGTCTGGGATTCGTGACAGGGTCGGCCATTCGTACGGCCACAACCCTGCCCTGTCTCCACCGCGACGAGCGATGGAGTCTCGTCGATGGAATGACAACGGGCACTCCCGCCTGGGAGGATTGCCGCATGATGACAGTGACTTCTGAGTGAGTCTTTCCCCCTCTGTTTAACCACCTTACCGGTGGTTATCGTTTTTTCTATAACCATAACCGTTTGCTCTTTATTTATGTTTGTAAGCAACTTACGTTCTTGGTTGACAAAATGGCTTATTTTTGCTACTTTTATCCTATATATTTCTTATGAATACTGCTTTTCTGAAATCCAAGTGGTTGTGGGCGGGTGTTGTGATCGTGATTGTTGGTGGAGGACTGTATGTTCGTAATAAAAATGCCAATAAGGGCCCGTTTTATGAGACGGCTGGTGTTGAGCGTGGACAGGTTCTTCAGACCGTTGAAGTGACTGGTCAGATGAAGCCGCAATCTCGGATTGATTTGTCGTTTAAAGCTTCCGGGAAGCTAACCGTTTTGAATGTTAAGGTTGGGGATGTGGTGAAGGCAAATGATGTCTTGGGAGAGCTTGATATGAAGGATCTGCAGTTCTCTATTAGTCGAGCTGCGGCGAGTTTGGCCTCGGCACGCGCTACCTTGAATGCGCGTTTAGCAGGGGAGACTCCTGAATCGATTCGAATTGCTGAAGCCTCTGTGCAGCAGGCGCAGGCTTCATATGATAAGGCAGTGGCGGATGTTGAATCCATGAAGCGCACCGTTCAGGATGAATATCAGGTTGCGACGATTGCGGTTGATACGGCTCAGAAGAATCTCACCAATTCTGGTGCAAGCTTGGATCAGGATGTTCGTAATAGTTATGAAAGCGCTCGCGCGAAATTGCGTGGGGTGTTGGGTGATTTACAAACGGCTTTGGCTGATGGAGATGCCGTTATTGGAGTTGATAACACGGCGTCCAATGACAGCTATGAAGGGGTGTTGGGGATTAATGATCGTTCTGCGTTGGATCGAGCCAAGATGCAATATCCTGGTGCCAAGGCGAGTGCTCAGGCGGCGCTTACGAGTGTGAATGGACTTACTTCTTTATCGTCTAATACAGATGTGCGCGCTTCGACAGAGCTTGTGCGCACGGCATTGTCTCAGATTCAGTCTTATCTCGAGCAGGTGCAGCGGGTTCTTGCAGGAACGATTACGAACAGCAGTCTGACCGAAACTCAGTTAGCCACAAAGCGTTCCACGATCGATAGTGATCGTGCGTCTGTGAGCGCTGATCTTACAACCATTACTTCCGCGCTTCAGGTGATGAACACGGCTGAACTCACACGTACCACAACTCTTGCTCAATTGCAGAATGCGTTGCAGACCGCTCAAGCGAATCTACGGACGGCGGATACGAATCGTGTCACCAAGGTTCAAACAGCTGAATCAAACGTGTTGATTCAGCGCGCGGGTTTGACGTCTGCGCAAGCAACATTGTCTCTTAAGAAGGCTCCTCCACGTGCGGTGGACGTGGCTGCGTTGCGAGCTCAGGTTATGGATGCGGAGACTGCGTACGCTCAGGCGAATGAGCGTTTAAACGATGCCCGTATTATTGCTCCGGTTGATGGGGTGATTGCGGATGTTTTGCCCTCGATTGGTCAGCAGGTTGGGGCTGGTCAGGTTGTTGTCCAGTTGGTTGCCGCCGAAGGGTATACCGTGGAGGCTTTAGTTCCGGAAGCTGATATCGCCAAGATCAAGATTGGACAATTGGCGAGTATGACATTGGATGCGTTTGGTGACTCCGTCCCATTTACGGGGACGGTGGTATCTGAGAATCCTGATCAAACGAAGGTGCAGGATGCGATCTATTATAAAACGTTCTTTCAGTTGATTGCGGATGGACATGATGTAAAACCAGGGATGACCGCGAATGTGACCGTCACGACCGGAGAAGCGAAGGATACGCTCTTTATTCCAACGCGCGCGGTACGTGAACAGGAAGGAGTGAATACGGTTCGTGTGCTTGAGAATAATCAGCCTCGCGAAGTTCAGGTTATTCTTGGGTTGCGTGGCGATGAAGGGCGTGTTGAGGTCAAAGAGGGTCTCACGGTTGGTCAACAGGTGGTTGTTGGAGAGCTCACAGCAGATGAATACAAGAAGTTACAAGCAGCCAAACAGTAGATGTATGGATCTCATCCGTATTGAAAACCTGACGAAAGAGTATGTGAATGATGGGGTGGCAACACCGGTATTGCATGGGGTGAGTTTTACGGTTCCAAAGGGGCAGTTTCTGGCTATTATGGGACCGTCTGGATCTGGTAAATCGACCCTCATGCAGATCCTTGGTTTCTTGGATGCGCCAACCGGAGGACGCTACTTCTTTGACGATCAGGATGTTTCGACGTTGTCGGATGATGATTACGCGCGTTTTCGTGGTGAGAAAATCGGCTTTATTTTTCAAGCCTTTCATTTGTTGCCTAAGACAAGTGTGATCGAAAACGTGAAATTGCCCCTTCTTTATTCTGATGTTCCGGCTGGGGAGCGTGATGCCATGGCGAAAAAGGCCCTTGAGGTTGTTGGTCTTGGTCATCGTTTGCAGAACCTTTCCAATCAGCTCTCCGGAGGTGAGCGTCAGCGCGTGGCGATTGCTCGTGCGCTGGTGCGTAATCCATCGGTCATCTTTGCAGATGAGCCTACGGGGAACTTGGATTCAAAATCCGGCAAAGCGGTCATGGATATGTTGCTCGAGCTTAATATGAAGCATGGGCACACTATTATTCTTGTTACCCATGAAACGTATACGTCGGAGTATGCGGAACGGATTTTGACGTTGCGTGATGGGTTAATTTTATCCGATAAAAAGGTTGAGAATCGTCGAAAGTTAGGAGATGACGCGATCTTAAAATAATCCCCCATGCTTTTATCTGATCTATTCATAAGCGCTTCTCAGAGTCTGCGGCGAACAAAGAGTCGCAGTGCTTTGACGATGCTTGGTATTGTGATTGGGGTCATGTCGGTGATTTTGGTGTTGTCTATTGGTGAAGCGGCGCAGCGTTATATTTTGGGGCAAGTGTCCTCGTTCGGTTCGGATGTTTTGACGGTTCAAAATGGAGCTGATCGTGATGAGACGCGTGATGTGCCAACGGCATTTATTAAGGAAGTATTGACGTACGACGATTATCGTAAGCTGCGCTTGCAGCCTTGGGTTCAGGATATTACGGGTGCTGTTTCCCAAAATGATCGTGCTTTAGCAAATGGACAGGAGACGGATGTGCAGGTGTTTGGGACGACTGAAGACGAGGTGTCTTTATATGATAGACGGGTAGGGGAGGGGTTCTTTTTTACTCAAGAGGATGTGGCTTCACGAGCACGGGTGGCCGTTCTTGGAGCTGATATTGTTAAAAAATCGTTTGGACAGGAGTTGGCTATTGGTCGACAGGTTAAAATTGGTACCCAATCGTTTCGTGTCGTGGGGGTGATGGCCCGAGCGGGGACGCAATCGTTTCAGAATTTAGATCAGAATATCTATATTCCCGTGACCGCTGCCATGGATTTGTATAATAAAAGGTATCTTGCGAGCTTGTCTGTGCGGACAACAGTTGGATTGGCTCAAGGGAAGCGCATGGTTCAACAGATTTTACGGGATCAGCACCGTATTGATACGAATGAACAGGATGATTTTCGTGTGACCACGCAAGAGGATGCCGCTCGTAGCGCAGGGGAGATTACCAACATCTTACAGATTTTGTTGACTTCGATCGCGGCTATTTCGTTGGTTGTTGGGGGGATTGGCATCATGAATATTATGTATGTGGCGGTGACGGAACGAACGCGCGAGATTGGGTTACGCAAAGCGATCGGCGCGCGACGCGCAGATGTGTTGAGTCAGTTTTTGGCAGAAGCGGTGTTTTTGACAACGCTTGGAGGCGTGATCGGTGTGTTGCTTGGGATTGGCCTTACCTGGCTTGCCATCGCGATCATTAGTTCCTTTCAAGAAGGGTGGACGTTTGAGGTTTCTCTCCGAGGTGTTTTTCTTGGGGTTATTGTATCGTCGGTTATCGGTTTGTTATTTGGGTATGCGCCGGCACGCAAGGCTGCTTCGCTTCGACCTATCGAAGCGCTTAGAAAAGAGTAGTTATGACTATCCCTGACATCTTTAGGCTTTCTCTTCAGAGCTTGCTTCGTACCAAGGCGCGGGCAGTTTTGACGATGCTGGGTATTATTATCGGCATCGCCTCTGTTATTTTGACCTTGGCGATTGGGCAAGCGGCGGAATCGTTTCTCCTTTCGCAGGTGGCTTCGTTTGGGTCTAATTTGATTTTTGTGGCGAATGGGAAAGGGGACCAGGAACGTGGAGGGCCGCCGGATGCGAGTATTAAGCAGACGCTTACGATGGATGATATTTCTCGATTGCAGCGTGAGTCGTGGGCGGAATATGTGAATGGAGCTTCGGTTGCTAATGATTTGGTGAGTGCGAATGGGGTGAATGTGTTTGCGCCTATTTCCGGCACGACCGAGGATGAGCTGAAGATTTTTAAATCGGTTGTTGCGGCTGGTCGATTTGTGACGGATGAAGATGTCGCTAGTCGTTCGCGTGTTATTGTGTTGGGCGCGACGGTTGCGAAGAAGTTGTTTAGTCAGAATGATCCACTTGGAAAATCCGTGAAACTTGGTCAACGGAGTTATCGAGTGGTCGGCGTTATGGCTGTTAGTGGCACGCGCTTTTTTACGAAATTAGACGATCAAGTGTATGTGCCTGTGACGGCGGTCCTTGATCAGTATAATCGTGAGCATATTAATTTTATATCCATTACAGCTAAACAGCTCTCTGTTGATGCGACGAAGGAACGGGTTCGCTTAGCCTTACGTGATACCCATAATCTCGACAATCCTCAGGGAGAGTTGGCGAAAGATGATTTTAGGGTCGCGTCGCAAGAAGATGCGGCGCGGAGTGCGGCCGTCATTGGGCAGGTATTGCAGACGTTGTTAGGATCGATTGCGGCGATTTCCCTGGTTGTCGGTGGGATTGGGATCATGAATATTATGTTTGTGACCGTGACAGAACGCACACAGGAGATTGGGCTCAGAAAAGCCTTGGGTGCAAAGCGAAGAGATGTTCTGGGTCAATTTTTGGCCGAGGCGCTTATGCTTACGACCTTGGGAGGTGCCATTGGCGTTGGATTTGGCTTGCTTCTCTCGGTCATTGCGATTCAGATTATTAATAGTTTTCAACCGGGTTGGGCGTTTGTGTTTCCGATGAATGGGGTGATTCTGGCGTTTACTGTTTCGGCGGCGATTGGGGTTGTGTTTGGGTATTATCCGGCGCGTAAGGCGGCCAGTTTGAGTCCGATTGAATCGTTGCGATACGAATAAAAAAAGAGCCCAGGAGAAACAAAGTTGTTCTCGGGCGTTCAGGTGGAGAGGAAGATGTGGGCCATGACCTTGATCAGGGTTCTTGCCTCCTCTTCTGTGAGTTCAGTTTTCGAGAACAGCGCGTTGCGTTGGGCTTCGGGGATGCCTGTCAGCTCATCGCTGTTTCGGTACTCTTCGGTGTAGGGTCCCGCGCTGAGGTAGAACGCGCTTCCCTTGGGGCGGTCCTCGTCGAAACTCGCCCCGATACTGAGCACTGGTCGAGTGCGAGCTATGTAGGTCTGTTCTTCCGTCCCCTCATCCTCATCATGGTGGGGCAGATTGAGGGAGAGGTGAGCCTCTACGCACACGTAGTCGGGGCTGATCGACAGGTTCCAGCCGATCCGGGTCTCGGATGCTGCGAAGTGCGACCCCGAATCACCCTCTTTGGTCCCGTAATCTGCGAAACAGAGCGTGTCTGTTGCGCCGTCTACGACCCTTGTCGATCGATCTTGGACGATCCCCAGGCTGCTCAGGATCTCTTCGACCCATGCCAGTCTCTGACGAGCTGGCTCCACATACTGCAGTGCTTGGTGCATGACGTTCCTTTCGAGCTCATTTATTACACGTTTTCTCTTATTTGTCTAGATATTGACAGGCTTCAGAGAACTTTTTATAGTGTCATTAGCACTCGACATATTTGAGTGCTAGAGCATGGAACAGCGACTTTTGGAGTTGTTACGACTGGTGGTTGAGGACTATGTGGCCACCGGGGAACCGGTTGGGTCACAGCGCTTAGTCGAGGAATGTCGATTAGACGTGAGTCCCGCAACCGTGCGTAACTGGTTTACCGAACTTGAAGAGCTTGGTTGTTTAATGCAGCCTCATACTTCAGGTGGTCGTATTCCAACGGAAAAGGGGTTTCAAGCTTATGTTGAGGCCTTTATTCAGCTAAAACCAGCAGCGAAACGGGATCATGAGGTGTTGGCGCAAGCGCTGCAGGCCCCCGCTCCTGAATCGGCTCGAGTGAAAGCCTTGGCCAAGTTATTGGCTGATCGATCCGGACAGGCCGTGGTTGTGGGGTTAGAACGAGCGGATACGTTTTATACAGGGTTGTCTCAATTGTTTAGTCAACCCGAATTCAAGCAGTGGCAAAGGGTAGTAACGCTCACGGAGATTCTTGATCATTTAGATGAGGTGCTGGGAGGTTTGCGGCGGAGTTCGTATGAACAGCCTAGCATTCTTTTGGGTCGAGCTTGTCCCTTTGGGGCTATCTGTGGGAGTACGGTGATCTCCCTCAGCGATCGTGCCTTTATCGGTATTCTTGGTCCGCTTCGGATGGATTATCAACACGCAACATCGTTACTTCTTTCTTCAAAACAATTGTTTTCTCAAACATAAAAACTCTATGGATCAATCAACGGATATTGTGCAGGAGCCACTTGAGCCACAGCCGCTCGCGAGTGACGCGGCACAGTCTGAGCAGGACAGATCTTCTTGCCTTTCTTGCGAAGAGTACATGGCTGGGTGGAAACGAGCGCAGGCGGACTATCAAAATCTAAAACGAGAGGTCGATAAAGAGCGATCAGAAATGGCGAAATACGCTAATGAACGACTGCTCTCCGATCTTCTTCCTGCAATTGATCAATTTGGAATCGCACTTCGATTCACACCTGATACCTCTCACTTGCCCGAGGATCAGAAAAAGATCTGGGATAACTGGTTGGTGGGTGTGCGGGCGGTACAGTCGCTTTGGGATCGTGTCGGTGGTGATGTTGGTCTTGAGCGGATTTCGACCGATGGCGCGTTTGATCCTTCTCTTCACGACGCGGCTGGGGAAGAGGTGGTTGAGGGAAAGGACCCCGGAGCGATCGTAAAAGTCCTGCAAGATGGCTGGAGGTTTCATGGAAAGGTTCTTCGTCCAGCGAGAGTGATCGTAGCAAAATAATACTTTACTCTTATTTTATTCTCCTATGGCCTTAGTGAAATGGTCCCCGTTCTTCTTCGAGCCGTTTGACTCGATGGATAAGATGTTTGATGACATGCCCTCAGGCATGACCTCGCGTACGGGGGGAAGCATTATTCCACCGGTAGACATCTATGAGACGGAGGAGGCGGTGGTGGTTGAGACCCCAATGCCGGGAGTTGATCCGGATCAGCTTCAGATCTCCATCGATAACGGAGTACTTACCATGAAGGGGACGAGTGAACGAAAAACGGAGGTTGATGATAAGAATTACTACCGTAAGGAGGTCCGGACGGGTTCGTTGTTCCGACAGGTTCCGTTGCCTGCTCGGGTACAAGAGGGAGAGGCGCAAGCTTCATTTGAAAACGGGATTCTCAAAATTATCTTGCCAAAAGCGCAGGAACGAAAAGCGATTAACGTCAAAATTACTAAAAAATAAATTCATCATCTATGCCTAAAATTCTTGGAATCGATCTTGGGACGACGAACTCGTGTTTTGCGGTGGTCGAAGGGGGCCAGCCAAAGGTGCTTGAGAACAGCGAGGGTGCACGTACCACTCCTTCTATCGTGGCTTCGTCTAAAACCGGCGAACGATTGGTCGGGCAGGTCGCTAAGCGTCAGGCGGTTGTTAATCCCAAGAACACCTTGTTTTCTGTGAAGCGCCTTATTGGTCGTCGATTTGATGATGCGGAAGTGCAGCGCGATAAACAGTGGTTGCCCTATGAACTTAAAAAGCATGGCGAGGGTGTTTCCATTGTCTTTGGTGATAAGGAGTGTTCACCTGAAGAGATCTCGGCCATGATTTTGCAGAAATTGAAGGCTGATGCAGAAGCGCGTTTGGGCGAGAAAATTACTGAGGCGGTGATTACGGTGCCGGCCTATTTTGATGATTCTCAACGCCAGGCAACCAAGATCGCGGGTGAAATTGCTGGTTTGAATGTTCGTCGTATTATTAATGAGCCAACGGCCGCCGCGCTTGCTTATGGGTTTGACCGTAAGAAGGATGAAAAGATTGTCGTTTACGACCTAGGCGGTGGAACGTTTGATGTGTCGGTGCTTGAGGTTGCGTATGATGCCACGACGAGTCAGAACACGATTGAGGTGCGTGCGACAAACGGTGATACGCATCTTGGAGGTGACGACTTTGATCAAGTGATCATTAAATGGATCGTGGAGGAGTTTAAGAAATCGGATGGTGTCGATTTGAGCAAGGATTCTTTGGCATTACAACGTATTAAGGATGCGGCGGAAAAAGCCAAGATTGAGCTTTCGAGTGCCATGGAGACGGAGATCAACCAGCCGTTTATTACCAGTGATGCGAATGGCCCTCGCCATCTTTTGTTGAAGTTGAGTCGTGCCAAGATGGAGCAATTGGTCGGGGAATTGGTGGAAAAGACCTTGGTTCCCTGTAAGAAGGCGTTGGCGGATGCGAAATTGACTGCCGCGGATATCAACGAGGTGATTTTGGTTGGTGGCATGACGCGTATGCCGCTTGTTATTCAGACCGTTGAAAAATTCTTTGGAAAGAAACCAAATGCTTCTGTGAATCCTGATGAGGTGGTGGCTGTTGGGGCGGCTGTACAAGCTGGCAATTTGCAGGGTGATATTAAGGGTGAACTGCTCTTGCTTGATGTGACGCCATTGTCATTCGGGATTGAAACCTTGGGCGCGGTTATGACCAAGGTCATTGAACGAAACACAACGATTCCTACTTCAAAATCCCAGATTTTTTCCACGGCGGCTGATGGACAGACCTCTGTTGAGGTTCATGTTTTGCAAGGTGAACGCGAAATGGCGAACGATAATCGTTCGTTGGGACGATTTACCTTGTCCGGTATTCCTCCAGCTCCTCGTGGGGTGCCTCAGGTTGAAGTGTCTTTTGATGTGGATGCCAACGGAATTCTTAATGTGAAAGCTCGAGATAAAGCCAGCGGCAAGGAGCAAATGATTACGATTGCTGCTTCAACCAACCTTTCCAAAGAAGAGATTGAACGCATGCGTAAAGATGCAGAGTTGCATGCCGATGAAGACAAGAAGCGCCGTGAAGGAATCGAGGTGAAAAACATGGCGGAGACCATGATTTACACGACGGAAAAGATGTTGAAAGAGAATGCTGAAAAGGTGAAGGCGGAAGATAAGGCCGAAGTTGAGGCGAAGATGGAAGAGCTTAAGAAGGTTAAGGATGGTGAAGATTTGGAAGCGATTAAGAAAGTGGCGGATGAGTTAGCAACCGTTGCTCAAAAAGTCGGCGCCGCTCTTTACCAGACGCGTCCGGAGACGGAGGCGGGCCCTGCGGGTGATGCCGGAGCAACGGGTGCTCATGAACAGCCAACGGAAGGTGCGGGTACGGATCAGCAGCCACCAAGTTCTTCTTAGGTCTTGGCGTTTCGCGAACGACTGAATTGTTTTTTTGCCTGCGGAACTCGCTTTCCTTCCGAATCGGAGCTCTTCCTTCTGGCGTAACGACCGCATCGGAATAGCTCCTAGCTCAGACAGTCTTCGGTAAAACACAATTCAGTCGTTCGCTTCACTGTGTATTCTTGGTGATTATATGTCTTCCTCCGTCTTCGATCGTATTCGTATCAAGCTTGATGCTGCTCAAGTCGTTTATGACGTTTCGCGGCATCCGGCGGTCACGACGAGTGAGGAAGCGGCTCGGATGCGCGGGGTAGATTTGCACACGGGTGCTAAGGCGTTGGTTATGCAGGGTGATAAAACCGGGAGACTTATTTTATTCGTTCTGCCGGCTGATCTCCGACTGGATAAGAAAAAAGCAAAGACCTTATTTGAGGAATCGTTTTCATTTGCTGCAGATCCAGAACTGGTTACGGGATGTGTAAAAGGGTCGGTGCCCCCATTTGGGTCCGTGGTTGGATTGATCACCTATTGCGACCAACGGTTAGCTGAGAATGAATATATTAACTTCAATGCAGGGAGTCTGACGGATTCGATTCGGATGAGATACGAGGACTATCTAAAGGTTGAGGTGCCTAATATGGTTGATATCGCTGAAGTAGATTCAAAATAATGTTTTCTTATGAATATTCAAGCTCCTGAAGGATCGCTTGGTGGGAAGTATGCCAATATGATGCAGGTGACGCATACGCCTGAGGAGTTTGTGTTGGATTTTATTTCCGCTTTTCCTCCTGGCGGTGAGCTTGTGTCGCGGTTGATTGTGAGTCCGCGTCATATGAAGCGGATTTTGGGGGTGCTTGCTCAGAACGTGCATAACTACGAGAATACGCATGGTCCTATTCAGGAGGCGTCAGAACCAAAGCTTTTGAATGCATAATTTATCATGGCCAAAGATTACTACTCTATTCTCGGCGTTCAGAAGGGCGCTTCAGAGGATGAAATAAAGAAAGCGTTTCGACGTCTTGCGCATGAGCATCATCCGGATAAGGGTGGTGATCAGCAGAAATTTAAGGACGTGAACGAGGCGTATCAGGTTTTGGGTGACAAGCAAAAGCGTGCCACCTATGATCAGTTTGGTTCGGCTGCTTTTGAGCAGGGTGGTGGAGCTGGACCTGGTGGATTTGGTGGATTTGGCGGCGGTGGATTTGGTGGATTTGATTTTAATGACATGGGAGGGGCGGAAGGATTTGGGGATTTGGGGGATGTATTAGGACAGATGTTTGGTTTTGGATTTGGGGGAGGCGGAAGAGGGGGAGGTGCGCGGCAGGCGCGAGGGAAAGATGTGGAGGTGGAAGTTGAGTTGAGTTTTCGTGAGGCGGTTTTTGGTGTGGAGAAGCCGATTAAATCATATAAACATGCTACGTGCTCTCGCTGTCAGGGAGAGGGGGCTGAACCTGGGAGTAAAGTGGTAGATTGTAAGACGTGTCAGGGCACGGGGCAGGTTCGTCAGGCGCAGCGGACTCCATTTGGGACGGTTCAGATGTCCTCTGTTTGCTCTGATTGTCACGGTCGAGGGAAAAAACCGGAAAAAGCCTGCAACCTTTGCCGTGGGATTGGGGTAGAGCGTCGTGAGGAAAAGGTTGCGATCGCGATTCCGGCCGGAATTGCTGGAGGAGAGACGCTAAAAGTCCCCGGACAAGGGGAGGCGGCTCCCTATGGAGGAAAGGCTGGAGATTTATACGTGCGTATTCGCACCAAGAGCGATCCCCATTTCGAGCGTGATGGAAACACGATTATCTCGGAAGTATTTGCGCCATTTACCACGATGACGTTGGGAGGAACGATTGAGGTGGATACCTTGGATGGAAAAACGACACTGAAGATTAACGAAGGAACGCCCCCGGGGAGCGTGTTTACCTTGCGTGGGAAGGGTGTGCCGTATGTGCGATCAGGCGGGCGAGGTGATCAATTGGTGCGCGTGCAGCCCGAGGTGCCGAAGAAGTTAACCAGGGAGCAGAAACGGATTTTAGAAGAGTTAAAAAAAGAGGGGATTTAACCCCCTCTTTTTTATTTTGATGCCCCTTTATTTAATCGTTCTTTAATGGATAGCTCACATGAAGCGTCTTGAATTTGTTGATCGATGCGGGTTGAGGGTCTATTGCCTCCGTAGATCGATTGAAAGGGAGAGTATTTGTGGCAAAGGGCTAAGGCTTTTTCGTGATCTTGCGAGTAAATAGTGGCAGCGATATCTAGTGCGCATTCGAAGTCGATTCCGACGATCGTTTGTCCTTCGGTAGCTTGTGTTTTTTGTTTTACGCAGGTTTCAATCTTTGGTTTGAATTCACGCAATTTCCAATTCATCAAAGTTTGATCTATCTCTGGGCGTACGACTCGGTAGATACCTGGCCCCATGATAATCAGCGCGCCTACGATTCCAATCAGGGTATTTGTCCAGTGTTTTTTTGGGGTAGCTGGTGTGGGTGTGTCCATAATGACATGAGTGTATCACAGCTGTTTTTTTGTTCCATGCGTTTCGCGCTATACTGCTTGCATGACAGAGGCTCTTTCTTTTCTTCGTGATTGGCTTGGGAATGCTTCGCATCATGTGTGGCTGTTGGTCGGGGTGATTGTGGGGATTTTGGCGTACGGGGTATTTGTGGGGCGGGATCGGATGGTGACGTTATTGCTCTCGATGTATTTATCATTGGCGGTGCTTACGAATGCGCCATTGGTTTCGACGGCGAGTCGATGGCTCCGTGTACAGGATCGGCCGATGCTTCAATTGGGTTGGTTTCTTGGACTCTTTCTTTTCATGTTTTTTTTGTTGTGGCGTAGCGATATTTTGCGGGGGATGGCGTTTGAGCGAGGGAGTTGGTGGGAGTCGGTTTTATTGGTGGTTTTTCAGGTAGGATTGCTTGTGAGTATTATTTTTGTTCTTTTGCCTTCAACGTTTTTAGCTGCTATCCCCCAGGGGGTTACACAGGTTTTTTTAGGCGACGTTGGTCGCAGTTTTTGGTTGATCGGTCCGTTGCTTTTTTTGGCTTTTTTAGGGAGAGGGGGTGGGGGAGTGATGGATTTGGAGTAAACGTAACATTTTGACGATTGAGCGGTATTTTGGTTATGTAGGAGGAATGAATCCCCAAGCGTTTGAAGGATTTTATCACACCTATGTGAAGCGGGTTTACCGTTTCGTGTTTTATCGCGTCGGGGGTCGAGTTGAGCTAACACAAGATTTAACCCAAGAGATCTTTTTAAAAGCCTTTGAGGCATTTGATCGGTACGATCCAACGAAGAGTCAATCGGCATGGATTTATACCATTGCTCGCAATCATCTTATTAATCATCATGCTAAACAACGTCCTCAGGTTGATGTTGAGGATGTGATTGATTCCCGGCTTGTCAGTGAAGATGGTCGGGAGGTGTTTGCTCGGGCGGATGATGATCAACGATTGTTGAGGGGGATTGATGGATTAGATACGGATGACGCGCGCTTGGTGCGGATGAAGTATCTTGAAGGCTGGGGATTTGATGAGTTGGCGGATATGTTGGGGAAGAGCTCCGGAGCTCTTCGGGTCCAAGCCGGTAGAGCATTAAAGAAGCTTCGTCACAGTCTTCATAAAAAATAACTATGTCACTTTTTCTTCGCTTACATCTTCGTCGGCTCGCTAAACAAGCTGAGCCGTCTAAGGTGTTTTTGAACCGACTCGAGACTCGGTTGTTTGAGCGTAAAGAGATTGTCTTGTGGCATCGTTCCCACCTGCTTCGTTTTGCGGTTGTTCCCGCTTTGTTGATTGTGACTTTGTTGGGTGGAACGGGAGCGTATGCCTATACGTCTGACCAGGTATTGCCCGATCATGTGCTCTATCCTTTGCGTAAGAGTATTGAGGGTTTTGAGGTGCAGATTGCTGCGGTGACACCGATGAAGGATCGTGTGCGTTTACGGTTACTTGAACGCCATGCACGTGAAAAACGCTTGCTTGAGGAAAAACAGGCCAAGGAAAAAGCGAGTGCAAAGACTACTAAATCCTCCACGGTTAAGGTTGTGCCTGTAAAAAATGCTCCTGTAAAAATGAATCCAGTAGCGCCTACGTCTACCAAGTCTTTTCCTCAAAAGGCCTCTGTAAAGAAGGGTTCTTAACAATCTTATTTACATGCCTCCATCGCCCTTTCTAAGCCTGTACCCATTTTCAAAGGCTTGGTTCATTTTTTTGTTCGCGAGTTCATTTTCTAGATTGTGCCATTTGCATCGTTTGCCCGTTCCTATTTCCATGGAGGTACTGCCTAATTGAACATTTCTTTCCGTTATAAACGGTTGGACCGCTCCTAGAATCTCGGACAGTAATGTGTTGAGCCATGGCCAGTTTTTTCTTAGCCATGCATCTTCTTCATTAGGTGCTAGTATTTCAGCGAATTTCCAAATATCTTCCGTCATGGAATCCCAGCGTTTTTGCATAGCCCGACCCATGAGTTGAAAGGTTCGGTGTGTTAAGGATCCGATTTCAACGTACAGTCTTTGCTTTTCCTTGTCTTTATGGTGTTCTGGGAAGGGTAGTGTCTTAAAAATCAGGGTTTTCTCTGATATCCCTTGATTCAAGGCGTCTTTTGCCGTGAGATCGATCATGGTTAGTACCTCTTCGTACATTTCCTCTGTTTTGGTTGAGAACTCTATCGCAAGCTTTTCGGAATACTCTTCAACCAGAGGAGCAATCCTTCCCATAGCGATCATCCAGATGTCTCTGAAGAGATGTTTTTGTCCTTCTGAATATGAGCGCTGTTTGCTCTCGACTAAGCTTCGAGGGAGATTTTTGCATAGTTCTATGCCCTGGCTTTGTCCCGATCTGCCTTTGTCCGTTAAAAATGTTTCTCCTTCCGCTAATAATAATTGGACAGTTCCTTCTTCGTTGGACCGCATTTTCCAGGCGAGCGCCTCTTTTCCATCGCATGCCAACACCATTCCAAGATAGGCGCCGTATTCTTGAGGCTCCCATTCCTCCATGTCCTCAGGTGTGGGTATGTATTCCTGTGCGTGGTTTTCCACGGTTTTTTCCAGTGGTTTTTTAGGAAGCTCGTTCATATGAGTTTATTCTATCTCTTCGTTTTAAGATAAGCTACTTTTTACTCCTCGTTTATCTGTGTTATTGAGTAAAAAGAGTAAGTCGGTTAAGCTCTCTTTATGTTGCATATTTGGAATACGCTTCATCGGAAGCTCGAGGTGTTTACGCCGATCCAGCCCGGGAAGGTTGGGTATTACGCCTGTGGACCAACGGTGTATAACCCACTCACCTTGGGGAATTGGCGTAAGTATATTATCGATGACACAACGCATCGGGTGTTGGCGTTTTTAGGCTATGCCGTCACACACGTGACGAATATTACCGATGTTGGTCATTTGGTGGGTGATGCGAGTGAGGGGGAGGATAAAATGGAGCGCGAGGCGTTTAGGACGGGTAAGACGGCTTGGGAGATTGCTCGATTTTATGAAGCCTCATTTGTAGAGGGGATGAAACGTTTTAACATCCTCATGCCCACGATCATGCCGCGTGCGACTGAACATATTCCGGAACAAATTGCTATTGTCCAAGAATTGGAACAGCGAGGATTCACGTATACTACGTCGGATGGTGTCTATTTTGATACGTCAAGATTTGCTGCCTATGGGGCTTTATCCGGTCAGAAGTTAGACGAGAAAGAGGCTGGTGCGCGGGTTGAAGTAAACGAAGAGAAGCGAAACGCGAGCGATTTTGCCTTGTGGAAGTTTTCACCTGTTGATCAAAAGCGTCAGATGGAATGGCCAAGTCCGTGGGGGGTTGGGTTTCCTGGTTGGCATATCGAATGTTCAGCTATGTCTGCTAAATATCTTGGTCAGCCGTTTGACCTGCATTCGGGTGGGGTGGATCATATTCCTGTTCATCACGAAAATGAGATCGCGCAAAGTGAGGCGGCTTATGGAAAACCATTGGCGCATTATTGGATACATAACGAATTCCTGTTGGTGGATGGTGGGCGTATGGGCAAATCGTTGGGCAATGCATACATCTTAGAGGATCTGGAAAAACAGGGGTTTGATCCCATGGATTTTCGCTATTTTTGCTTGGGTGCTCACTACCGCTCTAAGTTGAACTTTACGTGGGAAGGGTTGGATGGAGCTCGTCATGCATTGCATAAGCTCAAGCGTCGCTTCCTTGAGCTTGAAGATGGAGGGGCAACGTCGGATTCAAGGGTGATGGATGAGTTCCGGGCGGCGTTGGAGGATGATTTTTCTATGCCTAGAGCACTCGCTTTGGTTTGGGATGTGCTTGGACATGAACTCATATCCTCTGCGGCTAAAAGAGCTACTCTTCTCGCTATGGATCAGGTGTTGGGATTGGGCATGGCTGAATGGACGGAGGTGGTGTCCGAGGTGCCAGAGGATATTCGAGCTTTACAGCGGTGTCGAGAGGAGGCTCGAGCCCGAAAAGACTGGGCTGAGTCAGATCGTGTGCGAGATGAGCTAAAGGTTCTCGGTTGGATTGTTGAGGATGGAGTGAACGGAAGTGTCATCAGGAGATCTTGAGGGGGATGTGCTATACTAGGTGGCATGGTACCAAAATCCTCCTTGCCTGAAAGACATCCTCTTTCGACGGTGCCTGAAGCTCCTCTTGCCTCTTTGGAAGATGAGTCTCCTCTCGTAGCGGATGAACGTGCCTACGAGACGCTTGAGATTCAAGAAACGCAAGATGCGTTTTTAGAACAGGCTGAGGATGCTCCAACGACGGTTATTCGTTCTGCGCAGGCTGCTGACACGGCAACCGCCTCACCTACGGCTGCTTTACCCAAGGATGAGGTAACGGTTAAGTTGGAAAAGATCTTAGAGGATGGATTAGGTGAGTATGTATCGGCTATGCCGGAAGAAGCGCGGACGCGGTTTTTATATAAGGGTCAAGAAACGGCCGCTCAATTATCGGTCATGGTACGTGGACTTAAAATTCATGCTAAAAAAGTGGTAGAATTGATTCGTGATTGGTTGTTAACGATTCCGGGGGTGAATAAATTTTTTCTTGAACAGGAGGCAAAAATTAAGACAGATCGTGTTCTGGAGTTAGAACAAACGTACCGCGAACAAAAACAAAACCTTCCTTAAACTTCTCCCATGATGTTCCTTTTCCAAGTCGGGGTTGCCGACCCCTCTCTTGATCCATCCGCCTTTCTTACCGGATGGTCCCTCAGTGATCCTTTGACGGCTGCGATTGTGAGTATCGTGGCTGCGATTGCATTTGTCTTTGCTGTATTGTCTGTTATCCGCTTTTTTGCTCATCGTCATGGGAGATGGAGCGTTGCCTTTGGGATGCAGATTTTGTTAGTCCGTGTTCCTAAGGAGTTGCGCAAGGAGGATAATCAACAGGATAAAACTCAGCAGCAGATTCAGGAGTTAATTGGGCGGATGGAGACCGTTTTTTCTACCATGGGCTCGATTGCTGCTCAACATGGTATTTCGGCTTGGTTACTGGGAAGGCATGATCACATGGCGGTAGAAATTGTGGCTCATAAAGACAAGATTTCTTTTTACGTTGGTATTCCTAAGAAGCAGCGCCAGTTTATTGAGGAACAGATTCATGCTCAGTATCCCAATG
The DNA here is from genome assembly GCA_964562155.1 of uncultured Gammaproteobacteria bacterium. GTDB lineage: Bacteria > Patescibacteriota > Patescibacteriia > 2-12-FULL-60-25 > 2-12-FULL-60-25 > JAGOUY01. Next base: position 29,785 of record CAZLRU010000001.1, read on the forward strand.
CTCAAATTGAAGATGTCCCGGATTACAACATGTTTGCTCCAACCAGCGTTATTTTGGGGAGTTACGTAGTGTTTAAGCGTGCTGACTGTTTTCCTATTCGGACGTATCGCAAGCTTGAAACGGATGCCATGAATTCTCTGACAAACGCTTTGTCCAAGGTTGAATCAGGGGATGGAGCCTCGATCCAGTATGTTTTACGAACGGCTCCTAAGCGTTGGAGTCGTGATGGGCTTGAGATTGCCAAGGGGATGCAGCAAGGGAAGCGTTTGGAAGATGTGGAGAGAAGTGGGTTTCTTGGGACGCTGGGACATGTGTTTCGTGGGTTTGGTTCGGTTATTACGGCGGATGAACATAAGCCGGGTGCTGATACCTATCACCTGTCTCCTTTGGAAACGGAGATGATTAAAGGGTTGGAAGAGAAATCTTCTAAGGCTGGTTTGGAAGTAAATATTCGCGTGCTGGTATCGGCTAAAACGCCTGAGCGTGCTCAAGGCTATTTGAATGATATTTTGAATGCCTACGGACAGTTTAATATCTACGAGTATGGCAATAGTTTGAGCAAAGAGATGCCGGTTTTACAAACGAGACTGATCCGTCACTTTATTTTTCGTCGTTTTGATGAGAAGTATAAAATCATTTTGAATGCCGAGGAGATGGCCTCGATTTTTCACCTGCCCTTACCTTCTACGGAAACACCGAAAATTAATTGGTTGCTTTCGCGTAAGGCTCTGCCGCCGGCGAATTTGCCAACGGAGGGGATTCAGTTGGGATTATCGGAATATCGTGGATATAAGTACGAGGTACGCATGAAACAGGCGGATCGACGTCGTCACATGTATGTTATTGGAAAATCAGGTTCCGGTAAGTCGGTGTTTCAGGCCTCGCTTATTAAACAGGATATTGAAGCTGGACGTGGTGTTTGTGTGATTGATCCGCATGGAGATTTGGTGGATGAGTGTTTGGAATATGTTCCAAAAGAGCGAGCTGACGATGTGATTTTGTTTGATCCGGCTGATTTTGAGCGTCCATTAGGTCTCAATATGCTCGAGTTTGATCCTCGCTATCCGCATTTGCGGACGTTTGTGATCAATGAAATGTTGAAGATTTTTGATAAGTTGTACGACCTAAAATCTACGGGTGGACCGATGTTTGAGACATATATGCGCAATGCGATTCTTTTGCTCATGGATCATGTAGAGTCGGGTTGTACATTGATGGACGTCCCTCGTGTTTTAGCGGATGATGATTTTCGTAATTTTAAATTGTCCAAGTGTACTTCACAGGAGGTCAAAGATTTTTGGTTGAAAGAGGCGTTGAAGGCGGGGGGTGAATCAAGTTTGGCGAACATGGTTCCGTATATTACTTCGAAATTGGCGTCGTTTATTTATAACGACTACATGCGGCCGATTATTGGTCAACAAAAAAGCGCATTCAATTTTTATGATGTCATGAATGATCAGAAGATCTTGCTGGTTAAGCTGTCAAAGGGAAAAATTGGAGATTTGAATGCTTATTTGTTGGGTATGATTGTGGTGGGGAAGGTGCTGGATGCGGCGCTTAAGCGTAGTGAGATGCCGGCGGAAGAACGGAAGGATTTCTATCTTTATATTGATGAGTTCCAAAACTTTTTGACCGATTCCATCTCCGTGATTTTGTCTGAGGCACGTAAATATGGGTTGAATTTAGTTATTGCTCATCAATTTATCGGGCAGCTTTTATCGGGTGCTAATCGGGATACGAAGATCCGTGATTCTATTTTTGGGAACGTCGGTACAATCATCTCTTTTCGTGTAGGTGTAGAGGATGCTGAGTTTTTAGAGAAGGAGTTTTTGCCTGTATTTAGCTTGTATGATCTGGTTAATGTGGAAGCATTTACCTGTAATCTCAAGCTTCTTATTGATAATACCGCTTCACGTCCCTTTAATATGAAGCCTGTCATGCCCGCTCGACCCGAGAGTAAGGAGTTGGCTCGGATGGTTCATGAGCTGTCTCGTTATAAGTATGGCCGTAAACGGGAATTGGTGGAGGCGGAGATGAGGGAGAAGAAGGATATGGTGAGTGATTTTTTCTAGGATACGCGTACGTGGGTGTGGGTTGGTGAGATGTGAGTAAGAAAAATACTAAAATACCTAAAACTATGTTTCAGCAAAAAATGCGTAGAGAGATGAGTGGGGATGATGGAGTGGTGATTTCGCTTGGGATGAGGGCTCAGGATACGAAGATGGCGCTGACGCGTCGGGTGATTGATCATATGCGTGAGCAGCTGGATAGTTTGGAACGCTTGTTGTTGCAAGAGGAGGCAACCGAGGCGCTTCAAGAGTTGGCTGAGCTCATGGATCAGCAACAGCGTTTGGCGCCTGGGCCGATCGGCTCCTCGGGCGGGTCTCGGTCTATTGAAGGGGTGTTTGATGGGGTTCACATGGTGGGAGAGGATGGTAAGCAATATCTCGTCCCTCCTAACTATGCGTCTAAGTCAAAATTAGTTGAGGGTGATTTGTTGCGCTTGGTGGTAGCGGACAATGGGCGTTTTGTATTTAAACAACGTGGACCGATTGAGCGCCAGCGGTTAATGGGGGTTCTTAGCTATAATGATCAAACGGATGAATGGTCGGTGGTTGCAGATGGACGCAGATTTCGTGTGTTAGCTGCTTCTGTAACCTATTTTAAGGCTCAGCCTAATGATGAAGCGGTGATCCTTGTTCCGTGTGACAATCCTTCTTCTTGGGCGGCTGTTGAAAACGTGGTGAGACGCGAGGTGGGGGAGTTTGGCGTGTGAAGCCTGAGAACGTCAGAGTAGAAAAGGATATACCAAATTTTCAAAAAACCCCTTAAAAATAAAGGGTTGAGTTCTGTCTGCCGGGTGCCTATACTCGATACTGTTTATGCCTTCTTTGAGTCAGATTCATCGTCCGCGACGATTTGCCGAGGTGACGGGCCAGCAGCATGTGACGGAAACCCTGCGTCGTGAGGTGGCGACGGGGCTTTTGGCGCATGCTTATGTGTTTTCTGGTCCGCGCGGTGTAGGTAAGACGACAAGCGCTCGTATTTTTGCGCAGGCGTTGAATTGTCAGAAGCCGAATGAGGGGGAGCCGTGTGGTGCTTGCGCTCCCTGTTTAGCTTTTGCTGAAGGTCGTTTAATGGATGTGATCGAGTTAGATGCGGCTACCCATACGGGGGTTGATACGATTCGTGAAGCGATTGTGGAACACGTGCGTTTTGCTCCAACGTTTGGGAAGACAAAGGTTTATATTTTGGATGAGGCGCACATGTTGTCGACCTCGTCTTGGAATGCTTTGTTAAAAACGTTGGAAGAGCCGCCGACCTATGCCTACTTTATCTTAGCAACGACCGAATGGCACAAAATTCCTGCGACGATTATCTCGCGTTGTCAGCGCTTTGAGTTTAAGCGTATTTCGGATGATGTTCTCATCCAGCGTGTTCAGGAGTTGGCCAGGCTTGAAGGATGGAAGATAGATCAAGAAGTTGTTCGTCTTATTGTTTCGCGGGCGGATGGATGTGTTCGTGATGCGGAGACGCTTCTTGGGCAGCTTGGTTCATTGGGTGAGTCTCACATTGATGCCGCCTTGGCTGGATTGGTTATTCCTCCTACTCATGTGCCGCTTGCGGCAGAGCTCATGGTTCATTGGGCTCATCGTGATCATCGGGCGGCGCTTCAGGCCGCGCGTCGCCTCATGGATGAAGGGGTGTCCATTCTTCCTTTGTTTGAAGATCTGTTAATGATCGTGCGAAAGCTGCTCTTCGTGTCAGCTCTTCCTGAGATGACGCAGGGATGGTCTGAAGGGACGGTCGAAGAGCGGGCTCTTATGCCTCTCATTGGTCAGTTTTTGCCTTCAGAGCTCCATGATATGGCTCTTATGCTTATGGAGCGACGCAAGGACGTGAAGGGTGGTGTAGACCCTTTATTCGCTCTTGAGCTCGCCAGTACGATGGTGGCGTGTCGTGAGCTTTGGCGCACTTCCTCTATTTCTGTTCCACCCGAACCTTCTAAAGGGGTGCCCATCAAACAGGTTCAATCGGTGAATGTTGTTTCTTCTCCTGAGCCGGTGGAGTTAGCCAAGGTAGAGGTTGAGGTAGGAGGCGCTCCTTCCGTTTCCTTCGTTATGCCGGTTCAAGAGATTCAGGTTGTTGAGGAACGTGCAGGGGAGGTAGTTGAGCCGGCCATTGATTTACCCACGGTGCGTGTAAAATGGAATGCGATTATTCGCGCGGTTGATGAAAAAAATCATTCTCTCCCCTTTATTCTTAAGATTAGTCAGCCCCATGAGGTTGAGGGTAAGACGTTGATTATTCGGTTTCAATATCCTTTTCATAAGGACAAGATCATTGCAGACGTGAAGAATCGTCGGATTGTGGAGGCGTGCGCGCGTGAAATTTTGCAAGTGCCTAGTCTTGTGATTGAGGGGATTATTGGAGAAGATGCTGCGCGAACGGAAGAGCGATCGCATGATATGGTTTCCAATATTTTGAAAGCATTTGGCGGACAGGTGGTGGAGGGGTAAGGTGGAGGGGTATGGTGCTTAATACCAAGCAGTTTATCGGACTACCGGTTGTCACTCGTTCTGAACAAAAAGTCGGAAAAGTGGCGAGTTTTGATGTTGATAGTTTCACGGGAAGGCTTGTTACTTTGTATGTGGCTCCTTCCGGACTGGTTGCTCGATTACGAGTGGAGGAGCTACTTGTGTCTTGGGATGCGATTGTTGAGATTACGGCTGATCGGGTTGTGATTGCGGATAGTGTTATTCAGGCTCACGTGCCTGGATTTACGGTAGCCACCTCTTTAGCTTCTTCTGCGTCTGGCACATTGATGAAGGAGGTATGAGTACCGACATGATCCGCGCCGGTCTCTTGCGAGCGCTCGCGTTTCATGAGGCGTGGGGTTATGCACCCACTATTATTGAGCTTATCTCGAGCTGGGATCAGGGAAAGAACGCGCCCTTGGAGATTCCTGCTCGTGATCAAGTGCAGGCCGCTGTTTCTGAACTTGTTCACGAGGGAGTGATTGTGAGTCTGCGGGGGAGGGTTATTTTTCCTGATCAGCAAGCTTTGATCATTGAGCATGAGCGGCGAGAGATCTGGTTTCCGCGCAAGATTCGTCGAACTCGTTCGGTCGCTCGATGGCTTGCGCGACTTCAGGGGGTGCGATTTGTGGCTTTGTGTAATACCACGGCTCTTGCGCACGCTCGTGATGTAGCCGATTTGGATTTTTTTATTGTGACGCACGCGGGTACATTATGGCAGACGCGGGGGTTGGCGGCTCTTCCCTATAAGCTTTTGGGTCAGCGTCCAAGAGGAGTGGAGGAGGAAGAACGGGATGCGGTTTGTTTATCTTTTTTTGTTGATGATGCCGCCTTGGATCTTTCTAGTCTGCAATTAGCTCCAGATGACCCATACCTTCGTCATTGGTTTTTGTCTCTCCTTCCCCTTGTCGATGATGGTGTAGGTGAGTGTTTGTGGAGAATGAACCAATTCATGACTCAACGTCATCCGCTTGCTGCTCGTTGGCAGGTGCATCCAGAATTAGCCATTGGGCTACCGTTGTTCCGTGTTCCTTCTTTACCTGTTTTTGAATCGTTCGCTCATAGGGTTCAAAAGCGTGTTTTGCCTGCTGTTATCACGAACCAAGCGAATCGGACGACGGAGGTGGTGGTAACGGATCATGTGCTCAAGCTTCATGCGACAGATAATCGAGAGAGGTTTCGTGAGGTGTATTATGCTATCTGCAAACAGCATGGGATTGATCCATAAAAAATGGGTAGGGCATTTTTTTCAAGCGAGTTGGCGACTCGCGGTGCTGCTTTTACCGTGGCAGACGCGTTGGTTTTTGGAGGGGCCGGCGTTAGGAGGATTTCCGTGGGAAGGAGGAAGGGTCTCCATCTATCTGTCCTGGATCCCCTTAGTTTCGACCGTTATTTTTTATGTGCTCTGCTCTCGCTTCTCTCAAGAAGGATGGGGTGGAAGAAGGGCTTGGATAGCTGTCTCACTGTTCTTCTTTTTTTTGTCGGCCGTTTTTTCTTCACTGTATCTCCCCGCGACGTTGCAATGGTTGGCGGAGGTTTTCTTGTTGCTTGCGTTTGGAGCAGTGACTCTTCGTGCCATTGATTATCCTACGCTGTGTCGTTGGATTGTCTATGCGGTTTTTCCTCATGCAGTTCTTGGACTTATTCAATTCTCTGATCAGATCGTTTTTGGTTCGAAATGGTTAGGGATATCTTCACAGGTTCCATTAAGTCCAGGAGTGTCGGTTGTTGAATCGATGGGGCAACGATGGTTGCGTGCGTATGGAGGATTTCCGCATCCGAATATTTTGGGAGGGTGGTTGGTGGTTGGGGTTGGGTGTTTGCTTACGAGAGGATCGGAGATCGATTCTAAGCACTTATGGAGAAGATGGAGCGTTAAGGAGGGGGTTTGGGATTTGGGGTTGGTTTTGTTTTCTGTTTGCTTCGTGCTGACGTTTTCAAGAAGCGCCTGGGTTGCGTTGGGTGCTTTTCTTTTGGCGTTTGTCTGGAAAATGGCTCGTTCTGGATGCAGGCGTGCATGTCAGAAGGCGTTTGTTGCTTTTTTTCTGATGTTTACCGCGTGTGGGGCCACGGCTTTTGTTCAGCGCGCTTTGATTGTGACGCGTACTTTCCCGAGCGCTCGTTTAGAGGTGCAATCGCTGAATCAGCGACAGGCGGGAATTTTGCACGGAAAACAGCTTTTTTTTGTTCACCCATGGCTTGGCGTGGGTCCACGTGTCAGCGCGTATGCGCTTGTTCAAGAAAGACATCCTTTGGACCAAACGATTCCGCTTCTTCCTCACAATGTTTTTTTGATGGCACTGGATGAGATCGGCGTGATCGGATATGTCCTTCTTGGGTGTCTGTTTTGGTGGTTCTTTTCCTGTTTGCAAGGGGTTCGACTGTCATATTTGCTGCCATTTTTTGTTATCTCCTCGCTTGATCACTACCCCTGGTCTACCTGGTCGGGGATGGTTTGGACCATGCTTATTTTTTGCCTTGTTTTGGCTAAGGATTCCGCCCTTGACACCCCAGTCTCTCATTTGGCAAAGTGTGAGCACCGTGATTAGCACTCGATGAGCATGAATGCTAATCACCCGTTTATCTACTTAGTCTTTTCAGAGCTTTTAGCCTATGAAGTTACGCCCTCTCGGAAACCGTGTGATTGTGAAGCCGGCTTCCAAAGAAGAAAAGACCTTAAGCGGGATTATTTTGCCCGATACGGTCGGAAAAGAGCGTCCGGAACAAGGCCAGGTGATGGAAGTTGGTCCGGGTCTTACGCTTGAGAATGGAACGGTACGTCCGATTGCTGTGAACGTGGGAGAAACGGTCGTGTTTAAGACATACGGTCCCCAAACACTCAAAGTGGAGAATGAAGAATACTTGGTGATGGAAGAAAGTGATATTTTAGCCGTTCTTGAAAAATAATAAAATACATACTTTATGGCAAAACTCATTCAATTTGATGAACAAGCTCGTCAGAGTGCGTTTCGCGGGGTGAATGCCTTGGCGAACGCGGTTAAAGTTACGCTTGGTCCAAAGGGTCGTAACGTGGTGATTGGTCATGGCTATGGCGCTCCCACCATCACGAAGGATGGTGTTACGGTTGCTAAAGAAGTTGAGCTTGAAGATCCAATTGAAAACATCGGAGCAGAAATTATCCGCGAAGCAGCTTCAAAAACAGGGGACGCGGCGGGTGATGGTACGACAACGGCAACGGTCTTGGCTCAGGCCATGATTACTGAAGGACTTAAGAACATTACGGCCGGTGCTAATCCGCTTGCGGTGAAGCGCGGGATGGAAAAAGCTTTGGAGGCTATCGTGGCTGAGCTTAAAACCAATATTTCCCAACCGGTGAAGGGGGATGCGATTGAGCACGTTGCTTCCATTTCTGCGAATGATCGTGAAATCGGTAAGATTATTGCAGAGGCTGTTAACCAAATGGGGCGTGAAGGGGTGATCACGGTGGAAGAATCGCCAACCTTTGGTGTTGAGATGGAGGTGGTGAAGGGGATGCGTATCGATAAAGGGTACGCGTCTCAGTACATGATCACCAACCAAGAGCGCATGGAATCCGAGTACACGGATTCGATGATCTTGGTGACGGATAAGAAAATTTCTTCGGTGCAAGAATTGTTGCCGATTTTGGAGAAGGTTTTGAAGTTAGGAAAGAAGGAGCTTGTGATTGTGGCTGATGATGTTGAGGGTGAGGCGCTGGCTACGCTCGTGGTCAATAAATTACGTGGGATCTTTAATGCCTTGGTGGTGAAGGCTCCTGGTTTTGGTGATCGTCGCAAAGAGATGTTACAGGATATTGCCGTCATGACGGGTGCCACGCTTATTACCGAGGACATTGGTCGTAAGCTCGACTCTGTTGAGGTAGAGGATCTTGGCTCGGCTCGGAAGGTGGTCGCTACCAAGGAAAATACGACCTTCGTTGATGGAAAAGGGGACAAGGCTCAAATCGATGCCCGTGTGGGAGCGATTCGTAAACAGATGGAAACCACGGAATCTTCCTTTGATAAAGAGAAGTTGCAAGAACGTTTGGCTAAGTTGGCCGGTGGAGTTGGAGTGATTAAAGTGGGTGCTGCAACGGAAGTTGAGATGAAGGAAAAGAAGCACCGGATTGAAGATGCGATTGCCTCAACAAAGGCTGCTATTGAGGAGGGGATTGTGCCTGGAGGTGGCGTCGCGTTGTTGCGTACCATGGGTGTGCTGGATGCTTTGAAGTTAGAGGGTGAAGAGGGGATCGGTGTGCGCATTGTACGCAAAGCGGTTGAATCCCCGATTCGCTGTATTGCGATGAATGCGGGGAAGGATGCCTCTGTTATTATTGAAGAAGTTCGTAAACAGGGGGGGAGTAAAGGATATAACGCCGAAGTGGACCGTTATGAGGATCTTGTGGAAGCGGGGGTGATTGATCCGGCTAAGGTTACGCGTACGGCTTTGCAAAACGCCGTCAGTGTTGCCTCGATGTTTCTTACGATGGAATGCGTCATCGTTGAAAAGCCAAAAGCCGAAGCGGCCGGGGCTGATGCGCATGGTCATGGTGGCGGCATGGGAGGAATGGGCGGAGGGATGGGGTTCTAGGATAGGTTGGTATAGCAATGGTATGAAAAGGATGGATCGAAAGATCCGTCCTTTTTTGCTATTAGCGCTTTCCCTCCAGACAGGAGGGAGCGGACTGTGTATCATAAAGACAGTATGAAACGTTTTTTTGGCATGGCGTTGGTTGGGTGGGCGCTCGCTACCCCTGTGTGGGCGGCCACGTACGATCTCCGACTCTCTTCTGAGAATGTGATGGTAGATCCGCGCAATATTATCGCCAAACAAACCGTGCGTATTTATGCCACGGTTGAAAATGTGGGTGAGCGTGATGCTGAGGCGGTCCTAGAGTTTTATGATGGACCTCGTAAGATTGGGAGTAAGCCCGTGTCTGTTCGGGCGGGAGGGAGGCCGGATGAGGTTTGGATGCCCTGGACTCCCGACAGTGAAGGCGATCATTTGTTGCGTGTACGATTGGTAAGTGATTCGGATACGCCTGACGATAATCCAGATAATGGATTGATTGAATTGTCTGTTTATTCCGATCATGATACCGATGGGGATGGATTTGGTGATCGAGTTGATCAGGATGATGATAATGACGGTGTTGTTGATGGGAACGATCAATTTCCTCTAGATGCGCGTCGTCAAAAAGATACCGATGGAGACGGGATCGATGATAAAGAGGATGGTGATATTGATAACGATGGGCTCACGAATGACCAAGAGCGTCAGATGGGTACGGATCCTACAAGACGGGATACGGATGGGGATGGAGTTGGGGATAAGGAGGATCTTTTTCCTCTTGATTCTAAGCGTTCAAAAGCCGATCCTCCAAAACCCGTGGCAAGAGATCCATCTACGACTAAGACGACTGTTCTTCCTAAACCTACGGTGAATCCACCTTCTTCTACGATAAAGGCTTTGCCTGCTGCTACTGGTTTCGCCGCATCCTCATTTGTTGCTTCCTCGACTTCTTCCTCTGATCTTATTCAGCCCGTAACTCCCGCCGTGCTTGAACAGTTGGGGATTGTTCCTGCTGTTTCTAGCACATCTTCTGTTTCTGGAGAGCCTGCTCCCGTTGTTTCTGATGTTGTGTCTGCGTCGTCATTGCCTCTTGCTCCCACTTCCGATGATTCAAGTGCAACCGTGCCTATTTTATGGGGTTTGGCTATTATTAGCGGGTTATTGGGAGGATGGTTTTTGTTTAAAAGTCGCGCCCGCTGAGTTTATTTAGGCGTTTGATGTTTTTCAGGTCTTTTAGAATGGATGGGGCGTGTGTTAGGCGCACGCGCGTGACCTCGCCATTGTGCCAACGGATAGGAAATTCGCTGACGGTGAACGCGTGGAGGTGTGCGCGTGTGAGAAGTTCCACATCAAAAGCCCAGCCTGGGCAGTTCAATTCGCTGAATAGGGTTTTTGCTACTTGATTGCGAAAGGCTTTGCAGCCGCATTGCGTATCACGGTAGGGAAGGTGGAGATAGGTCCGAAGACACAGATTAAACAGTTGTCCGATCCAGGATCTGTACCATGGTTGAGGTTTTGTGATGGAGGCTTGAGGGTGACGGCGCGAAGCAATGGCAACATCCGATTCTTTTAGGAGGTTGAATGCTTGCTGCAGCTCATCAGGATGGGTGGCTAAATCGGCATCCAGGAAGGCGATATACGTACCTATTGCTGAAGCAACACCTGTTTTCACGGCGGCCCCTTTTCCTTGGTTTATGGTGTGATGTATGAGATGAAGGTGCTCTTTTGGGTTTTCTGCTTGTACACGCTTGATGTGGTCGATGGTGTGGTCCGTTGAACCATCATCAACGACAATAATTTCGTAATCCCCTGATAATATACGAAGACTCGCCAACGTTGTGTTCAGGGCTTGTGTGATGGTTGTTTGTTCGTTGTAGGCAGGAATGATGATGCTGTATCGCATGCGGTTCCTAGGTGTTTACCGGATTTTGTTTAAGTGAACAGAAGAGTTTTGTTTGCCAGGTGATGAACAAAGGAAGGAAGACTGCTTGTCCAAGTGTTACCAGAAAGTAGGCGTATCCTTGTGGAATCGTTTGGAAAATCGCATTCATTTTTTCTTCAGTTACAACGAGGCCAAAGAGGCTATCGAGTAAACCCGTGACCACTAAGAACAGGATTAAAAAGATGAATCCTGGGAGGAGGAGGCGTATGAAGGTGGCCCAGAAGCGACCTTTTACGAGATGGTATGATTCGCTCAAGATTCCAATGGATTTTTTTAGAGAGGGAACGTGCCATTTGTTTGTTCCTACGCTTGTAAAGGCCGCTTCTTGTCCTTCCGCATGTGTTAGGAGAATAAATGGCCAGAACGCAAGCTGTGTTGCGAGCCAAATGGCGGGTATGCCTAATATGAGGAGGCTCAAAGGAAATAAAACAACGACAAGGGCTTCTTGAGGGTGGCTTAGCATGATAAAGATGGGAAAGCCGATCCCTCCCAGCGCAATGGGGAGAGCGGCCCCGATCAGGGCAATGCGATGCAAGAGCTCGATCCAAAGGTATCCGCCAATGGCCGTTCCTCGCGCATTGATTTCCAGGGGGGATTTTTCTCCTTCTTGTTCTAGGATCGTTTGCATTAATCGAAGAGTCACCCAGATTTCAAAACAGTAGCTTCCAATCAGGATCAGGCTTCCAATGAGTGGATCAATGGCATTGGGAATGATCCCGTTTGCGAGTCCAATGAGGAGAACGGCTAATGCGGGAACGATTAGCCAAATGGAAATGCGCGAAGTCTCTTTCCAGTGATCGCGAAACGCGCGCCAACTTGTTTTAATTAACGTGCCAATTGGAATGAGTGTTGGAGAGGAGGAAGAGCGGATACGGTGCAACGTGGGCATAGTAAGGTTATTGTACGGGATGCCACGTAAGTACGCTAGCTGCGGACCTCGCTCCTCAGCCTAGCGTTCTGAGAGGCGAGATTTTTTTATTTTTCGGTTAGGAATTGGCAGACGTCATTTCCGACGGCTTCAGGGGATTGGTTGGCGTCAATCTCAATAATTTTTGTTCCAAGATCTTGATACGGTTTCAGAACTTCCGGTTCGCGGTAGCGGGCAATCAAACGTTCTTGAAAAGGGAGTTCTTCGTAAATATGTCCATCGATTTTGTCGAAACGACCACTCAAACGTTTCATGGCTTCATCGGAGGTGAGGCGGAGCAGAAAAAGAAGATCGGGGGGGCGAGAAAGCTCGGCGCGGTTTCCTTCCAAAGAAAGGAGCCAGTCGATGGTTACGCTTGTATCTTGCAAGGGCTGATAGGCGAGTGAGCTGATAACACCTCGTTCTTGGAGAACGAAACGATTGGGTTTTGCTTGTAAAAATGGGAGAATTACGCGGGTAAAGAGGACTTGGCGATCAAGGGCAAAGGCTTCTGCGGCTGCACGGGCGTGATAGCTGCGACCGACCTGGGTCTTGATGATTTCGTCGCGAATAGCGGCCCCGATCCAACAAAAAGTGGGTTCGGAAGAGATGAGGACGTCCGCATCGATTATTCCTGGTTCATCGACAGTTGGTAGCCGATGTTCGCGCTGTGTGTATTCCGATAAATTAAAAATCTTCTTCCCTTGTTTGGCGAGATGATCGGCCATGGCTTTGATGGCGGTGTATTTGCCGGCGCCATCGATAGCGTCGACGATGATGAGGGTGCCGGGGTGGGTCATAAGCGGTGTCGAGAACATCGTTCCAATCTAGATTTAAGAAGGTATTCGTTTGTAGGTAAGAAAAGAGAATTGGTTGTGATCTTCTCGTTTTGTGACATGCCATTCATTTAGGTCTATTTCCGGAAAAAACGTATCGCCTTCGTATACGGCATGAATTTGGGTTAATTCGATTGTTTGTGCTAGTGGCAGGCATTCTTTGAATAATGCTGACCCTCCAATAATGCAGACTTCTTCTTTTGAGAGAATCGAGAGAGCTTCTGATAGATCATGAAACACCTCTCCTCCAGTAGCTGTAAATAACGGGTCTCGACTTACAACGACGTTTTTTCTTCCTGGGAGAGGACGATATTTTGTTGGGATAGACTCCCAGGTTTTTCGTCCCATAAGCACCGTTTTTCCTATGGTAATTTCACGAAAATGCTTTAAATCCTCTGGAATATTCCAAGGCAACTGACCATTTTTCCCAATGCAGTTATTTGCAGCTTTGGCTGCAATGAGGGTGATGGACATGGATTAGATGGCTATTTCAAAGGGAATGCGTGGATAGCTTTCATAGCCTGATAAGATCGTATCTTCGCACTTCCAATCGTAGATAGAAGTGAAGGTAGGGGTTTCAATGCGTGAAAGAGGATAGCGATTTGGATCACGCGAGAGCTGTTCCTTGGCTCCATCCCTATGATTATCAAACAAGTGAACATCCGCCAAAAATCCAATTAACCGACCTTCCTCAAGCCCCGTTTCTTTAGCTAACAAGTGAAGTAAGAGCGCGTAACTAGCAATGTTGAACGGCAGCCCAAGCATAATATCTACTGAACGTTGGTTCCAAAGGAGATTGAGCTTATTCCCGATCACCGTTACTTGGAAGCCATAGTGACAAGGCGGCAACCCCATCTCCGGCAATGCAACTGGATTCCAGGCCATTACGATCATCCGCCGATCAGTCGGATTTGTTTTTAACGTTTCCACCACACGCTTTAATTGATCAATCCCTTTGCCGGTGTAGTCGGAATCATACGACTCGTAAGGGGCATTAAAATGACGCCATTGAAACCCATAAATAGGACCCAAATCACGTTCTTCCAGCATACGTTTTTTTGCCTCTGGATCATGGCCATAGGGAGCTTTGTTTGGGTGCGCCCATTCATCCCAGATGTGGTTATTTTTGTTTTGTAGCCATTGCTTATCCGTCATTCCTTTAATGAAAAATTCTAGTTCACTGGCAATCAGTCGTAACGGAATTTTTTTGGTGGTTAAAAGAGGAAACCCCTTGGCCATATCGTGTTCAAACATGGCACCGGCAATCGCCAGCACATCCGTCCCTTGACGAGTACTTTTTGGTTGGCCCGTTTCTAAAACATGACGAACAATATCTAAGTAAGCTTTCATAGGTGTAATAATGTTGCGCTACTTAACTCCGGTTGTGCCGAAGCCGCCGCGGGAAGGTCCTTCGGCTGGGGCCTCGATCCATTCGGCGCGCTCGATGGGGAGGAAAAATCCTTGCCCTAACCGTTCGCCTTTGGTGATCATGACAGGTGTGTCGCCGGGGTTCCAGAGGGATAACTTGAGGATATCTTCCGGTCCGCAAAAATCCTGATCAATGACCCCGATTCCATTGGTGCTTATGAGTCCTTTTTTCCAGAAGAGCGAGGAGCGCGCGGCAATCATGAGCATGTAGCCTTTGGGAATGGCGATGATCAGACCGGTTGAGATTTTGGCGGCTCCTCTTGGTTCGACCGTGATATTTTCTGCTGAAGATAGATCAAATGCGACTGAGCCCCCGGTTTGATACTGCGGGAGCTCGATGGAGGGATCGGCGCGAGTGATGCGGACTTGCATAGAAGAGCGGGGGGCAGATCACTTGTTTACCCGTTTTAATAACGCTTCTATTTCTTCTTTGAGTTCTTCTAAAGAGCCATTATTTTTAATGTGTTCTTTGGCTTGTTTCATGACACCGGGGATGCTGGCTTCGGTTGAGCGTTGGTCTTCTGCGAGGAACTGTTCTTTTGTCATTTCTGTCTCGCCTGCGTTTTGACCGCGCGCTTTGACACGTGCAAAACGGACATCGGCATCAACATCGATCTCAACAAGGATGAAGTGAGGGAGGGGGGAGAGGGTCGCGAGATCCATGTCGCGTCTGATTCCTTCGATCACCACCAGGTCCGTGGAAGCCTTTGCCGCATCTTTGGCGATGACGTGTGAAAAGAGGTCTTCGCCAAACGCTCCTCGGAGGATTTCAGAAAGTTTGATGAGATGATCGCGAGATTCTTCGAGATGCAGACGGCGTAAGACATCGCGCATGCTTGTACTGAAACTGAACACCGTTGCACCGTGTGTTTCTTTTAAATATTTCGCGACGGTGCCCTTGCCGCAACCCGCTTGGCCAACGAATCCCAGGATGAGAGAAGGCATATTATTTTTTAAACCATTTGGCTAACTGCGGTCCTTGCTGTGTGCCATAATTTGATTTCAAATCTGATCCGTACAATTTTTCTGGAACGGTGAGCATGTGCTCGTAGACCATGAGACAGATGGGTTGGCCATCTCGCAACACAAAGGGGTGTCCATAGCATTCAACTTCCAGGACGGCGATGGTGCCGCGTTCCTCATCTTTTTCTCGCCAGCCCCAGCCAGGATCAAAGAAGCCGGCAAAATGCGAACGAAACTCGCCCTTGGAAGCATCATAGGAGACCATTTCTGTCGAGAATTCTGGAGGGGTGATGATACGTTCGCGGGTTGAGAGGATGTAAAAATCACCCGGGTGAAGGACAAGCTCTTCGTTTTCCGGACGCATGATGTCTTCAAAGAATGCTCTTGAATCGTGGTCGAATCTAGCCGTGTCTAGAACGGCTTCTGGGGCTGTTTTTGCTCGCCACCCGATGCGTTCTTGCGAATGGAGATCGACCGTCATGGTGATGCCGCGGCCGACGTGGTCCTCATTATTTGGGATGATTTTTCCGTCGAGGGTGCGCAGCAGTTGATATTGGTTGAAGATGGCGTGATGTTCGTTTGTGGAAAGGCGGGCGTCGCCACGATAGAAACGCATTTGGTTGATGCGATCGCCGGCGTGGACGCGCACAGGAAATGACTTGGGACTGACTTCGAGCCAGAGAGAGCCGGTATAGCCGGTGGGAATCTCGTCAAAGCGAGGAACGCCGTCTGCGATAAGACGCGCCCGGAGGTTGATCCGGCCGGAAGAGCTTTTATTGCTTGTGGCCGCATGAATATCTGTTGGCAGCGTCAGAGATTCGGCGAGTTTGATGAGATAGATGCCATTGTGTTCCAGAGGCTGTTCAATATTGTGTTTGAAGAGGAGGCCGCGTTTTAAAATATCTTCAACCGATTCGCCTTTGCGAGGTAGGTATGAACCACGAACTCGATAGACTTCGTCGGTTAACGACAGGTCTAATGAAGCGGGTTGGACGGCGATGTCTTGCGTCACGCCATGTATAGCTCCAGAAGCCATGAGTTCGCGGATGGTTTGATAGGGCAAAGCGCCTTGAGAAGCTGGCATAGAAAGATGGTCGCAGCTTAGCGGATGGGAACGCGGCAGCCAACCCCCCGGGTTCCTTAAAAAAACATCTCCCCGAAACCAGGGAAGTGGTTTCGGGGAGATGTGCGAGGAGTGCCTCGCAGCTCAGGGAAGGGGTGGGGGGGGTCAGGGGTGCGCGACGAGGGTGGCACCCATGATAGGTGCCGCTGATGGGCGATTGTGGAGTACTAGGCACTCTACTCCGTAGAGTAGAGCCATGACAGGTACCAGGGCTACCGGGAAAAGCAACCAGAATCCACGCATCGCCGTGACCCCTTTCTTTGGGTTGGGATAGTATTCCTGCTTTTTGCGTTTTGGTCAAGGGTTTTCCTCTCTTTTTGCTTTATGTTAGCCGTAAAATACATCTCTCCGACGTCGTGTAAATGAGGTCGG
The DNA here is from genome assembly GCA_964562155.1 of uncultured Gammaproteobacteria bacterium. GTDB lineage: Bacteria > Patescibacteriota > Patescibacteriia > 2-12-FULL-60-25 > 2-12-FULL-60-25 > JAGOUY01. The sequence goes on from CAZLRU010000001.1 coordinate 46,445, forward strand.
GGAGATGAGTGAGAATGAATCTCGCGGTCGATTTTGGGTACGTTGTTCAGACAATCTTTCAGGGTCTATTCCTCTTAGAGGGGTTTTTGGATTGATGTTTTTTCGTCAAAAAAACACTCTCGATGAGCGAGAGTGTTTTCTCTTTCTTGATTAGGCGAACACGGCTGGATCGACTTTGATGCCGGGGCCCATGGTGGACGTAACCGTGATGGATTTGAGGTAGGTACCCTTGGCGGAAGCTGGTTTACACTTTTTGACTGCTTCGACGAGGGTGCTTAGATTTTCTCCGATTTTGTTTGCATCAAGAGATGCTTTTGCGATGGCTTGATGAATGTTTCCGCTTGTATCGTTCTTGAAGGAAACCTTACCGCGCTTGATTTCTTCAATCATTTTTTTGACGTTTGGTCCGACGGTATCCGTTTTTGGATTAGGCATGAGACCGATAGGGCCTAAAACTTTGGCAACCTTGGACATCTTGGCCATCATATCAGGGGTTGCGACGACGACGTCGGCGTCAACTTTGCCTTTTTGAGCGATCTCGGTGATCAAGTCTTCGCCGCCCACGATATCGGCACCAGCTTCCTTAGCCTCGGCTTCTTTGGCAGGAGCGACGATGGCCGCGACGCGTTTGGTTTTACCGATGGAGTGAGGGAAGATGATGGTGGAACGAACCTGCTGTTCTCCCTTTTTGACGTCGATTCCTAAGTTAATATGGACTTCGATCGTGCTATCAAATTTGGTGGTTGAGGTCTTTTTCGCGAGCTCAACAGCCTCGGTTAGGGTGTAGAGCTGTTTTGGGTTAATGAGCTTTTTGGCCTCAGTATAGCGTTTTCCTACGGGCATATCGTGGTTCAGGTGGCCAGATGTATTCGTCTGACCTCCCACAATGAATAAAGTGTGGCTATTATACGGATTTGTGCTAGATTGTCAATCACTCTCTTATGCATCTCGCCATTCTTTCTTGCAGTAATCCTTCCGAGGATAGCCAGGCCTATACAAAATACCCTGATTCTGTAACGGGAGCGGAGCGTATTAAAGAAGCGGCAGAAGCTCGCGGTCATCAGGTTTCTCGTTTCTACGAGCCTAAATTTTGTTTTGAGTATCAAGGAAATGCTTCTCGGTCCTGGTATGAAGCGCAGCCATTTACCGGAGCGGATGTGATCGTGTATCGCCCTAATTTTATAGAAGAGCCCTCATTGCATACGTATGTTCCCGAGCGCTTGTGTTTGGGGGGCGAGCTTGTTCTCAATGGTACCCCTAAGATTTTGGAGATCAAGAACAAGATCATTCAACACATGCGTTTGGCGGAAGCGGGCATTCCTATTCCTCGGTTTGCGTTGGCTAAGGATCCTCAAGCGGCGACCTCGGTTGTTGATCGACTCGGATTTCCTTTGATCGTGAAAGTATCGTTCGGTACGCATGGTAAGGGGGTGTTTTATGCGGGTAATTGGGAAACATTTCAGCCGATATTGGATTATTTGGATGTACGCGATGGGAATCCTGTTATTCTGGAAGAGTTTATTGCGGCTGCACAAAGCAAAGATATTCGCGCCTTTGTTGTGGGTGGACGGGTTGTGGCTTCCATGGAGCGAACAGCGCGTAGCAAAGATATTCGAGCGAATGCTTCTATTGGTGGTACTGGTACGGCTATTCACCTATCTCCTGAAGACGAGGCTCTTGCTCTGCGGGCCGCAGCTGTTTTTGATCTTGATATTGCGGGTGTTGATTTAATCCGTTCTGATCGAGGAACATTGGTCCTAGAAGTGAATGCGAATCCCGGTTTTCGAGAATTGGAGGCCTGTACCGGTATTGACGTGGCGGCGGCGATTGTTGAATATGCGGAGCAGCGAGTTAAGAGTCGGAACGTATAATCCACGCCTCTATGCTGCAAAATGGTCGGACCATGACGTGGTCGAGTGAACAATAAATCAGATCATGATGCGTGCCACGCCGATATCGGATTGTGGAGTCTGTTTTTTATCTGATTTTATTTTTTGCTTTCGTATTTTGTATGGTTCGCTTTGAAAAAATGGATTTCCTGGTCGGTCTTTACGTTTTTTGTCTTGTCACCGCTGAGCTCATGGGCTCGAAAACGGTGCCGCTCGCGACGATCGGTGGATTTCATCTTACGTTTAGCGTGGCCGTTTTTGTTCTGCCGCTTCTGTTTATTCTGAATGATGTGATTAGCGAGGTTTATGGGCGCGATCGGGCGCGATCGGTAGCGCTTTTGGGGATTGGAGTCGTGTTTTTATTGGCATGTTTTTCCGCTCTCGTCGTGTCTTTACCTCCTTCTTCTCGATTTACCCCTCTGAATCCGGCGTATCGTCAGATTTTTGGAACCTCTTTACGGTTTTCTCTCGCTTCATTGGTTGCTTTCGTGTGTGCAGAATTGGCTGATGTGGCCGTGTTTGCGCGTATGCGGGCACGATGGGGATCGGCGAGATTGTGGTTACGCGTTAATGTTTCTAACGTTCTTGCTCAGGGAATTGATACGGTGATCTTTATGACGGTTGCTTTTTGGAGTACGCGAGTATCTATTCATGACAATGCCCTCTTCCTTATGGGGATCATTCTCCCTTATTGGACTATTAAATGCCTTTGCTCCCTTCTTGAGACCCCACTTGTGTATGTGGGTGTTCATTGGTTGCGACAAGGAAAATAACTATGTACGAAACGCTTGATATTCCTACCTCTTCTTCTCGGCCTTGGGTTTATGCAAATTTTGTCATGACCTTGGATGGAAAGACGGCCGTCGGTTCTCTCCAAAAATCGTATTGGCCGATTGGGAGTACGGTTGATTTTGAGGCAATGAGACATTTGCGTATGCAGGCTGATTTACTGGTTCATGGCAGAAAGACCGCTTGTTTTTATCCAACGTTACATCGTCTTCGAGTACCGTCGTTTCAAGAAGCTCGTCGAGCGCACGGGCGCGATCCGCACTTGGCTTACGCGGTTGTGTCCGAGCAGGTACACGATGAGCTCATTCCGTTTGTGGCAACGCAAGCGGGTATCCCAACCTATTTGATTGCGACTGAGACTTCTTCTGTTTCCCCGGCGCTTGAGTGTTGCACGACGGTTGCTCGTATTGGTCAGGCGCGATTAGATGTTCGCTGTTTTCTTGATTGGTGTTGGGAGCGTGGGTATAAACGCGTCTTGCTGGAGGGCGGAGCCCAGTTGTTTCAAGCGTTTTTAGAAGCGGGGTGTGTGGATGATCTTTTTTTGACCGTGACCCCCACCTTTATTGGCGGTGTTCCTGGTCAAACCAAGAGCTTGTTGGAGCATGGATTGTTTCCGCCTGAACAGCTTCCTCGTGGACGATTAATTTCCTGTCAGTCCGTCGACGGAGAGGTGTTTTTGCGCTATCGTTTTTCTGATCTCGTGTAATTATGAATAGCTATTCGATTCAAACGTCGGTTTTTGCTCCGGGTCAAGATTTGCGAGCGTTTATTCGGGCGCATGTTCCGACTTTGTCTGAGGGTTCTATCTTGTTAGTCGCCTCCAAATTATTCGCGCTTGCACAGGGGAGGGTTGTTCCTCAGGAGGGGGTAAACAAGGATGCGCTTATCGCACAGGAATCCACTCGTGTTTTTCCTATTGTGCCCGGTCTTGCTCTGACTTACAAAGATGGTCACTGGTGTCCGAATGCGGGTATTGATGCCTCGAATGCCTTTGGTCAGTATGTTTTGTGGCCGCTTCATCCCATGGAAGAAGCGCAGGCGCTGTGTGAATGGATGCGTTCCACGTATGGAGTTCAGCGCTGTGGAATCGTGATGACGGATAGCCGCGTCTTTCCTGCTCGGCATGGAGTCACGGCGTTTGCGCTCGGATATGCCGGTTTTTTGGGGCTTAAGGATTATCGGGGCAAGGCTGACTTAGCCGGTCGGCCTATGGAGTATACGGTTGTGAATGTGGCTGATTGTTTGGCTACGACGGGGGCGTTTCTTATGGGGGAGGGGAGTGAATCTCAGCCATTAGCTATTATTGAAGGGGCGCCTGTTGAGTTTGTCGCAGGGTCTTTGCATGAGGAATTGTGTATGGATCCGAAGAAGGATTTGTTTCGTGCCTTATGGTCTTAAGGCTTGGGGGAGTTGTCTGAGTTTGTGTCCCGTGATAAAAAGACGCTGCCTCCTGCCCGGGTGGCGGAATTGGTAGACGCACCTGACTTAAGATCAGGCACCGAAAGGTATAAGGGTTCGAGTCCCTTCCTGGGCACCATGTCAAAACAGCGCTATAAATGCGTTGTTTTTAGTTATTGCCGTTCACGTGGCGCGGCCATGTATCTTTTGATTGACATCCGCCTTGTATCGTTGCATTCTAGGAGCAAGGTCGGTGTGAGGATTCGGGCTAAATTTGGTTCTTCGGGGTTGGGACTTTAGGTGACCGTGGTTGCCTAGCGATGACCCCAGCGGCGTTAGGCCTTTATGGCCTTATCACCTTCGTACAAACGATTGAATGGGTAGAAATCATTTCATCATCCGATGGTGGATTGAGTTCTACTCGTTCGATGCGCTGTGCGGCCGGCGTGGCTCACTTGTGAGCGGAACCGAATACCTCACGCCGGCCTTTTCTGTTTGCAAAAACCTTTTGTTTTTGTTACGTTTCTCCGCATGAAATCCAAATTCTTCCAAGAATTCAAAGAATTCGCTTTTAAAGGCAATGTCATCGATTTAGCCGTTGGTGTCATTATTGGAGCTGCCTTTGGAAAGATTGTGTCATCTCTTGTGAATGACATTATCATGCCGCCTTTTGGATTCTTGTTGAAAGGGATTGATTTTAAGAGTTTTGTTTGGGTGTTGCAGCGCGGTTCTGATGGGATGCCGCTCGCAACTGTTAGCTATGGCAATTTTCTTCAGAACTTATTTGAGTTTTTGATTGTTGGTTTTTCTACCTTCCTTTTGATTCGAGGGATCCAGCGGATTGAGAAACGTTTTCGTCAGGAGGAGAAGGCTAAGGAAGCGCCACCGGTTCTCGTGTCAGAAGAGGTTGTTTTATTACGGGAAATTCGCGACGCCCTCAAATCGAGTGGCTAGGGGGTAGACTTGCTTGTCTTAAGGCTTTTTGATAGAGTCACGACGTTCCAACTCCCTTGCCGAGGTAGCTCAGTGGTAGAGCGAAGGACTGAAAATCCTTGCGTCGCCAGTTCAATCCTGGCCCTCGGCACCATGCAAAAGACCCTCTCAAAGGGTTTTTTGCTTTTTGTGTGCAAACTTTTCCTTCTTTGTGCGTATAATAGAATGCATGCCTGGAAGTGGTGGACAGGAAGCGTTGTCGGATGCGGAGTTGGTGCGCGAGGCGCAACGATCGCCGGCGGCGTTTAAGATCTTGGTTGACCGTTATTCTGGGCGGTTGTATGCGTTTTTGCGTCGTTCGTATTTTTTTGAACATGAGGATTTGCAGGATTTGATGCAGGAGGCCTTTTTGCGCATCTATCGTAATTTGAATGGATTTAACCCGTCGTTTGCGTTTTCGACCTGGGCGTATCAAATTGCTCGTAATACAGCGATTGATGCCTTGCGTAAGAAGCAATCGCGTCCGCAAACGTTTGCATTGGAGCCGGAGGAGTGGGAGCGGTTGCGATCATCTGATGAAGCTTTGACGGATCATGTTCAGCTTGAGCAGATGAGGAAGGCGATTGCAGAGCTTCCGCTTCCGTACCGCGAAGTGTTTACTCTGTTTTATTTGGAAGAGAAGACTTACGAAGAGATGATGGATATTTTGAAAAAACCCAAAGGCACGATCGCTTCGCTGCTTAGCCGCGCTAAGAAACTTTTGCAGGAACAACTCTCACACACCTCTCTATGAACGACTTTTCTGACCAATTGCTCAAAAAAATTGAGCAAGAACATATCCGTCCGGTGCCGCGTTGGGTGGTTGAGACACGACGTGTTTTGGTGTGGGTGAGTGTGGTGCTTGGGTTGTTGTGCGGTGGTCTTTTGCTTTCGCTGCTGTTTCTAGCTGCGTTGCAGGTTGATTTAGAATTTTTACGGGTCTCATCGTTGGGCTCCGCGCTTCGACTTCTTCTCGAATATGTTCCTCTTGTTTGGGTTGGACTGTTTATTTTGTTCTGTGTGATCGAGGTTATTCTCCTCCGAGGAAGAACAAGATTGTATCGCTATCCGATATCGGTCATGGTTGGGCTGGTGTTGTTGGGTGTATCGGTATTTGGTCTAGGATTTTATGTTTCGCGGATTCCTGCTCGCGTTCAATCTTCGATGGAACGACGGCTCCCCCCACCGCTTCGAGCGCGCTTTGTGCCAGGCAGACCGTTGCCTCGGCCGGAGGAGGGAGTTTTGTTTGGGGAGGTTGTTGAAGTATCGACGAGCACATTTCAGCTTCTAGGTCCTCACCAGGATCGCTGGACGGTGAGACGCGCGCCGGGGTCATTGTTTCCGTTCCCTTCTTCTGGTCGAAGAATCTTATTAGAGGGAAGGATTAGCTCTTTTATGGAGTTTGAGGCTCACCACGCAAGACCTTATAAGGGTCCGCCTGGGGGGCCAGGACGACCTCCTGCAAACAATTAACCTCGCTTGCGTATACATTGGTGGAGCTCCTCATCCACTTAACTTTTTTCTTCATCATGTATATGAATCTTTCCAAACGTTTCTTTGTTGGTCTTGCTAGTCTTGGGCTCGCGGCTTCTGTGGCTGTTCCTGTGTTTGCGGCTACGCCAAGTGCGGGGACGAATTTTCAGGATCCACAACAGACCCTCATGCAAGCGCTTATCAAGCGATTTAATTTAAATGAAACCGACCTCACGACGTTTTTCAATGAACAGCGGACTCAGCACGATGTCCAAGCAACGGCTCGCGTAACGGAACGGCTGACAGCGCAGGTTACGGCTGGGAAGTTGACGGAAGCACAGAAGACGGCGATTATGGCTAAAATAGCTGAAGCAAAAGCCAAGCATGAAGAGGCGCGTAAACTTACGCCAGAAGAATGTCGTAAGATGATGGACGCCTATCGTACGGAGCTTGAAGCGTGGGTAAAGGCGCAGGGTTTGGATCGATCGCATGTTCCTCTTATTATGGGGAATTCTGGTGGACCTCGTGGTGGCCATGGCATGATGGGTGGTCCGGGCGGCATGATGAAGGGTCAAAACCAAAATGGTACGAATGGTCAGATAGGGGTTGGTCGTAGAGGGGGTCGTGGCATGTTTGGTGGTCCAATGATGAATGGACAGAACGCGCAGGGCCAGCAGGGGATGGGGCAAAGCGGACAATTTTAGATCGTTGCAAACTCAAAACTCCCCTCGGGGAGTTTTGGTTTTCCTGTTTTCTGTGTTTCTGTTATTTTTTCTTCATATGACCGATCTGAAAAATGTTGAGGTTGAATTACGGGCTGAGTTGGATGAGCAGGGACACACTCGGTTGCAGAAGTATTGTGAAGCTCATGGAACGCTCTTGCGCCGAGAGAATCGCTTTTTTGTGGATTATTCCCCTTTTCTTGGAGGTACGTTTGAAGATCGCCGGGTCGATGTTCGTGCCAGAGTTACGAATGGTCAGGTGCAAATTGTGGTTAAGCACGGGGAGTTTGGTGGGGCGGCACGTGTCGAGGGGATTATGGAGGTGAGGGGATCGATCGGGTCTGCGCTTCAGGTTATGGCGATGTTGGGATATAAAAAAGGCATCGCTTGCGATCGAGGGATTGCGCGTTACATGCTTGATAATGGAATGGAGATTGCTGTTCAAGATGTCCGTGTGTATGGAAAAAAAGACGTCTTGTTTGGACGTTTTTGCGAGGCGGAACTTATGGCGGATCCAATGAGTGTACGGCAAGCTGAGGAACGGCTTCGTGGGTTCTTTCAGGAATTAGGGTTAGTCGTTTTTGAAAAGGCGGAGTGGTATGGGTATGTGCGTAGGATGAATGAAGAGGCGAATGGTGTGTTTGATTTGGATAAGAATGATATTTCTTTGGTTGAGGGGTTGGGACAGGTGCCTATCTGATGTTTTGCCAACAATAAAACGCCCTTATTAGGGCGTTTTATTGTTGGAGCGGGTGAGGGGAATCGAACCCCTGTCAACAGGTTGGAAACCTGTGGTAATAGCCATTATACGACACCCGCACGTAACGAATCGCATCTTAGCGAGTCGCTCGTTTCTAGGCAAGGGCTAGGTCAGAATATCCGTTACTTCTAGAATTGCCGTCTTCAGGTACCTGCCCTCCGGAAAGGCTAATCGTTCGGCGTGGTCGATGGGTTGGGTGATCCAATCGAGGAGGCGGACGTCGCGTCTCGCATGGCCGGCGGCGATGCGGAGCATGGTACGGAAGTCTTCGGGTTCCACGCGACCCGAGCAGGAGCTTGTGATGAGGATGCCGCCGGGTTGGAGTTGACGGAGGCAAGCGGCATTTAGTTCAGCATATGCCTTCATGGCCTGTGGGACGTGTTTTGCATTTTTTGCGAGGGCTGGTGGATCGCACACGATGATGTCGTAGGGTGCTCCTGGGAGCTCGTCTTCGTTTAACATGTCGAAGACATCTGCTTCCAAGAATAGGTATTTGGATTCATCTTGCGGGTTCAGGTTGTTGAGTTTGAATTGTTCTTCGGCGGTTTCGAGAGCGCGGTGGGAGACGTCGACGGTGGTGACGAAGCTTGCACCAGCTGTGGCCGCGTGAATGCTAAACGCGCCTGTATATCCAAATAAATTCAGAACACGTTTATCTTTGGCGAGTTCGTGGACGGTGTGACGGGCTTCACGTTGATCGAGGAAAAAGCCGGTTTTTTGGCCGTGGAGGACGTCAGCCGTGAAGTGTAGACCGTATTCTTGGAAGTGGGCGTGTCCGGTCCAAAGTGGGTTGCCTTGTTTGTCATTTCCTTTTGGGAACAGGTGATCCATGACAGGTGCGTCTTTGAGTCCTTCAATCCTACGAACATCGAGGTCAGAGCGCTCGACGATGGCGGTAGGAGTGAACGCTTGCGTGATGCCGGCGATGATTTCACTTCGTAAACGATCCATGCCGGCGGTGTGTAATTGAAAGACGATGGTTTGATCGTATTTGTCTACAATGAGACCTGGGAGGCCGTCGGCTTCGGCGTGTGCGATGCGATAGCCGTTTGTGTTGGTAGTGAGGCGGGCACGCTTCCATTCGTCCAGAGTTTTTAGGCGGTTAGCAAAAAACGTGGCGTCGACGAGCGTGTTTGCGTTTTTTGAAAGAAGCCGAACACGGATAGAGGTGTTGGCGTTCCAGGTCCCGATTCCGAGACTTTTTCCTCGGTTGTCGGTAATTTCTACCAAGTCGCCCATTTCAAGATGGAGTGGGGTTTCGAAGGGGGTTTGGATCGCTTCGGAAAAAATCCAGGGGTGCCCCGCGCGGACGGGGATGTCTTTGCCGGGTTTGAGCCGGAGGGATGGGTAGGAGGGCATGGACAGTACGGTATAGGAACCGGATCACTTCTACAATGAGACCCTTGTCAGGGTGTGCAACGGCGTACTAAGGTGAATTCATATGTTAGACATCTTATCTAGCTGGTCATATGTGCGAGGAGCGGTGGGGTCGTTGGTGGTTTTTTTGGCTTTACCTAGTGCTATTTTGGCCGCAGATACGTCTTTGACGTTGCCTGTGGGCCGAGTTGGCATGCCTTATACGGGGACGGTCTTTGCCCAAATCGGGCAGGCTGAGCCCTATATTTGGCAAGTTTCAACAACAACCGTGGATGATGTTTTGCCTCCGGGGATCACGGCCTTTTTGTCTGAGAATCGTCATCTTGGGTTTCGTGGGACTCCTACGCAGGCTGGGACATATCAATTTACCGCGGCTCCTTTTTCTGCTTCGGGCACGGCCATGTATGATGTGCTTGTGACCTGGGAGATTCAGCCCGTAAGTGACGTGCCTTTGATCGTGACGGGTCCTGGTGCGCGAACAGGTGTTGTTGGCACGCCGTTTAGTCCTGAGCCTATTTTGAGGGTTGTTGGAGGCTCGGCTCCGTATCGTTGGCGGATGGTTCAGGGGGGATTGCCGGCGGGATTGCGTTTTACGGCTGACGGATCTATTGAAGGGGTTCCAACGGTCGCTGGCCAATACCTCTTTCAGGCTGAATTAAATGATGTGCGCGACATGCGTTCAACGACTTCCGTGCTTGTCTCTATTGCCGACGCTCCTGCTCATGAGCTCGGACAAACTACTGGAGATATAGCGCGGGTTGTATCGGTGCCGTTTATTCCTCCATCTTCTTTGTCTCTCTCGGACCGTCAGTCTGTTTTGAGAGGATTGCAGCTGATTGCTAATACCGTGGTTCAGACGGCTGAGCTTGATCCCCTTATGCAGCGTCCAACGCGCTATTATCTTGGTACGGATGCGCGTCGTCACCCCTTCCAGAATGATCAGGTTTATCAAAGTTGGTACGATGCGCTGATCTCGCCACGGGTCTTATCGCGCAGTGAGATGATGTCCATTCCGTTTGGGGACGCAGTGACCTATCGTCCGGGGGAGCGAGTACGATTTGAAACAGACACACAGACGTACGTGGTGAGTGAACCGAGATCGCTTCGCACCCTTCCTCAGGATCAATCGGGTTTATCTTGGACCTGGCAACGTGGGGTGGAGGAGTTGGATGGAACGGTGCGGGGTGCGTATCGGACCATGTCTGAGCCGGTTACGTCTGCGAATTACGACCCAGCGGTGACACGAACCCAGTATTCCGTTCCAAATAGTGTCCTAAGGTAATGAGGGACAAACAAAAAAACCGCCTATATCAGGTGGTTTTTTGATCAACAAATCAAAAAACACCGTTTTTACGGTGTTTTTTTGTGGTTGAGTCTATATATCCTTCAGAGTCGGGGCGACAGGACTTGAACCTGCGGCCTCCTGGTCCCAAACCAGGCGCTCTAGCCAACTGAGCTACACCCCGACTCTACAGGCTATATTTCTTGGGTGTCGGTATCCTAGCGGAAAACGTATAAAAAGCCAAGAGGGCGAATAAAGAAACACTGGAGTGTGTCCAGTGTTTAAGAAAGAAGAGATTTATTTGCTCTGTTCTGCTCGTTGGGCCAGATATACGACGGGTTCTCCTGTGCGCCAAAGTTCGGCGACCTTGGGGAAGACGAGGACCCCGTCTTCGCTTGCGACTTCCGGTTGATCGGCGTGATAGCCGATGATCTGTCCGGCCTGGACGGGTTGAAGATTGTGCGTGCCCATGCCATCGGCGAAGCGAAATCCGCAGGAGCTCAGCCGTACGGCGTTCATCAGCGTGTAAGTCTTGAGCGCATGCCGTTTCGTCTCGAGCTCTCCCGCCGTTCTGTACGTTCGGTGTTTGATCGCTCGTTGCATTGGCGTTCCTTCGATCCAGCCAGCGAGATAATTGAGGACTTCGTGATAGACCTGTTGTACGCGACTGGTATCGTCGGCCTGACCCGTTTCGTAGCAGATGCCGGTGCCACGACCGCTGTGCAGGTACTCGTCGAGGGTACACGGTTCTCCTGCGAACACGCGGTTTGGATCTGTCAGGAGAATGTTGGGATGAAAGTCCGCCAGGTTTGCACTGCTCCTGGACGACATGAACAGGAACGGTTTAGACGGCTTGAGGGTGGCATGCAGGTCGAGGCCGACGTCGGTGTGACGCAGGGCCTCTGCCAGTTCACGGGCTCGTTTCTGTTCGTACAGCCATCCCCATCCATTGAGCACCTTTTTAGTGAAGCAGCGATTGAGATCGACGCCTTCGTAAGAGAATCGTGCGCTCTGTCGTGCGGCGAGCGGGTTGCCGATGGCGAGGGTGAGTACTCCGCGACGCATCTTGAGTCGACCTGCCTTGAAGGCGCGCAGCAGGCGTTTTACGACGTGGATACCCGTCTTCTCGTTGCCGTGGACTCCGCCCACGATCGTGAAATGCAGGCCGGGGTAGAGATTCTCTCCATGGATCGACCAGATAGCATCCGCAACCTTGGTGATGTGTGTCTTGTTGTTCATGATGTCCACTTGCGTATTTTAGGTATACGAAAACCCCTTCTCGATGTGAGAAGGGGTTTTGCTGAAATCAGACGCACGGGGCGTACTTCAATCCAACCCATTCTCACCGAGAAGGGCTAGTACGACGTGTCATGAATATGTGTGGGTAACCTTTGTGCATAGATTTAAGCTAAGATGAATCGACTAAACTGTCAAATACATTCCCTTTTTATGGTCTGTTTGACGATTCTTGATTCCCGTTTCACGATACGGGGTAGATTATGCATATCGCGCTTGATGCTCGCATGATGGGGGCGGGGAACACTCGGGGGATTGGGCGTTATATTGAAGAAACGGTTCGTGCGGTGTTGGAAGTGGATGATGAGGTGCGTTATACGCTTGTGGTTCGGGATTTGGTTGGAACGCCGTTTGCCGGACATCCACGGGTGGATCATGTGGTGGCGGATATTCCTTGGTATTCTTTTAGGGAACAATGGAAGATGGGGTCGATCTTAGAGGGGATTGGTGCCGATCTGATTCATATTCCTCATTGGAATGTATCGCTTCGTTTACGCAAGCCGTTCGTGGCCACGATCCACGATGTTTTACTCTTGCGACAAGCAGCAAGCGCGAAAAATTCGACGAAGCATTTTTTTATTCGTTGGATGAAGTATTCAGGGTTTAGATTCGTGATTGATCGAGCGATGAATCGTGCTTGTCACCTCTTTACCCCAACGAAATTTGTTGCGGATGAAATGCGTGCTCTGACGCAGGTACCTGCTGCCAAGACGAGCGTCACGGGAGAGGGTGTTACGTTGTTTTCTCGAATTGATTCAGGTCTGTGTTCATCGTCGCCTTATCTTTTGTATGTTGGAAGCGCGTATCCGCATAAGCGGCTTGATCTTCTTGTTTCCGCTTGGGAAAAGGTGTCGAGTACGTATCCGACGCATGAGCTTTTAATTGCTGGAGAGAGGGATGTGTTTATGAAAAGGATCGAGGATCAGGTAGCGGATTTTGAGAATAAGAAGTGCGGGGATCGAGTGAAATTTTTAGGGAGAGTGACGGACGCGCAGCTTGCTGGGTTGTATCAGGGCGCTTCGTTGTTTGTATTTCCTTCTTCGTATGAGGGATTTGGACTGCCTCCGCTTGAAGCGTTGTCGCTTGGATGTCCTGTGATTGCCAGCGATATTCCTTGTTTACGAGAAGTGTTGCCCCAGGATGGCGTGGCGTGGTTTCGAGATGGAGACGAGCATGATATAATACGTGTACTCGAACAGAGTCTCGGCGATCTTTCTTCGCAGAAGCAAGGTGCTCTTCGTGGACAGGATTCGGTGCTCACTCAGTATGCATGGCGACAGAGTGCTAAGCGTCTTGTAGAAGGGTATCGTCAGACGATCGAGAGAGGGTAATGGCACGCATTTCTCATGTAGGAGGGTCTCGACGCTTGTCGAGACAGGCACGTTCTTTGCAGGAAGAACGATCTTTTCAGTTGGAAACACAATTATTTCAAGTCATTGAACGGGATGGAGTGCGTATTTCTACGCCCTTGTTACAAGAGGCGGACATGTCTCAGCGCGCGAAGCGGGGTATTCGTCGGCGTGCTCGAGCGAAGGTGTCTCAAGAAGCTCGACTCGAAACAAAATTGATCACGGATCTTTCCTCGGGTTCTCCTGTTCATCCGATCACTGTTCTTGATCAGGTGTTGCTCGCTTCTATTCAAGCGCAACGGGCCGTGACGTCGCAGACGAGATCTGTTGATTCTCCCGCTCGTTTATCATCCGCAGCCGTTCCTGTTCGTTTTTCCGAGCATGCTCCAAGCGATCATGTGCTAGCCTTTCATGTTCCGGCACGACCCATGATTCAAGTAGCGCGAGACCCATTTGGTCAGACGGTTGGGGAGTGGGTTGCTCCGTATCAGATCCCGCCTTCTGTCGAGGGGATGGTTGCTGCGACCCAGGACCTGTGGATTGAGGAAGTTGATCCTCGCCTCTTTCTTGAGCAGTTTACTCCCGGAGAAGCTCAAGTGGCGTATGCTCAGCGCTATCATCTTTTGTCTAAGTTGATTGCGCCCTTTATTAAATGGGAAGTGGTGGAGGAGTCTGCGTCGAATTCGTCGACTCAAGTGGATGATCGAGTTTCTCTCCTTGAGGCGGAGTCGATGCCTGCTGAGGTTGAAGAGCGAGGTGTTGTGCCGCAGCCCTTTGTTGCTGTATCTGTCATTCCTGAATCGGAGGCCCTTCCCTTGGAGGATGCGGCTCATAATTTTCGTTTAGTCGAGGAACAGTTTACTCCTGTTGATGCTGATGATGCGTACCGGGGTTCTTATGGACTTTTAGCTCGGCTTAAACGACAAGGCGCGCGTCTTCTCGCTCTTTTTGATCGGACCGCGAAAGATGTTGAGCATCAAGTGGTAGAGCGTGTGGAAGTGGTTGAAGAGGAAGTAGAGGAAGTGGTTCAAGAGGTTCGTGAGACGTGGAGCGTGCCTGTTTTGGTTCCGCGTTTACACACGATTCGCGTCATGGTTGGTTTTATTGCACTATTGTTGATCGTTTCAATTCCTGCGGGAGCTGTTTCCTTGTCTCGTTCGTTTGGCTCTTCGGTGCATGACGCGAAGGCGCAAAGCGCTGCGGCGCTGACGGATGTGCAGAACGCCTTACAGGGGTCTGGAGCGGACCAACTGCAGGCCTGGGCTCAGGCTTCGGAGCGTTTTGGTCGGGCTCAGGAATCTTTGCTTCGTGCAAACGCGTTGGCTTTGGGCTTGGCTCGTGCCCTGCCTCAGACTCGGGCTCAGTATGATAGTGTTCAGGCTTTACTCGTGGCGGGAGAGCGTACCTCTCAGGCCGCCAAGTTATTGGTTGGGGGCTTGTCGCGGGCGTTAGATGATAAAAATCGTTTGCGAACGGATGAGCGTATTGGGATTTTTCTGACGTACGTTGATTATGCCTCACCTCTTATGGAAGAGGCTGTGCAAGCCTTGGACACGGTTCAGCCTGATTCTTTGCCGCTTGAGCTTCGTGCACGTGTGACAGAGCTTCGTTCGATGGTGGGTCATGGACAAGCATCCTTTCAGGATGCCAAGACCCTTCTTGAGTTTTTGCAGGCCGCTCTTGGTCATGAGGCATCTCGAACCTATCTATTTGTTTTTCAAAATCACGCCGAGCTTCGTCCGACTGGAGGGTTTATGGGGTCAATCGCTGAGGTTACGTTTGATCGAGGGGATATTCATGAGATTCGTGTTCCTGGCGGTGGTCCGTATGATTTACGTAATCAATTGCGTCGTCGGGTTGCTCCGCCTGGACCGTTGCAATTGGTTGGGGGTCGGTGGGAGTTTCAGGACGCGAATTGGTTTCCTGATTTTCCTGCCAGCGCTGATAAGATCCGATGGTTTTGGAGTCAGGCTGGTCAGCCTACGTTGGATGGGGTGATTGCGATTAATGATCGTTTGCTTGAACAGTTATTGCGTGTAACCGGGCCTATTGAAATGCCTGAATACGGAAAAACGTTGACGGCGGATAACGTTATTTTTGAGTTACAGAAGTCGGTGGAGTTGGAATATGATAAAGCGGAAAATAAACCTAAAAAAATTATTGGTGACTTGATGCCGAAGTTGCTTGCTCGTCTCAAAGGCGGATCTCGTGAGGACTGGTTAGCCTTAGCTGAACTGGGATTACAGGCTCTTGAAACCAAAGATGTGCAGGTTTGGATGACACGACCAGAAGAAGAGCAATTGGTGGAACGATACGATTGGAATGGTCGCCTTAAGCCCACGCTGGGAGATGCGCTTGCCATTATTGAGGCAAATATTGCGGGACAGAAAACAGACGCGTCTATTCGTGAACAGGTGGATCATCAGGTTGAGATTGCAGAAGATGGTTCGATCACCGATACAGTAACACTGACTCGTACCCACGACGCTATTAAGGGAGAGCTGTTTAAAGGAGCGAACAACGTTTCCTATCTTCGTGTGTATGTTCCGCTTGGATCTCGGTTGTTGGAGGCGGATGGTTTTGAAGCTCCTTCCTCGAGTCTATTCGAAATTCCTTTGGCGGAAGATTTGCCAGATTCGGATGTTGCTCGCTTGGTGAAGGATGTGGAGAGTCCAATTGCCTCGGTAGCGGTTACTCATGAATTTGGGAGGACTGCTTTTGGTGGCTGGGTGCAGTTACGTCCGGGGGAAACTCGCGTCACGCGTTTTCGCTACGTTCTTCCGTTTACGGCTTTTGATTTGGCTGAGCGCACCGGTGAGGGTCAGCGGACGGATGGGGGCGCTCTTACGCGAGCGGCCTATCTTCTTCTTCTTACTAGTCAATCCGGAGCTTCTCGACGTACTATTCATACCCATGTTCAGCTGCCGCAGGCTTGGCGCACGAAATGGACGACACCGGTTTCAGACACTCCTATGGATTATCAGGCTCTTTGGGATCGTGATGCTATTTTGGCGGGATTGTTTGATGCGCGGCCTTAGCTATGTCCTTGTTTCGCAGGCACAAGACCAAGCATCAGGAAGCGGGTTCTAGAAAAGACCAAGCGGTAATTGATCGTGGTTTACGCGCTATCTATTTAGACGCCAAGGGTCAGGTTCCCAGCTTGGATACCTTTGAGCGCACGTCTTCTTGGAGAGTAGCTTGGGTGTTTGTGGTGGGTGGACTTGGGTGCTTGATATTGGCGGGGCTCGCGTGGGGTGGTTTTTGGTTGTTTGGTCGTGGGGCTCCTGTGGCGGCATCGGCTCTTGCGGTTGCGATTCAGGGTCCAGCTCAGGTGGCGCTGGGTGAAGAGCAGACGTATGAGCTTGTCTGGCATAATACGGACTCACAAATTCTGCGTGATGTTGAATTGCGCCTGAATGCTCCGTTGGATTTTACGGTAACCGCTCTTGAACCCGCTCCGAATGATCTCTCTTTGCGTCGTTGGCGGTTAGGTTTGGTTCAACCCGGTGCTACAGGGCATATTTTTGTGAAAGGATTTTTCGTGGGATCGTTGGGGGAGCAGAGTGCTTTGCAGGTTTTGAGTACGTACCGTCCCAACGCGTCAGAAGGGTTATCTGAGCAAACGCTTCTTCAGACGATTCGTTATAGTGGTACCGTCTTGGCAGGAAATATTTTATTTCCTGCACGGGTGTTGGCGGGTGAGCCCACGCAAATTCGATACGCTGTTGCTAATCTCGGCAAGCAGCCGCTTGATAGATTGCTGATTCGTTTTTCGTTTCCCGCTGGTTTTATTCCGAGTTCTAATACAACGGGGACGCGTATTGATTTGGCGACGCGAACAGCTCTTTTTTCTGTCGGTACTCTCGCGCCCGGTTCGTTTTATACAGCGACCCTTCCGGGGTTGTTTGCCTCCGGTGTCAGCGGTGACGCGTTGTTTCAGGCGGAGACTGGTCGGTCTGATGTTGATGGAGGGTTATTGGTCGCTGCTCGCAGCGAGGCTCGTCTTGCCATTGCTCCCGGCGATGTGACGGTACAACTGGTGGTTAATGGAGGGGATACAGCTCGTTCGATTGAACCTGGAGAGCCGATTCGAGCGACCTTGGCCTACGAAAATGTGAGCAATACTCCTGTTCGTGATGTAAAGATCAGTGTTCAACTTGAATCGGTGGTTAATGGTCGTTCCGCTACAGGCACATCTCTCGTGAATTGGATGCGTGTGGATGATCCTCGACAAGGCACGTCCAGTACCAGAGCACGTTTTCAGACTCTTACTTATGACAAATCAACCATTCCTTTGTTAGCGGAACTCCCGCCTCGTGGACGTGGCACGATTGAGATTGGTTGGCCTACGTTACCGGTAGCCAGTGGTACGAAGGATGCTCTCATCCGTGTCAGTTCTCAAACTCAGGCGTTTGTGGCGGGGGAGACCGCTCCCCGACTCATTCGTTCTCAGCCGATTATTCTTACATATAGGACGGATGCGCATGTATCGGTTGAGTCGCGTTATTTTACAGAGGAAGGAGCGCCTCTTGGAGCCGGTCCTTTGCCGCCGGTGATGGGGAAAATGACCTCGTATCGTATTTATTGGAACCTTCATAAAACGTTGCATGATCTTAGTGAGGCCAGCGTCACGGCGGTTTTGCCAAAAATCGTCGCCTGGACAGGTAAAGCGGAAGCTTCGGTGGGAGTTGTGGTGTACGATGAAAAAACTCGAACAGTTCGTTGGGATATGGGTCGAGTTGGGGAAAATGTGCATGATGCGCAAGGTTGGTTTGAGGTCGCGCTTACGCCTCAGTCTATTGATGTTGGACGCTTCGCTTCACTACTTGGAGAAACATCCTTTGATGCTCAGGATGCGCGTTTAAATGAACATATTCATACTACGAGAGCAGCTCTGACAACTGATTTAGCTGATGATGAAGGCGCCAGAGGAAAGGGAGTTGTGAGAAAAGAGTAACGAAAAGATGCTAGATATTCCTTTGTTCAGAAGGTACGTGTACATGGTCTTTATGGAGAGGTATGAGGAGAGAAAAAGATGTGCTATTATATGAGTGCTCTTTTCTATGACATTACGTGGTTCTCGTCGTCCGCATGTTGTGCCTATTACGGCTCCCTCTTTCCCTACAGCACCTCGGACAAATATTTATCGTAATATTGCGTATAGTTTTATTGCCTTCACGGTAGTGGTTGTCTTAGCTGTGCTATGGCTTTCTTCTGCTCGTGCTACGGTTTTGATTAAGACTAAGCGCACCCCTATCTCGTATGAGGGAACAGTGGACATCGCTCATCAGCCTCAGCCTGGACAAATTCCGGGTCGAGTGGTCGAAGGTGTCTTCGAAAAAATTCAAGAATTTCCGGTGGGTGCGTCGGTGACTACGACTACACCGCTCATTGTTCCTTCTTCGCCCGTCGTTCCAACTCCTCCTCCGTCCACAACTCCCCCCACGAACACAACCGTAACGGCGCGTGGGACTGTGCGTGTCTATAATAAATACTCAAAGCCACAAACACTCATTCGGACCACGCGTTTACTTACTTCAGATCAAAAACTCTATCGTATTGATCAGACGATCCGTTTGCAGCCGGGAGAATCTATCGAGGTTCCAGTGTATGCGGATAAGCCGGGGGCAGAGTTTGTCATTGGACCCGCAAAGTTTACGATCCCTGGGTTATTTGTTGATTTACAGAAGTATATCTACGCAGAGTCTATCACGCCGTTTCAAGCTATAAGTACCACCGCTCCTTCAACGGCTCCTGTTGCCACGGCTCCTCCTGCGGTGATTACGCCCCCCGTTGCTCGTTCAACGAGTGGAAGAATCGTGACGCAGGCCGATTTGGATGCGGCAGAGCAGGTTTTGACGCAGGCGGTGTTAGAGCAGGCTAAGAAAACCTTGGGAGCGGACTTGGGAGATCTGACGCGTATGGATGTGGTTTATTTGGTCAAAAAAGCTGATCGTTTTAAAACCAATGTTTCTGCTGGTCAGTCCTCGGACACGTTTCTCGCCTCTTTAAAACTCGATGTGACGGCAGTCTTTTATCCAAAAGAAGATGTTTTGTCGCTTGTTCGTCTTAAACTCAAAGAGAAAATCCCTAATGAGCGCGAGTTTCTTCCTCCTCCGACGGGGAATGGATTTAGCTTCGATGTGCAAGTCGCTGATGCTAAAACAGAGCTCGCGACCATCCATATTAAAGCAGACGGGGCTTACCGTTTAACCTCTTCTAGTCCCGGTTTACAAAAATCCGTTGTGGCGGGTAAAGAGCCGGCCGAGGCGGTGGCTATTCTTAAGTCGATCGAAGGTGTAGAAGATGCACAGGTCATGGTAAGACCTAAGTGGTTTGGTAAGATTCCGACATTGAAAGATCGTATTGATATCAAGATTGAATAGCAATGCAAAAGAACGGCCAATGCCGTTCTTTTTGATCTCATGTTCATTTCTTTTTTAAAACGAACGGTTGGTTGTTAGAGTTCTAGATTGGTGTGATCACCCAGAATCAGGCGTTGGCGTTGAGCGGGATGTTGTTTTACGCTGGCTTTCTCTCCGATCATGCTGTTATGAATGGTGAGGGGGGCATCGATGTAACAATTATTGAACAGGATTGAATCTTGAATAGTGGCTTGTTTAATGGTGGAACCGGTGCCGATGGTCGTGTGCGGAAGAATACTACAATTTTCTAACGTACAATTTTCTCCGATCATGGCTGGGCCTTGAATGCGTACATTTGGACCGATGGTTGTTCCTAGTCCGACATGCACATTTCCTTCAATTTTGGCACTTGGATCGATTTCGCCTTCGCGCTTAAAGCTTGTAGCAGGGAGCTGGTCCAGGAGAAGGCCGTTGGCGTGCACGAGGTCGTCGGGACGACCAGTATCTTTCCAGAATCCCGTGATCTCTTGATGACCGATCTTATAGCCTTGTTTGATAAGTTCTGAATGAATGCTGGATATTTCGTATTCGCCTCGCGCGCTTTTTTGAATTCGTTCGAAGGTGGAAAAGAAGATGTTTGGACCGTAAAGATAGATTCCTGTTACGGCGTAGGGGGAGGGGGGATTGATTGGCTTTTCCACTACGTCGATGAGTTTTCCTGCGTCGTTAAAGACGGGCACGCCAAATGATCGCCCGTCTTCGACGCGTGAGAGAGCGAGGACGCAGTCATGATTGTTCTGCTCAAACTCAGCAACGAGTTCTCGCAAGCTTCCTAAAATAATATTATCCGATAGATAGAAGATGAAGGGATCGCCGCCAATGAATTTCTGCGCTTCTTTGACGACATGAGCGATCCCTTGCGGTCCACCGGTCTGTTCAAAATACTGGATTTTGATGCCCCAGTGTCCGCCATCGCCTACCATGTCACGGATGGCGGTTTCGCCTGGGTTCATGTTAATAAACACCTCCTCTACTCCGACTTCTACCACTTTATCGATTGCATGAAAAATCATCGGCTTGTTGGCCAATGGAATCAAGTGTTTATTGATGGTGGCGGTGATGGGGCGCAAACGTGTGGCGCGACCACCTCCGGTTAGAATAGCTTTGCGGATTCGATGCATATCATTACCAACGGATCAAGGGTTTCACGAGCTTCCAATAGCCCGACATGAGAGGGTTGCCGATGTAGCGTAGGATGGGGTTCATGATGCGTTTCTCATCAAAATGGACTTCGCTGACGGCTTCTTTCAGAATTGTTTTATCTGTTTGTGTGCGCGTAGTTTGTATCCGTCGACGGGTGTCCATCCAGCCCGCCCAGTTGTTTGGGGTTAGCCAATAGCGATACGCACGGAGCTTTTCTTTTATCCACCCTTCTTTGAGGGCAAAGCCGAGAAGACCAAGTTCCAGGATGATCCCCATGGGTAAGAGGAGAAGGAGAGTCGCGGGTTTGAAATAGATGAGCATTGTGCCTAGTCGATTCCGTTCGATGAAATAGAACTTGAGTTGATTGCGGCTGAATTGATATTTATGATAAAAAATTGCGTCACGCACGACGACGTTGCGATACCCCAGTGCTCGCATTCGTAGTCCGTATGAGAGATCTTCGTGATAAAGAAAAAATTGTTCATCTAAGCCTCCGTGAGTGCGCACGAGCTCGCTTCGCAGTAGAAGAGCGGCGCCACTTGCGAATCCTACCGAGGTTACAGGTGAAAGGGCTAGGTGATCTTTTGGGAGACGGAAGGACTGGCAGTAGCCCAGTCCTAAATAGTGAAAGGCATTTCCCGCACTGTTCACTAATTGTGTTTCCGGATAGAGGAGGAGCAAGCATTGAGCCGAGCCGATGGTTTTATCGGCTTCCATGGTTTCTACCAGGGTATTCAAGGCGTTACCGGCTAAAAATCCGTCTTGGTTATGGAGAAAGATGTAGTCGTAATTGTTTTTTGTTGCCCAGGCGATGCCCGCGTTGCATCCCCCGCTAAAGCCAAGATTTTCTGTTTGAGGCAGAAGAATGACGTTTGGAAAATCCTGATCAGAGAGGGGGAGGACCTGTTCTTGTAAGAATCGCATGGATGAGCCGTGCTCTGGGTGAGGGTTATCGACGATGATGAGTGTCATCCGATCTTTGGGGTACCTTATTTTGCGTAGGGACGACAAAATATCCTGAATATAGGATTCAGAGTGATAAGAAACCAGGATGATCGCGACTCTCGGCAAGGACATATGGGTATCTTACGGGGGTAGGGGATTGTGTCAACCACGGGGTTATTTTGGTTGGGTGGCGGCTTTTTGTTGTGTTTTTACCCATTCAGCCCCAAAGAGGAGGGCTTGAGCTGAGTAAAATATCCATACTAATAAGGCGACAAGAGAGCCGGCCGCTCCGTAGATGGATTGTAGGCTGCTATGAGCTAAATACAGGCCAAATAGATATTTTTCTAGACCGAATAACAACGATACTCCTGTCGCGGCTGGCCAGACATGTTTCCAGGCGATGGAGGTGTCGGGAAGGGTTTTTAAGAGGATTCCGGAGAGGAGTGTGAGAATGCTTAGTGATAAGAGTTGATGGATCAGGGACCAGAGCCAGGCCGAGGCTAGCAGGTTAGGGAAGAGGACGTTTTTACCGGCGGCGAGCAAGGCATTTAATCCTAACGAGGCAATCAGCAGTATCCCGGTGGCGACTACTAACAGAAAGAGCCAAAGATGCCGCTTAAGAATGGTTTTCCAGGAAGTCTTTTGAGGCGTTATATGCCAAATCACATTTAACGCATTTTTAAGCTGTTTAAATATCCCAATCGATCCTATTAAGGTAAGAAACATTCCGATCAGGAAGGCTGGTCCGCTTTTTGAGGCTAAGCTTTTTCCTGTAAGCATCTGTTGTATGAGGGTGGCGGCTTCATTGCCCAGGGCCGAGCGTAATTGATCAAAGAGCTGCTGGGTGGAGGACTGACTGTAGACGATACCCACGATGGCAAGGACGACGATAAGGAGCGGCGTGAGGGAGAAGAGCGTGTGATAGGTTAAGGCAGCGGCGAGTTCAGAGCCACGATCCTCCTTCCAGTGTTTATATGTCTCTTTTGCAAGCACCTGTATGGTGTGAAGCGACATAGCGTTTATGAGAGAGTGTTGTTCTTTTTCTTTATTGTCTTTACGCCTATTCCTGCCAATGTGGCTCCGAGGAGCGTGGTTACAAGGCAGGTCCAGAGAGCGGGTATGCTCCAATCTGCTCCATGGAGTAATTGGAGAAATAATGCTCCGCTCAAAAATAACAAGCTAAGGATAAAGCACGGAATACTTAACAGGAGGCATCCAAGTCCGAGACTTAGCTGCTTGAGGTAGGGGCCAACTGGAGCGATGGCTCGGGAGATGCTGTGAGCAACGGTTTCTTCGGTGCGTTCTAGGATATATTTCGCAATAAGATTCAGGAGATTCATAGACAGCAGATAACCTGGAATGTGATGGTTCCAGGTTATGGTTAGATTAATCTCTGTTTCGTCTGCGGCAGCTCGTGAGGAGGAGGGCGGCGATGGCTCCTAGTGCGGCAGCCAAGCCGGCAACCTGCCAAGGATTCTGACGTGCATAGCGATCAGCGGTTTTGCGAGTTGTATCCCACTGCTCTTGGATCTCCTTGCCTTTATCTTGGGCCTGTTCTTTAAGATCTTCCCATTGTTCTTTTGCGGCTTCTACGTAGCGTTCTCCTTCTTGCTTTATCGTGTTCATGGTTTCTTGAGACTTGGTGGCGATGTGATCGAGATTGCGTGTCAAGCTGTTCTGGTTGGATTGATCGTTATTCTTGGGGTCCATATAGGTTGATGCTAAAAGAATAAAGTCCTCCTTTATTTATTCCATGCCTATTCGAAGAGAGTGTCAAGCGAATTTTTGTGAAAAGAAGTGCTTCGAGAGCTTCTCTCTAAGAGTATATTGACAGGTGGTTCGTTGTATTTCATGATAGATCCATCCTCCGGACTCACCAACCGGCGTCGACAGTTCAAGATAATGAAGCCGTCCTGGTTCGTGCCAGGGAAGCCGGGTGGAACCGTCTGGTCATTTGACTGGATCCCGTGCGAAACATCATTGCGTGTTTCGTTTTTTGTTTCTTCATTTTTTCCTATGTTTCCTATCGAAACTCGCCGCCATAGTGCGGCTCATGTGATGGCGGCAGCTATCAAGCGCGTTTTTCCCGAGGCGAAGCTTGGCGTTGGTCCGGTTGTTGAAAACGGCTTTTATTATGATATCGATATCGGTCGACCGGTGACACCCGAGGACATTGTTGCTATCAACAAAGGGATGACGCGGATTGTGCAAGAGAACCCGGCTTTCACCCGTGAAGAAGTAACGATTGATGAGGCGATTCGTTTGTTCGGAGAGATGGGACAGATCTATAAGGTTGAGCTTTTGACTGATTTAAAAACAAAAGGAACGACTAAAGTATCGATTGAAGAAGCTCAGGACGTGGATCCGCAAAATGTAGGAGTTGCTTCTATTTATCGAACGGGGGATTTTGTTGATCTTTGTCGAGGGCCTCATGTGACGCAGGCTAAAGAGATTGGCGTCTGGAAGTTGTCGAAAATCGCCGGCGTGTATTGGCGAGGCAAGGATACGAATCCGCAAATGCAGCGTATTTATGGATTGTGTTTTGCTACAAAGGAAGAACTGGCTGCCTACGAGGCTATGATGGCCGAAGCCGAGAAGCGGGATCATCGGAAGCTTGGCGCTGAGCTCGATTTGTTTTCCTTTTCGCCGTTAGTGGGGTCTGGATTGCCTTTATTTAGCTCTAAAGGCTCAATGCTTCGGCAATTGCTCACAGACTTTGTGTGGGAGCTTATGAAGCCGTATGGCTATGAGCGCGTTTGGATTCCTCATATCACCAAGGCGGACTTATATAAGACTTCCGGTCATTGGGAAAAATTTGAAGATGATTTGTTTCATGTGTCGAGCAAGAAAACAGATGAAGCATTCGTGCTTAAGCCCATGAATTGTCCGCATCATACTCAGATTTATGCGGCTAAACCTAGGAGTTATCGCGATCTTCCTATTCGCATGAGTGAGGTGACTACGGTCTACCGTGACGAGAATACGGGTCAGCTTCAGGGGCTTACTCGTGTCCGTTCGATTACGCAAGATGATGCGCATGTATTTTGCCGACCGGATCAGGTTCAGGATGAAGCCCGTGCTATCTACGATATTGCTGAACGGTTTTATGCAGCGTTTGGCATGTCGTTTCAACGTGTGTGCTTGAGTGTTCGTGATCCACAGAAGCCCGAGAAGTATCTTGGCAGTGATGAGGTGTGGAATGGCGCAGAGAAAGCGTTGGCAGAAGTCATGCAGAGTGTTGGACGTGAGGTTGTGATTGCAGAAGGGGACGCGGCGTTCTATGGGCCAAAGCTTGATTTCTTGGTTAAGGACGCGATCGGTCGTGAATGGCAGCTTGCTACTATTCAGCTCGACTTTAACTTGCCCGAGCGCTTTGAACTTGAATATGCCGATGCAGATGGAACAAAAAAACGTCCCGTCATGGTTCATCGCGCTATTTTAGGCTCAGTAGAACGCTTTATGGGGATTTTGATCGAGCATTTTGCCGGAGCTTTTCCATTGTGGCTTTCGCCTGTCCAAATTGCTATTTTGCCGGTTGCGGATCGACATGTAGAGTTTGCTGAATCGCTTGCCAAGGAATTGCAGCAACATGATCTGCGTGTGGAAGTTGATACATCCACGGAGTCTGTTGGGAAGAAGATCCGCAATGCGGAGAAGGCCAAGCATCCGGTGATGTTGGTGGTGGGGGATAAGGAGGCGGAGGGTGGGCCGCTTACAGTGCGCAGACGTGGGAAGGCGGAGCAGGAGATGGTTGAAAAAATCCTGTTTGTAGAGCAGATCTTGAAGGAAGTGTCAGAAAGAGCTTTGTAATATGAAATAAATACCCTCCGCGCATGTGCGGAGGGTATTTATTTGGGTGAATCCTTGTTTATTCTCTTACTCTGCTACTTGTTTCTCGCATGGCTTGTTTAAGACTTTGGTAGAGAGAGGTGATCAGTTCTGGATTTTTCCCAGCTCCTTTCAAAGCGTCCTGCAGAACTCGTACTCGGGCTGTGTAGTTGAAGATCAGGTCGAGATGTGTTTCTTCGTTATCAACCTCCATGTTAGCAACACGTTCTGCTGCTTCGAGCATAAAGGTGGCATGGGCGGCCGTTTCTTCTAAGGTTTTGCCTCCGAATTCTTTTTTGAGTGCATTTAATCCTTTTTGAGCGTCAGCGCGTTCTTCTTTTGTTTTTCCGACGCTGGCTTTTGCTTCTAATATCTGAAGCGCGCGAAGGGTTGTTTTTTCTACACTCTTTAATTCTGTTCGCTCATCTTCGCTGAGGACGGGTGTGCGTTTGAATTCTTCTCCAGAGGCTACTTTTTGAAGCGTGATGATTGGAATGGCGTTTCTTCGGTCCAGTGTGGCTGTGTTGAAGTCTTGATCCGTAGTTCGGTAACTGAGGGTGTTTTTTGTTAGTAGATCCATGGCTTGTTGGTTGTATGTTTCGTTCAGTTTTTTGCCGGTGATGGTTTTATTGAGAACGAATGTGTCCATGAGTGTTTTTGCCAATTCCTCCGTCTCCTCAAGCTTTTTAAGATTTTCTTCGAAGAGGCGTTCGCTTTGTTGACGTTTGGCGATGGTGTTTGGATCTTTCTCGGCGAGAATTCGTTCGCCTCGCCAGTTTTTGGCAAAGACGGGACTGTCCTTTTGTACTGCATTAAGGAGTTGTTGCGTTTCTTCGTATCGATCCATGGCAGCCTCGTATTGTTTTTTCAGCGCTGCTACGTCGCGGCGTGTTGTAGCTTCGGTGATACTTGTCCAAAGTGAGCCGAGGAATGATTTTTTAGGAGCTTCGTAGGCGAGGGCGACTTGACCAGGAACTTCAACAAATTCACCGCGTTCAGCTAATTTATCGGCGATGGCTTTTAGTTCTGTTTGGTACCCTTCTGCGCGTTTTTGGTAAACGGCAACGTTCCGGGCGCGTTCTTTTTCTTCTATAAAGCGTTTTGCTTCAGCTTTTATAATCAATTTCTCGTCTTCGTCGGTTGTTGCTGCTCCTTCACGGACTCTGTTTAGCATCCGTTGTTCATCTTCGGCTAATGGTTTTTCATCTAGCGGCGTGGTTAGGTCGTCTCTTCTGTTTTTGTTCGGTCTTTTGATCGCAACATCTCCTTTGTCTAGTTTTTTAAATCGATCTGTTTTGTTAAGCTGATCTGCTACTTCTCGAGTTAGTTCTTCCAAGTTTTGTATTCGGTGTTTTGCTAAAAACGCTCGATCATCGATTTGCTTAAATTCGTCTTCTGATTCTTCCGTTTTTGGTGTTGCCGCGGGTGATTTTTCTCCTTGGCTTATTGTTCCCAGATGCTTTTCTAGGAGAGTTTGATATTTTTTTAAGCGCGTTATTTCCATTTTGGCCGTTTCACGACCTTCTTGATCTGCTTCGCTGCGTGCTCTTTGGGCTGTTTTAACGATTTTCTCCTTCAGATACGCGATTCTTGCTCTTAGTGTTTGTGGGGTTTCATCTGCCAGGCTTGGAAGGCGATACGTGTTGTTGTCTGGAAGCTCTGGTTCAATTACGCCAAAATTATCCGAAGCTGTTTTTGGGATGTCTCCTTTTTTTGGAAGTGGGGGAGGGATCGGCTGTTCTTTGGGGGTCACATAGGCGTGCATCGCTCGATGGCGCGCCTCATCATCGTCTCCGAACTCATCAACGAGTTGATCTCTGCCTAATCCGCTCTCTTCGAAATCGCCCTGTTCAAGAGTTTCGCTTGTTCCGATATCAATTTCTACGTCTTGTGTTGATTCGTTGGTTTGTTCTTGGGTGGGGTAAAGTGTCTTGAGCAGTCTCTCTAGTTTTGCTTTTGTTGACTCGATGTTCCTTTTATCTTCTGGAGATGTTTGCGGACGTTGTTCGAGTTCTTGAATTCGGTTTTTTATTTCGTCTTCAGCCGTTGGAAATACAAGAGCGGCGCTGTATTCATCGCCAGCTTCATCATATCTTCTCCGTAGGCTGTCTCGGTTATCTTGGACGACTTTTAGGCGTTTATGAGTTCTCATTCGGGCATCCGTTGTAACCCCTTCGTCTTCCTCTTTTTCTAAAATCGCTACCCGGTCTTCTGCTTCCGCGAGTTTTTTCCCAATATCTTTTATGCTTTGTTGGAGGGTTGATAAATGTGCCTCGCGTTCTTCCGGGGAGATAATGATATCGAGTTCGTCCGCGAGTTTTTGAGCTTCTAGGTACGACTGCCCCTGTTCCATGATCTCATCGAGTGGAAGTGTGTGGCTGCTCTCTTGAAATAGGCTGTTGTCTCTTAGAGCGGTTAGCGGTTTTCCAAATCCCCAGCCCCAAGGTTTTGATGGGTCGTTTGTTTTTGTCTCGGCTTTTGCTCTTGATGTTTCTTGAGCTTGTACCAGTACCTGCATTCGTTCGAGGTCTGCGAAGTTATTTTTAAGTTGTTGAAGACGGATTTTGTTATTTGGATTTGTTTTATCCATCTCCTCGATCAGTTCTTCGAGGTTGAATGAGATTTCTTCCGCGGCTGTTGGGTAGGTGGCGTACGTGTCCAGTTCTTCATTGGTTGCGGCTTGTGTCTTGGAGAGCTGGGCAACGCGCTTTTCAGTCTCTCTTATTTTTCCTTGGAGGCCCTTTCTTTTTCCAGAGGTAGTATTCCCGTGGGTATTAGCGGCTTCTTTGTCTTCTGTCAGCTGACGTTTAAGCGATCTTAGTTCTTGATCTTGGGCACGGAATGTTTCAATGAGTTCTTTATGGTGCGCCGCTCGCGCCTCATTTGAAACAAGAATGCCGTATTTATCTGCAAGGCTATTTAACAACGCTTCGCCTTCAGGGCCTCGCTTGATTGCTTTTAGCTCACTTATTTTAGAACGCTTCTTCTTTGATGTGGTATCTGGTACATCGATTTCTTCTTCCCCCCATTCTATTGAAGGCGCTCTGTCCGCCTCTTCTTCGTCGAGTGCGGCCAAGTCTGTGAGTTCCAGCCCAGGTGAGTTCACTCCTTCTTCTATTGGTGCAATGGTTGCTGCTTCCTGTCGAGCGGTTGGGATGTTTTTTGGTGCTGGCTTAGGGATGTCTTTGAGTGTAAGACCTTTACGAATGTATTCAAGCTCTGCTAAGAGCTTCTCTTCCATGGCTCTGTGTCCATCGATGAGTTCCGTGTGTCCTTTGTGGAGATCAGCTACTTGCGTTTCGATCTGCTCCATTCGACCCATCATTTGTTGTAGATCGGTCGATAAAAACGAGGCGTATTTTCCTTTTACGAATGGGCTCGCTGTGTTTGAGGTGGTTGACTCTTTTACAAGGGATTTTTTTGCATCCTTTCTGGCTTTCTTGGCTTCTGCTCTGGCTTCCGCGCGAAGTTCTTGCCGATAGGGATATAGGCGAGGTATGGCTTCTCGTTGAGGACGAGCAAGATCATTGCTGGTTGTTTCTGGTGACGCGTTCTGTTCGTCCAGTGTTTTTAGATCGTCTGTTTTGATTGTTTCCTTTTGAGCGATTTTGTGTACGCCGCTAGGATGCTCGTGATCTGAGGAGCGGGGTTTAGAAAAAGTACCTTCTCCCGTTATGGGTCGGAGTCGAGGCTGCTCTCTAGGTGTTCCACTCAAGTTTGTTGAAGGTGCATGTTCCATAGGAAGAAAAAATATTGTGATCAGTATACCACGCTTAGATGAAACAAAGAACTTTTTTCTTGTGCGAGTCGTTGTATCTGTTTTACTTTTTCTATCGTGTTCTGTTCTGATATGAAAATCCCCCGACACATATCATGGCAGGGGATTTTTGATTGGTTACGCTTTGACGATTTTTGCGAAGATCGCTGGATGTTCCGCTCCGAGTTGGGAGAGAACTTTGCGATCGAGAATGATTCCGCGTTTCTTGAGATCTCCCATGAGCTTGGAGTAAGTGGTGCCAAGCAGACGAGCAGCGGCGTTGATGCGGATTTGCATGAGGCCACGGTTATCGCGCTTCTTGAGGCGACGGTCGCGGTAGGCGTTGGCGCCGGATTTGGTGGCGGCAACCTTGGCGAGGGTGATGCGGTTCTTGCGACCCCACATCATTCCTTTGGTGCGGGCCAAGATATTCTTTCGGCGTTTGATGCGATGGGTTCCACGTTTGACGCGAGGCATATGACAGGGAGTAGTGAGTAGGTCATCCGCCAGCTGGCGGAGGCGAGTAGCCGGACCAATTAATTCGTAATAAGTTTCTTCATGCTACGAGCGAAGGTGCTGTAGACGCCCAGGTCGCTTCGTTTGTTTCGGGTCACTTTGCTGCTTTCGCGGCTGTTGAAGTGATCTTGGCCCGCTTTTCGTTTAATCAATTTGCCGGTGGCAGTGGTGCGCACGCGCTTGGCGATGGCTTTATGCGTTTTCATCATATTAGGAGAGTGGAAGTAGGGGAGTAGAGAAGTGGTTTATGACTTTCTGGCGATAATGGCTGAAACATTTCCTTGGTTGCGGGTAATCGCTTGTTCCAGGCCGACCGTGTATTTCTGAGAAAGATGCTGAATGAATTCTTGGATGCGTTGATTGGCGATGTCTCCATGTTCTTTTTCTCGACCGCGGAGACGGATCTCGATTTTGATCTTATCTCCATCTTCGAGAAAGCCTTCTGCTTGGCGTTTGCGAATGTCGAGATCATGCGTACCCATTTTGACGGAGAGTCGGATACCCTTTGTATCCACTTTCTTGGCGTGCGCTTTTTGAATACGGAGCTCTTTTTCTTTTTGGTATTTAAATTGGCCAAAGTCCAAGAGTTTACAGACGGGGGGTTCGGCTTTTGGGAAGACCTCGACGAGGTCGTATCCGCGTTCCCGGGCAAGCGCAACGGCTTTTGGGACGTCGAGGACGCCGATTACGGCTCCTTCTTCGTCGATTACTCGTACTTCCGGTGCAACGATTTGCTCGTTGACGCGATAGACGGGCCCTTCCGGCTTCTTATTATATTGGCCGCCGCGGCGGCGATGATGAATACGCATTGGGAGTTTGGTGGAGATGGGGGGTATCGCACCCCCGTCCGAGCGGGCAATTCCGACCCTTCGTTCACAAGCTTAGTTAATCCAGAAATGTTCTAAGGAGAGCGGGGATCAACACCTTCTTCTTAGTAAGTTCCGGCCTTGTCTTCCTCCGAGTGGAACGGCGGGGAGAAATAAGTCTCAGGATATGTCGATCCGTCTTCGGCCTGAGACGCGCGCGAAGGGGACCGGCTCATCAGTTCGAGCTAAGACGCGAAGGTCTTAGGCGAAGGATGGAGCAAAGGAAGGCATCGTGAACGCCGAAGCGATCGCGGTGCGGACCTTGGTCATGACGTTGGCAGTTGTCATGTGCGTATGAGTGGGTACGAGGACACACGCATCCTCGGCTTGCAGAGAGGGAATATGAACGTCGTCGATGCTGATTCATCCCCGGAGTTCGCGCATGAGAGCACGTTTTTTGAGGGTTTCTCGTTTGTCATGGAGTTGTTTTCCGCGACAGAGCCCAAACGAAACTTTGATGCGTCGGGCCTTAGGATAGAACGAAAGGGGCACGATTGTCAAGCCGCGAACGGCTATTTTTGTGGCTAAGTAGCGCAATTCTTTGGCATGTACGAGAATCGTTCGAGGGTGTTCCGGGTCATAATCCTCTGATTTGCCGTTTTTGCTGTACTGGGCGATATGGGCTCCAATCAGGCTTAGTTTTCCGTTTAATAGGCGAATATAGGACCCTTCCAACCTCCCTCCGCCTTCACGTATGGCTTTTACTTCTTGTCCGGTTAACACTAAGCCTCCCTCGAAGGTTTCGAGGATTTCATAATGAAAACGGGCTTTTCGGTTATCGGCGTACGGAGTCATGGGGAGGGATGGGTTTAATGGTACATGGTACATGTTACATGGTACACTGGTTGCGTCTATGCCTTCTCCTTCTGCTCGACTGGTGGTTATTTCAACGGGAACAATCTTACGGGTGGTCGCTATTCTCGCTACTATTGCTGTAGCTTGGATTATTCGCGATATTCTCCTGATCGTCTTTACTTCCATGCTGTTGGCTGGCGTGGTTTATCCATTTGCTCATTTTGCGGAAGCAAAGCGTATTCCAAAAGGTATTGCCGTGTTTATTTTTTATCTGCTCTTATTCGGAACGATTGTTCTTATTTTAGGTCTTTTGGTTCCGCGCATTGTCGCTCAAATGGGGTCGTTTGTGAATTCCTATGATCAAGCCGGTTGGTTATTGGGTGATCGGGCTATGTGGGAAGGGTTGTTGGATAAGGTGGGAGTAGGGTTGGACCTACAGGGGGCGATTGCGGGGCTTCAGGGCCAAACGGCACGAGTGGTGAGTGGGTTGTTTGCCACGGTGGGAGATCTCTTTGGTGGTATGGTTACGTTTTTTGCGGTTTTGGTCTTGTCTTTTTACATGATCATTGAAGAGTCCGCTGTTAAAGATGTGTTTCGTAATTTGGTGCCGGAAAAATATCAAGAATTTGCGTCTCGCTTGGTTTGGCAGATGATGGATAAGTTGGGTGGATGGCTGCGTGGACAGTTGGTTCTGGGATTGATTATCGGCTTACTTTATTTCTTTGCCTTTTGGGCGATTGGTGTTCCTTATGCGCTTTTGCTTGCGCTTTTGGGGGGCTTGCTGGAGTTTATTCCTTATATAGGCCCCTTTATTGCGGCTGTGCCCGCGGTTATTCTTGGGTTATCCGTTTCTCCTACGCATGCTGTTCTTGCTTTGGTGGCGACGATTGTTATTCAGCGTCTTGAGAACGATGTGATTGTTCCCAAGGTTATGCAAAAAGCCGTTGGATTGAATCCGATTGCGAGTTTGATTGCGTTTATGATTGGCGCTAAGCTTTTTGGGGTGGTGGGAGCCATTTTTGCCATCCCCTTGGCTACCGCAGTCTCGGTGGCGCTTGTCGAGCTGTTTCGTTTTGAACGGATGACGTAGTCAAGAGGTGTTTATATCGTATGCCATTTTCTCTCTTTCACCAGCGTTGGGGGGTTCGATTAGGGGTATTTTTTGTCTTTTTACTCCTCTTATTTGTATTGCAGCGAGGTTTCTTTCGCTCTTCGACGGTGAGCCCTGCGTCCGTTCCCGCGCGATCTATTTCGCCACAGCCCGCAGAATGGCGGCGGCAAGTGCGCATTGTTCTTGACCGATATGATCAAGACCATCGTCCTGATGCGGCGCGTGATGCGCTACTTCAGCTTACCGTTGGGCGCGAGGATCAAGCTCGTCATTTGGCCTTAGTACTTGCTTTTAACGCGCTAGCGGAGGGTCGGCCTGAAGCGGCTCAAAAACTGGCGCAGGCTCGTCAGGCGCTTGAAGGCTCCACTCCCTAACATGTTTTTTCTTTTTCTTCGTCTATTTCCTTGGTTGGTGGCTGGGTTGTCTGCTCTGCTGTCTTGGTGGCAGTGGAGCGTTCCGGCGCTTTATCCTTGGCCCTTGGTTGCGGCTCTTAGTCTGTACGTGCTCGCGTGTGCCGCGCTACTCTGGCGCGCTCGACATTGGCAGGATGGGTTGTTTGCGCTGCTTCCGACGGTTACGGCGTTGCTCGTTATTGGGTTCGGTCATTTGTTTGTAGAAACTCTTGTTTTGCGAGTATTCACTACGGCTTTGTTTGCTTTCTTGCCTTGGTTTTCTTTGGAGCTGGGCTGGTTTATGTTGTATGACTCCGCTCATTATCCTGCCAAATCATTTCATCGTCTTCATCTTGCTTTGATCCCTCTTTGCGCTTGGTATGTCCTGGCTACGTTACAGGAGATTCATGTTTTTTTACCTCTTGTCCCGTCTTGGCTATTGGTGTTTGCTTGTTTGGCTTCCATCGTTCTGCTGTTTGGAGGAACAGTTCAGGTGTGGCATGATGCGCGTGAGGTACGCTGGATGTGGGCAAGTCTTCTTATTGCGATCCATCTTGCAGCGCTTATGTTGGTGTTACCAACGGGTTTAGGGGTTCATGGAGCGCTTGGAGCGCTTTTAGTCGCTGTTCCTTTGCGCTTACGTCAATCCGTTCGTGAGCGTACCGTGCCATTTACACGGTTACTCATAGAAGGCTCGTTATTCCTGGTTTTTTGGATGACTATTTTAGGTACTGCCCGTTGGGGATAACTTAATATTTTCCTATGCTTTCGCGTTTTTCTTTTGCTGCGTTGGTTATCTTGGGTGGTTTATTTGCCGGAGCGGCTGGTGGGTTTTTGATGTCCACTCAGTATGTTTTTCCTCAGCTTCAATCGTTGCAGCGCTCAATGGTTGATTACCTTGATCGAGCTACCAGTACTCGTTCTAGTCCTGTTGAAGTTGTTCGGGTTGAGCGTGAACCGGCGGCTCCCATTATTCCTGCCATTTTTTTGCAAGGGCGCCGCTCTCCTCTTTTATCTCTCATTCGTAAATCCACTCATCCTACTGAGTCTGAGTTGCTGACGAAAGATCGTTTTATTGGGCAATTAGTTTCTCTTACAGTTGATGGATGGTTATTGGCTCCCGCGAGCCTGTTTGACGGTGTCCGACTCGCGGATGTTCAGGTTTTGTCAGAGGGGAGAGTGTATCCTATTCGTGAAGCCATTCGCGATACGGCTACCGACCTTGTTTACGTTAAAATTGCCGCTCAGAACTTACCGGTGGTTGGGTTTACGCAGATTGAAGACGTGGTGGTTGGGTTGCCTGTCTGGATTGAGGTGGCTCCTGCTCGGTTCGTTCCTCAGGTGGTGTTAGATGTTCGAGATCGAGCGTTTACCGGCCCTGCCCCGAGTGAGCGTATTTCTCGGCGATATCTTGTCCAGATGAATGTTAGTCCTACGGCTAAAGGGGGAGCGGTTTGGAATGGGGCCGGCCAATTGGTGGGGGTGGTGGATGCTAGCGATCCGACGGGTACGAGAATTATTCCGGCGGTCGAAGCGATGGCCGTGCTTACGCCTTTACTTGCTACGCACGAGATTCGTCGTACGACGTTGGGGGTGGCTGGTCTCGATACGTCTCTTTTATTTTCCGAAGCTTCTTCCTCGACGTTCGCTCTTAGTGGATTTGTGGTGCGAGGGGATCGTGCTCATGGTCTCGTGGCGGTAGATCCAAAAGGGCCGGCGGCGAAAGTTCTTAAGGAGGGGGATGTGATTGAGCGTTTAGATCGTGATGGGTTGAGTGGAGCAGTTGATTTGGGTGAGTATTTAGCTCAGTATCGGCCGGGGACGTCGCTTACGCTTCATGGAAGACGTAATGGAAAGCCGTTTGAAGGATTGGTGGTTTTGGGTTCGGTGGTGACCAGTGAACTTATCAAATAGACGTGCTATCTTATAAGAGAACCTGCGCCTTTGATTGAAGGAGCTTCGCAGACGCCTTATCTCTCATTTATCTTTCTATGCTTCGTCAATCTCTTGTATTTGCTTGGCGTTTACCGGTTGCACTTACATTTCTTGGGTTCCTTCTCGGTTTGTTTTTTTCGTTCGTTATTCCGTTTCATGGCTACTCGCCATTTCAACGGTCCTCTACAGTGCGTGTGCTTATTACTCAGCCGAATGCTTCCGGGCTTGATCCATACACGGCCATCAAATCTACCGAGCGCGTCGCTTCAAGTTTGTCAGAGCTTATTTATACTACTACTTTTTTTGATAATGTTTTGAGTTCCGGTAAAGATATAGATGCCAGCTACTTTCCTCAAGATGAATATGAGCGTCGTAAACTATGGCGGGATACGATCGAAACATCCATTACTCCCGGTACGGGTATTATGTCGGTGAGTGCCTTTCATCGAGATCCTGCTCAGGCTCGTCTTATGGTTGATGGAGTGGCTCGCGAAATGGCCACGCAGACACCCACTTACTTTGGTTACAACATTCGTGTGCAGATTATTGATGCTCCGCTCGGTTCTCGTTGGTTCGCACGCCCACATTTTTTCCAGAATGCCGGTCTGGGAGCTGGGCTTGGATTTTTGTTAGGACTCCTTCTTGTGCTTACTCGCCGTCTCCGTCGCATGATGGAGGCTTAACCTTCTCCTCGTATGTTGCTTTTTCCTTTTGTTGTTGTACTCGTGTTTGTTCTCACGTTTTGCGTGCGACAAGTGAACCAGTATCAACGAGGTGTTCGCTTTAGTTTTGGTAAATATTCTTCGATGGCAGAGCCTGGTTGGCGTATTGTCTTGCCTGTTATTCAAAGCATGACAAAGGTGGATATTCGCACCAAGGCTGTTGAGGTTCCGTATCAAGACGCAATCACCAAGGATAATGTTTCTTGTAAGATTAATGCGGTTATTTATTATCGCATTGTGGATGCTGCGCGTTCGGTGATCGAGGTGGAAAATGTGTGGAATGCCGCTTCCCAACTTGCTCAAACAACGATGCGTAATGTGGTGGGCGAGCTTAGTCTTGATGATTTGCTCACGGAGCGTGATCAAGCCTCTACTCGTATTAAGGAATTGATTGCCACGCATACGGCGAGCTGGGGTATTGAAGTCCAGGGCGTTGAACTTAAGGATATTTCTTTACCGGAAGATATGCAGCGCACGATCGCCAAACAGGCAGAGGCGGAGCGTGAACGTCGCGCTGTAATTATCAATTCCGAGGGAGAAATCGCCGCGGCTGAAAACTTACGAAAAGCGGCAGAGATCCTGTCTTCGAGTCCAGGGGCATTGCATCTGCGCACCCTGAATTCCATTAATGATATTTCATCTGATCAATCCAATACGGTTGTCTTTGCTGTCCCGATTGAGGTTTTGCGCGCTTTTGATGCGTTAAGTAAG
The DNA here is from genome assembly GCA_964562155.1 of uncultured Gammaproteobacteria bacterium. GTDB lineage: Bacteria > Patescibacteriota > Patescibacteriia > 2-12-FULL-60-25 > 2-12-FULL-60-25 > JAGOUY01. The sequence goes on from CAZLRU010000001.1 coordinate 82,898, forward strand.
CGCTAGTTCTTCCGTTCTTGCTGGTGACGTAACACGAGGCGCGCTAACCGGATCTCTTCGAAGGAAAAATCTTGGCCTAATTGCTTTTTTACCGGGGTAAGGATCCAGGAACGAGAGGTTTCGAAGGCAGCTTTTATTTGTGTTAATCGTTCCTTGTCCGTGAATAGATGGGAAACTGTGTCTTGCGTTAGCTTGGGGGAGAGTTTTTCTAGGTGCGTGAGAATTGTTGATTCGGTTAGCCCGCGTAAACTCGCCATTTCGTGAAGGGCGTATCCTTCTTCAAGATACGTTTTGGTTTGAGTTAGCGTGTCGCTTGTATTTTTTCTGGGATCTTCTTTGATTTCTGGGACGGTGATATCTGTTTTATTTCCGTGTTTTTTTGCGTAGTTGGTGATGGTGCTTAGAAAGAGCGTGCCGAAGGCTTTGGCTTTTTCCGATCCAACTCCATATATTTGCCGGAATGAGCTGGGGGATTGGGGGTAGGTGCGAGCCATCTCGCGGAGGGATCGGTCGCCGAACACGAGGTAAGCGGCTATCCCTCGGTCGTCTGCTAAGCGTTTGCGGAGCGCGCGTAGTTCTTCAAAGAGCGTGATGTCATAGTCTTCTTCTGTGATGGACGATGGGGTTTCGGCTGTTTCAGCTTCAAGGCCGAGACAGACGTCGCAACCTTGGCATGATGTGTCCGGCCAGGTCTCCCCGAAATACTCTAAGAGATACTTGCGTCGACAATGCGTTGTTTGTGCATAATGCATCATGTCTTCCATCTGTTTGCGAGCACGAGCCTGTTCTTCCGGATCAGAAAGTTGTTTGATGAAGTATTCGCGCTTCCAACGATCACCTGCGCTAAAGAAAAAGAGACAGGTGCTTTGCAGTCCATCGCGACCGGCGCGGCCCGTTTCCTGATAGTACCCTTCAATGGAACGAGGGAGGCTTGCGTGGATAACTAAGCGCACGTTCGATTTATCGATTCCCATACCAAAAGCAATCGTAGCCACAATGATTGGGCATTCGTCGCGGATAAATTTCTCTTGTGTTTCACGACGTGTGCGGTCATCGAGTCCTGCGTGGTAGGGAAGGGCGTGATAGCCTTGTTGTTTGAGTTTGAGGGCAATGTTTTCTGTTTCTTTGCGTGACAAGCAGTAAATAATAGCGGATGAACCACGCACACGATTGAGTGCTTGTACCGCGGTTTTTAGCCAGTCGTGTTTAGGACGAACAAGATAGGTGAGGTTGGGGCGATTGAAACTTGATAGGAATATGCGTCCATTATTTAGCTGTAGTTGTTCGGTGATATCGTTGCGGACGCGTTCATTGGCGGTGGCTGTCAGGGCGATCCAGGGTGTAGTGGGGAATAATGGTCGAAGACTCGAGAGGTTTCGGTATTCCGGGCGGAAATCATGCCCCCATTCAGAAATACAATGAGCTTCGTCGATGGTGATAAGGCGAATAGGGAGTCGCTGTAGAAGCGCGCGGAAGGCGGGATTTGCTAACCGTTCGGGGGCTAGATACAGAAGCTTGAGCTGTCCGCGTCGAGCTTGTTCGAGGACGGTTTGAATTTGGGTTACGGTAAGTGTGCTGTTAATGCAAGCGGCGCTTATGCCGTTTGCGCAAAGGCCATCGACCTGGTCTTTCATGAGGGCGATGAGCGGTGAGACTACCAAGGTGACTCCATCGAGCATGAGAGCGGGTAGCTGATAACAGAGAGATTTGCCGCTCCCAGTTGGCATAATGACGCACGCGTCTTGTTGTGCCATGACATGATGAATGATTTCTTCCTGGAGGGGACGAAAGCGTTCATACCCGAAATATTTTTTCAGAAGCGTGTGCATGACAATACCCCGTTCCATGGTTTTATGTTCCTTGTCAAGAGAGATGATGTCAAATAAGATAAAACGCTTTTTTTAAAAAAGCGTTTTATCTTATTTGAGACCTGGCCTGTGGTTATGTGTGCTTGAGGCGTGAAAGAATGAAGAGGAAGATGACTGCTCCTATGACTGACATCACTAATCGCCCCAAGAGTCCATAGGCGGCTACGTTCAGTAAGCTGAATAGAAAACCGCCAACCAAGGCCCCGACGATGCCGACCGCTATATTACCAACTAGGCCAAAACCACTCCCTTTGGTTAACTCGCCCGCGATCCAACCCGCTAGGGCGCCGATGATTAAAAACCAGAGAATGCTCATAGAGAGGAGGTGGATGTTGCTGTGAATGAGCTCCTGTTAGGTTGAGAAAAAGAACGGACGCCCTCGACGGTGAGATCGAGGGCGTGAAAATGTGTTCTGGGTTAAGACTTGGTTTTGCTTCCACTGTGTGAGCCGTTTTTATCTGCTGCGTTTGTTTGATTGCGTTCGTTGTTTGAACCGGTGGATTGGTTGGTGCGGTTAGCTGTTCTCTTTTGTTCCTCTGTGCCCGCCGTATTGTTTCCACGTGTGCTGTCAGTGTGGGTGGTCATAATGCTGGAGGTTAAGGAATGAAGATCGAGCATGCTTCTTCTAGTTTTCGTGTATGTGCACGCTACACGATGGCGCAGAGCATAAATGCTCTATTTCCACCGTATGCCTTTCAAAAAGTACCGTCAAGGGAATGTGTGTATAATGAGTATTTTTTGCCCGTTATAAAGAGAAGTATTTTATTATTTTTTCTTGGCGGTGAATCCAATGATCCCGGTATATCCTAATATTTTCTGGATCATATTCAAGGGAAGAAAACATAGGAGAAGGGGAGGATAGTACCAAGCTCGTCCTTGTGAGAGGGTGGTTTTCGTCAACGAATGGGCTTGGAAGAAATTTTGAATTGATAAAGCCCAGTGGCTTGTGTGGAGGAGGTATGAAATCCGAACATCGGTAAAGCCAGCCTCTTCTAATGTTTTTTTGATAGTGGCTGGCGTGAATTGATGGAGGTGGCGTGGCCAATGACAGCCGCCCCAGTGCTCTTTAAAGGCGAAAAAATCCCAGCTACGAATATTTGGTACTTCACCGATCAGGACTCCGCCCGAGGAGAGGAGGTTGTAGGCATGACGGGCGGTATCGAGAGGATTCTGCACGTGTTCGAGCAGATGATTCATGATGATTAACTGGAAGTTTTTAACGGGTGGATGGTAGGTTTCGATGGTTGCGGTTTCTATGTGGAATCCTTTCGCTCGTCCGGCGCTTGCTGCTTCATCGTTAAACTCTAAGCCAAAAAGTTGCCACGTTCCCTCTTCTTGCCACACACGAAAATGTTCGCCATCTGCCGCCCCTACGTCTAAAATTGAGCCGTTCTCTCCAATTAATTCCCGATAGACGTGTGCACGGGCTCGTAAGTTGCGATCAATCAGCCATCTTGTTAGCGGAGAGGTCGGAGATTGATAGCCGTGGTAGGTGTTTGGATAAAAGGTGAGAATTTCGTTTAGAGTGGGCATGGGATCTAAAGAGATGAGCCCACATTTTTGGCACCTTATATATGCAAACGTTCCCGGTACTCCATACTCCCAGTCTTTTCCATTGGACAAGAAGGGTTGATGGACTGTTATTGCTCTGCAGGTGGTACAGGGGGTTGAGGTCATAGGTCTGGATTCACGGTTCGTTTTAAGACGGAAACATAGCTTGATGCCATCTCCGTGTATTGGTTGAAGCGTGAATCTTTTTGTAGCGTTTTTCTGAGGGTGGGTAGGTTGTAGTAGGGGACCATGGGGTACCAGTGATGTTCGGCGTGGTAGTTGAAGTTACAGGGGCCGAGAAAAAATCGTTCTACTCGAGAGCTTTTGAAGGTGCGTATGCGCTCCGCTCCCGTTTCTGCGGGCATGCGTACCAGGTGTTCTGCGACGTTGCGAAGTTGGGCGATTCCTTTGGCGATCGTTACGAGTGGAAGAATCCACAGTATCAGATAATAGAAAGGCGCGTGCGCCAGAAGAAATAGGCCTGCAATGACTCCTTGCGTTATGATTAAGCCGATCAGGTGACGTTTGTCTCCGTTTGGATTTTTTTGTGATAGGAACTGTGTCATGGCTCCTATGCCGGAAAAATCCTGCAAGAGTTTTTTTATCCATGTTTTTCTGGTATGTGGGAATGGTGCGTAGTTTTGCATGTCCGGATCTTGGTCTGTGCCCAACCCGCGATGGTGACTAAAATGAATGTGTCGGTAGTCCAAGGAGAATCCGATGGGATACGACAGGAGTATGTTGCCAATACAGTCATTTACCCAGCGCTTTGGTGAAATGAGACCGTGAACGGCTTCGTGTTGCAGGATGGATAGTGCATGCTGAAGCGCTCCTATAACGAGTAGGCTTGGAAGGATGATCCAGAGGTTTTTGGTGGTTATACAAAGACCGATGACGATGATGAGAAGGAGATAGACGCGTCCAATACTAAAAAAACTACGTAGAGGGCGGAGCTTCATGAGCGCGCTTAATTCAGTTGCTGCTAAAGGTGGTTTAGGGTGAGAAACCACAGAATTCATGGTATTACGATAGCAATCAACCTTGGGGATGGCAATTTGTTGTACATGGGTCCAAGGACGTTGTTATAAGCGATCTTTTTCCGGCTGGAGGCGTTTTTTGACTTGTTGGAGAATTCTTAGGAGGTTCAGGGGCCATTGCAGAAGGTACCAGAGACTAAGTACTACTATCGTGACTAAGCCCGCGAGTAGTTTTATGGATCCTGGTTCTCCAGGAGTGTACGTTCTTGGCTCTCCTGAGATGTGTAATTGACTTGGAATATGAATACGAAACACTACTATCCCGATAAAAATCATGCAGGGGATAGCCCATGGTATCGCAAAGCGAGTTATGAGTTGGAAGAGTTGAGTTGTTTCTGGGCTTACTTGTAGGTATCGCAAGAGTAAAAAGAGTCCACTTAATAAGAAAAATGGAATAGAGAGCAAACGCATGAGCTGTTTGGTCGATTCTTGATACGGATTGTGCTCGAGGGAGATTTGGAGGGGGTTGGTTGGGAGGTAGACGATCGTGGTGGATTCGCCAATTTCGAATGGCTTATCGCTTGAGTAGCTTTGAAGGGTGATTTCTTGCTTCAGGTTGTGTTGGTCGATAAAAGAGAAGGTGGGAGCAAATATGGTTCCGGCTGTGGTAGAACTGGTTGTGTAGTGTGTCATGATCCCCTGAGTGCGGATGTGTTGATGTGTGAAGTCTTCGGTGAAGAGCCATGGCAGGAGAAGCGCTAAGCAACAGGCGATGACTCCGTAGCGGATCCAAATAGGGATGGATTTTGTGTTTGGTGGGGTGGGGATAGGAAGAGGGTTCATAATAGAGAGGTGGTTCATCGATTTTTTTACTCTGAGTCTTCGATGTGTTGCACCCTCCCTACTTCTCCGGTTGTTAATCTTACTTTTATCCCTCGGGGATGGATGGGTGTGCTCGTCAAGATGTCTTGGACAATCCCCTGGGTCCCAAGTCCGGATGGTTGATGTTCTTTTTTTACGATGATAACGGCGAGTCCTGGATAAATATGTTTGCGGATGGTGCCGTCCATATTGAAGAGGAATGAGAATATTGTGTTTTGAGTATGTGCTATACGTGGCGCATGTTTTTATGATCCTACTTTAGTCTTTTGAGGTAAAAGGTCAATGCGATTTATCTCTTTTATCCTCTAAGAGAATCACAGAGATAAGATGGTGACGGAGTCACCGAGGGTGTGGGTGAAGGGGGTATTTATGATCAGAGGGCGGCCGTGTACGCGTTCTTGGTGGTGTTCGGATCCGCGTGACCGAGAAGGATTTGAACTTTTTGCAGGCTTGTTCCCTGCGAGAGCGTGTGAACGGCGAAGGCGTCGCGCAGAGCGCGTTGATTCACTCTCCGCGGAATGCCTGATGCAAGAGAGATTTGTTTCATCATCTTCCACGCTCCTTGTCTGCTCATCACCTCTCCTTGTTGATTCAGGATGAGGTGTGTTTTGTTTTTTGTTCCTCGTTCTGCCCAGTTTGGGCGAACGTTTTGAAGATAGCTGTCGAGAGCTGTTGCTGTTTCCTCGCTGATGGGCAGAACGCGTCGCTTTCCTCCTCTGCCCAGTACAGAGACGCACTTTTTTTCAGTGCTTACGTCTTCGATTTGCAGATCGAGCAGTTCTGAGATCTGCATGCCCGTGCTGCACAGCAGTCGCAGTACAACCAGGTCTCGGAGGCCGTGCGGCGTCTTTTGTTTGCTTGCGTATTGCAGCAGGTCATCGATTTCTTTCGTCGAGATGACGCTGTCAGCGCTCTTGCGTTTGGCGGTGGAGAGCTTGGGTGTTTTTACTCCTGCCGTCGGATCGATCTGGATGTGCTTCGTCCTCATCATGAAGCTGTAGAACCCCCGCAACGCTGAGAGCTTGCGGGGGGCAGATCTCGGGCCTATTTTAGTGCGTTCCTCGATCCAGGTTTGCACTTGAACTTGCGTGGCCGTGATGAGATTGCCGTCTCTCAACCAGATTGCGAATGCTTTGATGTCTGTCTTGTATGCGGAAACAGTGTTCTCGCAGTGTTTGGCGTCTTCTGTGAGGTGAGCGGCGTACTGCTTGATGAGTTTTTTCGATGGCGTGGGTTCCGGCATCGGCGTTCTCTTTTCCTTCCTTGGCCTGGGCTACAAGACCTCCTCGTAGCAAGAGGGCTTGCGTCTTCATTGGTAGGATTTCGATGAAGAAAATGAGACTACTTGTGGTTCAAATAATCCTTCTTCTGCATCGAAAAAATAATTCTTTTTCATTTTACCTATCAAAAACCATTGATTCTGTCAATTTACTATGGGGTACAGGATTGTTTTATAATAGGGGATAGATTGTTTGATTTTCTGGTCTATCTGCTTCGCTGGGAACCATTTTGTCGACGATGATGAGGGCGATGTCTTGGATTATTCCTGTGCAGGCGTAGTCTTCTTTTATTTCTTTGAGAGCTTGCGCATAGCGTGCGGGATTCAAGTCAGTCGCGATCGTGATATGGGGGTTGAAGTGTTCTTCCCAGGCTCGTGATTCTGGGTGGACATACCTTTTGTATTGGCTGAGTGCCGATACAATGCCTTGTTGGAGTTTTTCAAGTAAGGGATTATGTTTTGCGTTGATTAAAATGGATTTTTGTTCGGCTTGTATCGTATCGAATGTTATTTTATCGAACGTCACTTCAATTTTATGATTTGGTATTACAACTGTTTTTATGAATGTCGAGAGCTTGTTTTTTACCTCCACGATATCTTCCTCTTCTAAAAAACACGACTGTTTAAGCGTCACGTGGTACCCGTGTGAGGAAGTGTATTTGGCGTAAAAGGCGTCGAACCACTCTGGTGTTTTGGTTAGATGAATTTTTGAGTAGATCGCGAATAATTTCATACATGATGCATATCATTGTTTTCCTAGCTCGAAATAGGCCCGCTTTGTTTTGATGGCATCGATGACGGTTTTTCCGTCTTTGAGGATAACGGCACCAGCGCCAACTTTTATGACGGATTGATCCATATGCTACCGATTCTAGGGAAGGCTTTTGTCAGTGGCAAGCTTACGTTTCTTGCGGGGTCGACTATTTTATCGTTTTCTTTTGTCTTATTATGCTATGCTAGGATGGTATATGCGAGCTTCATTACACTATTCGTCGATTGACCTATGCCTCGACGGAAACCGGTAGTCGTTACGGTCAATGATAAAATGCAACAGGGGTATCAGTATGTTCTGACCGAGCCGATGGGTCGAAATTTTGATCCTGATTTTACCCCCTATCTTACGCCAAAAGAGATGCTTGCCCTTGGAGTGTTTGGAGGAAAGTATATGACGGACTGTCAGGCAGAGTTTCCGAAAACTTGGTTTACTCATGCCAAGCTTTCACCCTCCGGGTATAGCGTTAAGCTTAATTTTTTTCGTACGAAGGCTAGTCAGTCACTTCGTGTGTGGCAACAAAAGGGTTGGATTAATCAGATGCATGATCCACGCGGATGGTTTCAGTGGTATTGTCGCTACTACATGGGTAGGCGGATTCCGGCAGAAGACAGGCGTCAGATTGGGCGCTGGCACGCGATTGCGCGTCACGCGTTTCAGCTGAGGAGGTATTGTGCAAAAGGCGATTTTGATTGTCGCAAGGGCCAGCGCCAAGCGCTTCTACATTGGGCCTATGATAGCCGTAAGATGTAGCGGACAAAGAGGAGTGTGAGCGGTTTATTGTTCTAAGATTGCCTCGTTAATTGAATTTCAACGCAAAATTATACATCCCCATGGCGCATACGCCTTTTATGGTTGTACCGGGTTGCTGTGGTGGGATTTCGATAGGGGTTACTCCCGATGCGGGAAGGTTTTTACGGAATCCTAGAGCTGGAATCGTTAGAGCGGCAGAACAGTCAAACGTCCCGCTTGTTTCTATATTGAGAATGGTTGGTGTATTCGCTCTTGCAAGGGTTGTGTGTGGTGCGTAGCCGCCTTTCGCCTTGATTTCAATGATTTGTTTTCCGTTGGTTGTGGTAGCGCTTTTTTGTTCGGTTGAACGTACCGGTTGATTGGATCCGGTTTTTCGTAGAACGGTGAGGATTCCACCCGATGCAAGAACGATGACTATGAGAGAGCCGACGATAACTTTGTTCATAGAGAATAAAGATGATCAGCGTTAGAAGTTAAAGACAGGATCAATGATACCAGCCCCTACCAATGTATTGATGAGATTAAAGATAGCAAAAAATATAACGATGAGTCCTGCTGTTTTGAAGAAGATGCCAGATTGTGCTCTTTTCTGTACGCCCAACGAACTAAAGCTCAAAAGCGCGAGTACGGGCAGTGTTCCTAAGGCAAACGCTAGCATGGTCAATCCGCCTTTTAAGAAGTTGCTGGTTGTGAGGGTGTAGATTTGCATGGACTGTGTAAAGCCGCAGGGAAGAAAGAAGGTTGCTGCGCCGACTACTATGGGTGTGAGAAGGTGGCGTGTTTTTTTTAGCTCGTGAACACGACTTCCGAGGCTTGTGGGTACTGTGAGCTGCAATTTTTTCATCCATGGGAACATATCCAGTAGGTTTATTCCCAGAATAAGAAGAACAAGCGCTACGATAAGTCCGAGGATGAGTGCCCCTGTTGCTCCTAGCTGGAAGATTGATCCCAGGATTCCAATAAGTCCGCCCAAGAAGAAGAAAGAGACCAGACGGCTCACGTGGAACATGGTTTGTGGCCGCACCGTGTCTCCTTCTTTTGCGTAGTTTGCGGAAAGAGATAGTACGATTCCGCCTACGACAGCCATGCAGGTTGAAACGGAAGCAACGAGGCCCACGATAAACGCGGTTCCGTAGGTGACGTCTCCTGTCTGTATCAGATTCACGATGCCGATTTTTTGTAAGAGGATAAAAACCGCCATGAAGAGCACGGAAAGTGGAAGCGCGTAGAAAAACTCTGACCAGTTCATGGACGCCCCTGCCTTTTCCAAAGAAAGCGAGTATCCATGAGGCTTTAGTACTTCGTTTAATTCGTTCATGATTTGTTCTCGCGTTTTGTTTTCAAATTCACCCGTGACCTCTACTTGCTTCTCTTGGAGTGATGTCTTTGCTTGCACGATCCCTTTCACTCCTTTTAGCTCGCTTTCGGTAAGAAGCACGCAGGAATGACAGTGCATACCGTTTACGTGGAAGGTATATGTTTGTGTCATAGCAAAAGGCTAGAGTTTCTTTGTCTTAAGACGCAAGGAATTGCTAATAACCGATACGCTTGAGAAAGCCATGGCGAGACCGGCAAAGACCGGATTTAATAGCAGACCCAGGAACGGATACAGAATTCCAGAAGCGAGTGGAATTCCGATGAGGTTATAAATAAACGCCCAAAAGAGATTTTGTCGCACCGTCCGCATCGTTAAACGCGCAAGTCTAATCGCCTGGGGAATTTTTGCAATATCTCCTCCTAGTAAGGTCATTCCTGCGGATTCAATTGCTACATCTGTTCCCGTCGCCATCGCTATTCCTACATCTGCTTGAACGAGGGCGGGCGCATCGTTAATTCCATCTCCTACCATTGCAACGCGTTGACCGACTTGCTGTAGTTCTTTTATCTTGTTTGCTTTTTGCTGCGGCATTACCTCCGCCAGAACCGTCTCGATGCCTACCTGCGTTGCAATATAGCTTCCGGTACGTTCATTATCACCCGTTAGCATCACTGTCTTTAAACCCATCTGGCGCAGGACATGAATCACCTCTTTCGCTCCATTTTTGATCGTATCACTAATAGCGATTAATCCTATTTCTTTTTCCTCTACACAAATAACCACGACCGTCTTTCCCTCCGATTGAAGTTCATGAATGTTCCACGAGTAAGAGGTGTCGTGGTTCAGTGGCTTCCGGATCCTCACATGCTTTCCTTCCACAACCCCCTCAATCCCCATGCCCTCGTGCGCTTGGAAATCTGTCACGCGGCGCAAGGTGGCATGACCAGCTCTGCGTACTATTGCTTGTGCGAGAGGATGTTCGGAAAAGGTCTCCAGACTCGCCGCAAGCACGATGATCTCCTCTTCCTTGTACGCCATATCTAGTTTTACGAGATCTGTTACGTCTGGCGTTCCTCGCGTGATTGTCCCTGTTTTATCAAAGACGACCGTCGTAACTTTGCTCAGATGTTCTAAGCTTTCCGCGTCTTTAATGAGTATGCCGTATTCTGCTCCTCTCCCCACACCAACGATCATCGCGGTTGGCGTTGCTAGCCCTAACGCGCATGGACAAGCGATGACCAGCACTCCCACAAACGCAAGCAAGCCAAAGGAAAAGGCGGTAGAAAAGCCAAAATAGGATGATCCGATAACGAACCAAAGAATAAGTGACAGAATGGCAATCGCAAGAACGATCGGAACGAAGACCCCGGAAATACGGTCCGCTAAAGCTTGAATTGGTGCTTTTGATCCCTGTGCCCGTTCAACCATCGCGATGATTTGTGATAAAACGGTATCGGATCCGATCTTTGCCGCTTTTATAACAATGCTTCCCTGCTTATTGATCGTTGAACCAATAACGTGATCACCCTCATGCTTGTCAACGGGAATGGATTCTCCTGTCATCATCGATTCATCTACGGAAGTCGATCCTTCTAAGATGGTTCCATCAACCGGAATCTTTGTGCCTGGCTTTACCCGAATATATTCTCCGATTTGCACTTGATCTACAGGAATTTCTATTTCTTCTTCGTGACGAATAACGAGAGCTGTCTTTGCCTGCAATCCAAGCAGTTTCTCAATCGCTTGTCCGGTGCGGAGCTTTGAGCCCGTTTCGAGATATTTTCCGAATAATACAAAACCAATGACCACAATCGTGACATCAAAATAGGTATGTTCTGGCGCTTGTAATAACTCACGCGCACCCGGAACCAAGGTAATGAATGTGCTATAGAGATAGGCCGCAAGCGTCCCGATCCCGATCAGGCTATCCATGTTCGCCACACGATAATGAAAAAAGGTGATCGCGCCTTGAGTGAATGGTCTACCTGCCCAGAAGATAATGAGTGTCGCCAGAATAAAGAATAGAACATTGAGCCATTCCATGGGGAGTGGAAGATTTGGGATCGATTGGAATAAGCGTGCGGCAATATCCCACATCATCAAAGCAAAAACGAGCAATGTGATCGGCAGCACGAATTGAACCCGCCCTTTTTGTCGTTCGAGTTCGCTCATTTTTTCTTGCCTCGCATCTTGGATTCCAAGGTGGTCGGCGTGATTTATTCCGGGAAGCTCTATGGATAACTCTTGCGATTTGATTTTTTCTTCCGAAATAAACTGATACCCCAGAGGCTCGAGCTGCGCGTTGATTTGATCAACTTTGATTTCGCCCGAGGTCATATAGACCGTCGCTTTTTCCGTAGCGAAATTTACGTCGCATCTTTCTACTCCTGTCATCTTCTGCACGTTTTTGGTAATGATCGTCTGACAACTCGCGCAGTGCATTCCTCGAACACGAAATGTCTGGGTGTTCATATTATTCAACGTTATACCAAGTTTTGCGCCACTCCTTCAGGGTTGTCCTTGTCGTTTTTAAGAAGTTCTCGACGGCGTCGGCATTGTTTAAAATCTCTGCACGACTCGACTTTTTTCGAATCTCTTGAGTCATTAAAATACCCCTCTCATGATGGGCGATTAGCGCATTCAAGAAACGTAAATCCAGCTTATCATCATAAGAACCGAGGCGTGCTGGTAATGGATCACGTACCTTTCGGGTATCGCGGTACCACTCTTTTTTCCATTGGTACAGTTCGTCGATGAGTTTTGGTTCGTCTTTTTGGATAGCTGCCGCCAATGATCGGATCTCCGGACGTTGGCTTTGTTCTGCCTGCTGAGCAAGTAATATTGCTCCACGGTGATGGGCGGCCATAGCATTCAAATAACGCAGATCCACTAATCGGTCTGCCGTCCCTAAATCCATCGACTTCTCATACATCGTTTCTTGATACTGTGGGGTAAGAAAATATCCCGCTCCCATCCCGATAACGAACCCGATAATCAATAATGAAATAGCCAAGAGGTGCTTCGACATATTATTTACGTTTTAGTTGATAAACTTTAATAATTTCCCCAATCGCTTTCTTCTCGTTCCCGGTCTTGATTTGATTCAGGGCGCAGTGAGATAGGTGGTTCTCTAGCAGTACATCTTCTATATTCGACAAGGCCTGCTTCACGGCGGATGTTTGCGTGATGATATCGATGCAGTAAGTGTCTTTTGTGATCATTTCTTGAAGGCCTCGAACTTGACCCTCGATGATTTTTAATCGTCGAATGAGTTTGTGATTGTCTTGATGCATATGGAACAAGTATACCCCCTAGGGGGTATACGTCAAACGTTCTTTATTTATAGGTTTCCTCGGAGATGTGTATTTTGAATACCGTGCCTAATATCATCGACTGTACGAGGGGGATGGCTTTAAGAGGGTGTTTTTTGTAGACGCTATATATTGTGTTCAATTTCTATTTTATCCACTACATATTGTGGATAACTACGAAAAAGCCTTATTTTTTATCTCTTTACTGAAGTCGTTTCCGGGACTATCGTATAGCAACGGTCTATGCCAAATTGCGTTAGTGAATATCGGTGCGGTACATGTCATAAACTGCTTTTCAAGGGACTGCTTGTTGAGGGAGCTATCGAGGTGAAATGCAAGCAGTGTCATGAGGTAAGTGTTATTCAGGCCACTCAATTCAATGAACTCTTATGTTTGATTAAGAACTGTCCCAATCGCGTAAGCTGGGATTCAAAAAAATAATCCCTGCAGCCTTCATTCTGAACTCGGAGAAGCTCTAGAAGCTCACGTATCGTGGGTTTTTATTTTTGTTCATTATTTCTTTGTATGACGACTGCATTGAGTGCTCTCCCGGAGGTTCTGAAACGCGATGGTTCAAGGGTTCCGTTTGATAAAGATCGTATTTACAATGCTATTCGATTGGCTGCCGAGACGACGGAGGAGCTTGGTCTTCCTGAAGTCCATCGTCTGACGGAGACAATCCTTCTTTTTGTGGCAAAGACCGCAAAAGTCCGTCAAGAGATTTCCGTAGAGGAGCTGCAGGATATCGTGGAGTTTACTTTGATGGCGTGTGGCTATTTCAAGACGGCAAAGAGTTACATTATTTACCGGGAAAAACGGACACAGGGTCGGGAAATGGCCAAGGTCGCTGTTGATGTGGAGAAGACGATCGGTGAATATCTCAACCAATCCGATTGGCGCGTTAATGAGAATGCGAATCAAGGGTATTCCTTGGGCGGGATGATTTTGAATACCTCGGGTAAAATCACGGCGAACTATTGGCTTAACTACATGTATCCAAAGGAAGTTCGAGAGGCGCATATTGAAGGGGATTTTCACCTTCATGATCTTGGGATGTTTTCAGGTTATTGCGCTGGTTGGAGTTTGCGCCAGTTGCTTGAGGAGGGGTTTAACGGTGTGCATGGAAAGGTCGAGTCTGATCCGCCGAAGCATTTTGAGACGGCTCTTGGGCAAATGGTTAATTTTTTGGGAACGTTGCAGAACGAATGGGCGGGGGCGCAGGCTTTTTCTTCATTCGATACCATGCTCGCTCCTTATGCAAAGCGCGATAAGCTCTCCTATGAGCAAATTTATCAAGGCGTTCAACAGTTTGTGTTTAATTTAAATGTCCCTTCGCGTTGGGGGATGCAGACACCCTTTACGAATATTACCTTGGATTGGGTTGTTCCTGATGACTTAAAAACAAAGCGTCCGATCATCGCGGGAACAGAGGAGTTGTTTACCTATGCTGATTGTCAGTCTGAAATGGATCTCATCAACAGGGCTTTTATTGAAATCATGACAAAAGGTGATCGTAAAGGGCGGGTTTTTACGTTCCCTATTCCAACCTACAACATCACGAAAGATTTTAAATGGGATACGGAGAATGCAAGGCTTTTGTTTGAAATGACGGCTAAATACGGTATTCCGTACTTTCAAAATTTTGTGAATTCCTCGCTGAATCCGAGCGATGTTCGTAGTATGTGTTGTCGGCTTCAGCTTGATTTACGTGTGTTGCGTGCTCGTGGGGGAGGGTTGTTTGGTTCGGCCGAGATGACGGGAAGTATAGGAGTTGTAACCATTAATCTCCCTCGTATCGCGTATCTAGCTAAAACAAAAACACATTTCTTGGAGAGATTAGGGAAGTTGATGGATATTGCTAAAACTTCTCTTGAGATTAAGCGAAAGGTTGTGCAGGACAATATTGATCGAGGCCTCCTTCCCTATACAAAGCGCTATCTTCCTTCCCTGCGCAATCATTTTTCCACCATAGGATTGAATGGGATGAATGAAGCGTGTTTGAATCTCCTGGGGGTAAGTTTGGGTTCGGAGGAGGGGACGGCGTTTGCGCACGAGGTTCTTGAGTTTATGCGTGACCGTCTTATCAAGTATCAAGATGAAACGGGCACTCTCTACAATCTTGAGGCGACGCCGGCCGAGGGTGTGACGTATCGCTTTGCAAAAGAGGACCATGCTCGTTATCCCGGCATTATTCAAGCGGGTACGCCGGATGCGCCTTACTATACCAATTCAACGCATCTTCCTGTTGGTTATACGGATGATCCTCTCTCTGCTCTTGATCATCAAGACGCTCTACAAACGAAATATACGGGTGGCACCGTTCTTCACCTCTTTTTGGGTGAGCGGGTACGTGATTGGAAGACGTGCGCGAGCTTTGTGAGAAAGGTGGCTGAGTCCTATCATTTACCGTATTTCACGATCACTCCAACGTTTAGTATTTGTCCAAAGCACGGGTATCTGACTGGGGAGATTCACACGTGTCCGACTTGTGAGTCAGTGTGTGAAGTCTGGTCCAGGATTGTGGGGTATTTCCGACCTGTTGATCAGTGGAACAAGGGGAAGAAGGGTGAATACAAGGAGCGGAAAGAATATGTTGTTCAGGGAGGGGCGGATAGCGTCTTTCAGGATAATTCTGAGCCAGTTTGCCAAACTGTATGATTATTTCCGGATTTCAGCCCCTTAGTTTGCTGGATTACCCCGGAATTATTTCTTCTATTATCTTTACGCAAGGTTGTCCGTTTCGGTGTGGATATTGCCATAATCCTGAATTGATTTCCGCTCAGGCGCCTGACGTGAGCAATATCCTCAAGCCGGAAGATGTTCTTAAACATCTTCATCGACGGAAAAATATGGTGGAAGGAGTCTGTATTACCGGGGGAGAACCCACGGTTCATCCGGATCTCCCGGACTTTATTAGAAAGGTGAAGCGTCTAGGGCTGCTCGTGAAGCTTGATACGAATGGACTTACTCCCCGGATGATTGAATTGCTTATTGAGGAGCGGTTAGTCGACTTTTTTGCGATGGATTTGAAGCATACTTGGAGGCGTTATTTGGAGGTCATTGGCATCAACCAGGCTCAGGTGATCGATAACTGTCGACAAACGTTTTGCCTGATTCAGGACTCCTCTATTCCTCATGAGTTTCGTACAACCGTTTATCCTGGTTATCATTGTAAAGAGGACCTTGAAGAAATGGCTGGACAGCTTCGAGAGGGGGAGCGTTATATTTTGCAGGATATTCGTTATGGAAAGACTCTGAATCCGATTCTGGAACGAGCAGAGCCACTCGATCTTGCGGCTGTGGCTGACAGTATTCAGAATCGGTATCCGCTCTTGCAGATAGAAGTGCGATCTTAAAAACAATAACCAAATCTATCTATGAATCCGTTACGTTTTCTCTCGCATCCTCTCTTCGTTTCTTTTGCTGTACAAAGTGTTCTTGCTTACGAGTGGCTGTCCGCTGGTTGGGAGAAGATTCAGGGAGGCGAATTTGTTCCCGCTATTGGAAAGACGCTTTTGCGTTTTGAGAATGGTAATCCGCATGAGTGGTATGTTGGTTTTGTGCTAAGGATCGCGAAAAATCATCCTGCTTCATTTGGCGTGCTGGTCCAATGGGGGGAATTATTGGTGGGAATGGGATTGGTGGCGTCTTTGGTTCTTTATGCGTTTGGTGTCTGGTCATGGTCTAAGGCGATTGCTGGTTTGATAGCTGTGTTGGCGCTTTTGGGAGGGGTGTTTATGAATCTGAATTTTTATTTTGCTGCGGGTTGGACCGGTGTGAGTACAGGCGGGTTAAATGCTCTGATGTTTTGGGTGGAAGTTGTTCTTTTGATTGCGTGGGTAACGAAAAGCTTGTCGCGTTAAGAACTGATCACGTTATCTTATGCACAGGTGATTGAATCGAATTCCTCACAGGTCGCTCCCATATAACACATGGCACAGGCGCAAGATCCTCCGGATCCATCCGGCATACATGTTCCTCCGTTATGGCAGGTAACTCCCTCTGATCCGTCGCAATTGTGGGCGCTTAGGTCGCATATCGATCCTGAATAGCCGGTCGTACAGGCGCACGCAAAGCTAGTTAAATTTGGTGAGCAGGTTCCGCCGTTTAGGCAGGGGTTTACGTGACTCGTGCAGTAATTTTCGTATACCGTCATCAGTGTTGAGGAAGAGCCAGCGGCATAGAGATAACCTTGGCTCGCTTGGTTAACGGTAATCGTAGTTGTGCCGATACCCGCTATGGTACACATTCCGCCGCTTACCGTTGCCACGGACGCATTACTGCTTAGGAAGGACATGCTGCCTCCGCTGGTTGAGGTGACGGCCAGAGCAAACGAGCTATCTCCTACGTACTTAATAATTTCCTGAAAGGTGATCTCGGGATCTGGTGGATCGCCCACGAGGTCACAGGAGGCGCCATGATAGCCAGTGTCACAAGTACAGGTGTGACTGTTTAAAGGGGGACTTATCCCGCCTAGCGTACTTATACGTACACATGAGCCGTGAACTCCACAAGGGAATGAAGCACACGCGTCGATGCCGATTGAGCAGCGTGCTCCGGTTACTCCGGCAACGCAGGAGCAGCTCGCGCTTACGGTGTTGATTGTACAAGAGGTGCTGTAGTCGCCGCAGGCGCCAACTGCGCACACGCCAGGAACTGTTAGAACTGCTGTGGTAGAGACAGCGATGTAGTTTGCTGACGCCGTTTGGGTGAGGGTGATCAGCGCGGTGCCGGATGCGTGAATATTAGCCGATGTTCCATCGATGGTCGCGACGGTTTCGTTGCTACTCAAAAAACTGAACGTTCCACCCTCGTGATTTGTTGAGCTAAAGATGAATGCGTAGGGATAGGTGTCGTATGCATGAGTTACGTCGTTAAACGTGAGAACAGGTGTTGCTTTGTTGACTGTCAGAATCGCGCTTGTGGTGGCAGAGGCATATCCATCTTCGGCGCTTTGTACGAGTGAGATAGTAGAGGTCCCCGCTCCAATTATTGTTACCGTGGCTCCGCTTATGGTTGCGACATCCGTATTGCCGCTTGTAAAGGTTCGTGCGCCGCTACTTGTGCTGGTGGCCGTTAGCGAGAAAGGGCTGTTACCGTATGTTTTTGTTATGGCATTGAATTCTATCTCTGGAACGGTGAGACAGGTTATGCTGATAGATGTGATGCTCGAGTTGTGTATCGTGCCTGTGCTACTTGTGACCGTGCATACTTGATCGGGGGAGGTTGGCTGTGTGTGAACGGTTACGACGTAGCTTGCTCCGTCTTCTAGAGAGGTGCTGAATGCAAAAGCTCCATTTTCGGATAGGCTTAGGTTGTTTGCCCCGTTGTTTTGAAGAGTGATTGTGCCGCTGAGGCCAGACAGGGTTCCGCCGATGGTGTAGGTACGCGGTACAACCGTTTCATTTGTTCGCCCTTCTCCTCCTAATCCTGCGCCTGAAGGGGTGGTAAAGGGATTGGATTGATTTGATGCCCCGCACGCCACCTCTATGGTGTTTATCGAGGTGGCTTGAATAGTGCCTTGGCTATTTGCAGACAGGTAACATCGTTGCCCGGCTGGTGTCTCTTTTACGGTCACAGAATATGGTTGGCCGTTTGAGAGAGTGGTGGGAAACGTAAAAGCGCTGTTTTCTCCCGGTCGAATTCTCACGATATCTTGTTCATTGTTTTGCAGCACAACAACACCGGTAATTCCCGTGATCGCTCCTCCGACTGTGTAGGTTTGACTATTAGTAGTGACCCCTGTCGCCACTCGTACCGCTTGCGCGAGATCTCCTCTCTCGATTTGCGTCAGGGTTTGTAAAATTCCATCCGTGAAGCTGTGTGTTGCGCTAAAAAAGCTCCCAGTAACGGGTGTCGATGTAAGCGGTTTCAAGATGGTGAGTAGATGGTTATTTTTGAGCTTATGAAGAGCTTTATTTGCTTCTGTGCCGACGTGTGCCACTTTGTTTATAGGTGTGTTTTGCGCATCTTTAGAAATCGATAAGTTCGGATGATTGAAGTGTGTCTGTAGGCTTTGAATGCTATTTACAATCGTGTTCCAAGTTGCGTTTGTTGAAAAAAATGAGCGTCCTATCGCCATCGCTACTCCACCTGTAGTCAGTAAACCCATGATTATTAGACAGGTCAGAAAAAAGATCGGTCTAATACGATTTTTAAGAGGCGATGGGTTTTTCACAGGCATGCGGTGGTGATTAATGGCGGAAAATAAACCTGTTTGCGGTAGGGGGGTATGCCTTTAGTATACCTCGCCCTATTTGTGTTTGAAAATTTGCCACTTGATTTACTTTCAAAAAAACAGAGCTCTTTCGAGTTCGGTTTTTGGTGGAGTGCTGTTCCGTACGATGTCGAAACTGCTTTTGTCGAGGTAATGAATCTCTCGTTTATGTTTCCAGCCTTGAAGTAATGGGGAACCATTCCATTGTGTTATAGCGTTCTATGTCGCCATTTGCTATTTCCATTTTTTTGCTCTAGTTTATAAAAGTGGTGGTGGAGCGCTATAGAGAGAGGT
The DNA here is from genome assembly GCA_964562155.1 of uncultured Gammaproteobacteria bacterium. Lineage (GTDB taxonomy): Bacteria > Patescibacteriota > Patescibacteriia > 2-12-FULL-60-25 > 2-12-FULL-60-25 > JAGOUY01. The sequence continues at coordinate 102,120 of CAZLRU010000001.1, forward strand.
AGCTTGTGACCTGTCTGAAGTACTCTTTGAGGTTTGGATAAGAAAGTGTCGCTTCAACTTTTGATAGTGGTATCCACTCAACGCGATCCCATTCGTGTTCGGGTTTCTCTTTTTGATTTTTATCCAAAGGAGTCCCGAGATACATGGCAACCATGACATTCTGCGATTTTCCATCTTTATATTCCATGTTTGGCAGCTGTCTCAGTATTTTTATAGATAGGCCCGTTTCTTCTCGGATTTCTCGAACAGCCGTTTCTTCAAACGATTCTCCCGCCTCGCAATGCCCCTTAGGGAAGCTCCAATCATTATGTCTACCTCGAAACAACAAGAGGATTTCTGGCTCATTTAAGCCTGGTCGCATCATGATGGCGCCCGCCTTTGGTATTGGATTCATAGGTTATTCCGCTAGGGCCTTTGTCGTGATACCTCTTTCAGTACGGGCGTGCTGCTCATATCATAAATCATGACGGAATCCTATCACGTAGTTCCCATGATTATTAGGGGTGGGGAAGCTGTCATTCGGTTAGAACGATCGAGTTCCGCTAAAACAAAACAAGTTTCGAACTTTTTCTCATTTGATTGAACATATCCGCGCCCATTTTTAACTGATACACTGGCCACATGAATCAAATCGATTATCTTAGGCAATTTCGTGTCGGGAATTTTGCTGTATTCGATTTTGCAGCCTCTTTCTTAGGGATGCTGGCTTTGTCACCGTTGCTTTCCTATCTCTGTAAACGAGCGGGTGTTTATGTTCCAAAACGAAACTGGGTTATTTTGACGCTGCCGATTGGCGTTCTCGCTCACATTCTCGCCGGAAACATCACCCCGCTCACAAAAGATGTTCTAGATCTTAGTGGCCATTATCTAGCCAAAATAGCCATTGTTATCTGTGTTATTTTTGGAGTAGTGGGCATTCGATGGATCAAGCTAACTTCAAAGACAAAGGCTTAAAAATATATACAAAAATCCCCGCTGTTTAAACGGAGATTTTTGTGGAGCTGCATCGTGTGCTTTGTTTGTGCTGCTATAGCGAGTATGTCACCGCGTTATTATATTTCCTGATTATCAGGGAATGTAATACTCGTTGCATCAATCGGTATCTATCTTTTGGAGCAGTGCATCAAGGTCAACTTTATCGAAATCAGTGGTATCGACTTCTATCACGTTCCCTGATAGAGACAGGGGCTCGCAACGACCGGAGAGGAGGGATTTTTTGAACTCGTCGTAATTATCCGTGTCGACATGACCAGGGTGTCTCTGCCCGGACTCTGAACGCTTCTTGAAGCGCTCAAACAAAACCTTGCCGTCGGCTTTACACAGGATTTGGACAGTATCGAAATCGTACGTTTCTTTCAGAGCGGCAAGCTTTGAATTATCGAACTCGGGCTTGAAGTTACTCTCGATCATGAATGGTCTATTCGCTTTTAACAGAGCTTCGGCGAAGTAATACAGCAAATCATAAGATATGAGACCGAGCTTTTTTGACCACTCTCGATCTTTCCATCCCAGCCCATCGAACATTAGCTCTTTTATGTCATCTTTTGAGACAAAGGGGATGCCCATACACTTCGCCAACCCCTTGCCTATCGTTGTTTTGCCGGAAGCAGGTAGTCCAGTGATGATCACAATCTTGTTTCGCATACAGTCTTAGATTAGCTCTTTTATTCATTGCACTCCAGGTTTATTCCATAGAGCTAATAGCCTTAGCGAGGTCCTTGGGATTGGATACGAGTTTATATGGGTTACCTTTTTGGAGTGTTTTTGCTGGATGGTAACCCCAAGTCACGGCGATACATCGTACTTCGCACTCCCCAGCCTCTTTTATATCACCCAGGGTATCCGTGACCATGATCGTTTCTTCGGGTTTTATCGAATATCTTTGAAGCACGTCCTGAATCTTTTTTACCTTGCTTTTCTCAACATCATTACCGAGAATTTCTTTGAAGGAATCTTTGAGGCCGTGTCGTTGCAAAAAGTCGGCGATGGGCTGGCTTATCGTGGATGAAATAATAATGAGTATGTGATCATGAGCGAGTTCTTTGATGATCTCGGCCACTTCGTTGTTCGGCTGGCATTGCATGAGCTCCAGAGTGTACTGCCCGAAAAAATCGAAGAGCCTTGTTGGATTCGAGCTCGTTTTCTTTGGAGCGTTATTGATATTCCCCTCGAATCTTGCTCGATACTCCTCTTCCGTGATCGAATCACGAGAATTGATGATCCGATAACAGAATAAAAAGGTATCAGCGATCACGCCATCGAAGTCGAAAAGGATGACTTTCATAGAATATTCTTAGTAAGATTCGTTCATCGGTCCAGATAGGGTAGCATCCAGTTTCAGTTCTCGTTAGGGTACCGAACATGGCTATCTGATTGGAGCCGACCAAATTGCTAAGATGAAACAAAGCCACGAACCGTTTTTAGCTCGATTCCTATCGGGGTTCTGTCGTGGAGGGCATGTGAACTATTTTTGAAAAAAGGAATGACGCAATGATTTATGCTCTTTACTGAACATCCAAAGAATGGGCATGACATCCTTATCCGATCCGATTGAGGGCAGATTCACTTCCTCTGACGAACACCGTGACAGATATCCCCGGACTTCTGAGATGTGCCAATGCATTGATTATTGAGTACGAAGTATCGTGGCAATAAACCACGCTCCAAGACATAATGCGTCGAATACAATCCAAAGCACGGTACCAGCCCAACGATGAGTGGCTCGATCAATCACTACCCGCTTGGAGCATTTTGGGTCATAAAGAACTGGTACTCGTTGCCCCACTTGAAACGAATCACTAAAATAACGCGTACTTAAACGAAAGGTGCGTCGTTCTCCTGTCTCTGCCGGGTATTCAATGACAGGTGTTCCGTTATCATAGTCCGCTTCAAAATGTACGACGACTCCTGATGCGCGCTTCCCATTTCGCATCATGTTCAGCGTAAGGAATGCTTCACGTATTGCTCCTAGTGTGAAGAGGGGTGAAATCCACAGGAGTAAATTAACAAGAGAGAAGTCCATAACGGTTGATGGTAGCAATAAAATACTCTGTACGATAGGTGAATAAAAACGAATGAACAGCTACCAGTAGATCGCCGATGATCATCCCAACCTACTCTTGTTAGCGGTCTAGAAAATCGGGAGTTTGTTGAAGTAGATAAAGTCACCAAGACAAAACAAAAATCGAGCCATTTCTGACTCGATTCCTGTTGGGGTCACATTGTCGAGGTTGTTCGCACCGCTATAACAAATCTGTCACTGTGCTCTTTTATTCCTGATTATCAAAAATTATAAAATAATACGCTCATCGGCTAAACAAATACCAGATTTAAAATGAGCTCACGTTTCTAACGCAAAAAGAGACGGTTTTATATATCTCTCCTCATCCACTTGTGTTAGAGGTGCAAGCGTATAGATTCCTCCCCCTTCTTCTTTATGACGAATAAAAGAAAATCGCTGCCCTGTACTCTCTAGAATATCTTCTATCGTAAAGATGCGCTCGTGACCATTTTGATCTTCCCAAGAAATGAGATCATCCTCTAAATGAACTTCCGCCGCTGTTAAAACAGTTGTATCTTTGTTCGAGCGCACAAGTAGACGTGGATCGTGTATCAAAAATGTGAGATTCATATAGCCGCTGATGCTGTGAGATTAAACCGTCGAATCAAGGCTTGTCGACGCGCAATCAACAAATGTTTTAGATCTTTTTCATCCTCAAGAGAGAGATGGGACGAAGCGATAAGACGCTCGATATCCGCTTCCGAAACTCGCTCAATAAAAAGCCTTGCTTGAATACGAAGATCATCCTCTGTGAGGCTCCCAAACACTCGGCCTGATGGAAATTCTTTTTTTCGCATCGTGTCGAGCTCAGGCACGGTATCTTCTTCCAATACCTTCTTTAGCCCACGAGCCCGAAATGATAGGGAGCCACCATTGTCAATGCGAACTAGCTCGCCATTCGCTGCTTTCATAATATTATCCCCATTCTGACCAATCACATCCCAATTGCCTAAGAATGCATCGACAATGAATCCTTTTTGAAGTTCTTGATTTTGCTCGATCTCTTTTAGAGAAAGAGACGCCCCTCCTTCTAGAAAAGAGCTCCCAATCGCCAGTCTCCCTTTTAATTCAAACAACTCTGATGCAGGCGCTGCGATACCTGCCTGCGTATAAATGGCATTAGCCAAATATTCCACCTTTGCTTGATCGGGATTCTTATAGAGTTTCACGTAAAAACGCTCCTTCGTGTTCGGATCTTCATAGACTCCTCCTTCATTTGTTCCCAGCGCCCGTTTTTTGCGTTCAAGCTGCCGCACGGGAATCGGTGTCTCTTTCTGAGAAAAACTGATCATATCGCCAAATTTCCCAACGAATACAAACGTCTCAATCGGTTTTCCGTTGACCTCTTTTAAGCCGGCGGCCCGAAGATCTTCTAGAAGATTCTCTCGCTCTTTATCTGAATTGCATTTAATCCCAAGGATATGCTTTGTTGGAACTCCGCCCGGAAACATAACTTCATTTGTTCGACGATACTTCTCTTTCATGTTCTGCATGAATTGAGCTGGCGATGAACGGTGCTGATACCAATCCGGATCGGTACTCCCATACTTATCCCATTCATAGGCATACCAATCCGTTCGATCGAGTAGCGCAGGATCTAATACAAGAAAATAGCCGAGGGTATGTTCATTTGCTCCTTTCAAACCATCCCTTGTCACAACTCGTGTAAATGCGGATTCAGCCCCACCTGATTGAATATCACCAGAAGAGCTGGTCCCTTCAAATACAATCCCGCGAGACAAGCGCTCCATGGTAGACATGAGGCCGTCGCCCTCAAGGATTCGGACAATCGTTTGACGCGCCTTCCCAACCGTCGCCCCGAAAGCAATTCGATGATAAATCGCGTAGGGACTTAAACGCTGATATTCCCGATACTTCCCTTCTTCTACATACCCCATTTTTCCAGGAAAAACTTCCACTCTTTTAATCTTCTGCAAATCTGCATTAGAAACTTCATCTATGGATTGCGTATGATGCTCAGCGAGAGCATATCTCTTAATCAATGTCTCTTCTTCCACAGAAGGCTTGCACAGCCCCGCGTCAAGATCGAGCGTCGTCTTCATGACAGATTGCACACGATCGACGAGGAACGCAAAGTCCGGAGAGGTGCCGATCGCTTCTTTACGGAGTGAAATCGTCACCATCCTATCAGCCGCATGGGTACGACCACCACCTAACACAGGATGAATACTCAAGTTGCCTAATAAAGTTTCTTGTACCTTACCGAGTGGAGCCGCCACCCGAACATCAAGTCCCTGTTCCTCAATGAAATAAGCTGATTTTAGCCTTAGCTTTTTCCCTTTTTGAATAGCGCTTGGATAGGCTAGCTCCTTCTTCTTTCCTCGAACTCGTAGCTCAGGAACGATACTTTGGTAGTGATGATCTGCGAGCTTAAAAGAAAGACAAATACTATCTGGATATTCAGTGAGAGCAATTGTCTGTCCCTCAATAGCTAATCCACCTCCGGTAAATGCTACTTTAGGAAACTCTGCTTTCCCGCGTAATTGTTCTCGCTTTTCCTCGAGTCGCTGCCAGGCGGAAGCGAATGTTGTGATGAGCTGCTCGCGCATCTCTTGGCGCTCAATTTGGCTCAATTCTTCCGCTTCTTCTTCGGTTGGTTCACCGAAGAGTAGATCTGGATCATCGTCGCTAAGAGTCTGCCCTTCAAGCAGACTTCTGATTTCGGTATATTCACTCTCTAAAGGCTTCAATCTATCCCTGGGAACGTCCGCTTCATGTGCTTTTTGTAATTCTGCCCAAGCTGCATGTATCGCTTCGCCCGTCCTCAGCAAAACATCGGAACGCCTTTCTTTTCTAGCGATAGGCGCTCCATTTTCTATCTCTTGCGTAAAAGACTGACCGCTTTCGACTGTGCGCATACAAAATATTTGTTACAATATAGCATATGAGCTACCCATCAAAAACAAGACTGAGATCCTTAAGTACCGAAAAGTTAAAGTCCCTGGAAAGGCGCTTACACCAACTCACGAAACATATCCAAGAAATACGTTTCCAATGGCTCAAAGAAGATAATGAAAAACGAATGAGTGCTATCAAGAAGTTAATTTCCGAATCCTCATAGGACGTTACCTTGCAATCGAATTGTATTCGAGCTTTACGCAAACGTAGGATAAAAAGCAAGACCCCCGCTGTTTAAGCGAAGATTTTCGTGGGGTGGCTAGTGGGAATCCTGCTCATTCGCTCGTCGGGTCAACAGCCGGAACCTCCTCACTCACCCGCAGCCTGGGTTTCTCACGAGTGAAACTATTCACTCGTTCGAATACCCTTAGATCCCCACATCGCCCCATGAAAACACCGGCCCGAAATTGGACCGGTGTTTTCATGGGGTGGCATCGTCGAGGTCGTCCGCACTGCTATAGAGAATCTGCCACCGTGTTCATATATCCCAAACTACCGATGACCAACAACTCGCGCTCATGACCAACGAGGCGCTACACTGAATACATGCCGAAGCCCACTTTATACACCATCGGTCATTCAAACCGTACTGCACAGGAGTTTTTAGCAATGCTTCAGGCACATGGGATCAAAAAAGTGATTGATATCCGTACCATTCCAAAATCACGCCATAACCCACAATTCAATCAACCTGAATTGCGAAACTCATTGAAGCGAGGGCATATCCGCTATACTTATATGAAAAAGCTGGGAGGGTTGCGTCACGCCCACAAGGATTCCATCAACGACGGTTGGGTGAACGCATCATTTCGAGGTTTTGCGGATTATATGCAAACCGATGATTTCGACGCTGGCTTACAACGACTCGAAAAAGAAGCACAAAAACAGCCCATAGCGATCATGTGCGCGGAGGCAGTGCCGTGGCGGTGCCATCGCTCTATGATTGCTGACGCCCTAACGGTTATCGGTTGGAACGTGCGGCATATCATGAGCCGTAAAACGGCAAACCTGCATAAACGGACGAGCTTCCTGCGCGTGCGACGCGGTAAGCTCACATATCCTGCTTCTGCGCTTTGAGCTGAATACGGACGCTTCTGCCATAAGAGAACATAAAACCTCCACAAATGCGTGGAGGTTTTATGATGTCGCGGCATTACGACAATCTTTCGAGATGATGTTATTCGATCTCGTCGATGGCTACGTCAAACGAAATGTCAGGATGCGAAGACCGCATCAGCTCTTTCGCTTTCTCGACATGTTCTTCAAAGATAGATACTGGACACATCGAGACAGGGCCTCTGATGGTCAAAAGCACTTGCGTCGGGGATGGGACTACTACTTCGGCTTGACAACCGCAAGACTCAAACATATCCGTCACATCTTTCAAGGTTGTTGCATAGCGCTCGATTTCAGTTGGGTTCATCTTGTTATTTCCTTCCATACATCGTCGTTATTAGTGAATTAATCGCATCGCGTCCATGAGCTGTTTTTGCCACTCGCGTAAGCTCGTGCTGAACACGACACGGTACTCAAACTCTTTGTTGTGCTTGCGGAAGTCCTCGAAACCGACCTCCTTGGCAAAAACCGTGTTGAACAGGCTTT
>CAZLRU010000002.1:0-4321 GCA_964562155.1 uncultured Gammaproteobacteria bacterium
TATTATGAAAGCTAGAGTTCAATATCTTGAACTGCTCGCGTGACTCCTTCGACCATTCCTTCGAACGACCATATATAAGCGTAATTCTGGGCTTTAAAATATCGACGCCAAGAGCATCCGTTTTCTTTTTATCATTCATTCGACGCTCCATCTCGGTTACATACCGCGCGCATTGCATCAGCGCTTTAGTAAGGTCAGCCGTTGGTATATTTTCAGCGGTCCAAAAGTTAGCTCCCGGCAGTTTTAGTTCAATGATATTTACGAACCCGTCGTAATCCCCAACGGGAATGTCTGTAGTACTCTCCTCATCTATTACGCGTTCACTGAGTATTCCTACAAAATCTGAGCCGAGAATCCAAGGGTTGGCCTCAAAAAATTTCTGCCAAACTCCCTCATCTTTACCCACGCCAAGCTTCTCTTTGCAATCCTTGAATGCGTCGTTATCATTCAGTAATTTTTCGAACTGTACAATTGTATTTTTTCTCTGAACCACCTGATCCACATCTCCGATATCAATGAACCCTAGATTTTTTGCAACTTCTGTAATTTTATCCCTACCTTGAGGGTCAGCAGCGATCAATTCTAGAAACCGTTTTGTTTCTTGAGCATCACCGATAATTGATTTCTCAAGAAGGATGCTTCTATTGGCTATCGATTTCAAATCTAACTCTGAAAAAACATGGAGTAGTTGAAGAATCCGCTCAAAATCTAAGGTACTGAAATGAATTTTTTCGACCTTATCTCCGCTTACTTTTGCAAATTCTACTCCGGATATTCCTTCTTTTTCGCTGCCTTGTATATATGTCAAACGTAGGCAAATCTTTGGTGATATCTTGATCTCTGCATCTATATTGGGGGTTCCGTATTCGGCAATTGAAATATATTTTCCAGTTCCGTTTGGAAAATCGGCAACGTAAACTCGACCCGCTTTTTTGTTGTTGAGTATGCTGGATTCACTTGTATTAAAAGGATTGAGTTTGCTCCAATCGATGGCCATATATTGATCAATAAGTAAGTAGTCTCTATTTAAAGGTGAATAAAGCATTTAACCGCCCAGCCATCCTTAGATTGGTTCGCAACATCCGTTTCAAAGACTGGAGGATTTTTGATTAGTTCCTCAGGGTCATAGAGCTTTCAAGTGCTTTTTTTGGGTTTTGTGTTGGGTGGTGAGGGTGTATTTCCTTACGGGGAGCATAGCAGAGAGACCGATATTACAAAACCACCGAAAATGGTGGTTTTGTTGGTCGCATGCTATTGAACAAATCTCGCACGTTTTCAGGCACGCGAGACGGCTCCGATAATGACACACGATGGCCGTGCCACGTGGACAGCATCAACTAAAAACAACGCATTTCTGCGCTGTCTTTACGTGGCGGAGAGGGAGGGATTCGAACCCTCGGTAACCTTACGGCTACGCCGGATTTCAAGTCCGGTACATTAGACCACTCTGCCACCTCTCCGTGACGCGCTCAATACTATCGTTTTTACGCATATCTGTCGAGAGTTTTATCATCTTGCTCGAACCGGTCTGATTTGCTAGGATTGCCGCGTTCGATAAACCTTCGGTCTCAAACTGCCTTGGAGAGGTACCCAAGAGGCTGAAGGGGGGAGATTGCTAATCTCCTAGGGGTCTAAAAAGCCCGCGAGGGTTCGAATCCCTCCCTCTCCGCCATACAAAGACTACGCCTATCGCGTAGTCTTTTGTTGCGTCCCGTTTGGTGTGGTTGTGAGTAGTTTTTCATCATGTATTTCAAGCGCTTCCCGGTGCGAAGCCCGTGATCAGCAAAACCGCCCCTTTGGGCGGTTTTGGATGTTCCTTTAGCACGCTGTGCTTGATCTAGCTTCTTCCGGGAAGGAGACGAGCGCTACATCCAAGATAGCAGCGGTCGTAGGTGGTTTGACAGAGTTGTGGCTGCGTTGGAGCTTGCACGAGACATGCGCTCCGTTCCGTGTCACAGCCGTAGACACACTGGGTGTATGTTTGTTCGCTTGGGACGGGAGTTGGGGTTGCTGCGGGAGTTGGGGTTGGCGCAAGCGGAGCAATGGATGTGTTTGTTTCTGTGCTTACGCCCAATCTCCCTTGTTCGTTAATGAAGCCGCTTTCGCGTAACCCGTTATAGATTTCCGTCGCACGCGTCCGGTTATTACAGAGGAGCATGCATTGAGCGTACCCTTCAGGGTTGCGGAAGCTGCCATCACAGTCTTGCTGACAGGTGTAGGCACGTTGGTCCGTCAAACAAGAAGCGAGACCATTCACAAGGGAGTCTGCGTACGCCTGGCAGTTCGAAGCGCGTTCCTCATGTGAATCGGTACAGATACGAGTGAATCCGTCTCGGGTATGTCCTAGCATGGTATATTGCCCGAAGCTTTGAACCTGCTCTCCCCCTTCTGTATTACGTACATACCGTTGCGCGCATTCTTGGTTGCGTAAAGTGACAGAAGGACAGCGTGAGACGCAGGCGACGAATCGGTCTGAGTCTATGGCGCCGTTCCGGTTATTTAACTGTCCGTTACGCATAGTGGCCGCAGCCGTGCTGGTGAAACAGGCATTTATACAGGTCAGCGCTTGAGCAGAGGTCACGCGACGCGTAGGAGTAGGCGTTCCCCCACAAGCCGCGTAGATACGATCTAATTTTGTATCGATCGTATCGAATCTGCCCAAGATGGTTTGTTCAACGCGCTCTACGAGCCCCTGCAGACGCTGAATACGATAGTTCACCTCTCCGCTTAAATAGTTATAGATTGTGTCATCCGTAGCAGCGAGAGCAGCTCCCTTATAGGAGAACGCTCCTCCCACAATCGCAAGAGACACAAAGAAAGCGACGCGTAGTTTATTCATAGGCCTTCACTTTACCAAGCGCTCCGACAAGATTCAATCAAAAAACCGCCGTTCGGACAGCTTTATCACAAGCAGTTAGCTCTTGTATTCCAAAATATCTCCCGGCTGACAGTCCAGGGTTCGGCAGATGGCTTCTAAGGTTGATAACCGGATCGCTTTTGCTTTGCCGTTTTTCAAGATGGAAATGTTGGCTAGGGTGATGCCGACGTTCTCGGCGAGCTCGGTGACGCTCATTTTTCGTTTTGCCAACATGACGTCGATGTTAATAATGATCGCCATAGCATTAGACGGTTAGGTCGTTCTCGGACTTTATCTCTACGGCTGTTTGTAGGAGTTTTTCAAATACAGCCGCCGCCGTAGCCGTGACGATGGAAAGGAAGATCATGACGAGGCCAACAGCAACACCGCCCGCGATGTCATCGCCGGGACGAACAATCAATAAATACGCTTCCGGTGCCACGATGAATACTGCAAGGACTATGGCGCAGTGTTTTATGGTTCGCAATGTTTTTACAGAGCGTTGTGAAAATACTTCATTGCGTCCAATGTACCCCAAGAGCTTGAACGCCTGATACAGGGCTGCAAAAAATGAAATAGACGCGAGGTACGCATACGCTAAAAAGGGATCGTGGAAGTAGATCTGGGAAAGAGTGGCGTGGGCGTTTCTGCCTTCCAGATGAGGTTCCCATAACATAAGAGCGAGGGCACCGATTCCGATCAGCACAATGACTCCTTGAAGAAACAGGGTGGAGCTTTTTTTCATAGGTGAGTTTTAGATCGTGTGTATGCATCCATCCTACCTTCATATTTTATCGTTTGTCAATATGTATTTATTGTTTATTACTTACACAAAGAGCCTTATGCCGCTTGTTTCCGAGCAAACACAAACCCGTATACACGTGTCGCTCCTGCCGCTTTCAGCGTGTTTGCGGCCTCGTGCCAGGTGGCTCCGGTTGTATAGATATCATCAATGAGGAGGACGGCTCCTTCTATGGTCTCTGGGCTATAAAAGGCTCCTTGGACGTTTGCTCGACGCCATTCAGTGGCGGGCAAGCTCGCGTTTTGCGCCACGTGTCGCGTTCGTTTGAGAAGTTCTTTTTCTATCGCCCAAGGCACGAGCTCTTCTTGCACGATCTTCCGTAGAAGCTTTGCATGATCTATTCCTCGTTCACGCACTCGCCGCGCATCGGAAGGAATGGCGCAGAGTATGAGCGTCGGCTCTCCCGCCCAAGGCCACGGACGATGGCGCCCTTGCCGAACCTGTCGTAGGAGTTTTTGAAGGGGCTCTGTAAGACAAGAGGCGGAACGATACTTGATATGCGTGAGGATGGAGCGAAGAAGTGGGTTTGCGTACGCTCCCAGAGCGAGTATCTCATCTTCGGTTTCGATATGATCGATGTAACGGGAGCAATCGCTGCACACCCATTCCCCATCCGCTTCGCACCCAATGCACGTGGGCGGATAGATGATATCCAGGCACTT
>CAZLRU010000002.1:4421-49633 GCA_964562155.1 uncultured Gammaproteobacteria bacterium
CCCCATCCGCTTCGCACCCAATGCACGTGGGCGGATAGATGATATCCAGGCACTTTTCATATACAGAAAACGGGGTGAGCATTCTCACCCCGTTCCATATTTTTCTTGATTCGTCAACTAGAGCGCTAGTGGTTTTGTCTCTACTCGCGTCACGGTCCATCCGCTCGCACTACGCACATACGTTATCGTGATTTCTTGATAGGAAATGACGGCGGGCTGGGTCCCGGTTTCGATCGTTTGCTGTGCCTGCACCACCACCGTGGCCTGTGTTTTTCCTTTTAACGGAAGGTCCGAGGTAATACGGCTTGAGAGACTTCTCAGGGTTTGCGTGAAGATGCCTTTGGCGCGTGTATGCTCCGTATTCAAGCGCGTTACTTCACCTTGATAAAACGCTTTTACCGTAGGATCTACCTCTAGGTACACATCGCTCACGCTCGCGAATCCATCACCGTTGGTGTAAGAGCCTTGGCGCGCGGCAAAGACCATGGCTTTCTGACGAAGAAGAAGCTGTTCTTGTTCGTCCGTGTTGGTCGTGCGGGGTGGGGCGGTGGGCGGGGTGGTAGGAGCAGAAGGCTGAGCCGGGACAGTGACGGGTGCCGTTGGTACCACCGGCAGCTGGCCTTGGCTTGGGGTGGTTGGCTTTGGCTGCATAAAGACCGCCCAATAGAGGACGCCCAGGATTGCGAGTAGACCGGCGATGATCAACAGGATGGCAAGCGTACGTTTTGAAGGCATAGGATGATGGATGGTAGATTATTTCGTTGCTTCACGCTCTTTTTTGGCGGCTTCTATTTGTAAGAGCTGTTGTGGGTTGGTGGTGACAACCTGATCTTCCGTATAAGACGCTACCACTTGAATAGCCGCGTGTTTGGCGCCCGCGAAGAAGATCCCCTCCCCCACCCCTGATTCGAGAAGAAGATATTTTTCGGATTGGGTGAGTAAGAACGTGCGCGCGATAAGATCAATGGCGGCCGGTGATTGTTTGAGCAAAAGCTGCATCGAGCTATTGGTCACGATAGCTTGACCGTAGGGAGATGTTAAGAAATCGTTTACGTCTTGTGTGATGGTGGTGATCCCGAGATAGTACTTACGGCAGCGTTTCACGAGCGCAAAGATAAATTTCGCCGAGTCTTCGGACTGCATGAGCCACCAGGCTTCGTCGATCACAAGGATGCGCTTTTTTCGCTCCGAACGAACGACGTTCCAAATATAGTTAATAATGGTGTAGATCGCCATGGGGCGCAGCTCATCTTCCAAATCACGCACAGAGAAGATGACGAGCTGATTGTTCATCTTGACCGTGGTTGGAGAATTTAACAGCCCCGCAAATGTTCCTTCCGTGTATTTACGGAGCTTCACGATGAGCTCCGCCGTTCCTTCCATCCCCTCTAAGATCTCTTGAAAATCTTGCAGAATCGGTGGTTCGACATTGGTGATATCTGAACCGGCGACGATGTCTTTTTTGGCGTAGGTTTCGAGCAACGCGCGATCCAGAATAGAATCTTCCGAGGTTGTGATCTTCCCCAACATGAGGCGCAACAACCCTTTTAAGGTGATAACGGCACTTCGGATGATGTCTTCCACGGAGAACGTCTCCCCCATCGGGCGTGGGAGATCGAAGGGGTTGATTTTTGATTTGGAGGATAAGGAAATATTGACGTAGGTGCCTCCGACCGTATCGGAAAGATGCTTGTATTCCATTTCCGGATCGATGACGATGACATCAACCCCCATCATGAGAGAACGGATAATTTCCAGCTTCACGGTATAACTTTTTCCGGCACCGGAAGTAGCAAAAATCACCGCATTGGCGTTCTGCAAGGAAAAACGATCGAACAGGATCAAAGAGTTATTGTGTCGATTGATCCCATACAGAATACCGTTATCGCTTGATAGCTCCGCGGATGTGAACGGAAACGACGAAGCGATTGGCGAGGTGCTCATGTTGAACGTAATCTGCAACTCATCGTTCCCCAGTGGCATGGTCGAACTAAACCCTTGCTCCGCCTGAAAATAGGCGCGACGGGTGTAGATCAGCATTGAGGCGAAGGTGCTTTCTACATGCGACGTGACACGTTCAAGCTCGTCTTTGTTGGTGGAGTAAAAGGTGCAATAAAAGGCAAATTGAAAAAAGTGCTCGATCCCCTGGGTCAAGTCATCACGCAACTGCTCAATATCCCGCAATGCCGTTTCCGACTGTGGATCACGAGCTTTACCGGCTTCGGCGTCGGTTGAAATCTGCGCTTCCAGTACCCCCACTTTTCGCTTGAGCTGTTTAAGTACAATATCCGCCTTCATCGGATAGAAGAACATGGCAATATCCAATTGAGCGCTCAGGTTGATAAGGGGTGAGGCCCAGCCGACCGTCACATAGCGAGGGTAGGTGACAACAAATAAGGTGCGACAAAAAACATCGCCCAGACGTAGAAAGGAGGGCTCTATTTTCATCGAGGCGGGAGCGATCAAATCCTTGATCCCGACCACACCCTTCCGATAAATCCGCTCTTCTTCCAGGGCTACACGTTGCTCCTCTTGTTGTTGACGAAGTACCTCTTTGGAAGGCCCACGTGTAAGACTCACCCCGCCTTTTGTGATCAGCGAGGGGTCGAAGGGTTTTTCTTCTTGAGGTTGAAAGGCCATAGAGGGTTATAGATCTTCGATCTGGAGTTGATTGACGTCTGCTAACCGTTGCGTGTCGTAGAGTTCTGGATTATAGACCGTGTAGTAGAGCTCGATCAATCCTTGCGTATCTAATTGAACGGCCGAGAGTGACATTGATCCAAGTCCGCTAATGATTTGATTGACGCGTAGACTCAGGTCAAAGCGTTGTTTCTGAAATCGTTCTTCTGAGAGCCGAATGATGGACGTGGGAGATAAGAGCGAGCCGAGTCGTTGTAAAAATCCTTTTTGATGCTGCCCATCTACCGCGGAAGGGTTATAGGGCACGACAATAAAAAATCGTTTTTGCATGATATCCCCTAGTTGCACCAATTGTTTTACAAAATCTCGGTAGTCTCTGATCTGGCGCTTTAAAAGCTCATTCTGCAAGGTCTTCTCACTTTCCGAGAGTTGACGAATATACTGATCCACATTCATTTTACGGGATTGGATCACGACTTGAATGGGAAAATCCAAGCTGTTCAAAAATTGCATGTATGCTTGGACAATCGCGTTTTGTTCGTCCACGGATTTCAAAGCGAAATTCACACTGGAGACCAGAAGGACCGAGCGCAAGGTTCCATCTTTAAGAACCACGACTCCGTCACGGATTTCCGAGACATCCAAAAACCGTTGCGCAGACACACCAGGCTTTTTCCCCGAAAGTTTTTGGCTTTGCATAGATCAAGAACGCATCGTATCAAGGAACGTTTATACCTCCTCGTCAGGATTATACACCCCTCCGGTATTTACTGTTAGGGCCAGATCCCGAAGACGAGAGGAAGTGGGCGGGATACTGGTGGGAGTCGCGACTATAGGAGCGGCCGGCTTATGGTGTTTGATGATGGCCTGGAGTTCCGTGTCTGTTAATCCCTTTTGCCATGTTCGGAGAGAGGGTCGAACGTTCGTCTCTAAAAAATTTACAAAAAAGACGTGAAAGGGCTGACCATTAATCTTCAAAAACGAGAACGTCGCCGCTAGTCCACCTGTAATAATAGTGGCAAAAATGAAATAGACAAAGGTAAGGAGCTTGTATTCAATAAAGATAAGAAACGCCGCGCCCAAACAGATAAGAAACTGTCTGACGGTGATTGGACCAAGAATCTTATCTTCTGCGTCTATGAATTGCGGGACGACAAATTTATCAGGCATAAGGAGAGTATCGAGAATCAGATTCTGCTCTTAGAGTTGCGCATGGGAATTAATTTCCATGATCGCTCCCACCTCTTCTGCCGTGAGGATGTCAGGGTCGGTTTTACGTTTTTGATCGATAATTTCGACGACCGATTTTCCTGCACGAAAACTCTCCCCTACCAACTGTAAGTAAGACTGCTGCAAGGGAGAGGAGCGCCAAGCCTGCACCCCCTCGGTCCACCGTTCAAAGGATTCCGATTTAAGAGCTTCCAGTTGTTGAATAAGTTTAGCGGCCGCATCCTGCGGCGAGCGCGCCATGCGTCGGAAGATATTGACGGAGGTGTTTTGCAACTCCTCTGTTAACCCCATCAAACGAGCGGGTGCAGCCACCGCGTCCACCATTGGTTGAGAGGGTGCGGGAGCGGTAGGGACGGTTCCCGAGGTTGGTGATTGTACACGATTCGTAGCCGCCTCTTTCATTTGCTGAAAAAAGGCTTGGCGAGCTTCCTCTTCCCGTTGTCCGGAGCGGATTTTTTTCTCAAACCACTCAGCATGCGCTTGGCTTTCACGAACTTTTCGTTCGGCGATTTTCTGTTCTTGCTGAGCCTGCACTTGCGTAATACTTTGTTTTTCTTCGTCGGTCACGGCTTGGCGGTGTAATTGATATTGATCCTCAATAATAGTAGCTAGACGCTCTGCTTCTTCGGGCTCAAGTCCCATTCCACCAACTTTTACATCACGACCCAAAACATCCTTGGTTTGTTGTTGATTTCGTACATCGCGTATGCGCGTTGAAATAATATTCTGCAACCGTTTAGCCAAATATTCATCTCCGGTCCAACCTGTGGCACGATACGTGTCCTCGATCGCCCTTACGAGCGCCGCTTGAGCTTCTCGCGCTTTTGGCGAGGTAAACATGCTGGCAGGAATGGATTCAGGTGCCGGTGTCGTTGGCTCCGACTGAGGAGAGACGGGCACAGCTCCCTGCTGAACCGCGATGCGTTCCGCCTCCAATTCACGTTGAAAGGCCGTAAACCAATCGACGTATTCTTGTTCTGATACGACCTCCGTTTTTCCTAACATATCAACCATCTCCCGCACAAATACATCCGTTTGATCGCGGGTTAACCCAACCCCTCCCTCCGCCTGACTGCGAGCCAGCATCTCTTTGACCTGCTCTATCAAGCGCACGCCTTTGATATACGAAATCAATAGCTCTCGGCACCGTCGCACGCTTTCTTCGGAAAGAAGGCTGACTTTTGCTTGAGCCGCAATCCGACGGACAGCGGCCCCGTAGGAAACCGGCCGTAAAGAAACGCGCGTAACACCTTGAATCTCGGCAAGAGGAAACCCTAATTCCTGCAGTCGACGTTCTACGTCCCAAGGAACAAGATCCGCCAATGGCAGGACTACGTGCCGTAAGACAACCTTCTCAACTTCTTTTGGATCACGATCTCCCGCAAGGCTCGTGATTCGGGCTCGAAAATCTTGTTCACTGATACGCAGAAACATCTCGTCCCACACAACATCCATCAAACGATTCCAGGCGTCGTGATCATAGCTCAGAAGTTCTTGCGCCTTATCTTCTGCCTCCATGGCAGGCGTATCTAAAAGGTACGCCTGCACCGCCTCAGGCGCGGCTTCAAAGAATCGCATCCAAAGCGAGCGGTTCATAGAGGGTTAGCTGGTTGATACATCAAAGACACGATCGACCGGACCCGCAATTTTGGCACGCTGATCACGTGTACCGGTGCGCAATTTTTCTGGAGTGGCGAGCGTAGGCGCGTGAGTCAGATCGACGGCCGTAGCAAATAATTCGACGATCGCTTTTTTATCTCGCGTACTCGTCATAGCGCCGTACGTAGCCTTGTAGGCACCAATATCTGAAAGAGGAGCGTCATGCTTTGTGCCCGCTGCGACCCCAGCAGTCTTATTCTCAACCGTAATTTTTGCCTGCATGGAGTTCAAAATATTCTCAACAAACGGCTGATTCAGCCCGCGACTTCCCACCTGACCCACAAGCGGACGCAACTCTTTGACCAAGTCTTGGAACTTCTTCATGTCCGCCGTCTTCACATTCAACTGATCGTCCTTAAACTCAAGCACAGATTCCATCCTCTTCGCCACGTCATCAGTGAATTGTTTGATAGCCAGATTAATGCCGGGGATACTTTGTATATCGACGACTTTACCTCCTGCCTGCAAAAAGTCCGCCACGTCTTTACCGGCCGTCGCGCTAGCCGCCAATCCACCCGCTGATTTGGATGCGGTATCAAGCGAACGGTAAGCATTAGCCTCTCTACTGCTCTGCATCAACAAGCCGTCTTTAACACTTGCCACCAACTCTTTATCGCTTAGCTTGCTACTTGGGTTAACCCACATGCGCTTGTGACCGAACTCATCTCCCTCGATACGAGCATGTTGCGCTTTTTGAAGCTCCATCCCTGCGCTGCCCTTCACATCATTATTTTCAATAAAATCAAGAACTTGATTTGTATTTTCGTACATTGTCCCATCATTATTTTTGAGCGCATTTAGATACGCCTCTTTTTTTGCATCATCCCCTGTGAGACGCACTACCCCATCCGCATCAAACTCTACAACCTTTGCTTCTTTCAACGCCTGTACCAATACTTTTACATCGTTCTTTGCTCCTTCGCTCATGGTTTTAAACTTCTCTGGATTCTCAACCTTTTTCTTCATTTCACTAGCAAACTTCTCTTCCGTAGGCATGAGACGCGGATCAGCTTTTCGTTCTTTCTTAATTCTGTTTATTGTGGCCTGATCATCTACACGCTCGGCTTGTGTATTTGCTACCGTGAGATTTTCTCTCCGTTCCTCCAACAACTGATCATCCGCCAACGCATCGGCCATTTTGCCGGTATGCCCCTTGTCGGTGACCGGTTTAAATCGATTATCGCGACCAATAGATGTCGCTAAGTCATCTTCTAATTGACGACGTTGTTCGGCGTCAACATCTGGACCCGCCATGTCCAAGGCAAGAGATTCGAAAAAGCGTTTGTCTCCCTGTGTATACCACGCGCCTCCCAACCGGTTGCGCATTCCTTGAGCCATGTCGCGCCCAAGTCCCGGAGATAATGTGCCGATGCTTGCATCCACCGCTTTTCCAAGCGCACCACCCACCCATGATTGACCGCCTTTTTGCACGATACGTTTTTGATCTGGATTCATGCCATTTGTGAGCGCCATCTGTTCGGATTGCTCTTTCTCCGCCTGGCGTTGGCGCATCATCATCCCGGCCATGAGTGGTTTACGCGCATACTGTCCAACCAATGGAATACGGTTCGCCAATCGCAAGCCTAAGCCAGAAGCTTTTCCGGTAATATCGTAACGCTTGTCCACGACGTTGGCCGCACCTTTGCCTAAGAATTTTGCGGCAATAAACGGCGAGGCCGCGGCTAAACTCGCTGCGCCAAAAGCCAAGCCCTTGCTTGCGGAACCGACTTTGTTGGCAAATGCTCCGACGCTGCTATCGACGGCGTTGGCGGCTTCGACGGCGGCTTCTAAAGCCATCAACATTAAGGCAACCGCTACGATGAAGGATGCAACGTTATCCGATGTTCCTACACGGGTAAGAAAGGAAGTTGCCCCTGCCCCGTTGATGTCGGCTGTTGGGGTATAAAGCTCCAATTGACTGGAGAGCCCCTGACCTTGTCCTGCTAATACCGCCGGAGCTCCTCCTGCGGTAGCAGGGGCGGCCGGTGCGGCCTCCGTTGGAGCCGTGCTTGGTGTTTGTAGAATGGCAAAGGTCAAATAAATAAAGAACATGACAACGGGTCCACCCGTCAGCATCCCACCAAGACGCGACCAATATTTTCCTGAAAAACTTGATAAACCGCTTTGTAATTTTCCTGGAAGAGCCGTCACAAAAAAGGCTGCCGGCGAGAAGATGAGCGCAACCCAAAGACCAATGATTCGACCTAACACAAAGGCAATCATGATAAGCATGACGCCGTTAGCAATCACAATTAAAATTAACGCTAAAAGAAACGAGGCAAAAATTTGAGCGGCGAGTTCAGGTTGCTGAGCAGATGTTCCGGCCACATAATCGTCGCGCATGCTTAGGAGCTGATTAATACGGAAGGCGGCGGTAAAGTTCCCGGCACCGGCTGCTCGAAATGCATTCACGAATGTGAGCATAACGACCTGTGAGAAATCAATTAATACCTGTACCAACGTGCGGGAAAAATTGATCAAAATTGCCATCAATAACAGTTTTGGCAAGACCGCGTTATACCGTAACGACGAATCCCATCCGATGATGGTGCTGAACGCTGATATCAGCAGCACCACAATAAAGAACATGTTACAAATATCGCGCACAATCACCCAGCCAATTTTTACCGGCTGTGCATCGCCAAAGCCATTATATCTTGCAAATCCTAGGAAAATATCGACTAAAAAGATGAAGACCTTGCCCAACATTTCAACGATCCACGACAGTAACTGGATAATGGCGGAAACAGCTTGATCCGTAACATCCGCTTGAGCAATATGAGGCGCCAACAACAAAATACCCATGACCGCAGCAAAGCCGAGGGGGTATTTATGTGTTTGAGTCCATTGTTGTATCCATGCCCAAGCAGCCTGTGACCGAAGAAAGAAAGATCGAAAGAGAGAACGCATAGCTATCCCCCGTAGGATAGCACATCGCCTCACGCTCGTGAACCATTCCACTTATTCATTGTTTTCTCAATTGTTTGCGCTTGCCAATCCTCTATTGCTGCTACCGCGGACAGGAGTACTTCGTTTTTTGTTTTTTGTTCTTCTGCGGAAAATGGTTGCAGCACGTAGTCCTCTTTGGGTATGTGTCCGACGGGACGTCCGATACCCAGACGTAGACGTGAGACCACATCCGTTCCTAGCGATCCTTGGATAGACACGATGCCGTTATGTCCGGCGGGACCGGCTTGAGCGCAGAACGCCATCTTGCCGAGGGGGTAATCCATCTCATCGTGCACCACGAGCAGATCGCTCCGTTCGAGTTTATAGAATGACAAAATAGCTTCAACGGCTTCGCCGGAGCGATTCATATAGGTAACGGGACGAACGAGCAGAAGCTTTTCTTCCCCCATCCGTGCTTCGGCTATTTCCGCCTTAAAACGCTCCTTTGTTTGAAATGGAGCTTGAAGTTTTTCCGCCAATGCGGTGACGGCGTCCCAACCGATGTTGTGGCGCGTATGCGCGTATTCGTTGCCCGGATTTCCAAGGCCGACAATCAATTTCATAGCTTCTTCCCTCCTCCGACTCCCTCTCGGGTGGGGGAGCGTAACACCCTTACGTCTTCTGTCTTCGACGCGTTTGGTTCACGAGGACAGGTTTTTCAATAATCTTCCCAACCGCTTCTTCGTAACCAGGACCGGATTTGTTCCATTTACGCCCACCTTTAGACGTCGGCACATTGCGCGCTTTCACAATGATTGGCGTTCCGATAAATCCAAACTTCTCGCGGATGCGCTTCTCTAAATAACGAACCCAGTTGTCATGGACGCTTTCCTTTTCACCCAGAATCGTAATCAAAAAGGTTGGAGGCGCTTCACGGACCTGAGCGATATCGTAAATACGAGGAGATTTTGGTCCGTAGCCAGGTAATGGTTTTTTGCTCTTAATACATGCTTTTAGCAAACGGTTGATGGCGTTGTAATCAATTTTGCGATGACGTTCACCCTGGACTGTCATCGCCTTGTCCAACAACTCACGTGTGCGCATGTTTTGTTTGGCACTCACGAACACCATCGGTGCCCAGGATAAGAACGGAAAGAGCTGACGAATCAGTGTTTCGATCTCATTCGCTGTTTCCGGTTTCTTATTTGGAATCAAATCCCATTTATTCGCGACCAGGATCAAGCCTTTGCTGCTGTTCTCCAAAATTCCCGCCAAGTGACGATCCTGCGCGGTTGGATCTTGGGTTACATCAAAGACGAGACAGGCAACATCACAATCATCAATCGCTTTCATGTTGCGCTCAATCCCCGCTTCCTCTACCTCATTATCAATACGCGCTTGTTTGCGCATACCGGCCGTATCGACCAGCATGATGTCGCGATCTTGGTAGCGTAGCCATGTGTCTTGCGGTTCACGCGTGGTGTGAGCGATTGGGGAAACGATGACGCGATTCTCTCCCAAGATAGAATTGACCAAAGAAGACTTGCCGACATTGGGTCGGCCAACGATGGCGAGGCGAAGTGGCTCGACTTCGTGGGTTGGAATGGCTGGTTTTCCTTGACGTTCTAATTCCTTCAAAACTTCATCCAATAAATCTCCCGCGAGAAAACCGGTGTTTGCGCTGATGAGCTTTGGCTCTCCTAACGCCAATTGATAGATGCTTGGGTCATGCGCAAAGGAAGAGTGCTTCATCTGGTCAATCTTGTTGACCACGAGCCAAACAGGCTTTCCCGTTGATTTGGCTAAGCGTGCAATCTCTTGATCTTGCGGAAGCACACCCGCTTGTCCATCGAGAATAAATAAAACAAGATCCGCCTCTTGTAAGGCGTGCATGGTTTGGGTTCGAATCCCCTCCCCAATCTCCGTTGCTTCTGTATCCATTCCTCCCGTATCAATCAAATCAAAAACCAATCCTTGCCAGACGACTTGACCGTATTTACGATCGCGCGTGGTATGAGAAATAGGACTTACAAGAGCTTTGCCGCTTTCGGTCAAACGATTCCAGAGGCTGGATTTACCAACATTGGTACGTCCAACTAACGCCACTAGGGGGCGGTTACGGGCGGGTGGAACTGGAGCGGGCATAGGAAGAAGTTATAAAAGCGTCACTGGCTTCACCCAAAATAATGAGAAAATCGACATTTGACGCGGATAAACGCTCCGGGGCCAAACCATCATTTAAGATCATTTTTGGACGTTTCGGATCGGCAGGATCAGGAGTTGGGGCAATCGTGGAGACATCTGCTTGCAGTAAGCGCCGCAGACCGCTTAGTTGAGCGGGTTTTTTGCCATTTGTCAAGTCGTAGATGACCGTTCGCTCATAGCCACGGCGCAACGCGTTGCCAAAGGCGACAATTTCGTAGCCGGACCGTTCAAGCTTGGCGGCGACTTGGGAAGCAAAGCCCGTGCGGGTTGTTCCATTCTTTACCTCCAGTTTAATCATGTCTTGTTCCGGAACAACTGGCTTCACAGGTTCGGTTGCGATTTGAGCGACTGTTGAGGTGGCAAACGGATTTTGAGCGAGCTCACGAATCTC
This sequence comes from uncultured Gammaproteobacteria bacterium, assembly GCA_964562155.1. GTDB lineage: Bacteria > Patescibacteriota > Patescibacteriia > 2-12-FULL-60-25 > 2-12-FULL-60-25 > JAGOUY01. The sequence goes on from CAZLRU010000002.1 coordinate 15,436, forward strand.
GGACCAATCCGGCTGCTTAGGAAATAACATGAACGCGCCCGCTACGTTTGCGGCCACCAGCTCCCCATCCGGAGCATCCGTTAACACGTGAAGCGTCATGCGCTCTTTGGAGAATTCTTTGGCGGTAGGAGCAAACTGCAGGACATCCCACAGTGTAAAATCCGTTTGTAGGTGACTACTCACCACTGAATATAATGCGCTCATCTTGGTGGGGTTGCTCAAAGTTTGTAGCGAGAGAAGCTTTTCTCGTATCGCCAACATAAGCAACTGTTGACGACGGCTGCGTGCAAAATCCGAGCCCTCGCCATTACTCCCGTGCCGCGAACGCGCAAAGATCAATGCTTGATCACCCGTAAAGTGCTGCACGCCTTTTTTAAAACTCACCGTCATCCACTTGTCATCCGCTGTTGGATATTGAGGATCAACAAAACTCCGCTCGACTTCTATGTCCACTCCTCCAATCGCATCCACAAATCGTGCGAAGCCGGAAAAATCTACACGCACGACATGATCGATGTTGATTTCTAACAACTTAGCGATGGCGTCGGCGGCTCGGCGCGCTCCCTCGCCGGGATAATCTTGCTCGGCATAGGCTTGAACCGCGTTGATTTTTTCGAATCTTCCCCCACCTAATGGATACGCGGTATCACGAGGGATGGAGAGCAGGGCTACTTTTTTTTCTTTGGTGTCGATGCTCGCTAACATGATGGTATCGGTCAGCTGCGGTCCATCGTGACCCTCTCCGCCCACACCCAACAACAGCACATTCACTCGATCATTTTTTACCGGCTGATCTCCGGCGACATCGACGGATGACCCGAACATGAGACGACGAATATCGGCGATAACCGGGACATCTCCAACCTCCGCTAAGACCGTGGTTCCGTGTTGGACGGAACGATACGAAGCGTACGCTCCCAAGCCCGAAACCAACGCCACGAGTAACGCAAAAATGCCCCCCATGATATAGGTCTGGCGGTGGAGGGGGCGTTCCGCGGGAGCTTCAACAAAATTTGCCGCTAAAGACGGTTCTTGAGGTTCAAACATCGTCGCTAAGTGTAACAGTGATGAGACGGTTGAGCAACCCTTGACAGAGAGCTTATTTTATGGAACGGGGTGAGTATGTCCTTTGATGAAGAAGCCGTCGCCAAAATCTGCCTGGCACACTTTCGCGAGATCGGGAGTCAGCGTTTGCGTCTCCTAAAACGCGTATTCGGATCTTACAAACGAGCCTGGTCTGCAGATCGACAGAGTCTCCTTGATGCAGGCCTGAGCGAGTCGCTCGTGCAGCGTTTTATTGCTTGGCGCAAGCGATGTGAGCCTGCCGATCTTATCAACACCCTCATGCAGGAACATATACGCGTCGTCTTTCCAGAAGATGTGGACTTCCCTCACCTTCTGCGTGTGTCGAGCGATCCTCCCGAGCTCCTGTTTGTACGAGGTGACCTCCCTAAAGCACCGGCGCTCGCCATTGTTGGAACACGTAAAGCGACCTCGTACGGTGAGCAGATTGTTCGAACGTTTGTTCCGGGCCTTGTGAGGAGCGGGCTATGTTTGGTCTCCGGTCTGGCGCTTGGCATCGATGGATTAGTTCATCGTGTAACTCTTGACGCTGACGGAATCACCGTTGCCTTTTTAGCAACGGGGGTGGATCGAGCCTCTGTCTACCCTCGCGAACACGCCCGCTTGGCGGAAGATATTGTTGAGCACGGTGGATGCCTAGTGAGTGAATCTCCTCCCGGTGGAGAAGGACGCCGACATCTCTTCCCTTTACGTAATCGCCTCATTGCGGGATTTACCTTAGCCACCTTGGTCATTGAGGCGGCTCCAAAGAGCGGCTCGCTGATTACGGCGACCCTTGCTCTAGAAGAAAATCGTGAGGTCTTAACCGTGCCGGGATCTATTTGGAACCCGCAATCCGAAGGAACGAATCACTTGCTTAAAGTGGGCGCAAAACCCTGCACACGCATCGAAGACATCCTTGACGCTTTAACACTTGATCGACCAGACTTGATAGCTCAGGCTCGGAGCGAGCTTCCTATGACTGCACAGGATAGTGAATTTTTATCTTATCTTAGCCAACCTATTCATATTGATCCGCTGGCAGCTCTCGCCAAACAGGCGGTGTCGCATGTATCATCCCAATTATCCATCCTCGAATTAAAAGGCCTAGTTCGACACGTAGGCGGGCAGATATGGATACGAACCTAAGCTGTCCTGAGACACATCTCCACCCTTATCCGAGGAACATCTCGATCTCTCATCCTTACATTCTATGCATCTTGTTATCGTCGAGTCCCCCACCAAAGCCAAAACCATCCGTAAGTTTTTAGGGCCCGACTATAAGGTCCTGGCTTCGATGGGGCACGTTCGTGATTTACCAGAATCCTCCGCCGAAGTTCCGGCGGCACAAAAAAAGACCGCCTGGGGACAGCTGGGCGTGAATGTGGCTGATGATTTTGAGCCCCTGTACGTGATTCCAAAACGGAAAAGCAAAACCGTCACAGAATTAAAGGCGGCGCTAAAAGAAGCGGATGTCCTCTATTTGGCAACTGATGAAGACCGTGAAGGAGAGAGTATCAGCTGGCATCTGTTACAGCTCTTGAAGCCCAAGGTACCCGTTCACCGCATGGTGTTTCATGAAATCACTAAACCAGCCATTGAAAAAGCCTTGGCACACCCGCGTGAAATTGATGAACGATTAGTACGCGCTCAAGAAACGCGACGTATTTTGGATCGTTTAGTAGGCTACACTCTTTCCCCTGTTCTCTGGAAAAAAATTGCGTATGGGCTATCGGCCGGACGCGTGCAATCCTCTGCTCTTAAAGCCATTATTGATCGTGAGCGGGCACGCATCGCCTTTAAAACATCGAGTTATTGGGATGTCATGGCGGATGTTCAGGCTACGGATGGCACCTGTGAGGCTAAACTGATTGCCACCGAGGGCAAACGCATTGCGATTGGGAAAGACTTTGATGAAACAACGGGCGCTCTTAAAAAAGACAGTGAATCGATTTTAATCAACGAAGAGCGCGCTCAGGCGATTAGCAAGGAGGTCAAGGAAGCTGCCTGGACGGTCGACGAAGTCCACGAGAAACCCGTGACACGTCGTCCACCCCCTCCATTTATTACATCCACCCTGCAGCAAGAAGCTAACCGTAAGCTCGGCCTCTCCTCTAAAGAAACGATGCGTATCGCTCAGACCCTGTACGAGCATGGGTACATCACCTACATGCGTACGGACTCTGTTGCGCTGTCCAACGAAGCCGTAGAGGCCGCACGCGGAATGGTCCGTGAGCGATTTGGAGCGGAATTTCTGCCTGAGGCTCCTCGTCACTACGCCAGCTCCACCAAAGGAGCTCAGGAGGCGCACGAGGCTATTCGTCCAAGTTTAGCGCTGATTCCTCCTCATGAGATCGATTTAAGCGGGGGTGAACGCAAGGTTTATGAGTTGATTTGGATGCGTACGATCGCTTCTCAGATGAAAGATAGCGAACAGCTCCAGATGAGCGTCATCTTTGCGGCGGCTCATCATCGATTTCAAGCGACGGGTTTAAAAATTGTTTTTCCTGGATTTTTACGAGCGTATGTTGAGGGAGAAGAGGATATTGAGGGGGCCTTGGGTGATCGCGAGCGTCTCTTGCCCAAACTCACCGTCAAAGAACGCGTTTCTTGCATAGACGCGCGACCGGAAGGGCATGAAACTAAGCCACCGGCACGGTTTACAGAAGCTAGCCTGATTCAATGGATGGAAAAAGAAGGGATTGGTCGTCCAAGTACCTATGCCAGCATCATTGGAACGCTGGTTGATCGTGCGTATGTTGTGAAGCAAAGCAGCGCGTTAGCGCCGACCTTTACCGGGTTTGCGGTTACGCAGTTCATGGAGCAGCATTTTGCGGATTTAGTGAACGCACAGTTTACTTCCGGGATGGAACAAAGCTTGGACCATATCGCCGATGGAACGACGGAATGGCTCCCCTATCTCCGCGCCTTTTACCTAGGAGATCAGGGTCTGGAAAAACGCGTTAAGACGGAAGCAAAGAGCGTGGCTGAAGACATAGACCATCGACGCGTCATGCTGCCTCAAATTCCTGACGCTGTCGTGCGTGTAGGGAAATATGGGGCCTATGTAGAAGCTCCGCATCCTCAGCATCATACGGTCGTAAAAGCCAGCTTTCCGGAAGATATGATGCCCGGAGATTTAACAGTACAGACACTCGGCGAGCTGTTATCTAAGGCACAACAAGGACCAACGACCCTTGGACAAGATCCCGCAAGCGGAGAACAGATCTATCTGCGAACCGGAAGCTATGGCCCCTATCTTCAGCTCGGTGAAGATCCGCCGGAGGAAGAGACAAAAACAAAAAAGGTAAAGAAACCAAAACGTGTCAGCATCCCTAAAAACATCCCCCTAAATGAGTTGAACTACGAAAAAGCTCTTCTCATCCTGTCCCTCCCTCGACTCCTTGGCCCTCATCCTCAAACGGAAAAAGAGATTCGTGCCGGACTCGGACGATTTGGACCCTACATTGTTCATGACGGTGAATTCCGTTCATTGAAGGGAGAAGACGATGTCTTCACTGTAACCTTGGAGCGCGCTCTTGAACTCCTGGCTATGCCAAAAGGAACGCGTGGGGGCGGAGTAAGCAAGCCCCTTGGTCAGCACCCTAAAGACAAAAAACCCGTGACCGTGCACAGCGGAAAGTTTGGTTGGTATGTGAAACACGGAAAAATTAATGCAACCATCCCTAAAGACATGAAGGCCGAAGAGATGACTCTGGAGCAAGCGGTCGAGCTCCTTCAAGCAAAGAAAGAAAAGGCTCCTAAAGATACGTAATAAAATACACCGAGTCTCTCAAGAGAGCTCGGTGTATTTTATTTAGTTGAGATCGATTCCAAAGGCGGATAATAGATCCTTTCCTCCCTTGATGATAGAACCGACACCTGGCCATTTTTGCGCCTGCTGCCAAAAGCTTGGCTCCTCTTTTGCTCCCCCACTGGTTCTATTCGTTTGCTCCCCCCCTCCTCTCCCGAACACATTGGCTCCACCGACGACGGTGGGCTGGCTCGGGAGACTCTTGCGCAGCTCTGCTTCACGCACTTCCTGAGAAGCTTGCTTGTTCTTATGAAGCTTCTGACCTTCGATGATCTTGATAAGACCGTTGGCGATGTCTGCTTGAGCTTCTAGCGCCTTGTAGGCGCTTGCTTCGCTGACCGTTGCTTCTTCATCGAGTTGTTGAGCTTGTCCCCACAAGGCTTTCTGCGAGAGCTCCACCAATCCTTGTGCGTCCTGCAGAAGCGATTGCTTACGTTCGTACTGGTTTTGCAGAAGTTCGTAACGCGCCGTGAGCTCTTGCGTCTTCTCGATGAAATAGACGCGATCCCCGGTTTTTTTTGCTGTGGCTGGATTATGTTCTTCCAACTCACCCTTTAATGAATGTAGAGCATTTTTTAGCTCTTTCGTTTCCCGCTCCATCTTTTGGTACGCGTTCAACGCCAACACGTAGGAGCTCTTCTCGCGTAAGCCTTCAATCAGCTGTGCCGTCTGCTGAAGCTCCTTGTTTGCCTCTATTTTATCTTGTGTAATCCCCCGTAATCGTTCATATAACCTCGCTTTGATATTTCCTACGGTGCTATTTTGATCCTCGTGAACGGTTCTCAGAAACACTCTGACCATGCTCGGCATCGCCGCCCACACTTGTTCAGATACAGGGCCACTTCCCTCTCGGTCTAATAATCGCAATGTCTGCGTGATACGTGTTTCTGTCGCATCCAATACATTGAATTGCCGTAATGCTTTGTTTAAGTCGATAGTAGCCTCTTGTTCCCGCTGAAAAGCGGTAAAAATAGGCCCAAACGTTGGCTCAGACTCATCATAGATCTCACGTGTCTCCATCGCTGCGATGAACTTCGTCTGCGCCTCCTCTGATTCAGCAGCTACTTTTTTCCAATCCGTTTCACGCGTTTCCGCCTTTTGTTCATTGGTCGCTATGCGTTCTCCAAGCTCATCTTTTTTTCCTTCGTCTTTGAGGAGTGTGACCTCGCTCAGCGCTTGTTCAAGCTGTGCGTCGAGCTCCATGAGGTAGATATCAGCGTTTACCTCTTCCAGTTTAGCTTTTGCTTGCGCAATCGCTTCCTTTATTTTCTCAGACTTTGAATTGGCTGCTTTGTAATACCCGAGGTTTTCTTGGGCATAGGTCTGCTGCTCCTTTAGGCCTGCAAGCGCTTCCGCGGAGCCAATGGGCCATGGCCCTTGTTCTCGTAAATCCTGGAGAGCTCTTTCGGCACTTAGGCGCTCGGCCTCCGTTGAAGCCTGTGTCAGTTTTGCTGTTGCTTCAATGATTTTTTCAAAGCGGCCGGCGTGGACGTCGAAGGAAGGGTGACGTTTACGTGCATCCGTAAGAGCGGGCTCGGCGATCATGTTCCGGACGTAGCCTAAACGGGTCTGCTGATCTTTTAGCCACCCCTCTAGGAAGCCGCGATCCCCCTGACGGAAAAGGTCAGGATGAGCGAAGGTTGGAAGCGGCGGAAGTCCCGATGGCGCCGGAGGCATTGCAGGGGGAGCACCTGGAGCGGGAGGAGCGGTATCAGGAGCCGTGTGATCAGTTGCAGAAGGAGAAGCTGGTGCATCCGGAGAAACGGGTGCGGGTGGAGCTTTGGCGGGTGCGGAGGTGTCGGGCGAAGGAGTGGAGGCAGTAGTCACCTTTAAGGAAGAAGGCATCACGTCTTCCTCGTGTGCTTCAGTGCGTTTATAAATCCCTTCAACTATATCCAAGGCGAACTTGACCTCATCCTGCCAATTTTTCGTCTGACGCAATTCTTCTTTTAATTCTTTTTTATCCTTAGAGTGTTTTTCAAGTTCGGTTATTTTTTTGGCGGACGCGTCAAGATATCCTTGCAATTCCTTTATCTGCCCCTTCATAGTCATCCTATGTCGTTTTGGCAAATTTCTCTCGTACGTAGCCAGCCTCTGCTCGCTCTTTTGTTTCTCCTCGGGGAAATTCCACTTTGAAACGACGTCTTGCTTTGCTTCAATGAGCTTCTCAAACCAATCCACCACCTGTCGAAGATACGGGACGTGTACCGCTCCCTGGTAGATCACGATGCCCTTTTCCAACTTCTCTTTTGACGTTTCAAGCACCGCCCTATCCTCCGTAATACTCTCACGTAATGTCGCCTTTTCCTCTTCAACGCTCTTCTTCTCTCCTTCAACCTTCTCAGCTGCAGGTACATCCTTGGCATCAACGTCCGGTGCCGCTGTCCGAACAGCCTCCGATGGGTTTTTGGACGCAACAAGTACCGCCGTCATATCATCCGGCTTGGCTCGAGGGTTCCCTTTTTGTTTTGAACGAATGCGCGCCGCCGTCGCCAATGCTTCCATGGGATCAGTGATCCCGCTCAATCCTTCTCGCAGTTCCGCGTCCTCCAACTCCTCGTATCGGCCAGATAGAATGATTTTGATCTCCTTCTTCTGTAGATTGTCGTGAATCCCATCAGACGTCAGCACAAGCTCCCTCTTCCCCTTCATGTCATAGATATCAACACGCCCCCCTTGTCCCGCCGAGGCCGTGATAACATTTCTTTGCCAGAAGTAAAATGGAATGAGTGATTCAAATTCACTCCCTTTATCACGCAAAATTTGTATTTCTTCCGGTGAAAAGTCGAGCTCGGCTAATTCTTCATTGGTTTTCCCTTTAAAGGCTTCCCAATCTTTTGCCTCATTTAATTCATCCACCGCTTGCTGAAAGACGAACGCTAGTTCAATACCAAATTGCTTTAATACCTCGTCCATTGCTTCATTATTATCCAACGTCAGCGCGCGTAGTCCACCCGTCTCTGTTTTTGTGTACACACGACTATCACCCGCCTGCCCAATAACAGCCTCATCACCCATCATCTTTATCAAGGTGAAGGTGGTTCCCATTCCTTTTAGTTTTTCATCTGTCTGTGCCGCGGCATCCAACTCTTCCGCGGTTTTGTTCATGATGTCCGCCATGAGTTGAGCGGCTGCCTGCGCATCTAATCCGGCAAATTCTTTGGCACGGGATTGGACATAATCCCTTACCAGCTGCGAGGCTCGATCCCCAGCCGCCAACCCCCCAACCCCATCGAAGACCCCATACAATCCATTTTCATCGTCGATAAGAAAGCTGTCTTGATTTTTCCAGCCCGCCTTTTCTTTTCCAAAACTTGTACCAGAGCCAACGAGTTTTTCAACTTTTTGCTCAGAGGCTTTATTCTCTACGGTCTGACTCGTTGGTTCAACCGCAGGAAGATCCTTCAAACTCTTCCCTGCTACCACTTCCATTAATTTCATGCGAACCGCCATCAATTCATCACGACGAGCTTCTAAAGCAGCTTTTTCATCGTCGGTTAGAGAGGCGAGTTTTAAGTCGTGCTTACCAAGTTTTTCTTTAATAAAATCAAGCTCACGCCCCATGACCTGCAGCTCTTGACGGCGACGATCGTTGCTAAGTGCTTTACCGGCATCCATCACAAAATTACCCAACCCGCCTTGCTGCTCAGATGGCAGCTCTTCACTAGCGGTCGCTCTGATACTCGCTTCATCACTGAATCCAAAACCCACACCCGCTTTCACAACGGCAGCTGTGGCATACCGGGATTCTGCGACGGCGCGTTTTGCGTATTCGTCATCGTCCGCTTCATTCGCCTCCATCACTTGGGTTACTTTACCGTTTTCATCGACCACTTCTTTCCATGATTCCTGCGCAGGTAAACGAACCATCTCGTAACGACCATCCATGAAATCGACGAGCCAACGAGCCACGTGAATACGTAGGTCTTGATCGACAAGCGTTTCAAAGGCAATCGGATCAAAATTTTCGCTTGTAAATAATGCCGCCAGATCCATCGCGTCTTTCTTTTTTTCTTTTTTTAACGTCTCGACCATGCGCGTGACGTCTTTTGCTTCTTTTTCCGCCCGTGCTTCCGCCCGTGCTTCCGCCTCGGCCTTTAATCGTTCAGCAACAGCTGCAGGAACTTCGACAGGCCCACTCCCTCCTTCCGCTTTCAAGGAAGCATCGGGCGCTTGTGGACCGGGCTTGACCGTTTGACCGCTCGCTCGCAGTACAGCCGCTAAATCAGGGCCGGCACTTGGCTGTTCATCCGGTTGAGATGGATTGAGGGTGGCATCTAACGCATACAATGCATCCTGCACCTCTTCATTGACAGCTACAAACGCATTACGCGTATCGGCGAGATCACTCATTCCCAATCTTCTGGAAGGATGGAGGTCGTTTCTGATCGAGCGAAGCTGCTTCCCTGCCTCTGCAAGCAAACCAGCATCCAGCCCATCTACCTTTTGTATGGATTCAAGCGCTTCATCACAGGCCTGAGCAAGTTCTTTCTGTTTTTCTTCGGTCAATGGACCTTCTGGCGCGCCTAAGAGGAGATCTTGAAAACGAGAAAACCGATGCGCGGCTTCCATGGCGGACGTTCGTTCCTCGGCGGTCTCAGCAGCGGACTCCAGAACATCGTCCTGAGCCTTATCAATCTCTTGGCCTGCGGCCACAACAACACGTTGACCTTCATTGCCCGGCACAGACGTACTCGCCTGTTCTAAGGCCTTGTACACTTGATACGCTGCCCGCACCTCCCTAACTTTATCAAGATATTCTTGCTGCTTACTCGCATCCGCTTGCGCACGTCGAGACAAGCCATCTGCCTGACCCGCAAGAAGCATCATGCGCTCAAATGGTCCTTTGAGATCATCTCTCGCTGGATTGGCCGTATCTAGTATGGTTTCTACCAAGACTTCATCCGATACCTCGTTTTCACCTTCACTTCCCGCGGTCTTTACCTCAGCCGCTCGTTCTTCTTCTACAAAAGCGCTTGCCTGTGATGATAATACATTATTTTCGCTCAATGCCTTGAGGAATTTTGCTTTAGCCATTCCGAGCTCTGCTAATTTCTCATACGCATCTTGAGCATCCAAAAGAGCGTGTATCTCTTCTGCTGTTTCAACGAGTACGGAAAAACGCGCATCTCCTTTGGCCGACTCCGAAAACGCCTCACAGAGCGGCTGTAAGATATCTGATGAGATATTCACTCGCGTTCCTTGAACGGTTGCCTCTAAGGCCGTTTTTAGCTTCTGTGCCTGAGCGCGTATTTCGACAAGTTTTTCATTCTCAAGATTGGAGTTCGTCTCAATTTTTGAAGCGATGTTGGGTCCTTTTACCTCCACGATCGTGGCTCCTTTACGAACGCTTCCTTCCCCACCATTAAAATGCCGATCGATGGCATTCGCTATTTCCCTTTCTCCCGGTGTACGAGGCTTCAACTCGCGAGGGTCACGCTTTGGCGGAGCTTTTTTCCGTTTTTTCTCTGGCATCTCATCACCTTCTCCCGCGATAAACACCTTCAATTCTTCAGCGATTGCTAAACGCGTGTCTGCATCTAACCGCGACTTCGTATCAATCTCTGTTCTTTCTTTTACCTTGACCTGCGCGTCACGATCTTTGGTAACTTCTCTTGTATATTCTTTTAACTCAGCCGCGATATCGCTCCACTCAAACTCCAATACGCGCTCCCAAGCCGCATTTCTTGCGTCCATGGTGGAAGCCGCTTCATATGCCTCTCTTGCGTCCGTACATTCTTGCAATCGGCTCAGCGCCTTTACGATCGCTTGATCTTTTTCTGAGGGGCTGTCTCCAAAGGCGCTGAGACTGTCAAATTTCTTTTGCAGCTTGGAGAGCAAATCTCGGTATTTTATTGCGTCAGAAGGCCCCTTTCGTTCTAGGAAAGCAGGTGTGGTGGCAGGCTCCTCGAGGGCCTGAGGCTCATCTGCGGGCTCACCCATGACCTCGCCTTCAATTGACGCTTCGCCTGCGCCAAGCTCCTCCTTCAACGCCTGTGCAATAGATGGAGCTTGCTCAATTCCTCGTTTTTCCTCTCCTAGCACCTCTACCAGTCCGGACCTAAATACCTTTAGAGCTGCTTGGATTTTTTCTCTTGTGGCTTCCGGGATGTCCGTTTTTTCATACACTTCTCCCATGACATTCCTGAGCGAGAGATGAACGCCTAATAACGTGGCATCTTTCTTTGCTTGCGTGACCATCTCATCTATTGGCCTCGCCTGCTCCTGAAGACGCTTTATGTCTGCTTCTGCAATCGCTAACACCGCTTGCATCTTGGCGTCTTTGGTCTGTTTTTTTGCTTCCGCCGCTTCAAAAATCCTGCCTAGCTGCTGGCGAAATTCTTCGAACCTACTTCCTGCGCGAGCCAACAATCCATCGCGTTTTTTGTCTGATTGGAGAAAGTCACCGTCGGGCATATGACGAGTAGTCTATCACAGACGGAATGTGGCCGCACTATACATTCTGCCTCATCCTCTATATATTCTATCTAGCTATGCTTTCGTCATTTGTGTACGCCAAAACGGTCGATGAGCTCTGTGATCAAGTACGCGCCTTTGATCCCGAGGCAGATACGGCCTTAATTCGTCGTGCCTACGACTTTGCCGAAGAAGCGCACAGAGGCCAAAAACGTGCGACAGGCGAACCCTACATCATTCATCCGTTGGCGACAGCTTCGACCTTGGCGCAAATGCACTTACCTACGCCGATTATTTTGGCCGGTTTACTACACGATGTGCCGGAGGACACCGCTCGCACCCTAGATGACATTCAAGCAGCCTTTGGAGAAGATGTTATGTCGATGGTGGCCGGTATCACAAAGCTCGGAAAAATTAAATACCGCGGCATGGAACGGTATATCGAGAACCTACGTAAAATGTTTTTGGCGGTGGCCGCTGATGTACGCGTGGTGTTTATTAAATTTGCCGATCGTCTCCACAATTTGCAGACATTAGACGCCATTCCACCAAAAAAACAACAGCGCATCGCCCTAGAATCATTGGATATTTACGCACCGATTGCGAATCGTCTTGGCATGGGAGAAATGAAGGGCTTGTTGGAAGATGCGGCGTTCCGCTATGTTTCTCCCAAAGAATATGCCTGGGTTAAAGAACTGGCTAACACTACTCGGGAAGGCAAGCAAGACTACGTAGAACATATCATGGAAGAGACGCGTAGCATCTTGGAGCAAGCGAATATGCGTGTACGCGTGCAAGGCCGCGCCAAACACCTCTACTCTCTCTATAAGAAATTATTAAAAAACGATCGGAGTATTGCGCGTATTTACGATATTACGGCTATCCGCGTCATCACCAAGAACGTAACGGATTGTTACAGCGCTCTCGGAATCATTCACAGCAAGTGGTCTCCTCTTAAGGGTCGCATCAAAGATTATATCGCTCAGCCAAAACCGAATGGCTACCGCTCGCTGCACACGACGGTGTTTTGTGAAGGCGGAGAAATCGTTGAGTTTCAAATCCGTACAGAGGAAATGCACGAAGAAAATGAATATGGAATCGCCGCTCATTGGTCCTACGATGAACAAAAGCAACGCTATCTTGCCAAGCCAACCAAAATTCCCGATTGGGTTCATGAACTAGCCGATATTCAAGAGGAGTTATCCGACAAGAAAAACTCTCTTCAATCCCTGGAAGAAATGAAGATCGATATTTTTCATGACCGTATCTTCGTCTTCACTCCCAAGGGCGATGTGATCGACCTACCGGAACAAAGCACTTGTGTCGATTTTGCCTATGCGGTCCATACAGACATCGGCAATACCTGCGTGGGCGCCAAGGTGAATGAAGAAGTCTCCGGGCTTGATCGTGTCTTGAAAAACGGGGATATGGTGGATATCTTGGTCGATAAAAATCGTAAAGGACCCAATCCTGATTGGATTAAGTTTGTACGCACACGAAATGCCAAGGCCCGGGTCCGACAATTCGCCCGATCTAAAATCGCTTCCTGGATTAAAGGAATATTTCCTACCGTAAAAAAGTAGTGACCGTTCGGTTTACGTTTGCGCGTCCGTTCCCTCGGATAATTCGTTCATGAGCGTACGGAACTCTTCGTCAGAGAAAAAGCGGAAACGGATTTCACCTTGACCGGTTGGCTTGCGTTTAATATCTACTTTGCAGCGGAATAGTTCGCGTAATTCATTTTCAGCTCCCATTACGTTCGGATCACGAACAGCTCGACGACGACCTAGACGATCGCTGATGGATTCCTCGGCTTCACGAACCGTGACATGGCTCGCCATCATCTTTTGGAAGACCTCGAGTCGGTCTTTATCGTTGGGCAATGATAAAAGCGTACGTGCTTGCGACATGGAGATACGACGATCAACTAAAGCCTGCTGAATATCTTGCGGCAGCTGCAGAAGACGGATCATGTTCGCGATTTGCGAACGGCTTTTGCCCATCTTTTGACCAATCTCATCTTGCGTCAGATGGAATTCATCCATGAGGCGAATGTAAGCCTTGGCTTCTTCGATGGCATTCAGATCTTGACGCTGAATGTTTTCGATCATCGCAAGCTCAAGCTTCTGCTGTTCGCTCGCTTCACGCAAAATAGCGGGGACCGTTTTGAGACCAGCAATCGTGGAAGCACGCAAACGGCGCTCACCCGCGATCAACTCATAATTTCCATCGGGTCGTTTGGTTACAACAATCGGTTGCAAGATTCCATGCTCTTTGATACTCGCAATCAACTCCTCCATTTCATGATGATCGAAATGTAGGCGTGGCTGGTGAGGATTGCGCTGAATACTTTCAATCGGAACCTGCAGCACGTACATACCCCCCGTTGGTTCTTTTGTGGCTACGGCTTCTTCTTTTTTCTCCGCCATTGACGAAGAGATGGCAGGGCGAGAAGGACCTGTATTAGCCGATTCAACCACAACCCCTTCCCCCATTTTGCGTGGTGGATAAGAGGGTGTGATAACAGCATGATTGGGTCGAGGGGGGATGAGCGCTCCTAATCCCTTTCCCAGTCCTGATTGGCGGCCAATAATCATAGATAATGTGCGTAAGCAAGGTTAACGATCAAGGAGTTCGCGCGCCAACCGTTCGTAGGCGCGGGCTCCTTTAGACGTAGAATCAAAGTGGGCAATCGTGCGGCCGAATGAAGGAGCTTCCGCTAAGCGAACATTGCGCGGAATCACGGCGCGGAAAATATTATTCGGAAAGTATTTGTACAGCTCCTGCAGCACATCGTCAGACAACTTGGTGCGACCATCGTACATGGTTAAAACTGCGCCCAGAACATCAATTTCCGGACGAAGGCGCTCTTTCACAAGTTGGACCGTCTCAAGCAGCTGCCCAAGACCTTCAAGCGCATAATATTCAGCCTGTACGGGAATTAAAATCTCATCCCCAGCCACAATCCCATTCAAGGTGATAAGTCCAAGCGTCGGCGGGCAATCAATTAAAATAAAATCGTAGTCGTTACGAATCTCCAAGAGCGCATCACGTAAACGATGTTCACGACGCTCCATATCAACCAACTCGATGTTAAGACCCGCCAAAGCCGTTGTGGCAGGCGCCACCCGCATTGTCTCGTGAGCCGTAGGTTGAGCAATATCCTTCATGCGCACCTGCCCAAGCACCGCCTCGTACACTCCTTGCGTCAAATTCCGGTGATCAATCCCAAGACCCGCCGTAGCATTGGCCTGAGGATCCATATCAACAATCAAAACGAATTTACCCAACTCCGCTAAATAGGCGCCCAAATTGATGGCAGTCGTTGTTTTTCCGACACCTCCTTTTTGATTTACGATAGAAATAATCCGCGCCATACGTGAAATAATCAACGCTAGTCTAAAACGGATGGAGGGAAGAAGCAAGCGAACAAACACCGAACGTTTACTAAACGCTCCTGCTCAAAAAATGCTAATGCAATAAAGTCCAGCGATGGTGCAAGTTTAGGCCGTGATCTTGCTGGCTGAGACGCTTGCGTAAACGCAGCATATGCTTACGACGCTCCGAACGAAGCGAGCCTATTTTTTGCCTAGACACATGTAAAAGCAGTGACGCATACTCCGCACCCAATTCATGCGGCACGATCACATACCCAGCACCTGCTTGATATAGTTCCATGGCTTCTGCCACGGTGTTAGCAAGTAACACCACCGACGATCCTTTACGACCATGAGAGACTTCTCGCAAGATAAGATGACTCACCTCACGATCAGGAAGAGTGCTAATAACTAATCGAGCCCGTTTCAAAGATAAATCATCAAGGAATGCCTGATCGGAAGCATCACCATAACGACAAGGAACCCCTTTTGCACGCAAATCACGAATGACACCCGGATCAAAATCAACAACCAGATAAGAACACTTCCAGCTTTGAATAATAGGTAAAAAATCCGTCCCCAAACGATGACACCCGAATAAAATTACCTCGTGGGCGTCCTGTGATTCGTTCACGCCGTCCTGCCGTTCTCGCCACGGCCAATACCGTAATAAAGGCTCAAGCCCCTCATATAAAGACTCCCCATGCATAATAAGAAGGGATGAAACAGCGATCGTAAAACAACCGATCAACGTTATAAGCATGGCAACAGATAAAGGCAACTCTCCGGCTTGAACGCCTAGGGCCAAGACGATAAATGAAAATTCGCTCACCTGTGCCATGGTAATACCGGTCAAAAAACTGGTTTTCCGATGAAAACCAAGCGCCCCCATTAAAAGCATAACAA
The DNA here is from genome assembly GCA_964562155.1 of uncultured Gammaproteobacteria bacterium. GTDB lineage: Bacteria > Patescibacteriota > Patescibacteriia > 2-12-FULL-60-25 > 2-12-FULL-60-25 > JAGOUY01. The sequence goes on from CAZLRU010000002.1 coordinate 31,012, forward strand.
TAACTGGTTTGGCTGCCAGTACAAACAAAATAAACAGCCCCATAATCATCCATCGCGTGTCTTGCAAGGAGCCGGTTATCTGCGCACCCAGACTCACAAAGAACACCACCAAAAAAAAGTCTCTGACGACTCGCATCCGCGAACCGATGGCTTGGTGATATGGTGAAGAAGCTAACGTCACCCCCGCCGCCAACGCCCCCAACTCCAACGACAAACCCATCTCATGAAAAACACCGGCCATCCCAATCCCCCACCCTACGGAAAAAAGAAAGAGAGTGTCCTGCGAGCTCGCAAACACCGACGTAAGCCTAGGCAACACAACCTTCGCAACCACATACATAAAAAACAGCAATCCAATCACCTTTGACAGCGAAAACAGCAACGCGTTCACCCCTCCACCATGGCTAAGTGAAGTAATAACCACCAAGGCGAATGCAGCCACGATATCCTGAATCAATAGACAACCAATGGCGATCTTGCCATGCAACGTCCCCAACATTTTTTTATCCGACAGAATTTTTGAAACGATAATGGTACTGCTTAACGTCAGACCAATCGCTAGGTACCCGGACACAACCGGCCCGTATCCCAACACATAGGCAAGCCCAAAGGCAGGGATCGCTGTAAGTACGCATTGACCAATCCCTGTCAGTGCCGCTGCTTTCCCCACCTCTTTTATAACCCCTGGATTCAGGGTTAATCCCACGATAAAAAGTAGGGCCGCAATACCTAATTGAGCGAATACCTCCAAGTGATCAGAGGGACGCAGCGCATTCAAAAAAAGTGGACCACCTATCACTCCCGTAACTACGTATCCAACCATGAGCGGCAACCGAAGATATCTCATAACAAACGCCATGAGCGCCGCCAGTCCAAACACAAAACTCATCTCAATGAACAAATCCATGTCGATGAGTATACCACAAGCGTATGACTGGATTCCCTTTTTATCTCTTTATGCTATCCTTTTTTATATGACTACCAAATATTTTTCCCTTCTCAGCGCCACCATCTTAAGTCTGCTCGTCATGGGAGCAGGTTGTAACAACCCCACACCTCCCAATACAGCACCCACCGGCTCAGATATGTTTGGTGCACTACCAACTGCCGATCAAGCAACTACCGTCCCCAGTGATATTCCTGTCTACCCAGGCGGTTCGATCATCGCCGTCACTGGCGACGCCACTCAACTGTCCGTAGCGCAATCAACACCAGAAACCGGCCCACGCCTCATTGAATGGGTTAAGCAATACTTCTCTTCACATGGATCTACGCTAAAAAGCACTACATCCAATACCAGCGGATCTTCCACAACCCTTGTATTTCAAGGAGGAGGCAAAACCTACGAGGTTCGTGTCGATGCCCCTGCCGATGGAAGCGGTGCGTTTTTAACGGTAAAACGAACACAGCCGAGTAGCTAGATCGCCTCATCCAACAAGTAGATAATCCATTCACCCCTTGGTCTATGCACAAAAAAATACCTCGACCTACACAGGCGAGGTATTTTTTACTAACGCTCCGTCTATCCAGAGCGCTTGCTTGCCAACCCGCTTTTTACGTCCTACGATGACATTCACGTATGTCGTTACAAAAAACACTAGAAGCTTGGCTGGCCAATGCTGCGCGGGTAACCATCAAACGAGAAAGTCCCTTAATCATTGCCATCACCGGTACCGTCGGTAAATCTTCAACCAAGCAAGCCATCGGAGCGATTTTACGAGCTGACCCTACAGAAACATCCGTGCGAGTCACGGCAAAAAATTATAATAACGAACTCGGTGTTCCTCTTACTATTTTTCATGCCTCCGCTCCTGGCCGCTCTCTTGTCCGCTGGCTTTTCCTGTTGGCAAAAGCGTTTGTTACCTCTCGAGGATGGATGAGAACGGGTGTTCGCACGTTTGTTTTGGAAATGGGAGCAGATAAAGCTGGTGATCTTGCTTATCTCACTTCTATCGCCCCTCCCACCATCAGCGTTATTACAGCCGTTACCAGTGAAGACACTTCTCTTCCCCCGGTCCATTTAGCAAACTACGCTTCATTACAAGCCTTAGTTGATGAAAAAGCTACCTTGGCTCGTGTAGTACCTTCAGGAGGAACGGTGATTTTAAATGCGGATGATCCAAAGGTATTTGCTATGCGTCATCAAACGCAAGCACACGTCATTACGTACGGAGAAACGGATGCGGCAAATGTACGTCTTCTTCATACCCGCATCGTTACTCGAGACACCAAGCAAGGAGCCGTTCCGGAAGGATTGGAGGTTACAGTTCAATGCGTTCACCGTCTTCTCACATTTTTTCTTCCGGGTGTATTTGGTCGTTCCGCGGCCTATTCCGCCTGTGCAGCGTTAGCCGTCGCGGAAGCCCTGGATCTTACCAAGGACATGACCGAAGCATTTGCCACACACCTCAATCCGTTGGCGGGACGTGCACGGATTATTCCCGGACAGAATGGGGTGACGTTATTTGATGATTCGTACAACGCAGCACCCGCTTCTGTTATGGCCGGACTCCGGGACCTTGCCTCTCTTCACCTGCAACCTGGGCAGCGACGCATCGCTGTCATCGGGGAAATGCGCGAATTAGGCGATCAATCAGAATCAGCCCATCGCGCCATTGGAGCCGCGGCCGCCAATCTTGGTCTTGATTTTTTCCTTCCCTGTGGTAATCTTGCGCGCGTTATGGCAGAGGGAGCACAAGCAAACGGAATGACGGAGACACAGGTCAAGCCGCTCGCTGATACCCTCGATGCTATACCACTCCTTCAGACATATCTGAAACCGGGTGATATCGTCTTTCTCAAGGCTTCACAAGGACGATTTGATACCCCGGGTGTTCGCATGGAGCGCGTCGTTAAAGCCCTCATGGCTGAACCGGAACGCGCGAGCGAACTCCTATGTCGGCAAGAGGAGCGTTGGAAGGAGGTATAAACCTTCCCCATGGCTCGTTCGTTTAATGGCTAGGACATCCCCCTCTCACGGGGAAAATAGGGGTTCGATTCCCCTACGAGCTACCATCAAAAGCACCAGCATCCGCTGGTGTTTTTGTTTATGGTCTCTTTTTCAAAACCGATTTGTCTAGACATTCCGCCTTAATGCGCACACAGTGGACATATATGCAGCACCATCTTTCTTTACGTGCTTTACGCGTTCTCAGTTTATGTGTTTTCCTTCTTCCTCTTTCTACTCACGCCCTTACGCTCTCTGAGCGTTTACAGGGCTACGTTTTACTCCAGGTAGAATCTCATGGAGAAGCCTGGTATGTTCACCCTGTAAGTCATCTTCGCTATTACTTACGCGATGGCACAGCCGCGTATGAGGTCATGCGGCGTTTTGGCGTGGGTATTACGAATACCGATCTTTCTCGTCTCCGCAGCTCGCTTATCATGCGACGCAACGTAAAAGGTAAAATCTTCCTTCAGGTGCAAGCGCACGGGGAGGCGTACTATGTTTGTCCAAAAGATCTCACGCTCCGTTATTTGCAAAATGGGACCGCCGCCTATCAGGTTCTGCGCTCCTGTAGTCTGGGGGTAACCAATGCAAACCTGTCCCTTATTCCTCTTGGATCACTCGACTCCTCCCCCGTCTCACCCCCTCCCCCTCCATCTCCGACCCCCATTTCCTCGAGCAATGTTCCCACCATTGCTGGGTGTCAGATCTTTCCTGCTGATAATCCTTGGAATCAGGAGGTAGCTAGTCTACCCGTTCACCCACGTTCAGCCGATTATATTCGCTCAATTGGTGCGGATGAATATCTGCATGCTGATTTTGGGGAGACGCCCACGTACGGCATTCCATTTGATGTTGTACCGGGCTCACAACCAAAGGTACCCATGACACGGACAAACTACGGCGATGAGAGCGATCCAGGCCCCTATCCCATCCCTGCCAATGCGCGTAGAGAGGCGGGCGGCGATCGTCATGTCATCGTTCTGGATTCAGGCAGCTGTACATTGTATGAGTTATATCATGCGCAAAAGAATAGCCATGACGCCGGTTGGTCGGCCGATGCGGGGGCCGTCTTCGATCTGCGTTCCAATGCCCTTCGTCCCGAAACATGGACTTCAGGAGATGAGGCTGGGCTCCCTATTTTACCGGGACTCGTTCGTTATGATGAAGTTGCCGCGGGCGCCATTAACCACGCGATTCGTTTTACCGTGGACGGCTCACAAGACGGGTGGATTCATCCTGCTACCCACCCCGGAGGTTCAAGCAACTCAGCCCTTCCACCCATGGGGCTACGCGTGCGCATGAAGGCTGATTATGATATTTCCCGTTTTACGGGTCAGGCGCGCGTTATTGCCGTGGCCATGAAAAAATATGGCATGATCGTCGCCGATGATGGGGCGAACTGGTACTTTACCGGGGCAACGGATGCGCGATGGAATGATGAAGAATTAAATCAGCTCAAGACGGTGCCCGGGGCAGCCTTCGAAGCCGTGTATACGGGTGAAATTCGCAAACGCTAAATAATCTTCCCCCGTTCTCTCCTCATAATCTCGCGCAACCACTTAGTCTCTTACGGTTTTACAGATCTCTTCCTAGCGCGCGGTTGAAGTCGATGGAGCAGGCGTTGGCAAGGATGGTGGAGCAGGTGGCTTTATTGGCCTCACCGGTGGAATCTGTAGGTACGATAATAAAAAGCTCGACAACTCTCCGAAGATTGGGGCGGCGGATGATTCGGCGTATTGCACGGTGCGAGGATGGTCGATTTTTACGAGCATGACAAACGCGGGATGGTCTGCCGGGGCAAAACCTGCGAAGGATCCGATGGTCTCATCTTTTAGATACCCCTTTCCATTTGGGTCAGACACCTGCGCTGTACCGGTTTTACCCGCCACATAATAGCCCGGTACACCGGCGCGTTTTCCGTGACCATGTTCAACCACATCCACCATCATCGCCGTAATGAGACGGGAACTCTGCGGCTTAATCACTTGCCGCACGATTTGAGGTTTTGTGATTTCGCGTGATCCGTCAGGATAGATGGATTCGCTGACAATATAGGGCTTAACTAACTTTCCTCCATTTCCAAGAGCGGCATACGCCTGCACCATCTGTAATGGAGTCGTGGTGATGCCTTGACCGTAAGAAGCTGTGGCAGCAAACACCTTGCCTTTTCGCTCGAGAGAGTCGATATCCCCCGCTACCTCACTTTTTAATTCGATATCCGTTTTTGCTCCAAACCCAAACCGATGCACATACTCTCTAAACACTTCACGACCAAGCAAGCGTTGGACAAAAATCGTTCCCGTGTTCAAAGACTTGCTCAATACGTCCGTCATCGTCTGCAAACCGTGCGCTTCTTTATCTGAATTTCGAATCGGGAGATTGTCGATAATCTCAAGACCGGTATCGGTATAGGTAGTATCAGGAGAAATTTTTCCGGCATCTATCCCGGCCGCCAAAGTCACCGGCTTAAAAATCGAACCCGGTTCATATTGATAAAAGGTAGCGGGGTTATTGAGCAAGCTAATTTCTTTAATTTTTCCTATTTGAGACGGATCAAAATCCGGTGAAGAACACATGGCGAGAATAGCTCCTGTGTAAGGATCCATGATAATAACAGTGCCGCTACGGGCCTCGAAGCGTGTTACCGCTTCTTGAATCTTGGCACACGCTTCGTACTGAATCGCACGGTCAATCGTGAGCACGATATCGCTGCCATTTCTGGCCTCTTTTAATTCCGTACTTACCATGGTGAGACGTCTCCCGGCCGCGTCTTTTTCAGTTACTAACTCTCCCGCTTGTCCGGCGAGGGTGGCTTGAAAATATCCTTCGACGCCATATTTCCCCACGCGTTCGTTTTTGTCATTGGTCGAAACAAAACCCAGAATCTGTCCTCCAATCCCCTGTTCAGGATACCAACGCGTTGAGATTTTATTTGAACCTATGCCAGGAAGCCGCTTGGCGCGCAGCGCGTCGACCGCCTCTAATGGTACATCCTTAGCCAATACTAGGTAGTTCGTCCCAGTTGCGCTGATCTTGCCCAGCACTTCATCATATGGAAGAGAAAGCGCTTGAGACACGCCTAAGGCCGTTGACGTGACGTTTTGGATTTCACGCAACATGGCGTAGACCTGCCAAGCATCACGATCTTGCGCCAACGGGTGAAGCTCGCCTGTCGTTCGTTCGCGAACGTAGATTGTTCCACGCTTAGGAACAAGTGCAGACTGAAAGACATGCTGATCAGATGCTAAAACACGATAGGTTTTCCCTTCTAACACCTGAAGCTGAAACAACCGACCTATTAATAGAAGGCCAAGCAACCCCAAGCCGGCCGCACCGACGGAAAAACGCACATCAAACGCGCTCTTTCGAACGGTTGGCCGACGAGGAAAGGAAGAGGGGCGATACATTGGCCTTTATTCTATCACAAATAGCGTTTTCCTTTTAATCGCTCAGGGAGATAGTCTTGTTGGACTGGACCTTGCACGGATGGATTATAGACATAGCCTTTTCCATAACCTAATTGCTTCATAAGACCCGTGGGAGCATTACGTAAATGGAGAGGCACCGGTTCATTGGGAAGATCATGAACATCGGAAGCGGCTTGCTTGTAACCGACATACAAGGCGTTCGACTTTTTGGCGTTGGCTAAATAGACCACCGCTTGTGCCAAAATCACATTGCTTTCCGGCATGCCGAGGAAGTGAGCTGCCTGATAGGCGGTCGTAGCTTGCACCAAAGCCTGCGGATCGGCTACACCAATATCCTCCGACGCAAAACGAATGAGGCGTCTGGCCACATATAAAGGCTCCTCACCCGCTTCAAGCATACGTGCCAACCAATAAAGGGCGGCGTTCGCATCTGAACCACGCATGGATTTATGCAGAGCAGAGATAACATTGTAATGCTCTTCACCCCCTTTATCGTAGGTAAATTGAGCGCGTTGAAGTGCTTCACGAACATGATCGACGGTGATGCGGCGAATCTTTTGCTCATCGAGGGGCGCGGATAGGAACGCAAGTTCAAGCGCCGTTAATGCTTGGCGCGCATCGCCGTCGGCAAGCACGACCAACATATCGATCGCTTTTGCCTCGATCATCCCCTGTTGGCCGCCGAGGCCGCGCTCTTTGTCATGTAGCGCTTGTTCAATGATCACGCGCAAAGACGCGTCGCTTAACCGCTCAAGGACAAAAACGCGCGCACGCGAGCGCAGAGCGGGGTTCACTTCAAAACTTGGGTTTTCTGTTGTCGCCCCAATGAGCGTGACGATCCCCTGCTCGACCGAGGGCAGTAATGCATCCTGCTGACTTTTGCTGAAGCGGTGAATTTCGTCGACGAATAAAATAGTGCGCCGTGGGTGATCTTTTTGTTCGAGTCGATCTTTCGCTTCTTTCACGACACGGCGAAGATCCGCCACGCCAGCCATCACCGCAGAGACTTGTTCAAACACCGAACCAGTCAAGCTTGCCATCAAACTCGCGAGCGTCGTCTTGCCGGATCCAGGAGGCCCCCAAAAGATCATGGAGGGGATGGTGTCTTGTTCAATAAGACGGCGGAGTGGCGTGTTTGGGCCGACGAGTTTTTCTTGACCGTATAATTCATCGAGCGTGCGGGGGCGCATGCGATCAGCCAACGGAGATGACGACGTGGTCATACTCGTTTATAGTATAGAACAAAAATAGAACGAACAAGTGGGTAAAAAAAGAAGAGCCCGCTCTGGTGAGCGAGGCGTAGAGTGCACGCATTCGAATGCGTGAGGAGAGGTCAGAGGATGTGCATGCGACTGAGCAAGATGCCCACGACGAGCACGCCCGCCACCACGAGCGCGGCGATGAAGACCCGAGCACGCCGTCGTCCGTTCACGACCTCCTTCGTGATGAGCAGTTGAGGCCCCCGATCTCTTTCATTGGCGAGGTACGTTACTGCCCTCTCAGGCCGGATGCTGATGCCGAGGCGGTCCAGCACACGTTTCGGAATCAGCCGATCGTAGTCCTCCCGACTGATGTCGGCGACGAGCGTCATCCGGAAGACCCTGGACGGGATGGCGCGGAACTGCTCATCCGAAAGCCCCATGAAGAAGTCGTAGCGAAGGCTTTCGATCTCCTTCTCGCTCGCCCCCTCGAAGAGGGCGCTGATCTCTCCGGGCCCGAGCCGCGTGATGGTGTCCGTCCGGTGCTCCCAGAGACTGAGCTCCCTCGGATGCCGATGAGAATGAGAAGTGATGGGACTGATCTCCACCACTCCAGACACCGTCGCGGTGGGCGCGCTGAATCCCCCCGCCAGCGTTCCCGCCTCCCGGCCCTTGTTTCTCGTACCACTGTTCGCAGTCATCGATGGTCTCCTTCCATGACCTGTTGCGGCATGTATTGCAGCACAAAATAATAAAATAAGGAAGAGGGGGGGACGTAAACAAGCCCCGAAGGGCAAGTAGAGGGGGTATCAGAGATAGCTGAGAAAGAGGACCGCAAGAATCGACAGACCCGTGTACACACCCAGGACGAATTCAACCGTTGAGACGTTGAGGTGGTCAAACCGTCTCTGTCTCAGCAGACACACGATGATCCTTATAATAAGGCCCTCAATGATCTTGTGAGGGGTAATGGGATCGGGAATCTTGGTGGGCAGGTTTTTCACGACACATCCCTCTTTCGCTTTGTATCCAACCGTGGACGTGCGTATTTGAGCAGATCCCCCTAAAAAAGAGAAGACCCCGCCCGTTTCGATCTGAAACGAGAGGGGTAAGGAGGGGAGGCTAGAAAAAGAGGGGGGGGTCAGTGGACGGAGGCGTCGGGGATGCTGATGACTACGCCCGCATCGGACACATCGATCGCCGCCGACCGCGCATCCCTACGCTGGACGTATGCGTGGGCGAGAAATCCCAGGATGAGGATGGCCGCCACCGTGAGCACGATGATCACGTTCCACTTGGTCGGGTCCTCGTGGTACTGCATCATTGTCATGCTTTCACGCTTCGCCCTCTTGCTGTGGGTGGGAGAAGGAGGCTTGGTCGGCTCGGGCTGCCGGATCGCCGCCTGGGCCAGGGGGGCGGGAGTTGCAGCACCCGGAGGCTGACACTCCAGCCGGACGGTCGTACCGTCAGCGAGCTGCGCCGTGAAGTTCACCGCGGCGGCGGGAGCGGGGACCGTCGACGGTGCGGCGGTCGTGATGGAGGGAGCTGCCGGAGCGGCAGCAGAAACGGGAGCCTCTGCCGGAGGAGGAGTGACGGGATCACCTGCCGCCCCCAGCCGAATCGGCCCCTTCACGGACCGACGAAGCCCATGTTGAGCCGGATCGTTGGTGACCTGCAGCGCATCGCCGCAGTAGGGGCAGTGATGCAACTCCCCCTCCACCTTCGACAGATCCGCGTCCGGACGCGGGCACATCGGGTTGGTACAGAAGAAGGGGTGGGCCTCTTCTACCGCCTTCTGCATCTCCACGCGCGCCGCGTGGTGCCCGGCCGCAGCCAGCACCGTGCCCGCTTGCCGGGGCTGACGCACCCGCGGCCCGCTTGCCTCCTCCGGCGGGGGCCGGGGAGGGTCTTCTTTTTCATTTGCCATACGCATCACCTGTTCCTTTCTACGTGCGTACGCGAAGTTATGTCAGCATAAAATAATAAAATGGGCAAGACTACCCATTTTATTATTTATCTTTCGTCTTTTATTGCCTTTCGTCCTCTCAGGACTCATCAGTGAAGCTTCCCACAAACAACCATTCTTCATAGGCAGCGGACAGACCGTCCGCGCAGGATAGAATAAAAGAACGTTAGGAGGCTGGATAGAGATCCTTGATCTCTTCACGGAGCTCCTCCAGAACCTCAGGCAGGAATGAACGAACATCGGGAGTAAAGACGCTCCCATGATGCTGTACGTAATGGGTAGCGCCCTGATCTACTCCATAGGCCATGACGATCGTGTAGCTACGCCTATGACCTTTCGGGAGGAGACAAAGCTCCCAATCTCCACCGGCGTTAAACTCGAGGCGGTAGGTCGCTCCCCTTACTTCGAACGTCTGTTGATACGTATCGAAGGGATCAATCCATCCGATGGGGACATCCCTGTTAAGCGCCTGACTAAAGGCTTTGCCGGTACGATCTTCGGCTTTGTCTACGCGCCTCGGCGCAGTTTTGAGAAACTTCCGTCCGATCCACCGCTCATCCGGCCCGCTTACTATCCGTGAAGACCACTCCAAGACGCCATCCCCTTTTCGCCCTCAGACCCCGCACCCATGCGGAGAGGGTGTCTGATCCTACGATAAATAATCAAATATTGCAAGGCTCTTGCCCTACACCACTAGATAGCTCCCCCGTTCAAAAACTACCTCATCATCCACCAAGATGCGATCGGCGGCCACAAACACGTCTACATGGTAACGCGTTTTTCCCGGTTCAAGACCTGGTTTTTTGTAAATGCCGTGCTTTTCCCCGAGGGAAAGATGCAGCCCCGTCATGCGTTCATAGGCGGTAATATCGTTCACCATCACGGTTCGATTCATAGCCGGATTCAACCCAAACCCAATTTCTCGCACCAAAACCCGCTCTTCTTTGCGGATCATGGCTAAAATCTCTTGAAAGGCTGGCGGAGCATCCGGTGCATACACAATTCCTTCTTTGACGAGTGCAGGAAATGGCTCATGAAATTGCACAAGATGATCCATGCCTGCAAACCCATAGATAAGGAAAGACCCTTCAGTTTTTTCCAGGGATTTTGGCTCTGTGAAGACTTCGCCGATGGGAAATGTCCCTCCAACATTCGTCATGCCCGTGTAATCCCCCACGTTTAATTTTGATTCTTCTATTCCCCCCTTCCACTCCAAAACAGCCCCACCACATTCAACACGCACGGTTTGCGCCACATCTAGCCGTTGCTTGAGAGCGTGACCTAACGGACGAAAATAGGCTGGGTCATACGCCAATGAGTTGAGGTAGATCGGCCATTGATCTTCCGACATACGGTTGAGATGAATGTGCTCAACCGTCTTTAACCCACAGGCAAAAATCTCTAAACGAAAACGGAATTCATTCAAACGAAAATTCGTAGATTGAACCAGTACAACGAGTCCGCCTTTTGGCATGGCTTTAAATTTGGCACGGATCTCTTCGCCGGTCGTATCTGCTACACGCAAAAACTCTGCCGTGGGTACGACGGTTCGATACGCCTCAACAAGAAGACGTGTCAACGCATTCTCTTCATCAAATAACACCAGCGCCGCATCGCCGTCTTTGTATTCGAGGGCAAGATGAAGCGTGTCACGCAGGTTTTTGATGGCCAAGCTCAGAAGATCAGACATGGCGACTATCTTTACGCAGCTTGAGTATTTTGTCGAGATCGAGGCAGGCGTACTTCCGCAATCCCACTACCTGACAAACACACCATCTGTTGAAGCATCTCTGGATCATCGCGATGCATTGTAAAGAGCTTTGTAGGACTCAAGCTAAATCCGTGTCTATCTTTCTCTAGGATTACTTCCACATTCATCGCTTCAGCATTAACTTGAAATGGAACCATGCCATAGTACGGATCTGTGCTAAGCCAGGTTCTTTTGAACAATCCCCTTAGATCGCTCATTTGACGTGTCTTAGAACGCATTTCTTCTGCCACATTGGGTGGCAAAAAGAAGGTATCACGCTTCGGATCCTGAATATCGCTGTCACGGTATTGAATCCCCCGAAACGGATGTGGCTCAACCACAACAAAAGAGGAGCCGTCACCCGCTAAGAATAACCGACCGCCGGTCTGACGGCTTGGCGCAGCAGGTAGCAGATCAATAACCGCTTCAAACCGTCCCGACTCCTCCAGAGCCAACATCCAAGCTTGCACAGCTTGATCAATCGCTTCATTTTTTACTTGCTCCGTTGCATCTTTATTATTTCGAATGGCTGAACACTTCTCCCCTATTTTTAATACAGCCCTCCAAAGAGCCTCATAATTAAGTGGTTTGCGTTGAGTTTCGAGACGAAGTTTCGGATGTTCGCTCATAGTATTATATTATTCCCAAAACGCCTCTAGTCCCCATTCTTTTTCCCACATCTCGCGAAAGCGCGGACTGTTATATAAAATTTCCGTTTCTTCGACACACCACTCAGACCAATTCTCCGGCTGTTCACGCGTTTCTTGAATAAACGCGTTCCAAGGCATCCAACGAATCGCCTCTACCTCGTCGGGGTTTGGCATGGGGGGCTGCTCTGTTTTAGCCACAATGATTGGGCAGATTTCGTTCTCCATCACGCCGTCTCGCGTAAAACAATAACGATACGGCGCAACTTCAACCAAGTCATCCATTTCAAGTCCTAATTCGAATCCAAGCCGCCGCTTACCCGCTTCGACCGGGGATTCTTCGAGGGTCGGGTGACCGCAACAAGAATTAGACCACACAAGGGGCCATGTTTTCTTGGTATGTGCGCGTTGCTGCAGCAGCAGCTCCCCTTTTCCATTAAAAATAAACGAGGAAAAGGCCCGGTGAAGCGGCGTTTGCGCACCATGCACTTCGGCCTTTGGCGTGGTCCCCAGCACGTTATTTTCTTCGTCGACTAAGACAACGTATTCAGTCATATTAACGTGAGTTTACGCGGTGTGTTTAAAAATAACAACGCCGCCAAGAGAGCTTAGCGGTCGTGGAATAGTATGATCTTATAAAAGAACAGTGAACGTGCTAGTGCACGGAAGCTACCGTCTCGAAACGGTCTCCGCAAAAAACAGGGATCTCGTTTCCGTTGTGCGTCCGGAACATTCCGACGGAATCCGGCCCGCGAGCACAGAAGATCGCTCCAGGAACAACTTCTTTTGCCGCGAGCTCTTCGAGCACTCTCTCGATATTCTCAGCGGAATAGCTTCCCACCACGAGAGCGAACTCCTCTTTTTTGCCTGCGCGCACGATTTCATCGGTACTGATAGGCGTCCTGAAATTCCTCATTTCTTGAGCCGCCCACTCCAGATACTGTTCGAGCGCGATGGCCAAATCACGTCCATCACAGGCGAAGCAGAACATCGAGATACCGCATGACTCGCGCGACCTGTTTAAACGCTCGAGACCATACACATACCCCACCCATTCGCCGAACGCGCATACTCCTTGCATCTTTACCGAGAGACTCAACCCTTGATAGAGCTGATCCATCCATCCCTTCTCAGTGGCCCTCCGGATGGCTTTGGCCCACCGATCGACACTCGCGAGCAGACCACACGCGATTGGCATCGTTGCTCCTCCTCAGGGCCCGACGCTAACACAACACTTCTAAAAAAGCGAGTTTTTACCCGTATGCCTTGACTTTTTTGCATTTTTCTACTAAGGAATCAGCGAGGTGTCATGTTCCGTCTCACACTCACACAATACGATCCTGCAAGCAACGCCCTTCTCGCGCGGTCACAGACGGTGGAGGCGCAGGATGGTGATCATACCCATGAATTCGCGCTCCTCCTCATGGAGATCATGCTCCTGCGCGAGCGTCACCGGAAAGCGGAGAACCCCCAGGTTCGTGAACAACTCCAGAAGCTCCTCGCTCAGTGCCTCCTTCAAGTTCCTGAGCTGGTTCACGAGCTCAACGAACGACTTCTCGGACTGCAAGATTTCATTCAGAACACTGCGCCGATCCCCCCAGAACAACCCTGACCCCCTCGCTCAAGACTCATGCATCACACCTGTGGTCATGAGCTCTCTTTTTTTATACAACATTCTCTACCCATGCGTTGGCCAGACAGGGTAAAAATAACAACGCCGCCGGGGGTACCGAGCGGTTAAGAAGAAAGGAGAGAAGTTTTTACCCTGAATTATAGAGATTTGATCGGAATGATGACGCCTTCGTGCTGATACCCCTTGAGGACCGGGTGCGCGCTCAGCGCTACCAGCACGAACTGACTACCACCCCAACCCATCAGGGTGTCGATGAGCGGAATGAACGTAGTGGCGTCAGGGACGATCTGCACCACGATCACGAGCCCGTTCGAGGGCAGGGGGCCACTGGCCATGAACTGTTCGGGCCGGGGCAGGAACAGGTTCTCCGGCAGGATCAAGTTCACCTTGAGCCCCTGCTGGAGGAGGAGCATCACCATGAACGTGGCCAGAGCCGTCTCCGCCGTCGTCGCAGCTGCGACGTAGCTCGGCGGCCAATGGCCCTCGTCCTTCTGCGCGGCCTCGATCATCTGGCGCGCCGCTTCCTGCAGTGCCGCCGGACTCTGAATCCAATGTGATTCGATCATCTTTACCCTCGCTATCCCTTAGATTCGGTGCCAAATAGAGCCTAACACGCTCTAGGAATCATGCAAGCTATTTGATCAGAGACCAAAGGACTCCATAGCAGCCTTAAAATAACAACGCCGCCGGGGGTACCGAGCGGTTAAGAAGAAGGAAAAGATACGAATCGTCCTGGACTCTAGCGTCGCTGAGCCGCGTGCATGGCGTCGATGAGTTCGCGCCAGTGGCGGCGCGTGTCGAGGCGGACGTTGCCACGAGCGATCTCTTCCGCCACGCTCGGGTCGTCCTGAGCGAACGACGGGAACGTGTGACGAACCGCCGCGAGGATGGGGATCTTGCGGCCGTCGGGCAGCGGGAAGTGCGTCTCGTGGACGCCCGCGTTGACGCAGCACAGGATGAACGCGACACGCCCACCCCATTCCTCGACCCCCTGGATCCCCTCGGCAGTAGTCTGCGTGTTGTTGCAGACGCCTTGGAAGACGGCGACCTGACAGTTCTTGCCCGGCGCGTCATGATGCCCGCCGAATTCGAGATGGCGCTTGCCGCCGTCGGTTGCCTCCAGCGTCACCTGCTCAGGGTGGACATAGCGCACACGCTCCGAGATCAGGCGGCGACACATCGTCGCGAACCCGAACGCGGGGTGGAGCCCCACCATCGGCATACCACAGACCACCTCAGCCTCAGTCGATTCGCGGTCGGCATCGCTGAGCGTCTCGAGGTACTGCTGGTAGAGATAGAAGACCCGGGCGGTGAACGCCCAGGTGAGCACGGGGTACTCCTCCCCCCTGCCGAAGTTGAGGTACTCGTGACCCACGAGCTGCTTGCCGGCCCCGTCCCGACCGGCGTAGCCGACGAGCGGGGTCAGGGGACTCTGCGTCTTCGGATCACGCACGCAGGCGTAGTGCGCTCCCGCCCGCCGCATCATGCGAAGCAGGAACTCGGGGGTGATTTCCTTCAACTCCAGGCCCGTCAAGTCCGCGACCAGATCTTCCAACGTCAGGTTTTTCATCGCTCTATTCCCTTGCGCTTGATTGCGCAAAACAAGCCTAACACATCCGTTGTGTTAGGCAAGTTACCTATTTATTTTACAGGTCTTTCCAAAACTCGACCGTCGCCTCATGCATCCCTAGGGACGCATATAAGGTGCGCGCTGCCATGTTTTCAGCGTCCGTATGTGTCGTCATATGATCGCAGCCTTTTTCCTTGAACCGTTTTTCTAATTTTTTGATCAACTCTTTGGCTATTCCTTGACCTCGAACAGACCCATCAACACACACCTCTTCCAAATACCCTAACTTGGAAAGAACGGAGGAAGCGCGTTCCGCTAACTGCCCCCATGCGTAGCCGACGATCATATCTCCTTGCGCCGCAATCACAAATAGATCTTTCTTCAGATCTTCTTCACTGATCGCCGTAGGTGGACGGCGACGTTCATGAAATTTTTTTGTTTGTTCAACGAACTGCTGCTCACGAGTAGCATTCAATACTTGCTGTAGTCGTTGCAACTGAGGGAGGTCTTTCTGCTCTGCTTCACGATAGTGAATCTCTTGCAACACCATACCCTTATCCGATCCGACTTCGCACGTCCTTCAAAATCTCCTCCGCATGGCTTGCGGGATCGACATCAGGATACGCATTTACGATTATTCCTTGAGGATCAATGAGATACGAGATGCGTTTGGTGAATAACATACCATCGGCTTGATACGCTTTTATGGTTTCTTTGGTCGTGTCGGCAAGAAGGAGAAATGGCAAAGAATATTTCTCCGCAAATTCCTTGTGACGTTCAGCAGTATCCGCACTCACTCCTAGTACGACGATGCCAAGTTTTTCAAACTCGCCAAATTGATCACGAATGGTACACGCCTCCTTGGTACAACCTGGCGTGTCATCTTTTGGGTAGAAATACAGTAATACATACTTTCCCTTAAACTGTTCCAAGGAGTAGGTTTTTTGATCTTGAGCAAGCAGAGAAAAGCCGGGAGCTGGCGTATTTGATTGCAACATATGGATTGACAGTAGCATAGAAAACGCGTAAGAAGAAACGTCCGCACAGAGTGACACATCGTCACCAGGCGGATGACGGAGAGACGCGATGAGTGCACAAGAACCCGATCAACCATTCAGGCCGACGGCGGAGCAGATCCGGGCGCACTGCCGAACTGCTCAGGTGCCGGCCTCATACCACTACCTCCTGGCCTTCGTGGAGGACTTCTCGCGCAAGGACCAGCAGGAACTGCTCGCCGAACCCACCGAGCACTGGGAGCTCATGCGTGAGGTGCTCAACGCCTTGCGCAACCAGTTCGGAGGCCCTGTGATCCAGGGCTACACGGCCGCCTGGCTTCAGGCGGCGCTGCTGGTGTTCGATCAAAAGGTGGCGCACCCGACCGAATCCTCGAAGAACTGGTCCTTCAACGAGCTCTTCTGCGATAACGACGACCTCCGGCGCATGCCGCTGTCGATGGAGACCATGGACACGTTCCTGTCTCCGGAGTGCGTGGGCGCGAAAGCGTTCCATGACCTGCGCGATGCGTACTGGTTTGCCCTCAGCGCCTCAACGCAGGTAGTAGAGCTGGAGGAAGACAAATCCCTCATCAACTGCCTGCTCCGTGCGAGGTTCGCCGCGAGCTGCGTGACGCTCTCGCCTCCCGGTGAGCGGTGGCACGACCGGATTCGCTACAACGGCCTGTGTGCTCGCTACGGAATCGATCCGAACGGGAGCACCCGCTACGGTACCAACTCCCGCCCCGAGTGGGCCCCCGGCACCGACTGACACGACCAACTCATTCCTTCCACCACTCTTCCTTTCTTACTCTCCGCCCGACGAGATGATATCAGTTCACTCGCGGGCGATTTGTGTTTTAGACCACCCCACCTCACTGTATCTCTCCCCTTTTTGGATACATTCTATTGCCTGAGGAATATAGGAAACGATGTCGTTAGGTAATTGATCAATAGAAAACCAGGCGAGATCGTCGCATTTTTCCGGTTCATTGTTCACGAGCTCCCCTTCCCACGTTGTCGCTTTGAAAAAACAATGAAGCCGATGACCGTCGCTCGCGTTCACGCTCATCGTGTGCACAAGCTCCAGATCTTTCGCCGTAACCATAATCCCAACTTCTTCTTTAGCCTCACGTATCATCGCCGCTCCCAAACTCTCACCGGCGTCGACATGGCCCGCTGGTACGGAATACAATCCATCACCAAAGCCCGTGTTGCGGCGTCGTAAGAGTACTATTTTATTATTCTTCACCAAAACCAAAAAGGCTCCAGTGATCACTTTGAACCGTTCTTTCATATCGCTCCAGTGTATAGAGCAAAAAGAGAACATTCAAGCTTCGGCATCTAATCAAGGTCCAGGACCTTTCCTCTCAGACTCCCATGAAACATGGGACAACAATTGAGGAGAGAAGTTATCATGGAGAACCCATAACTTCTCAGAAGAACGTGCAAAAAAACTCGCCGCATCTTTTACGTGATAGCACGCTCACCTGCGACCGATCGTCGGTGGGTTCGCGTCGAGATCGAGAATGTATACGATGTCACCTCGGAGAGGGAAGTGCCCATTCTCGACCAGGTTGAACGTAGTAGATCCTGGCTTAATCTTGAGCTGTTCGGTTAGAAATCCATCGATCTGAGCGAGTCGACCCCTGGGAATGATTCTCGTCCCTCCGTACGCATGAACCATCTCATGACTCACGAACTCCTTTCTACTCGTCGGCGTACCCTTTTCTCCCTTCAGCCACGGATCACCCACGAGCAGGATCCAGACAATGCGTCTTCTATTGTAGCGATTAAACATCGACCCACCTCCTCCCGAAAGCTAGCATTGACTCTCTCACTCTTTAAAGACTCGGCAATTCTTGCGGATTTAGCCCCCACTGTCAATATATATTTGATCCCTAGACTGATCACTTTATCATCTTGCACAACTCAATTCTCCCATACTCGCTTAGCTTAGCCATCTTTACATCTTTACCTTTAAAAAAGCCTCAACAAAGCCAAATAAAATTGGCTAATCTTAGCCATAAAATACCACATCCCCTCTTGACATATTCGCCTTTTTCTGGTATTATATTCTTTCAAGGATGTAACGGCGCCTGAACCTTACAACCACCCACCAAACGAACGAGAACGAGAGCTAAAGATGCCATGAGCTGTTCGGCCTGAGATCGACTCACATAAACAAAAAAGACGTCGATATCACGCCCCGGCAGCCCATCGCACTTACGCGAAGGAACCGAACTCTCAACCCTCGCGTCAAACCTCATAGGTAAGACGCCATTTTCACCACACCACGGAGTCTGCACCATGAACCGTTTCCTCGTTTGTCTCGCCTTCGTTCTTCCCCTCCTCCTCGCCGTGGCGATCTTCGCCCCGGCGGCCCACGCCAACGGACGGCACGGCCATCACCACCGGCACGGCCGCCGCGCCGCCACCGCTCCGGCAACCCAGACGGTCGCGGTCAACGGGCAGCAGCAGGCCATG
>CAZLRU010000002.1:49733-52001 GCA_964562155.1 uncultured Gammaproteobacteria bacterium
CGCCACCGCTCCGGCAACCCAGACGGTCGCGGTCAACGGGCAGCAGCAGGCCATGGTGCCTGCGCTCGGAACGACCCGCCTCCTGCGTCGCCCCGGCGAGATGCTCACCGACGTGGTCTCGCGGCTCTCTGACGTCGCCTGCAACGTCGACACGATGAACGCAATCGCGCTTGACGGACGCATCGTGCTCTGCGTCGACCGCGATGTGACGAACGAGGCCACGGCAGCGGTCGGACAGCTCATCGACCTCCGTGTCGAGCTCGAGCACCAGCCCACGATGGGCAGCGAGACGGCGGATGCGATCACGCTCGCGATCGCGCTGGTCGACACCGTGCTCGCGGCGCGTGAGCATCACCATCACGGTGGTCACCACGGCCAGCACCGCAACCTCTTCGCCTCCCGCCGCTAGAACCCACCCCCTCGTCCCTTCCCCCTCAGTCGAGCACGTGCTCGATCCCACCTAGGGTCTCAGCGCACCCGTCATCCTGACAAAGCGCACAGCGACACACTCTTCTACAGGGTGTGTTTTCGCGTTTAGGGGGAAACGGATGTAGACTTTCGCTATATGCCCTCCCTCTCCACCTCCTTCATCCTTCTGCCTACCTCCGATGGCTCTCCCATGCGGGCCTACATCGCCAAACCAGAAGGCCCAACTCCCAAACAAGGCATCATCGTCTTTCAAGAAGCCTTTGGGGTGAATACTCACATTCGTGATGTTGCTGAGCGATTCGCGCGCGAGGGGTTCTTGGCTATTGCCCCCGAGATCTATCATCGTACGGCCCCAGCAGGATTTGAATGCGCTTATACGGACTTTGAAGCCTGTCGATCGCACTTTGATGCCGTTACCCCTCAACATGTTCAAACAGACGCAAGAGCGGCTTTTGATTGGCTCATCACTCAAGGCGTCGATGCGACGGGTGTAAGTAGCATTGGCTTTTGTTTGGGTGGTCGGGCGAGTTTTTTTGCGAATGCCGCCCTTCCCTTAAAATCCGCTGTTTGTTTTTATGGCGGCGGGATCATCGATCATCTCAATCTCGTCCCCTCTCTTCATGCTCCCACCCTGTTTTGCTGGGGTGGGCAAGATACGCATATCCCCTCAGATCAAACACGACGCATTGCGGACGAAATGAAAAAGGCTGAAAAGCCCTATACTGAAGTGACCTTTGGAGAGGCAGGGCACGCCTTCTTTTGTGATGCGCGCGGGAGTTATCATGAACGGTCAGCAAGCTTAGCATGGCCTCTCGTGTTAGCGTTTTTACAGCAATAACTCATTCTCTGATCATTAACGAGATACACAAAACCCCTCCGGAGAGGGGTTTTGTGAGGCTGTTGATCGCTTACGCGGCCATCATGCCTGGCTGCTCGTCGAGACGCATGACGTTGACGGCGCGAGGACCCTTGTCAGAGTCTTCGGTGTCGAAGGACACCATGTCACCGACACGAAGTTCGTCGAACGCGACGTTCATGAGGGCGGAAGTGTGAAAAAATACGTCTTTGTCTGCTCCTTCAGGGGTGATGAAACCAAAACCCTTGTCGGTGAGGCGCTTAATAACTCCATTCATAGGAATGTGGGGTTAGTGAATAATCCGCAAATGTAGGCCTGCGTGCGGATGTTCAATGACACTCCACTTCGGGCTCGTTTGCTGGAAGGGAATATAGCATAAAGCCTAGAAAAAGGGAATAGCTGACGCAAAAGACGTTTCGTGCTACAACTTCCGTCATGAAGATTGGGATCGTGGGAGCCGGGGCAGCAGGGTTAATGGCCGCTGCAACCATTCTGGAAACGGATGCATCCGCAGAGGTGTTTTTAATTGAAAAGAATAATGGATTAGGCAAAAAAGTCATCATTTCCGGAGGCGGCCGCTGCAATGTGACAACGGGGATTCGAGATATCAAGACTGTTCTCTCAAAGTACCCTCGGGGTGGCAAGTTTCTTTCTTCCGCCTTCTACCGCTTCCCTCCAGAGGCAGTTTACGATTGGTTTGAAGCGCATGGAGTTCCTTTAAAAACCGAGGAGGATTTACGCGTCTTTCCGCAATCGAATGATGGACACGATATCGTGAACGTGTTTGAAACCTTGTTTCATCGATCCAAGGTGAGCGTATATTTGAACGCGAGTGTATCGTGCGTCGCAAAACGTAATAACGGGTTTGAACTTACGTTCAAAGATCCTGCCCAATCTCCCCTCTTTGTCGACAAGCTCATTCTTACGACGGGCGGACAAGCGTACCGTCAGACAGGCTCAACCGGAGACGGGTATGCGTTTGC
>CAZLRU010000002.1:52101-102109 GCA_964562155.1 uncultured Gammaproteobacteria bacterium
GTGGATCCAAAGACGATGCAATCCCTTATGTGTCCCGGACTCTTTTTTGCGGGAGAGCTTTTAGATATTGATGGGTATACCGGTGGATTTAATCTCCAAGCGTCTTGGGCAACAGGAAGACTCGCCGGAGAAAACGCGTGCAGCTTATAGCGTTCCCAGATCCAACACTTGATCAAATTTTATTTGGCTGACGAAATCAGGAGAATGGCTCACCATGATCAGCGTTCCTTGATAGGCTTCAACCGCTTTGGCGATAATCGGAAGATGACGGAAGTTGATATGGTTGGTTGGCTCATCGAGAATCAGAAGCCCTGGCTTCTGCAAGACAAACTGCGCAAAACACAGCAACCCTTTTTGCCCTTCGGACAAGGATCCAACCTTATTTTTCAGCAAATTTGAGGTAATGAGAAATTCGGAAGCAACCGCACGCAGACCCTCATTTGAGGGAATTTCCATGACGAATTCGAGCGCCGCGTAGGCCGTGTCATCGAAGTTCAAGCCGGAAAAATCTTGACGATAGTAACCCACTTTCACCCCTTCGCCGATGCTGATCCCCGGATCCTCTTGGCTCGCAATGGCTTTTAAGAGGGTGCTTTTACCGATCCCGTTTGGTCCCGCGATGAGTAAGCGTCGGCGTTTACGCAATACAATATCTACGTCTTTGCGCGTTGGCTCCCCTTTCTTCAAGAGCGAGAGCGACTTCATGGTGATCACGGCTTCCGCGTAGTCCTGCGCCGGAATCGTAAAATCGCGAATGGTTTTATCATCGCGTCGTACATCGACCATTTCATCTTCCGCTTCTTCGACTTGATCACGTAGCTTACTTGCGAGTTTACGCATTTTTCCTCCTTTGTTGGCAAAAAAGTTGATCTTATCTTTACGATCCTGAATATCCTTGAGAAGACGGGCGTTCTGCATGCGCTCGCGTTCAAGCCGAGCGGCGATTTCCTCCACCACATCGAAATAGTTCCCGACGTACTGTTCCATTTTATGGGTGTAGACGTCGAGGTGGAGCACTCCTTCCGTGAAGGCGTTTAAAAAATCCGCATCATGAGAAATAACAACCACCGTTTTAGGATACATTACGAGAAACGAGGTGAGGTGATCGATGCCGTCACGATCAAGATTGTTCGTGGGCTCATCTAATAATAAAATATCCGGTTCTTGGATGAGTGCGTAGGCCAACAAGAGACGCGCCTGTTGCCCGCCAGAAAAGGTCTTGATGTGTTTATCGAGGGGGGCCTGCAAATTTACGACTTCCAGGACATTTTTTATCTGACCATCGAGATTGTATGGCACTTCTTCAAAGGCGTGCGCAAAAAACTCACGCATCGTCTTCTCCATGTGTTCACGAGCCATGACCTGTAAACCAATGGCTACCGTGGCATCCTTCTGGATATGAATTTGCCCTTCGTTGGGTTTATAATCTCCCATCATCAATTTAAAAATCGTGCTTTTCCCGGCGCCATTTTGACCCATGAGGGTGACTTTGGCGTTTTCGCGAATGGAAAAACTGGCTTCGTCTAAAATTGGATGGTCTTCGTCGTGATGAAACGAGACTTTATCGAAGCGGATGAGAACATTTCCGTGATCGTTGGCCATAAAGAGCCTGTAGTTAACCAGGAAAAAGGGGTTTTTGCAAGGTCTTCCTCCTCTCCTTGCCAAAGGAGCGGAATCTACATACGATGCCCCCATTCTATGCAACTTCCCAAGCGCCGTTCCCAGATGCTCAAAAAGCGTGATGAAGGTCAGGAGCGATATTATATTACTGCGCGCGGGCTGGAAAAGCTGAAACGCGATCTGATTGATCTAAAAGCCAGCCTCCCAAAAATGGCCGATGATTTGGCGCGCGCCATTGCCTTGGGTGATTTGAGTGAAAACGCGGAATATATGGAAGCCAAGGCTCGCTTGAGCCGCGCACACGGTCGGCAGTTTTCGCTGGATGAACGCATTAAAAACGCCATCATCATCAATGAAGACGTGGGCGATGGCAGCATTCGCTTAGGCGTCACCGTTACGGTATCCGTCAATAATAAACAAAAAACCTTTCAGATTGTCGGGCCCCAGGAAGCTCATCCTTCGCAGGGACGCATCTCCCTCGTCTCCCCTCTTGGCGCAGCGCTGCTTGGTAAACAGGCAGGCGACGTGGTCCAGGTTCAAACAGAAGCAGGCATTACGACCTACACCATTGTGTCCGTCGCTGCATAAAAAAGACCAACGTGCCAGGTTGGTAAGAAAGAAGGATTTGGATTGGGGGAAGGTTTGGTTATGGAGCCTTGCCGGAACGCAAGCAGACTCCATACGTGAGCAACGCGCGGTTGAGCAGATCTGCTCCACCATCCCCTACGTAGCGTGCGCGCGCGAGCGTCTCTCTGGACAGCGACGCCACCTGAGCCAGCGAGGCGCGCTCTCCGACCAGCTTCACGAGAGCGTTGGAGAGGTGCCCAGAGAGACCGGGAAGCGCAGCTTCCCAGGGTGCTTCGAGTCTACCATCTGTGCGCCACTCGGCCGTGCCGGTGATACGCGCGGTGAAGGCTTCGAGATCCTCGTATCCTTCCCCGCGTTGCGCGTAGACCCCCGCAATAAGGGCAAACCTCGCTTCCCAGGTTGCGGCCTGACTCATGATCCAGCGTGCGATGCGCACGGCCTGATCATCTTGTCCGATCGCCTCATCCAGGCTTGCGGGCGGGGGGCCAGACGGTGCATGAGGCACGGTTCCTTTTCGCATGTGCAGCTCCTCCTACCCCTTCAAGTATCATGCAGACGTAGGTAAGACAAGAACATCCTCCCGAGGGAGGATGTTCTTTTGAAGGCGTCTCTTCTTAGTAACGATACTGGGTTGGCTTGTAGGGGCCGTGATGATGTACGCCCAGATATTCAGCTTGCTTTTCCGTCAGGGTTGTGAGTTTTACTCCGAGCTTGGCTAAATGGAGCCGTGCCACTTCTTCGTCTAATTCTTTTGGCAACATGTAGACCTTTCCTGATTCGTAGCGTCCATCGTTGGACCAGAGCGCAAGTTGCGCGAGCGTTTGATTCGTGAACGAAGTACTCATGACAAAGCTTGGGTGACCATGAGCGTTCCCAAGATTTACCAGGCGGCCTTCTGACAATAAAATGAGACACTTCCCATTTTTCCAGATGAATTTGTCGACTTGAGGCTTGATCGTTTCCCGTTTTATCTCTTTTTGCTCAAGAAGCCACGCGACTGCGATTTCACTGTCGAAATGACCAATATTACAAACAATTGCTCCATCTTTCATGACGTTCATGTGATCACCCGTAATGACATCGCAACACCCGGTAGCCGTTACAAAAATATCGCCAATTGGAGCTGCGTCTTCCATCGTGACTACTTCGTAGCCTTCCATGGCTGCTTGCAGAGCGTTGATAGGATCAATCTCTGTGACCAGCACGCGCGCACCAAACCCATCCATGCTTTGGGCGCAACCCTTCCCTACATCGCCATAGCCGGCAACAACGACGACTTTGCCCGCGATCATTGTATCCGTGGCGCGCTTGATCCCATCCGCCAAACTTTCACGGCATCCATATTTATTATCAAATTTGGATTTTGTGACGGAGTCGTTCACGTTGATCGCTGGAAGTTTAAGGGTCTTTTGCTCCATCATTTGGTAAAGACGATGAACGCCGGTGGTTGTTTCTTCGGAAACACCTTTAATCTCCGCCAACATTTCAGGATGCTTTTCATGAACAAGGACCGTAAGATCCCCTCCGTCATCAAGCAGCATATTTGGTCCTTTTCCGTCCGCAAACTTCAAACTTTCTTCGACGCACCACCAGTACTCTTCTTCACTCTCCCCTTTCCACGCAAACACAGGGATCCCTGCAGCTGCGATAGCCGCAGCGGCGTGATCTTGCGTCGAAAAGATATTGCAGCTGCTCCAGCGCACCTCAGCCCCAAGCTCGACGAGCGTTTCGATCAGAACAGCCGTCTGAATCGTCATATGTAAACACCCAGCGATGCGCGCGCCGCTCAGGGGTTTAGTCTGACCGTGCTTTGCACGTAACGCCATGAGGCCGGGCATTTCTTTTTCCGCCAAGATAATTTCTTGACGACCCCAGGGAGCGAGCGAAATATCAGCAACTTTGTAGGATTGAGACATAGGATGGATACGTTATGATAAGTCTAGTGTTTCTTGGTAGGCGTTCTTGTATCTCTCGCAAAACGCTTCTTTGGTGAAGTTGTATGCTTGCGTCCCGTAGGTTTCAACCGCATATCCGGCGAGCACGCTACCCATTTGAGCACAGGTTTTTAGATCTTTCCCCTGTTCATAGCCCACAAAGAACCCTGCTCGATAGGCGTCGCCCGCTCCGGTTGGGTCCACGCAAGCCGTGACCGCGCAGGCCGGAACATGGGTAGATTGACCATCGCTCGTTTCAATGCGTGAGCCTTCCGCTCCTAAGGTGGTGATAAAGAGCTCTACACTATTCAATAGATCTGTTTGCGTGTACCCCGTTCGATCCATCAGAAGCTTGATCTCATAATCATTGCCGATCAGGGCCCAGGCATTCTTTATGCACGTGTGCAGCTCTTCCGGAGTAAATAACGTGAGTGCTTGCCCTGGATCAAAGACCGCCTTCATCCCCTCCTGCTTAGCGGTGCGCAGATGCTGAGACATGACACTGACAGGATTTGGACTAATAAGGGCGATCTTGGCATCCGTAGCGGCTATATCAGGCGTCTTTGCCAGTGGGCCCGGAAAAAACCCCGTGATCTGGTTATTCGCCTTATCCGTCATGATATAGGCGGCGGATGAGAGCATGCTTGGATCGCGATAGATCGAGGCGGTGCTCATGCCTAACTGCTCGAGTCGTGTAAGATATGGCTCCCCATCAGAACCCACGGCGGAGATAACCAAGGGATTCGCCCCAAGACTCCGCATCGCGTAGGCGATATTCCCTGCCGTGCCGCCCCAGCTTCGCTCAAGCCGTTCCACACCAAAACACACGCTTAATACGTGTAATTGGTCCGGGAGAAGATGATCTGCGAAGCGATCCGGTACATCTAGAATATAATCGTAGGCTAAAGAGCCTGAAACAAGGATAGACATTGGCGAGTAGCTTAATGAGACCGCGGGAATAGATCAAGCTAAACGCCCTCCACCATGAGGCAGAGGGCGCGAGCACTGAGAACCGTGTATGTATTAGATCTTGCCTAAGTGCTGAACAATTTTATCCTGGATAGCTTGAAGCGCTTGAAGATCCCGTTCTGTTAACGGTGCAAATAGCTCCGCTAAAATATTCATACAGTGCTTTTTTGATAGTAACAAGGTCTTTTTCCCATTGGCCGTGACAGATAACCGTGTTTTGCGCCGATCCTGATCGTCGTCTTTTCTTAGCACTAATCCATCTGATACAAGGCTATTAACGAGTTGAGTCGCGGCGCTTGAGGTCATCCGAAACCGCTCGACGAGGTCTTTGATGGTTTCTACTTCTCGATGTGCGATCGCAAACAAGATCCCCATGCGTGTGTGGGTTGGCAGACCAGATGGAACAGGTTCGCGACGCTGACGACGAACCTTCCAACGCGTGATGGCGTCCATGGTCTGAAACAAATGGTCGAGCTGTTCTTGGCGATTCATAAAAAGAAACGGGAACCGGCATCCTCAGCCAGTACGAGAGAAGAGGTGCAAGAGCTTTGCTAAATAGGTAAGTACCTTATAGATTAAGACCGCTTTTATATCATGTCAAGACAGATGCTTGTCTGAACATCTCAGACGTGTTTTTATTTGTCTGGAGGGAGAAAACGCCATGGAAGGAACTGCCTCGGCTACGCGTCCCGATTTCTGGTGGGTGCCCAACTGGGTTACCCCCAATCACCTGACGATCCTACGAGCGCTGCTCGTCGTGCCTGTCATCCTGATCGCTCAACCTCATCCGTGGACGGCCGTCCTCATCCTGATCGCCTCTTCTGCCTGCGATTACTACGATGGAAAGCTGGCGCGGGCACGGGGACAGAACTCGAAGCTGGGGGATGTTCTGGACCCTATCGCCGACAAGATTTTCGTTCTCGGAACGATGTGGTGGGCGTGTCGAGCCGGGATTCATCCCTGCTTCCTCTATCTGATCACAGGGATCGAGGCATCCCTGCTTCTCCTGCGTCCGATCGAGCTGCTGCTCAAGGTCAAGGCAAGCGCCAACCTGTGGGGCAAGATCAAGACATGGGTTGAGAGCTTCGCGCTCGCCTTCGTCCTGACGCAGACCCCGTTCTTCCTGCGACTCGCTCCCTTCGTGTTCGCCGCCGCCACTGGCTTCGGGGTCGCGTCCCTTTGCTGTCACCTGCGTGATACATACCGCTCCTTCAAACGCTAACATCATGATGCTCCTCAACTCAACGTCTCCTCAGGGAGCGTTTTTACGTTTTACTATAATAAAATAAGAGCTCGCTTAAGATGAGGTATAAGCAAGCTTTCGTTCAGTACGGCCCGCAGGAAGCGTACAACTCGGCCGTCGTCATGCGCGGCAAGATGGTTGCTCCCAAACAAGAAATGTAGGGAAAGTTCAAACGAGGACTCGGCGGCAAACTGCCTACGTAAATCATCAAGGGTTCGCCAGGGCAGCGACAGAAATCACTCGAACAAGAGCAGTACTGGAGATCCCGGTTGGCCGGGTATGCCCGCGTGCCGGAGAACGGGTCGTGTGTTTCGTAGTAAACCGGGCCGCAGTCAGCCAGTCCTACCAAGAACAGGCACACCGCAGCGCGGATGATGAACAGCGTAACTCCCCTCTTCATGATAGCCCCTCTTTCCGAGCCCGAGCTCTGTCATCGTCTTACCACAATAATAAAAAAATACAAGGGGACGAGACGTGCTACGGATGCGTTTCCTGAAGATATTTTTCAAAACGATTGGCTACTTGATAGCCGATCACACTCCCAATCAATGCTCCCGCAATGAATTCGGAAAACCAATGAATACTGATTGAAACGCCAAGCCCTATGTATAGGGCGTACCATTTAGGCAAAAAAGCGACTCGACCATGATGACGTAACCTCCCCCACACAACCATCATCGCAAAGGCGATTGTTGTATGTGATGAGGGCCAGCCCCAAAATGCGCCGCCACGAAAAAATCCAAAACGAAACTGACGGCTGATGTCGATCGTTGTATGAATCAGATCCGGTTGCAAGCGACCGGTGAATACTTTGTACGTGCTAGAAATCAAGAAACCGAGCAAGACCGCTTGACCCATGGCCCAGGCTATTGCCATCAGGCGCTTATTTTTCTTCAGATATCCCACCAAAAGAACCGCCAATGGAAAAAGGATGGGAATAATCCCTCCAAGAATAATGGCCGGGAAGAAGAACTTCTGGAGCGTTGGCTGACGCGTCGCGAGAAAATAATACCAATCTATTCCTGATACCACGATGAGAAACGTAAGGAGGAACGCGATGAGCTGTGTCACTAGGCTCCAGCCACGAAAGCAACGAAGGATGGTTTGGCGAATATCAAGAAAGAAGAGGAACATGGTTCAACCATATACGAAAATCTACCTTTTAGGGAAGGGACGAGTGATCGTCCAATTTTAGCTTAATGCTGTCATAGATAGCCTCTTTTTTGTCATAATACTTGGCCCATTCTCTATCGCCGTAGGAAAAGTGCCACCACTCGCCATCGAAGGGCGCAAAACCTTCTCGCATGAGCAGTCTGCGTAGCAGCCAACGATTCTCTCGTGTTTCTGAACTAATTGATGGAAAAAATGTCCAGATCTTTTTCCCTTGAGAGAAGTCTGCAATAGATGTTCCCATATCCAATTCTTTTTCCATCTCATCCACGATGGTAATATCAATCGCCCCTCCCGTCGGATGTCCGGCAACGTCAGGGGATGCGCTCAACAAGTGAGCTCGATCACGTAGTTCATTTTTACTTAGACACGGGTTGGAGAGCCTAAGCTCATTTTTTCGTACTTCAAAGTATCTCGTCTGCACCTCGGGATGTCGATAGGCGTAGACAATCTTAAAGCGCCAACCGGGGTTCTCTTTTTTTAGCATCGTGATTGCATTCTGTAACCTTTTCACAACCCCTTCGCGTAAGAAAAAACGATTTCCCACATAGGGAATCATGTCTTGTTTTTGATATTCGCAGACAATATCAGGTAAACATCTTTCCACTTCTAATAGTGGTTCTTGATTGTCATAGACAGGAACCGTTGTGAGATCTATGTATTGTAAAATGGGTTTATTCATATACATGGGGAAGACGAGGGTGATAGAGATAAACGGCGCTCTACCACCCTGAGAAGTTCAGGGAATTTCTCCCCAAAGAAAGATGCGTTGCGTACTGGCGGTTACGACTCCATCCAGCGAGACATCCTGAGTGAACGCCGTACGCTTTGCCCCGAGACGTTCATACAGACGCTGCGAGTTCGAGCCGCTTGCTGCCGTTCGCAGGAGGTAGAAGCGGAAGCCTCGCTCCTTCGCCCAGCGAAACCGTGCTCGAATCAGCGCTTCGCCGAGCCCCTTCTGGCGTTCCTCCGTCAGTACCGCGAGTTCGGACATGTAGATGCCCTCACGCGGATCGAACGGAAGCTCCTGCGTGAGCAGAAACGCACGGATGCTCGGTTCCGTGGGAGCGAGGATGGCGTGGCAGCAGGCGAGGCCGATTACCTGCGGCGCTTCAGCCACGATCACGCACTCGGGGATGTGAGGTGTCCAGACATCCTGTCGGATGCCATCATCCGTGTACTCCTCGAAATACGGCGGGCCACCGAAGGCTTCCCTGTAGACAGCGGCGAAGCCTGCGAAGGCCGGGTCACTGACCTGTTCGATGCGACGAAACACGATTTCATTCTTCACGAATCACCTCCATTCGACTTTGAAGAGACACTTGAATTCCTTCACGCCTGACCTCGATCGCTTCACCCGAGGGTTGCGTGATCGTGTTTTTACCCGTCACGACACCGGCAGCGATGCTGCCCGAACCGCAGGAGGTCTCGTAGAAGAACGAATCGATCGCCCTCACCCAGACCACCGGGTGAAGGGTGACGCGATCAGTCGACTGTTCGACCCAGCACACGCCGACCGCTCCCCGATCCGAGAGACCGAAGCGACAGGTCAGAGCGCGGTGCTGAGCTTCATAATCCGAAGGGAGAGCTCCCTCGATCACGATGTGGATGATTCCTCCCAGATCGACGATCTGGAGTTCACTGTCCGTGTTTTGTTCACGGCGCACCTCGACCGGCAGACGGTCGAAGGCGCAGGTTACATTCGCAATCCTATCGTTCTCCCACCGCACAAAAGAACGAACATTGCCCGTGTAGCCCGACATCTGAAACGCGCCCTCTTCTGCACCCGTGAAACGGGAGAGGAGCATCGCCGCCGCACGTGCAGCGTTTCCACAGAACTCTCCGCCACTCATTTCGAAGCGACCTTCTGCGGGGATCAGAAACCCGGCCTGTTCGACTCCGAGAGCAGCAGTTTCATTCATGAGGTTTCCGCCCTGCTCCGCATACCAGCTAGAAGGCTTGGTGTTGGGCAGAATACGGATAGCCGTCGGGTTTCCCCCTGCGGCAGCGATGATGTAGAGAGAAGAGGCGTCGTTCATAGTCGTATCCTTGGCGTAGAGTCCAGTTGATTCTGGAACTCCTTCAAATCCTTTTATGCAATTCGAAACACGAGAGGGCTTGAAGGAGTCCCCGAACAACTGTATGAGAGCGAGGTCTTAGCTGACCTGATTTAGCTTCTTGAGGTAGGTAATGAGGGCACTTATGGCTACGGTCTCCTGAGCTCCTGACTTGAGACTGCGTACGAGTACTTTCCGCTCTTTTAGCTCATCTGGTGCGAGGAGTATTACAGTTGCTATATTCTTCTTTTGAGCGAGCTTTAATTGGGGAGAGAATCCATATGGCGGGAAGCTGGTTGCCGTAGCGATCTCATTTTTTCGTAACAGCGCAACGATGTTCGTTTGTTCTTGAACTTCTGCCTCCGAAAATGGAATCACCATAACGGTTGTAGCTTCTGCATTTTCTACTTCTTTATTCTGCGTACATAACAACTCTTCTAACGATACGTCGCTTACTCCAAATCCAACGCCTGATACAGGTGATCCGCCGAGTGCTTCGACAAGTCCATCGTATCGGCCGCCGCCGAAGATCGCGCGCCGGAATTGACCAGACATCTCGTAGACTTCAAAGACGATCCCTGTGTAATAGATGAAGCCTCGGATAATGGTAGGATCGATTTTCACGTTATCTTGCCAACCAAGAGCCGCTAATTGTCTTTGCGTTTCACAAAGACGAGCAGCTTTTTCATCTGCACTTAATGTTTCTGGCGACAGACTGAGTTTTTGAATCAGGACATCGGCAGATTTGGTCGAGCTAAGTTCAACGAGACGAGTACGGAATACTTCCGGCTCAAGCTTGTCTTTCTCATCAAGTAGAGATAAGACGTTCGCTTGGTTCTCAGGAGTGATCCCAGCATCCGTTAGCCAGCCTTCTAACAGACGGCGATCATTGAGGCGTATCTCAATACGAGACATATCAATCGCAAGGTCACGAATCATTGATAGAGCAAGATCAACTACTTCGACATCTGCTTCAATGCTATCTGAGCCAATGAGGTCGATGTTCGCCTGCAAGAAGTTACGTAGCCGTCCCTTTTGTGGACGTTCGTAACGCCAGCACTCGGGGAAGGAGTACCAACGGAGAATAGACGGAAGCTCGCGTTGTTTCGCAGCGATCATACGCGCGATTGAAGGGGTCATTTCTGGTCGTACAACGATCCGATCACCTCCACGATCTTCGAAAACGTAGGACTGTCGTTCAATAATCTCTGGGCTCGATTTAGCTGCGTACAGATCGAATGATTCAAGGAGCGGAGCATCGTATTCGTCATAGCCATACAGTTCGATGGTCTTGCGGAGGCTGTTCAACATCGAGCGGCGTTTACGCATGTCCTCTGGATAAAAGTCGCGTGTGCCCTTGAGGGCTGACACAAGTTTGTTTTTCATAGTGAGAAATTAAGAAATGAGAGAATAAAGAAACACCCCTCGCGGAGAAGGGTGTTTATTGGATCGTAACAATCCTTAAGCAAGCCGCTTCTCTCCAGAGGGGCGCGTATGATGCAACCGGTCAAGCACGAGGCGATAGCCGCCCATGCCCTGGCGCAACCAACGTGAAATACGGGCAACCGTGGTTGAACTTAGCCCGGTTTTATCTTGGATTGTTGTATACGAAAGCTCTTCATCCAGCATCCGCGCCACCTGCCAGCGTTTGGAAAACTCTTCAATCTCCTCCTCTGTCAGAAGATCGCGAAAAAACCGTTTGGCTTCTGCCAAGGTTTTTAGGCTCAAAATCGCTGCGTACAGCTCTTCTGAACGAGGTGCGTCAGATTTCATAACGGGCACTTTATCAGAGTAAAGTGCCCGTGTCAAGGTTTGTATTGTTTACCCTCCTATTTTTTCCAAATATATTTTGTGAGTTGCCAAACGTATTTCACGATGATGAGAACAATGATGAAGTAGACAACGTATTGGATAGCCAAGAAGAGCAAGGTGATGAGGGTCACACTCAGATCCTGCAGGATCTTATTCATGTCTTGAACGAAGCCTTTGACGGCCATTTGCCAGGATTCTTTGAGACGCTGCGCATCAAAGTATTTATTTTCGTAGACGTTGAGAGAGAAGTATGTGTAATCGAGGCGATCGAGCTGATCGGCTTTCGCGCGAGATAGACGATCGAGCTGTTCACTGATATTGATCCGTTCCTGCGTCAGACGCTCGATAATGGAAAGCTTGCTCGTGATAATCGTTGCGAGGCTGCTTGCGTCTTGTGAGCGAGTGGCAACTGCAGTGATTTCATCGTAGGCTCTTTCTGCATCCGCCAAGGTTTTTTCGATCGTTGCTTTTTTCTTCTCCAGAATCTCAACTTCGCTCGTAAAATCATCGACTGTTCGTTTAATTGTTTGGGTATTTTCGGACAAATCTTTTGGGTGCAAGGCCTTCACAGCGTTCAAGATTTCTTCAAGATGCGCCCGCTCGACTTTGAAGGTGTAATTGCAATTGTACGCTGATTGATAGGCGTTTTCGAATATGACGTATGTCTTGGCCTTGAGATTCAAAATGCGTGCACATGTATCCTTGAGATCACGTGTCTCTATGTTGCCTTCGTAGTTTTTGGTTTCGTATGCTTCTGCGTCATTGCCTGAGGGAGAGCCGGGCATGGCCGGGGGGATGGGTGCGATGTTTCGGATGGATAGTTCCGGCATCGCGACGTCCGCCATGGAGCCCGCCGCTATTTTTCCGTAAGAATCTTGTGCGGCAGGTGCATACCCCGTGGTTGGCATCACGGCTGCTCCGTAGCCGTACCCGAGTCTATTCATGGGCATTATTGAAGACAGAGAGGAGCCGAATAGGCGTCCGACAAACGCCAGGACGATGATCGCCCCCAAACCGAGCCCCACGAGCTTGAGGACGTTCACTTGTTTGAGGTTCAGATTTTGTAAGAAATTCATATGAGTTGAGTATAGCAAACGAACCAAAACCCCCACCATAGGGTGGGGGTTTTGGTATGTGTAGCTGATTAAACGTCCAACGAACGGATAATAGCGTCTAGCTTGGAGTTGATTTCTTTGAGTTGGTCGCGCACAAAGGAGTCTCCGGCACCCCCGGTTGGGCGTTCAGGGCGAGCTCCCTCGAAGCGGCCGCCTTCGCCACCTTCTGATTTACCGAAACACGCACGGCAGAATACAGGTTTCTTTCCATTTGGTTTAAATGGGACTTCGCAGCGCTGACCACAGTCATCGCAGGTCGCAGAATGCATCTCTGGAGCGCCACCATCGCGGCCACCACGCTCCCAAGGCTTAGACCCACCGCCAAAGCGGCTCCCACCCTTACTTCCTCCTCGTGCTCCCCCACCGTAGCTTTTTTTGCCAAACATAGCGAAAATAATAGATTACAAGAATAACGGGTGAAGTATACTCGTTTTACAGAATAAAGCAATGGCCTGCTCCCGACCCCTCATCCTTGACCCTCACGTTACGTCATCGTTTACTATACAACTTGCTATACAGAAGCTTATGTCCTACACCGTTCACGAGCTCGCATCTCTTGCCTCCATTACCGTGCGAACCCTTCATTACTACGATCAGATCGGGCTTTTAAAGCCTTCCTCTATCGCCAAGAATGGGTATCGTCAGTATGAAGAGACTGAGCTCTTGCGCCTGCAACAAATTCTCTTTTTTCGAGAGCTCGCGTTTTCGTTGGAAGATATCAAACACATGCTTGATCGTCCTGATTTTCGCATGGTTAATGCGTTGCGCGATCAAAAGAAGCTCATGCAATTGAAACGAGTTCGCCTCGACGGTCTTATGAAGAGTATTGAAAAAACGATCCGCCATATGACCATCAAGAAACCCATCAAAGATGAGGAATTGTATGACGCGTTTAAGGATGACGAGGTAAAACAGTATCAAGAAGAAGTAAAGCAACGTTGGAGCAATACGGATGCGTATAAGCAGAGTATGGCGCGTGTTGGAACGATGACGAAGCAGGAAATGAATCAATTGAAGACGGATGGAAAAGCATTTACCCAAAAACTCGCCGATCACATGGATCACGATCCAAAAAGTGCTACGGCGCAGGCGCTCATTGCCGAACATTATAAAGGGATTCAGTTCTTTTACGACTGTCCCCTCCCCATGTACCGCAATCTTGGACAGATGTACGTCGATGATCCACGGTTTACCGCCTATTACGATACGGTTCGCCCTGGGTTAGCGATGTGGGTACGGGATGGGATCGCAGAGTACTGTGACACCAAGAAAAACTCATCGTCTTTATCACCATAAAATCCCCCGCCTTGCGCGAGGGATTTTTCTTCCGTCTCCACCCATCTGTGGGGATTTTACAAGAACGACGAGACGATAAGCTTCGTACGAGTGCTACGGCTTTACCGTTGGAATATTTACGAATGGCAATGTCGTTCCAGGAATCATCGTGTCTGGCAATTTACCATCCCACTTGCGAACCGCTTCGAGCTGAACTTCTAAGGCTTTAAGAGAAATGTACTTTTCGTTGTTGGCAGCGTCGGATTGAAGTTTGATGGCGGTGGCTTCCGCTTGCGCTTGAGCCACGCGTTGTTCGGCTTGGATTTTAGCCGTCTTGAGCTCGTTTTCTGCACGCTTGGCATCTTGTTCCGCAACTTGCTTGCGCTCGATGGCGGCTTCGAAGGCCGGAGAAAATGCTTCATTGACCATGGCGTATTGTGTAACGATGATGTGGCTTTGAGCTACGGAGATGCGTACAGCGGCCTCAATCTCGGCTTGAACAACGGCACGTTGAGCGAGGATTTCTTCGGCGGTGTATTTAGCGATGGTTTGTTTGATAGCCGCTTCGAGGGAGGGGCGAATGACTTTTTCTTCGATCGTTGTCCCAATATCTTGGTAAATGGTGCCAACCTCTTTCGCATCGAGCTGATACAAGAGCGCGCTTTCAATATTTACCACTTGTAGATCTTTGGAGTAGGATTCCGATCCTTCAATCGTGAGCTTATTGGTTTGCACGTTCATTTTAACAACTTGATTCATGATCGGGATCACGATATGGAGACCCGGTTCAAACACGGTGCCCTCGAACGCTCCCCAACGAAGCAGGACCCCGCGCTGTCCGGCGTTAATGGTTGTAAATGGATTGATCACGAGAACAGCCACGACCGCAAAGAAGATGAGGAGACCTGTAAGGATTTTTTTCATATGGCCATATCATGAAGGGAAGGTGATAAAAAGACAATGATGAACGGACAAGCTTTTTCTTTTAACACGCGGCGAAGATCGTGCTATTATTAACCTATATTTTTATCCTTTCATTATGCTTCAAGCTGAACACGCTCCTTCCCCTCGCCGCGGAGCTGAACCTCCACCCCTCCCCCGTCGCTCACCTGAGAAGAAAAAACCCTACAATGAAGCGGTGAGCGGCGAACAACTGCGAAAATCCCCCACAAAGCCCCCAGCAACCAGCGAAACCGCTCAGCGCTATATCCCACGCCCTGATTTGCCAAGCTCTTTAAATGAACTTCTCCGTGAATTTCAAGGAGTGGAGGATCATCTTTTCACCATTCACGATCAACAATCTCATGAATATAAAGAGGTGCAGCTAAAGCTTGATGCGATGCGCGGCGCCATCCTAGACGTGATCCGCGAACATGAAGCCTCGGAAGATGCGCCGCCTCCTTCTCCTCCCCCAGCCCCTCCCACGGCCCCCGTTAGAGGGTTATTTGGTGGCGTGGCACATCGTCTCAACGCTCTGAAAGACCGGGCCGTGGTCAGCGTGCGCCATTTTTTCTCCCGCAAACAAGCGGAAGCGCCCGCCAAGAAGCCTCTCCCTTCTGAGTCGACCGAAAGCCCTTATGGCTCACTTGAATCTTACTCCTCAGCCCTTAACGAGGCCTTGGTTGAAGTTCGAGATCTTCCCACCATTCTCCTTACTCAGCGCTCCTTGGATGGCAAGATTTTAACCAGAAGCGAAAAGGAAAAACTGATTAAACGCTTTCATGAGCACACCAAAGAACTTTTTGATGAAGATGCCGTTCCTGACGAACTCATATCTCCCACCCCCGAATTTCAGCCTACCGCGGAAGCTCTTCTGAAGAACGTCGGTCGAATCACCGAGGAAGCCATTCCCATTTCCTATCTTGCGCGGACAGAAGATCTCGTCGCATCCACCAAACCCGAAACGGATCCGTTACTTAAGCTGGAGCTCCTGAGTATTAAACGTGACATGAGTACCTTTGTAGAAGGCCTAAAGAAGACGGCTGAGAACAGCTCTCTCAGTGCCAAGGACAGAGATAAGGCCTTAGCAAAATTAAAACGCCTATCCTATTATCTCGGTGGCTCGGCAGAGACGTTTCCAACTCGATTAACCACTATTCTTCAGGCTATGGAGGCTATTCCCGCCTTAGATATGCCCACCATTCCAAAAAACAATCTCTTTGAGATGTACCGGAAACGGATTCATGAAATTCATAAAACATTCCCCCCCGGCTCTCAAACCCGTGACGCAATCGAGCGTTCCTTTATGAAAATTGACGCTCAGCTCAGACCCCCAGTACAAGAAGCTGCATAACCTTTCCTCTTTATTTCAGCGTAAAACCCCAATTCGAAGCACCATTTCCCATCCATTGATACCAAAGGTACCAGCTGACCCATACCACGATTAGTAACACCAACAGAATCTGGCCAATTCTTGCGAGCGGTCGGTCATCTTCTTGCAGGCTCTCGGGCGCTTCTTGATCCCCGCCTGTGCCAGGTTGTTTACCTAATCTTACTTCTGCCCCACAATGGTTGCAGAATCGTGCGGTTGCGAGGAGGTCCGCTTTGCATGCTTGGCACTTCATAGAAAGAGATTGGCTATTCGATAAAAAATCCGGGACATGCCCGGGTTTTTTATCGTTTTATGAATTTTTTTCTGCTTGAAGCTTCTGATATGAGGTGTATGACCCTACCAGGATCAGGATGAACACGAGCGGAAAACTAACCGTTTTGAGACTAATCCCATCTACAACACAGAGACTGATTAATGCGGCTAAAAAATCAATTCCAAACCCTGCATAGGCCCATTCTTTTACTCGCTTAGGTACCGCAGGAATGATCAAGGCCAATGCACCGAGGACTTTAAAGACCGCCAACATAGGTCCAAAGTAGTCAGGGTAGCCCAAGTGCCGAATCCCCTCTTTCGCCATATCCGTGTGCGAAGTGAGCGCCGGCATCACCCCTTCGAAAAGAAAAATAATTGTCGTGGTTACCCAAAAGAGAACTTTCTGTTTTTTCATAGGAAAGATAAATAGATGCTTTCCATTCTATAGAAAATGCCCTTTTTTATCAACTTTTCCATGGCTCTCCTGTTTATAGATAAATTGCCCACAAAGAGGGTATACTTTTTCAATATGTCTTCCTCATCTTCCCGGCTCCTACGGATCAGTCTCGCGTCTTTTCTCGCGTTCTTTTCCCTCTCCTCCACTCTTGAAGCAGCATCTCCCATTGCTCAGCGTCTCTCTGGTCAGATTCTTTTGCAGGTGGAGCAGCGCGGAGCAGCTTGGTATATAGACCCCGTTACCAAAACACGTTTTTCTCTTGGCGGCGCTGAACAAGCTTATGCGCTCATGCGTACCCGAGGGCTTGGCATCCGCCATCAGGAGTTGGAGCGGTATTTAGCAATGGGACGTTTCCCTGCTCGATTAGCAGGGAGGATCGTCCTAGATATTGAATCTCATGGGGAGGCTTATTACATCTCTCCAAAAACACTGACGGCAACGTTTCTTCGTACGGCTGAAGATGCGTATACCCTGATGCGACGAGTGGGACTGGGTATCACAGATGCCGCTCTCGCTCAGATTCCTATCAGCCAGCTAACCCCCTCTCCCTCCACTGAACGGACTCCTTTAGCGAGCACAACCGTTCCGCCAAGTCGACCGCCGTTTTTCGAGATCGAGCAAGCGACGTGGCGAAATATTAATACCTATCGCGCCTCAAAAGGCCTTCCTCTTTTGCTCTGGAACGAAACGGTTGCCTCGGTGGCGCGGACGCATAGCGCGGAGATGGCAGCTGGAACGACAGGCTTTAATCATGATGGATTCGATGCTCGTTATGAAACATTAAAGCGAACTCTCCCGATCGGATGGATGGGAGAAAATATTGAATCCAATATCTACGAAGACGACACAGCTGCAGCCGCCGTCCAATCTTGGATTGAGAGCCCGGGACATCGTGAGAATATCGAAAAGACCGTTTTCACGCATACAGGGATCGGCGTCGCGCAGAGTTCCTTGGGTGAATATTTTCTTACTCAGTTATTTGTGAGTTTGCCTTAAGCAGTTTTCACGTTTGCGCCAACTCACCAAGGTGAGCATCATCATTCCACTGGAGCACTCGCCACGCCGCTCCCTGGATTCTCTTGCAAACCGTGATACTGGTATTTTGAATAGCGAAGGTGTTGAAAAATTTGCGTTTTAGCGTAGGCGTTAACTCATCTCCAAACATCATCACGCAAATCAACATCTTAATAAAATGGCCGTGTGTTACGACAAGAATATGCTGCTCGGATCGCGTCTCTAGCTCCGCCAGAAACAGATGCGCTCGTTCTTTGAACTCGAAAAAGGTTTCCTCGTCAGAGTAACGCCAGGCTGGATCTTCGGCATGGTCTTCGCACAACTGTTTAATCCGCACTACTTCTGGCTCATCGAGCCGTCGACCCTCGATCTCTGTAGGTCGTTTCACTTCTGTAAGCAACTGATTCGTTTCAATGGTTTTTTGTATTGCGCTGGCAATGATTTGCGCCGTTTGTTGTGTACGCTCAAATGGACTTACCACAATCGTCTCTATTGGAATGTCTTGAAATCGTTTCGCGAGGACCCTCGCCTGCTCTTTTCCGTGCGGCGAAAGCTTGTCTGTAGCGGTTTGATGTTTTTCTTCCGCGTTTAAAAAACTTTGGCCGTGTCGAACGAGATAGAGATTCATGGTTTTTCTGCATCCATTAAGGCTAAGATTTTTGTGGTCGTATTCCAATTCCGTATTGTGATGTTGGGGTAGATTGGTGTTTGCACTATTTTGGATAATCGGCTTTGCGTGGCGCGGGCGGTAAGCCGCGAGAAATATAGAGCGTGTTTGCCCACATGAGCCACATCAACATCGGGCTTGGTGCTGACGCTTTGCATCGCCCGGCTTGTCGTCAACGGTTTTTTGACGAAGATGACATCGTAACGGAATGTGGTGGGGTCGGTACCGAATCCTTTAGGAGCGTGTTCGACTGTGTCACGAAGTTCAGCGTGGGTGATAATGACGACGGGAATAGAAAAACCGAAGCATCTTGTTAGAGCTGTTTCTATTTTTTTCACCAAAACATCCGCACGTTCTTTTTTTGTTTTAAAAATCACATTCCCACTTTGAATGTAGGTGGTCACATGAGAACATCCAAGCTGTTCAAAGCATGTTTTCAAATCCGTCATCCGAATCAGATTTCTTCCCCCGACATTGATGCCGCGCAAGAGAGCGAGATATTTGGGCATGCTGCAACGATAGCAACAAGAGAAGAAAACGACAAAATCGCCCTAGATCTATTCCGTGGTTTCTCCGTCAAATTCATCGGTGGTATCGGCTTCAGCCTCTGCTTTCGTTGCATGAACAACACCGTCTCGGTGGTGGGGAGGCATGTACAACGTGTAAAGCTTCATCTCCTTATCACTCGTATTGATAATATTGTGTTTGGTGCCCGCCGGGACGATCACTACACTTCCGTCTTGTAGATCATGGGCTTGGCCGTCCAAGACCGCTGTCCCCTCACCCGCTTCGACGCGAATAAACTGGTCGACATCATGGACCTCCTCTCCAATTTCTTCCTTTCCGCGTAACGACATGACTACAAGCTGACATCTCTTATCCGTGTACAGGACCGCTCGAAAGTTTTCATTCTTGAGTGATAATGCTTCGATGTTTGCAACGTATCCATTCATACTAGAAGCGTAAAAGCTTTGCAGCTTATTTTATAAAGATGGTTGCCATGACCCCAGCGGTTACAAGTAATCCGCCAGTCACATTTCCTATCGTAGGCTTTTCCCCCAAAAAGGCAAATGCCAGGATCACCGTCAGCAGTACACTTAGCTTATCAATGGGCGCGACACGGGACGCCTCCCCTAATTGGAGCGCCTTGTAATAGAACAACCATGAGAGACCCGTGGCGATTGCCGATAATACGATGAAGAGGTAGGAGTATTTGGAGATCTTCCAGAGATCGCCGGCATTTCCCTGCGCAAAGACAATTCCCCACGCGAATATCACAATAATGACGGTTCGTATTGCTACCGCTAGATTACTATCTACCTCTTTTATGCCTATTTTTCCAAAAATAGCGACAAGAGACGCGAAGAAGGCGGAGAAGATCGCGTAGGCGATAGAAGACATAGGAGTACCTGTCTCTAGGATACCATGTTTGCTCGGTTTATTCTCCTACTCCGAAAGAAGGTTTTTGTATTTGCCAGACGCTATAACATGATTTAGCCTATACTTTGATCGCTTATGATGGAAAATTGCCATTTTTCTCCCAATGCCGTGGAGTGGAAACGTATCAACATGCGAAATGTTGCCCACCTCATGGGCGTTGAATTCATTCATGATTTGTATAATCGTCATGAACCAAAAATAAACTCTATCCGTTTTAGGCACACCGTCACCATCTGGAAGGATGGAATCGTCCAATCCTACGCCCCAACCCACGAATGGGATCGTTTAGGAGCCATTCTTGGTGATCAGTACTACGCGCTCGATCCATCCCTCATCACCTATACAAAGGCGCTCTATGCCCGCAAACGCGAGCATTTTCATACATTCATCAAACGCCTTCGTGCAACCAATCTCACAAAACTCTCCAACCAAGATCTTGCCTCCCTCCTGATCCGTTTCCAGTCTGTTGTTCTTGGC
This sequence comes from uncultured Gammaproteobacteria bacterium, assembly GCA_964562155.1. GTDB lineage: Bacteria > Patescibacteriota > Patescibacteriia > 2-12-FULL-60-25 > 2-12-FULL-60-25 > JAGOUY01. The sequence goes on from CAZLRU010000002.1 coordinate 72,524, forward strand.
GAATTATACGTGCTCAATTTTGTACAAGTCGAACACGGACTCACCATTGCTGTTAAAAAGATTCTTCGCGAGCAAGAGCCAAATCCTGAAAAAGCCGAGGCTCTGTTTATGGAATTCATTCAAAGTCAACAGCCATCCGCCTCGCAAAAAGAGCGCCTTGCTTTCTCGAAGATCGTACGAAAACATCGATACTTCAAAGCTCTTTCGCTTTACCGAGAAGAACGCGCTAAAAAAGAGATCGAGCGACATCATGAAACTCATAAGTATCTGTACTCCGCCTATGGCGAGAACCCGCCCGTCTTTGAGGATACTTGGTCGGTTTTTCAAACAGCTATTTTACATACCTTCGAACCACCAAAACAATCCTTCTTTCCGCGTCTACTTACTCCAACATCGCGAACGCTCCTGCGCGCCCTCCGCAATAAAAAATTAACCGCCTTAATCCCCCTCCTCGTGCAGGGCGGATTGTTTCGCGATACAAATAAAGCCCTGTTGGGACAAAGCATGCGTTATCGCTTTCAGATGCTTGATGAGATTGCTCGTCGGGGGCTTGAGCATCGCGACCACCTAAACTTTTATCTGTTAGCTGAAATCGTTGACCTTCTTCTTACTTCAAAGACCCTTCCACAGACAGAGATCAACCATCGAGCCGCGAATGGAGTCATGTTTACGCGATTCGAGGACTTTGCCATTTATTCACAAGATTTTATCTCCCCTACACCGCCTCCCGCTCCATCTATGCTTCGAGGACAATGTGCCTCGCCGGGAGTCGTGTCTGGACCGTGTAAAATTGTCCTGAACAAAAAAGATGGAGCCAACGTCATGACCGGAGACATTATGGTGGCGGTTGGTACGGATTTTGATTTAATTGATGCAATGCATCGCGCAGCGGCCGTCGTTACCGAAGAAGGCGGCATCTTGAGCCATGCAGCGGTTGTGTGTCGAGAAATGCAAAAACCGTGCTGCATCGGACTAAAAAACGCGACTCACCTTTTACGCGATGGGGTGGCAGTTCGTGTCGATGCGACGCAAGGGGAGGTTGTTCTCATCGCAAAAGAAACCGTTTAAGCCACAATATCTTTGGTAACAACTCCGTCTTCTACACAGCCATAGGCGCAAAAACCTGTTTTACGCCAACGCTCAGGCAGCTGGTCTAAGACGTGCAAGCATTCGGCAAAATATATATTGAGCACCGTGCCGTGCGTTACAATTAACACCGTTTTTCCTTGATGTTCCTTGATGACCTCTGTTACCCCTTCAGTAAAACGAGCCAGCGCCTCATATCCAGACTCTCCACCGAACGCATGGTAATCAAGATCAATCAGCTGCTTGTCTTTTTCTGCCTCAAAGGCCTCTTTGGTTAGAAACGCATCCCCTCGTTTTACTTCATTAAAAAATGCTCTTACCCAAAGCTCTTTCCCGAGCTTACCAGCGAGGGGTGCAGCTGTGAGCGCGGTTTTTTGTTCTTCTGATACGTATATACAGGCCGCCTCCTGCATTTCCGGCAAAAGCGAAACATCTTGTGCCTGTTTTATTCCTTGCTCAGACAGCACCCACAAAGCCGCGTTGAGCGTAGGATCTTTTTGTGTATCAGCATGACGGAGAAAAATAAGTTTGGTTTTTTGCATAGACAGGCTCGGTATTTAAAAAAGGAAGCCGGTGGGTTGAGCCACCAGCTATGAAGGTTAGATGTTTTTCCTCACGTTGTCACTTCTTGCGGAGGGCGAACCGGTACCCGTTGTGCCAGCGATTGCCGGAAGAGACGAGCGTGATAATACGTCCCTTGGAACGATCGAAGTCCAGCATCAGCTGAAAGGAGTGCCCGCTCCACACGTACGGAGGCTCGCAGAGAAAGACGATCTTGCCCTCCTTCTGTGCTTGAGAACATTGCTCACCGAGAAGGAAAGCGTCTTCGACGCTCGGACGCGTCCACCCCATCTCGGCCGCTCTTGCCAACACGTCGTGTGATTCGATGAGGTCCTCCACCTCCATGAGTCCGATCGTGCGCTGGCTGATACTTGGATCCTGGATCGGCAGACGCTGTCTCTCCAGAGCCACTTTGACGAGCGGGTTGATCTCGTCGTACCCGCTTCCTGCGACGATCTCGTCGAGCGTTCGCTTCTTTACGAGTGTGACGTTGAATTCACCGATGATTTTCATACTTCGCTCTCTTCCTCCTGCCTCCCTCAGACTATCTGATATCCGTAGAATATCCGTCTTCTTACATCAGCGCACGTACCAGCTCTTCATACACCGCCGAAACATTTACATTGTACCCGATCGTACCAGGATCGTAACCCGTTACCAACCCCCTCGGGACGAAGGCATCGAAGAACGGGTCCTCCTTGTGCTTCTTCAGCGCTCGCAGCGCCTCAACCACTTCAGGAACGGGATCAACGATATAACAGCCGATATTGATTCGATCTTCCTCAGTGGTGCGATCGACGCGCTCCCAGCTCGCTACACATCCCGCTTCGAGCAGGAAGCGGGCCCCACCCGGTGCCGGCACGCTCTTTGCCACCAGGATGGAGATAGGACGGCCATGAACGTCATGAAAACGCTCGAACGCATCCCAATCGAAGTCGCTGTAGAAATCGCCGGCACATCCGTAGGTCCTCCGCTCAGTTTGCAGCAGATGGCGCGCCACAGGTCCCATCGGACCAGTCATGTCGGTATCGATTTGTACGTTTGCGAAAGGATAGGGATTGAGAGCCTGCGCGAGCTGCGCGCGCGTCTCTTGATTTGCCCAGACCTGGACCTGATCGAACACGGGACCGGCTCCGCGCACGATCTCGCCGAGCAGCGTGCCAGCCGTACGAGGAATCGGCAGGAGGTGCTTGGGAATATCCCACGGAACAGAAGAAATATACGAAGCGATGCGCGTACCGTTCCCTCCGGCACTGATGTGCAGCGTTTTCATCTTCTTCCTCCTGTACGGATATCCGGGAGATCTCGAGCGCTGACGCGTCCCACCATCGTGCGATTCAACATCGGATGATCATCATCCGTCATCCCGACATCGCTATCAGGATGGAACGTGATCACGTCCATGCCGCCCTCCCCCGTCTTGAAGCCGTGGACGGTTTGAGCCTTGAGGATGAAGGCTGATCCGGGCACGAGCGACACCTCACCCCCTCCCTCGGGCGGCACGCAGCAGATCCCCTCACCTCGGTAGACCACGTTCACGCGCACCGAGGGATGGGTGTGCAGCGTCTGTACGGTGTGGGGCGGAAAGTGAAGGTGGTTGAGACAGGGATCACCCTTCCTTACCGGCGGCACCAACACGGTGTCCGTGCACCCATCGATGTAGCGGAGCTTACCCACCTCTTCGATCGGCCCGCCGAAGAGAGAGAACCCGCTATATCCGCTCACAGAAATCACGATTCCGCCGCCGCTGGCTGCGATCGTCGCCAGACCGGTGACAGAAAAGAAATCCCCTTCGCACAGATGCCGCTGTCTCGTTCCGTGTGAAACCACCGCCTCCCCGGTGACGACCAGCCCCATGTGGGTATGATCCATCGGCAGCTCCATCCGTGCACCGGGCGCGAATCCGGAGACCCGCGTTCCGTCATCACACGTATGGATAAGCTCTGACGTCAAGCAGATGACTTGAAGACCTTGATCAGACATGACGCCTCCCGTTTTGCGAGTTGTAACAGGGTTCGCATCGAGAGAATTTTCCCTCGATTACGGCTCAATACCACCTCTTTTTCCCACCAATGTCAACACACCCTATCCGTCCACGTCTATACTCTTCGCCTTTTCGATTGAACCCCCATAACAACCTTAGATATGCTCGTCATAGAAAAGCCCTCTTCCTTCCCAATCTGGTAGTTTTGTGAGTTTTTTGTCGGGTTGCGTCCACCAAAAACCATCACGGTTGTGATGGTTTTTGGTGGACGTCATGTTTTTAGTATTTAAGCCGTCATGGGCTTGGCTTCCATGATATCGATGGTGGCCTCTGGAATCTTGAGATGAGGGTGATCTTTGAAGATGGCGACGACTTCCTCAACAGATTCTGCCATCACGTAGGAGGAGAGCATGAGACCGTTTTTGGCGGGACTGGCGCCTGCTGCACTGATGCGCGTTGTGGTTCCGAGACCGATGGTGTTTTTCACCAGGTCTTTGTGGGCCTCGAGCCAGGCATCCCAGTCTTGTTTCATCTCTGTCTCCATGGATTTGCGTTCTGATTTCGGCTTCTGCATCCACGCTTCAAGACCAGCCACGGGCATTTGATAGAGGACGGTAAAGGTTTTCATAGGGTTTCAGTATACCTTATTTTCTGTCTGTAGAAGAGGAAGCGTTCCCCTTATGATTCTTGACAAAATCGTAAAATACTTATAGGGTTTCCTGTCGTTCCGTCGAGCGATAAAGGAGTGTATTCGTGAAATCAAGAGCAGAAGTCCCCACCTACCGGCCGTACCAGCCCGATTTCAAAGGAAAAAGGGACCGGATTCGGAAAGAAATCCCGGAGCGGATCCGGCACCAGTGGTTCGCGATCGAGCCCGGCGCCGGCATCATGACCGAAGAGCAGTGCGCGACCATCGAGAAGATCTTCTATGAAGGCAAGCGGCCTGACCACGATCTGTACAACCTCAGCCTCTCGTTCTTCTTCTGCGACAAGCAGGGTGGTCGGCAGGTCCTCTTGCGTGTCAGTGGCACGCTGGTGCGTCGTGTCGTCTTCCGCCTCGACGCGAAGACATGGTGTCGACTCGTGGCCGTGAGCTCGAAAGACTCCACGGATGAGCGAGAGGCCGAAGTCCACTTCTTCGCCCCCTGACCCTTCCCTTCCTCAAACGCCATCCGGCGTTTTCTGCATTTTTACTACGCTCTGACGATAAGGGCTGCGATTCACGTTCGTTTTATACCTCCTATGCCCGATATTTCTCGATCATTTTTTCAATGATTCCCTGTTTCTTCATGATATAGAAAAGGGTGCCAGGAATTCCATTCGTCGGATCATCGCGTAAGACAGCATCATAGTATTCATCTCCGAGGCTCGAACGAGAGATGGTTCCATCAAGCAATCCTCGCATCGTAGGCACATCCATTGTTCTCCATGCCTTCTTTGTTCCAAAATCCATTCTGTTTAAGAAAAACGGACCTGAAGAGGTGGCCATCTCATACGTGTAGGTCTTGGCATCCCCATTCTCTATCGAGAACCCAACCTCCGGATGATTATTACATTCTTTTGAAACAACCTGATGGAGACGTTCTGCCTTGCGGCAATCAATAAACCGAACGGGGTCAACGGTCACGTAGAGTTTTCCGTCTTTTAGATCTATCTTTTTTAGGTAAACCAAATCCTGCAGCTGATCTTCATGATTGATGGGGATACCCGCCTCTTCAGAGGTGTATTCGACTCCGTGATCCTGGATAGCTGCTACGGTTGTTACAGGGGATACATCAACCGTTTGTGATGCTCCCTCTTTCTCACGACCTGCCCCTAAAAAAGAACAGGTTACACATAAGGCAACAAGGACGGGGGCGATGTTCTGCTTGTGAACGCCTCGTAGATCGATCTTATTGATTAAGGACATAGATCATGTAATTCAGATACGTCGCGAAACTTACCCAGCCTAGATAGGGCATCAGAAGGTAGGCCGCTGGTTTTGAGATTCGATAGAAGGCGATACTCGTTACAAGAATAAGAACCCACATTACAAGAATATCGATCAATGCGTAAAAGGGGCTGTGCATTCTGAAAAAGAGGATCGACCACAGCGCATTCGTGGCAAGCTGTGCCCCAAAAAGACCGAGAGCCGTCTTTACCTCTTTACGTCTCCAACCCTGTTTCCACACCAGGAAGACCGCAAGCCCCATTAAGGCATATAGCATCGTCCAGACGGGTCCAAATACCCAGCTCGGAGGATTCAGCGCGGGCTTCACAAGGGTTGCGTACCACGTCGGAATAGCCTCTATGGTGAAAATAGAGCCGATTATACCCGCGAGCTCACAGCCCAACAGGCAAAAAATCAACGTACCTGCGTCCCCTTTTTGTATATTCATTCTTTTATCTTAACGGAAGATCCTGGTATTGGACATCGGGGGCAGAACCCTTCTTTTTTGCTATACTTTCTTTATGAAGTTTAAACAACCTCCTTCTCGGGAAAGAATCTATCAATTTCAGAAGCGTTTCAAAGCACTCGTCTCCTTTCTCCTTTTCCTCCTGGGGAGTTGGCACCTCCGTGCCGGATATCATCTCTTTACCGCTGATCGCACCCATTACTTTATGGATGCACTTTTTTCGGTATTCCTTTCTGCTATTCTTTTTGGACTCAGCATCTTTCTTTACCGTAACAGATCCAACAACACTCCTCGCTATGAAGGATTTGAGCCTTAACGCTCTTTCGCCAGGTATATCCTCATACGCTCATCGCAGCCTACCGAAATAAGATCCACAGAAGGAGTCCGGCGAGCGTTGCGCAGGCTAGTAGCTCCGGTTCTATCGGTACATTTTTTATCGTACGACCCTCGCGTGCGCAGGCAGATTCAATCCGTTGCTGAATCTCTCCATCCGGTACCACCTCTCCGGAAGAGCGCTTCCATGCTCCAAAAAATAAGACCTGCCTCTTTGCGTTGCTTGCCGGGAAGATGCGGTCGAACAAAGACATGAATGGAATATATCGTGTCGTATTCCTATACACGATCATTCCCGTTTCTGGACGCCAAGCGCGCAAAATTAGCTGAAACCCAGCAAACACCAAGAACGTGGATCGATATATCATTTTGAACTCCTCGCCGCCATGAACAATGCTCTTTCGCCCACTCATGGAGATATGATCCCCATCAAAAGACAGGCGTTGCACACAACTCAGATGACGGTAGAGAAGATAACTCACCGCGCCACCACAGCCTACTGTCATCCAGAACAGCTTGGCATTACTCATGGAAGGATCGTTCATCAACCACAAGGCAAGAACGCCACACACGAGTATCGCTATAATGGTATACACTACCGCTTTTGAGTAATAGAGCATGCGTTTGGGGTTAATGATGGCCCTCCGACCTTTTTCTGTCTATCGGCCATTTTTCAAATAGTTATTGATGACGCTGCGCGTTTTTTCCCCAAACACGCCATTTGCCGGAATAATCTTGTTCGCTTTTTGAAACTTCATTAAGGCTTGTTTCGTTGCCTGTCCATATCGCGTGATCTCATTTTTTAATGAGCCTGGCCCGCTCTTTGCAACCGGATACCCGTGCGTATTCAGAAATTGCTGAAGTCTTTTTACATCGTCCCCTCCTTCTCCCAGAGCCAGATTTTTCTTAAAGAGCTTTATTTCTTCGATGGCCTTTACGGGATAGCTATTTGATTTGACGTTTACGCCCGGATTTATCAGTTCAATCCCGCGCTCAATGATCGCAGACCCCTGCCCTGTCGTGGAAAAATATCGTACATATACGGCATACCTTCCTGGACGCGCGCGCACCCTCGAATATATACCTGCAAGAGAGAAATCCAGAGCACAAAAGGTATTTTAAGCTTATTAGCCGGCCGTCACATCCTGAAGCGACATTGTATACTATCTTCCTCTATTTACCTACCCCTCTTCTTCGGAACCCCATTGGCAACCTCGCCGTGCGCGCCTACAATGAGCACATCGATCATTTTCCTTCTCGCTTATGGTTATGTCTGAAATCCTCCCTCTCCCACCTTCTTCGATCGAACCACCCCCTTCTCTTGCCCAGATTCGTTCACGGCATAGGGAAGAATTACAAGACATTTTTAGACATGAAAGCGATCGGGTCCCTCATGCCGTTCTCATAACAGAAGAGGATCTTGTCCTCGCCTGTGCTTTGCGCATATACCCTCCTCATACCGCCTCCCTGATCCGAGCAGAACTTGAACGACAAAGAAAGAAACGTCCAGATCAAGCAAGAGATCTTTCTTTGGAACAACGAACGGCGCTGAAGGAAAGCGTTACACAGATATTAATGAGGCCTGATTTTCTAAATACGTATACTTCCCTTGCAAGAGGGATGAAGAAAGCTCTTGAAGAAAGACAACGACTCATCAGTGTGAGAGATCTTTCTCAGCCTCACTCAGACGCATCGAGTACTCCAACTCTTTAGTCGATGATGCCGGGCTATGCAGGCATCTGTGCGAGCCCTTCTGTCTTGTGAAATGACTCAAACCGGATTCCATCCTCCGAGATAAATATCTCGTCCTTCGTACAGATGAAAAGGGCGCGAGCCTGTGCGCTTACAAACAGCCCTGGCTTTGTTTCTTTATTGATAAGACAAGGTATCAGCCCACCTTGCTCGACCACGTAAACCCCCATACCGTCAATAGTGACGTATATTTTACCAAGAAACAAACACATGCTGAGGAAGGCAGCGGGTGGTGTGTGCACAAGCACCTGCGTCCACATACCCTCCGCGTATTTCCAAATTCCCCCGGGCGCAGATTCTGTCGTGGTTCGCGCCGCCATGAACAGCGCGCCATCTCCAACTGCCACAACCTGGATCGCCTGCGTCGTCGGAGTCTGCACTTCTTTCCACCCCGTCTCTTCCAGCACCAACATAATACCCGCGTAGCCAACCGCGTAGAGTCTTCCCTGATATTCTTGGATATCTGAAAAGGAAAAGATGCTCCCGAAACGCGTCACCGGAAATGGGTAAGGTGCCCATTCTTTTTCGTTCCATTTCCAACATGTATTCACGCTCCAACACATGGCTCCATACGTAGGAAAAACCCTGAACTCCGTTACCCCGATCTTGTCAGGAATGTCTTGTATGCGAACCCAAGCCCCCGCTTGTTTTTCAAAACGCATGATCCTCGTACCAAGAGCCACGTGAATCTCCTGTTCATTCGGAAAAAGACAGACGGCCCCTGACAGTCCCGGACACCCTACGAGACGCGTAACTACACCCCGATCGAGCACAAAGGCATGAAACTGACCGGTCGCGTGGTTTGGTCGCGGTCCATGCCAACATCGTAACTCAAACACGAATACATCTTTTCTATATCCCATCGGTCTGGATAGTGCATTCACGCCTCCCCGTGTTATCGGCATACGCTTGATTTATGACAAAGGATCTTCCGTTTACGATCGTTGCTCATGCTTCTTTTAACGCATCATGGCACAGTCTAATCCAAAGGCAAACGCAAGCGGTCGACCATAGATTTTAAACGTATACATTTTTCCATCATACAGAATATCCGCTACCCCATCACTCGGCGCTCCCGCGGCTATGGCCTGTTTCCATAATCCCTGTAACGTGCAGCCAGGAGGTGTAACGGTAGAGGCAAGGCGCATGAGTTGAGCAGCATCTTCAGTCTTTTGCATGCCCTTGCTGACATAGCTGTAGGAAGAAGAAAATCCTCCACTTTGCTTCTTTACAAAATATCGTTGTCCGGGACGAGACACGCTCACCGTCACCGCCTGACGCCATCCGTACCCCTCTTGAACGCCCGTCCCCACCGGAGGCGTCTTTTCAGAGGGAGCGCCTCCTTTTGTGAATGAATAGACCACTTTTGGACCGGGGGTATACGTGGCCTGAAGATCCTGCGTTCCATCTGAGCGAACCATCTGCGCATACAACGAAACAAGTTGTGCATCGGTTCCGACATAGGACCGGATGGCGGGCAGCGCCTGTATAGGGTCAAACTGAGCCGCATTTCCGGGTGGTGCCATTGTCGGTTCAATGTTTCGGTTGATGTACCAAGATGGAATAAAAATACAGGCGGCCACAAATACACCTACCAGAAACATGAATATCACTCCCCACCTTCGGATACGTCGAAAGATCAGGTCGGGCGATAGACCGGGCGCGGGTGACGTGGATGGATACATATGATTTTATCATGACACCATTTCATCAATTAACAAATAGCGGGTCGATCCCCCACCCCATATAGGGTATACTTCGTACATTATTATGATCATGACCCTCCTCCCTCTCCTTGGAATCGTGCTTGTCTTCCTTGGTTTTTTTCTCCTCGTGAAACGTCTCCTGCGTGTCTTTTCTGGGTACCGAGTAGCGGGCGTCATCCTTCGCATTGAAGAAGCAAGTGACAACGGCTTAGCGGACAGCATGCACCGCGTTGTGGTTCAGTACAAGGATCAAGAAGGAACAAAAAAAGAGGTAGCCACTCGAGCGCGCGTTAGCGTAGGCTGGTACACGCCGGGCGAAACGATTGCGGTGTATCTCTCATCCGATCCTCGGATCACTCCTCTGATTGGTGGCTTTCAAGAATTATGGCTCATCCCCCTTCTCCTTGTGAGCATAGGATCTCTCTGCATTGCCCTCGGTAACCTGTAAACACAACCTCCGTTCGTTACCCTGCCCGCTTTTATTGAGTGCGGGAATACTCTCGTTTAGCGCGAACTTTGCTCAATGCTATACTACGTCTATGCATTTTTGGAAATCAACGGTTATTTTTTTTGGAGCTGCGCTGGCCAGTGCGAGCACGCTTTTCACCAACGCAACACCCGCACACGCGAGCGCTCCGCTCCGCAGCACGTTTTCCGCCACGGCCTCGACAGGGGTGATTGGTACCATCCGTCAGGTCCGAGTAGATCCGGCTAATGATAGTGTATACGTGCTTGGCAGCAGCACGGACGTGCTTGGCATCATAAGCGCCGATGGATCTACGTTTAGTAGCATCTCTTATAGTGTAGCTTTGCCTGCACATTCCGCCTCAGATATGGCTGTTTATAATGGGAGCGTTTTTCTCGTTATCAATGGTGCCACGAATGCGACCTACCGATATAATGTAAGCGACTACACGGCCACCCTGGCTGCCAGCAGAGCTCTTGCCACAGGGTCATCGGCGATAACTATTGATAGTGATGGCACTACCGTCTACGCAAGCAAGGGATTAAACGCCTATTCTCTCGATACGAGCCTGAATCCCGTTGTACCCACGAGCACCCTGTCCGCTTCCGCCGGCCGTTTGGCTTACGGTGGAGGCACACTATTCTACCTGAGCACCGCCGGAAGATTCGCCCGGGTTGCTTTAGGCGTTTCTGATACGACGATTACTACCGGTGGCCCAACAGCTTCTAATATAAAAGGGTTGGCGGCATCAAATGATGGTCACGCCCTCTATTATGCCAGTACAAGCACCCTAACAAAGATCTCGGCGACAAGCGGAAGCGTTTTATGGACAAAGGCCGTTTCGAATATTGCCGGTATAGATGTTCGGGCGAGTACCGGAAGAATCACTCTCATCAATAGCAGTGGAGCGGTTATGACCTATAATCCCATTAATCCGCTTTCCAGCGCCTCATCTTCTGCCAGCGGTACGAGCGCCATCTTAAACTGGACTGCGGGCGTTTCTGACACTGATTTTAGTGGCGTCACGATTCGACGCAGTACCAGCGGCTACCCAGAGAGCGCAACTGATGGCATTGCCGTTACGTCATCGAGCATGAGCACAAGCTTTACTGATACCGAACTGGACGAAGGAACCTATTATTACAGCTTCTTCAACCAAACAAGTGATGGATATTACAGCTCTGCTGTAACTTCAACCGTGACGATTGATCTGCCGCCAGATGCCCCTACCCTCGCGGCAGAAGCTACGGATACGAGCATCCATCTTTCTTGGTCGGTTCCGGCTGATACGGCGAGCTTCATGCTCCGCCGAAGTACGAGTGAATTTCCGGTCTCTTATACAGACGGGAGCACAGTGACAACCACAGATGTCACCGTCACCAGCCTTACGGAAACAGGTATGCCGGATGGTACCTATTACTACGGTCTTTTTGCTGCGGACATTGGCGGAAACTACTCTGCCGCTGGCACAGCAAGTGTCACCATCGACACAACGCCACCCGCCACACCCACTCTAAGCGTGATGGCGAGCAGTTCAAATATTTTATTATCATGGGACACACCCCCCCCACCACCGCTTCCTTCTTCCTGCGTCGCAGTACGCTCGACTTCCCGGCGACGGTTCTAGAAGGGACCGGCGTTACCTCCACCACAGATACGAGCTTCGTCAATGCAGGTCTAGATGACGGCGTGTACTATTATAGTATTTTTGCTCGTGACAGTTACGGGAATTATTCAAACGCCGGGACCGCGAGCACAACGATTGATACCACCGCTCCGAGCGCGCCGAGCAGTTTTTCTGCGGTAGCAAGCGGAAGCTCTGTTCATCTCACCTGGTCCAATCCGGTTGACGCCGATTTTGCCTCCTCAACCATTCGCCGAAGCACGACAGACTTCCCTACCTCTGTCACCGACGGTACGGCTGTCACCAGCACAACCATGACCAGCTACACAGATCCATCTCTGGCAGACGGCACCTACTACTACAGTATTTTTGCCACAGATCTCACTGGTAATCGCTCTGTACGAGCAACCTCACGCGTAACCATCGATACATATGTGGCTCCTCCAGCGTCACCCGCTCCTTCCAGCGGGGGTGGAGGTGGTGGCGTAGGCTCTTCGTTTACTGCCCCTTCCGCCATAAACTCGGTCCTTTTTGATTTTTCTGTATCCAGCAGATCAAACACGACGGCAGCTCCAACCCCTTCCTCCCCTGCCGTCATCGCCCCGTTATACGTGGCTCCACCCACCATCAAACCTGTACCCGTCTTTGTGCGCGCCCTGCGACAAGGCGACCGCGGAACCGACGTGAAAGCCCTACAAATCTTTCTAAACACCCATGGCTTTGTGGTCGCAAAAAAGGGTCAAGGCTCCCCTGGCTCTGAAACGACTTTTTTTGGCGCAGCCACGGCGAACGCCGTCAAAAAATTCCAAGAAACATACAAAGACGCCATCTTAAAACCCTACAACCTCAAAAAAGGAACTGGTGTCCTGGGCCTGAGTACGATGTCATTTATTAAAGACTTCGGAAAGAAAAAAGAGAGCCCGTAGCCATATACAACTATTTACGACTCATCCATCTTTTGAAACGGAACGGGGCACGCTCGACGATACTCCTCTAACTTGGCATTAACTGCATTATCCAATTCGAGCTTCTCAACACGAATCGATCCGCTACGCTCGTCAGGATGCGTAAAACCGGTAACAAGGACTGCTTTCCCTACAAATGGATCAAGATCTATATTAGATGCATCAATCGATAACCCTGAATAGGCGGGGCAAACAACCTTTCCCCTCCCGCGTTGAATCATGAAGAGCGCGTACTGACCATCCCCATAGTCACCGTTTTGCCAACTAACGGCATCCGGCGTTCGCTTGATCACAAAAACAAACGAATTAGCTAATTGCTGATACAGATGAGGTCCCGTTGCTGAAGAAAAATTCCAATTCGGCGTCAAGTCTGATACCTCTTTCTTGCTTGTATTCTGGACTATGTAGCCGACAAGAACGACGACGAGGCAGGCGGTGATGATCCAGGGAATTATTTGTTTATTCATAAAAATTGATTATACAGGCCGTAGTTATGTTTAGCTAAGAACCTTCTATAAACTTGATACCCCTTACACTCGAACATGTAAGTACAGATCAATCGTATCCCCATCCATCACCCCTTCCTTTTTTCTCACCTCCAACTTCATCGGTAAAAGATAGGATTGCGATTTTTTATCAGGAAAAATGGAGGTTTCCCAGACCGTTTTTCCGACCGTCACAAGGACAGGAATAGATCCCCAGCCTTTCTTGATCTTCCCGAATCGTGTCTTGATCTCAGCTGATAACGCTTGCGGAAGAGCCACAAACCGCCAGGCCGCCATCCCGGGATATGGAAATACCTGTGCGCTAAACTCGAATACATGCTTCATACGCTCATTTTAGCAATGCTCTTTGACGATGAATAGTCGATGATCTACTATTCAAGCAATTGATTGAATGATTGAACCACAATACATTGACCTACCATGAAAAAATATCCTCTTACGACCAAGACAGAAAAGCTTGCTCGCCTCCTCGCGCTCGCAGGCGATCCTACGAGACTCAGGATTCTTTGCCTTATGTATGAACAGGAAGAAGCCTGCGTCACACAAATATCTGAGAGCCTTGGGATGACGATCGCCAATATCTCACAGCATTTGCAACTCATGCGTGACAATGGACTCTGTGAAGGCGAACGGCGCGGGAATACGATCTGTTACCGACTCATCAAGAATACGTTTACCGACCAATTAAAAGTCATTGTTTGCTAGTTATCGACTATGTTCTTTGCTCTTGCGATCCCCGCCTTCCTTGCCGGATTCCTCATGTTTCTTGCTCCGTGCACCCTTCCGCTTGTTCCAGGCTATCTCGCATTCATCAGCGGAGTCTCTGTACACGATGCGAAGAAGAACAACGAAAGCGCTCTGTATATCCGAAAGAAACTGCTCTGGAATGCCCTATTCTATGTGTTAGGCTTTAGTATTGTTTTTATTCTCTTAGGTACGTTCTTGAGCGGTCTTGGACGCTTGGGCTTTGGAGCTTATCGCTTCTATTTGGAAAAAGTGAGTGGCGGGTTGATCATGTTGCTCGGACTTTATATGACGCATCTGTTCGATCTTCCGTTCTTTCAATTTTTGGGCAGAGATCGGCACTTCACATTCACACAAACACTCGCTCCGGGAAAACCGTTAAGCTCCTTCCTATTCGGCGCAACCTTTGCGCTTGGATGGTCACCTTGTATTGGCCCGATTCTTGGATCGATTCTCCTGCTCGCCTCAACCTCCGGAACGGTTCTTGAAGGAACTCTGCTCCTCGCCGTCTTTTCTCTTGGACTTGCCGTCCCTTTTCTCCTTGTTGCTCTTGGAGTTGGGCAGGCGACAAAAATTATTCGTCAAATAAATACGTATCTGTCTACACTCTCGATCATCGGAGGCGTGTGTATCACCATCCTTGGATTCCTTGTCCTCACGGGCATGATGAGTGTCTGGACCGGATTTTTCTACCAGGTCTTTCACTTCATCAACTATCAACGTCTCCTTGCGTACTTTTAATCCAGGTCCGCTCTTGCCCTTCCATCTTGCTTTGATCTAGCAAAAAAACGTGTAATCGTGCTGTTTTTTTGCTATACTTTTTTCAATGAAAATCGCCACAAATGTTCACCGCGACCCATTTGGGGGGATAACCATTTCCAATCTCGCACTCTTTGACTGGCTCAAAGACAAAGACGATACCATCGTGGGCATTGAATATATTAATGCGCGCCATTTTTTAGGAGCGATTATTTTTCGTCATTACCTTCCCTCTTTTTTCACCCATCATATTATCAATGGCATCGATATCATCCCCCGTTTTTCATGGGAAACGACCGGGAATATTCGAAAAAAATGGAAACCGTTAATCGAAGCCACAAAAGACGCGTTACGCCATGAAGCGCCCGATATTGTGCTTATTAATGGAACGTATTTCTCGCCATGGATTCTGGCTCAAGCCGCCCACGAACTCGGTATTCCGATTGTTTTACGCTATGCAGGCGTATTACAGAAAGAAGTGAGCCATAAGAGCTATTTCATTCGACGACGACTTCTTGCGTATGAACAATGGATCGTGTCAGCCGCTCATGCGGTTATTTTCCCATCAACCCTCTGTCGAGAGGTCGTCGAAAAAGAGATCATGCATAAGCCCATACGACAAGGGGTCGTTATCCCAAATCCGGTGGGTCGTGTGGGAGCGACAACCAGAAAACGGTCAACAAAGAAACGCTATACTATTGCCGCCATTGGGCGCTGGACACACATTAAAAATTTTCAGTCATTTATCTCTGCGCATACAGAGCTCCGGACTAAGCATTGGCCGCATCGTGCGATCATGATTACCTCGCATTGGGATGAGCGATTCGGTATCCCAGAAACCATTGAACGAAAAGATTCGATGGATCAAGAACAATTAAGAGCATTTTATAAATCCATTGATCTTCTTATCGTTCCCTCTCATTTTGAGACCTTCTGCAACGTCGCGGCCGAGGCCATTATCCATGGATGCTCCGTCCTCGTTTCTGAGAACGTGGGGTTCGCGGAGGTACTTCGTAAAGCCGGACTTGGACGCATGGTTATTGCGTCATTTGATGATCCGAGTGTGGTTGCTGCCGCCATACGGTCATTAGCCGAATCAACCTTGTCAAAAAAAGAACAGGATATTGTCGCCAAAATCGTCGACCCGCAAAAGGTCCACGAAGATATCGTTCGCGTTCTTACCGACGTTATTACAGACGATCTATAAATCAACACCTTCATTCACACACGATCTTCTTATGATTTTTTCCGTAAAACGCTTACATGCTGATGAAAAAAATATCTGTCTAAAGACGATCAGCTCTAAAGCCATCCTCTCCCTGGTGGGAAGCGCCCTCCTTGAACAAACAAGCCTATCCATTGTTCGCATGGGAGATGGAGAGCGAGCTATTCTAGACGCTGACCCCACAAAACCATTCGTGGCCTTTGATGGCAAGCATGACGACTGGAATAGACGTCTGGGCATCGACGGAGAGCCACTTGATCGCTTGCAACGCGATATCATAGAAGCGGGAAATAGCTGCACGTATTTTGCCCCCTCGGTATCCGGCATATCGTACACGGCATACCATCTCTATCAGTTTTTTCAGCCGCGTCTCTCTTACGTTGATAACTTTTATGTAAATGATTGGACCAATCAAATGATCCAAATGCTTCTCGAAGCGAGCCATGGCATCTACATCATTCACCGGGACTATGTAAAGATCATTCAAAATTTTCAAAAAAATTACCATTTTACAAAACCCGTTCTGTTTGATGGATGCGTAAAAGACAGCTGGAAAGATAATGACGAAGTGATTGAGGCTGCAATACGTAGCCCAGCGCAGCTCATTCTCTTTAGCGCCGGTCCAGGCGGAAAAATCATCGGTCCAACCATCGCAAAAACCAAGAACAAGATTGTCCTGGACGTTGGAAATACGCTCCTTCCTTGGAGTGAATTCCGGACACGCTGATCCTCGCGTCATGGTAGCCCTCGACATCTGACACCCTCCTACCATTCCCCTATTTATTCCGGATCAAAAGCGGTTTGCTTTAATAAAAAATCGCCACAAGATTACCACCAGCGAACTCTCTCGAACAGATATCGCCTATGAAACATCCTTTTTTCGCTGCCATCTTAAATATTTTGGTCCTCTGCACGGTCATCTTAGCCACGAGTGCCTATTTCATTCATCATACCCGTTTTATCGGACTCATCATCGTCGGACTAGGGGTTCTGTGCCTTATCTCACTCATCCCCTTTCACATCCCGCTCAACAGAATCTGGCCGGACATCATTTTTGGAATCATCGATAATGGCATCTTAGCCATCATGGCAATTTTTGGAGGAGAGATGGGTGGCGTGGCTGGGGCCGTCATCGGTGGAGTCGTCGGAAATGCTGTAACCGATGGGATCGCTGGGATTTTTGAAGGATTGATCGCTGAACGATCGAGGGCGGCAAAGATCAGTGATAAACGCACAATGCTAGGGTCGGCCGTGGGCAAGATGTCGGGGTGCTTGTTGAGCGCTGGAGCCGTGTTATGTATCGCGAGCCTGCTTACCTGATGTGACGTTGCCCCAGGATGTCTATGCCATGTGGTCGGTACAGACATCCCACTCCAAGCGCGCGACATCCTCGCGAAGATACCTAGTGACTAGCCGGCAAACACTCCGTTGATAGGCACCTTGAGATAGGAGATGCCGTTTTCTTCCGGCTCAGGCACCACACCGGCGCGAATATTGATCTGGATGGATGGAATGATGAGTCGTGGCATCCCCAGCGTCTTGTCTCGCGCTTGTCTCATCTGCACAAACGCGTCTTTATTAATACGCTCCGCAACATGAATATTCTGCCGCTTCTCCGCTGATACCGTGGTTTCCCAGCGATACTCTGCTCTTGTTTCCGGGAGATAGTCATGACAGAGAAATACGCGCACGTCATCCGGAAGCGTATACAGGCGACGGACGGAATCAAACAACAGTTCTGCACTTCCCTCTGGAAAATCACAACGCGCCGTTCCGTAGTCAGGCATGAAGATGGTATCGCCTACAAAGGCCGCATCGCCAATAAGATAGGTTACATCGGCTGGCGTATGTCCCGGCGTCGTCAAAACACGCGCCTCGATTGATCCAACATGAAAGAGCTCTCCATCCTTCCATAGATGATCAAATTGCCGTCCATCCGTAGGAAAATCGGGTCCAAGATGAAAAACATTCGTAAACACCTTCTGAACATCCGTGATCCGCTCTCCGATCGCGATTCGTCCACCCAGCTGCTGCTTTAGATACTGGGCCGCAGTAACATGGTCTGCGTGAGCGTGTGTTTCAAGAATCCATTGGAGGCGATATCCCCGCTCTCGCACCATCTCGATGACTTTATCGGCACTTTCGTGCGATATTTTTCCAGTAACCACATCATAATCCAGAACACTATCAATAATCGCCGCCTCGTTTGTCTCCGGATCTACCACAAGATGCGTGATGGTATACGTTTGCGGATCAAAGAAGGAGTGAACGATTGGTTTTATCGTCATACAATCAGTTTTATGGTTTATTCCATGGCATTTTTGAGAGAACGACCGCCATTCCGCACCATCCGGTTACCCCCGCGAACAGAAGCCCTCCTCCGATGAAGGCGGGAATAACAAGGAATGGTATTCCCCGCCAAAGCGTAAGCACAACACCAATCAAGATGAGAGATCCTGCCGCAATAAATACCTGCTGCGTCATCGGAAGCACGGAAGACGTTGAGGCCGTTTTCAACCCAGCCGCTTCCCAAGCCATGATACCTCCTTCCACATTCACGAGTTCCGCCTGCATGCCAAGTCGTTCGAGCGTTTCAATCGCGCGTTTACTGCGGTTCCCCGACCGACAATGTATATAGATTGTTTTCTTGTCTTTTAATTCAGCCGCACGCGACTCAAGTTCATCAAGCGGGAGACTCTTCACGCCTTCAATATGCTTCGCTGAATATTCATCAGGTGTACAGACATTAATAAAGGCCACGGTTGGGTTTGCCTTTTCCGCCTCCAATGTTTGTCGAAACGCAGAAATGGTCATGTGCTTCATAGAAGAAATTGAATGATTCCTTAAGAACGAATCAGATCCAGCAAAGCATCGTATTCCGGTGAATCCTGCAAAGAAGCTCCTTGTTGTTTGGTAAAAAACTTCTTCTGGAGAAAACAAGACACAAATGCATGCTTGAGCGAGGCAAACGAACGAGAGGCTGCACGAAGCGTTGTTGCCGCTTTAAGGCAATCCGATGACTCCGCTTGAAGCTCTTTCTTGATAGACGCGAGCTGTCCTTCGAGACGACTAATGTGGTCGATGAGAAACTTACGATCGGTGTTTGGCATACTATGATATAAGTTAATCATACCCCCATGGGTATGTAAAGAATGCGTGCTTTTCATTACTAAACAACAAAAACCCCACCATGATCATGGTGGGGTTTTTGTGAACGGTATCTGGGTCGCCAGACACCGTTCACCACGGCTCCTGTGAACACCTGCTTACCGAACGTCTCAGAACGTATCTGACCACTATTCATCATTCTTGAACAAGATGAAGATAGGCTCTTTCTAAGCATTTTTCATATGCGTCGGAAGACATGTCAATATAAGTAAGACCGTACTTATCACATTCCTGCTTCATTTGAATGCTCTTTTTCATGATCCACTGTGGTAAATCAGCTTTTTCCATATCCGATAACTCACTGATCCAGTTGTTCTCTCCGATATGCTCTTCAAGCTGCTGAAGAGTGATATGCGAAAAACCGAGGAAACAGGCTTTTATCTTGTACTCTTTTTGAAGGAGGGCAACTTGTGAAGGCAAGAGCACATCTCCTTCAACTGTATAAGCCCCAACGGAGCTGTCGAGATGTTTGAGCAAGTTGCTTATATAAGGAAAGAATTTTGTAGGGATCTCGTCATAAGGCTTTGTTAAGCCTAAGTCAGGGAGCGTGTCACTGACCATGTGTAAAATGACATCCGTCGAAACAAATGCAATTGATTTTCTTTCGACCACCTTTTGTGCCAACGTGGATTTTCCGGCTCGAGGTACACCACCGATCAAGTAAAACATATTACGAAGCAGTATATCAGCTCGACTCCCGTTTGGGGTATTAAAAATCTCCGCTGTTTCTCGCGAAGATTTTTTGGTTCGACGGGCTGGTTATGAACCTGGCTTCGTAGGGAGCTTGAAGGACTTTCTCGCTACACTCCCCCTTACCTGCCAGATGTTTCAATCAACTGTTGAATGAGTTGCCGTGTTTTTGTTCCAAAGACTCCCGTACCCGCTGTCAATCCAACTGGTGTCAGGATCTGCGCACGATGTGCTTCTTGAAAACGCTTCAGAGCGCGAGTGAGCGCAGGGCCAAAGTAGGTCGTTTCTTGACCTGGACTACCCGCGCCCTTCGTGGCCACGAGAACGTTGGAGGCATTCAGGAATCGTTGCAATTGACGAACATCTTCCCCCTTTGATCCAGGACGGAGCGTCCGGCTAAAGACAACCACCGGACGCATCGGCATCGTTAACACCGGCACAGAAGGAGAGATTGATGCATTTGGACGGTATTCAATCGTTGTCTGGAATCGTGCGGATGGATGCCCTGTCTTCGAAAATAATTTACCGTATATCGTATATGACCCTGACTGATTCGGAAGAACGAAGGTCGTCGTGGCTTGATGAAGATCAATCAATGATGCGTATCTAAATGCCGGATCAAGCGAAAGACTATACCCACGAATCGTGGAGAGATCCGCCAAGAAACGGACCTGGATCAATGGATCCGTCGTGAACGCCGCTCCTTCATTAAGAACAAATCCTAATCGACCCGTCACATCTCCCTGCACCGATACCGGCGCAGGCCCCGCGCCCCCTCCCCCACTGGTGGCCGTACTCGCCGTGATGTTTTGTCCAAAAAGCTGAAAGGTAGAAAAGTGCGTTGTTGAACAGGAAACCTGTCTAAGTGTGGTATTCACAGAACAATCAGAGAGCGCCGTCCAGACGCCGTCATCCCAGCGAAAAATCTTCAAGGTTGATTCCTGCAAGGCGAGAATATCGCTCGCTATGTACGACATGGTGACGGTAAGTGACCCATCAAACACGGAAATAGACCCGGAGGATGGGGTTATCGCCGTGAGGTTATAGACGTGTTCTCCTACCGCCAGATACCCGCTGGGACGCCCAGCGACTGCTTCAACGGCGCTCACATCCAGCCGCTTAATTTGAAAGTTCGCACTTGAGCTCGAAAATCCACTTGGAACCGTAAGGACCAGAGCCGAGGCATCCTCCACTAAACTAACCGATCCGCCTTCTGTATTCGTGATTGAGAGCGCCGTTGAAGTAGATACTGGCGAAGAGCCCACACACCCAAGCGTCAGAAAACTCGCATCAGCGCTTGTGGCGCTATTTGAAGATGCATCAACAGAAATCACCCGATAGTGATAGGTCGCACACGCAGCTAATCCACTCACGGAAACGCCATGACTCGTCACGAGGGGTGACAGATCCGTGACCGTACTCGTCACGCCGTATTGCGTCGTCGGTCCATACACCACTTGCGACGAAGCCATTTCATCCGTCGTCCAGCTTACTAACGCACCCGTAGAACTTGCCGTCGACGTGACAGCGGAAATTGTGGGCGATGTATTATCGATAAAAGTTGCTGTCACCGATATGTCTTCGGCGACAGATGTATCCGTGCGCACCGCTGAAGATGAGTCATCGCTCCAGTTCACAAACGTATACCCAGCATCAGGAACCGCCGTTACCGGTGTTCCATCCCCTCCATTTACCACCACCTGGGTTGTTGAACCCGTCAGTGAACCGTGCACGTCGGCCGTATATCTAAGCGTAAAGGTCGCCGGAAACGCAGGATTATATTCATAGGCGCCAATATCGGCAACACCACTGCGTGAAGCCCCACGCTGGTCCAACGTTGGCACAGCAAAAGCTCCGTTACTGAGGGCAGATGCATTATCGATCGCAATGCTTCCCGATAAGATGGCCACGGTATAGGTTCCGTTGCTGCTGTTATTTAGACGTCCGCTAGAATCAAGACGAAGCGTTCCTGTTGTCGCCGTCAGATACTGATCATAAACGCCGTCACGATTCGCATCTTTCCAATCACCCGTCGTCGCCGGAAAGCTACTGTAATCACCAATAATATTAGACCCTAAACTATTGATTGATCCTGCAAAAAACCCGTTTATGTCGTTGTACCCTAGTGAATTGCCGGTATTTCCGGCCACGATCGTATTTTCAAAATAGGTCGTTGGTGAATAGTACAGAGAAATTCCACCTCCCCATGAACCGGTATTGCCGGTAATTGTTGAATTCAGAAAGCGCGCCGTCGCACTGTTTCTTACGATCACGCCCGCACCGCCACCCGAACCATGACTTTGGTGATTATTAAAAATACTGACGTTGATGACGTTGAGCGTTCCCGCATACACATCGATTCCTCCACCCTGAAGCACAACATAGTTATCGTGTATCGATGTGTTTAACACCGTCAGTGTGCCATCGTCTGTCTGCAGACCCGCACCATTACTCGACCCATTCGTTGTACGACAATTATATATGTCGGCATGGTCAATGGTAACGTTGGATCCAGGACCGGCATACACGCATCCACCACCAGCCGAACCTTGTTTTCCGTAGCGAATAGTAACACCTGAAATGGTTGTTGAGACACTGCTATTAATCGTTAAGACGCGACGATCAGCGACGTTGTCTGAACTTGCGGCTTGCAAGATCGTTGTCCCTGCGCCATGACCAAGCAACACCAGCGACTTGCTGATCGTATATCCGCTCGTGCTCGCGTCTCCCGTCTCATCACTATCCGTCCAGGTAAATGTCCCTGTCAGATCAAGCACATCATCTGATGAAGCCTCTGTATACGCCTGATGAAAGGTTTTATAGGGTGAACCCGAACTGCCATCTCCTACGGCATCGTTTCCTGTCGAACTATTCACATAAATCGTTGCCGCCGATGCGGACCATGCACCAACGGTCAACCAGATCGCTATAAAAAACGCAACCGATAAAATACGAGAAAGAGCATGCATACAGTTTGTCCCTCACTATATCAGGATGGCTCGCCGCTTACCAAAAAATACCGCCTCGAATCAGGTAGGATTTTTTATTGGAGACATTTCCTCGCTCTCTCCCCTCCTGGGAAATTTCGATCCCCCAAGAGAAACGTAACAATACCGCGCTCGGAAGGAACGTTGCTTTCAACACTAGAACTCAGCAAATACTCTCTTGTTCGTGGCATCGATTCGGATCTTTCTTCCATATGGTAAAGCGATTTGTGGATCCGTATGACCGAAATCCAAATTCTGAATAATCTGTACTGATGGATTGTACGATCTGACAACACGGATAACGGTCTTATACTGCTCTTCTCGATATTCCTGTTTTTGTTGCGTGGAATTCTGCTTATCAAATTCCCAAGCTTTTGCTCGACCAACGAGAACTCCTTTCACATGCGCCAAGAGTCCTCGTTCACCGAGTGCGCGGTAAACCCTAAATACATAGTCACTCGAAGGGATTTCTTCTGACGTTTCGGTGACAAGAACCATATTCCTCCATTCATCCAAAGCTGGAATCTGAATACCATGCCTAAGCAGTTCATCGATAGATTCTAAACATCCGCCCCAGCTGATTCCTTGCGCGTCTTCTGAGCCATCCCAACGCCAGCCATCATTCGGTTCATACGTTCGTTCTTTTTTCAGGTTCTCTGGATCATCCCAGCCTAAACCGACATCGTTATACGTTTCACTTGCACGCATCTCAAACTCTCCCTGTTCGAATAGAGCTTTCTTCAGGTAATCGATCGTAAATTCATCCATCTTCCCCTGCCGCGCAAACTGCGTGAATAAGGCTCCGCCATAGTAGGAAGGCACCCCATTTAGCCAGAGGAAGTTGGCAAAATGCGTATTATCACTAAATCCAAAAAATGGCTTTGGATTATTTAGAAAAGGAGCGGCGGGTAAATTTTTGATGTAGGTCACTTGATCATTTCCACCGAGTGTTGCGATGATTCCCTTAATCTCTTTATCTTCAAAAGCGCTAATCAAGTCTCTGCTTCTTTCTTCTGCGGATGCACCAAGCTTTCTGGTTGTAGGGAATTCCACCGGCTCAAGTCCAAAAATATCTCGTAGACGCTTTAACCCAAGCTCATGAACATGAGGCCATTTACCAGGCGCGGCAAATGAGGGTGACAAGATAGCTACCTTATCTCCGGGTTTCAATTTCTGTAGGGGTTTCATAGACAATTTGTATCATACTTTTTCTAATCCTGTCTCTTACATCACTTTATAACGAAGATGGAGGTAAGAATGCTTCAACAGGTTACAGGCAATGAACTCAAGCGCTTTTAGCTTATGCAAATCGGTAACTGAATGAATCGCTTCGCCATCAATCAAGGTCGAAGTCGTTGCACCACCAACAAGCAATGGCGCGACCACGATAGACACTTCATCGATCAATCCCGATCGAAGAAGCTCCGCGTTTAACGTTCCACCCGACTGAATCGTCACTCGTTCGATCCCCTGCTCATCCTTGAGAGAGTGAAACAGTTTTTGGAAATCTATTTTGTCAGGATAGATCAAAACTTCAACATTTTCTCCAAGTGTT
Source organism: uncultured Gammaproteobacteria bacterium (assembly GCA_964562155.1). Taxonomy (GTDB): domain Bacteria; phylum Patescibacteriota; class Patescibacteriia; order 2-12-FULL-60-25; family 2-12-FULL-60-25; genus JAGOUY01. Next base: position 97,031 of record CAZLRU010000002.1, read on the forward strand.
CGGGCTGGGTGATCTGTGTTCGTGGTGACAATAATCACTTTCTTTAGCCAACTCGAAAGGTAGCGTATCCCCTTTTCCGTGAGATGAGGCTTATTATCGACAATCACCCCTGTGACGGGGATTCTTGTGGGAGCCGGCTCACGTTCGTTAAACCCAATCTTTGCAAACACTCGTCCACTTTGGAAAAAGCATGCGTCCGTTTGTTTTTCAAGATCGTAGTACTGATACAGACCTTCTTTTACTCCATCAATACGTTTCCAATCTGCATCAACATCTAACGTATCATTGTCACCGCTTGAGATCTTCCCATCGAGGGACATGATCATGAAAAGGGTGGTATAGGGTCGGTTGGCCATAGGATATGACCAGTGTTGAGCAATAAAAAATTAAAAGCAACCACCCCGTGGACTAAACGGAACCTAACATGAAAAACCCACCACGTTTATGATGGATTTTTGAGCGACCGTGTCTGGGTCGCCAGATACTGTGGCTCATGGCTCGACAGGCGGGTAATGAACTCGACTTTGCAAGGAACTTAAAAAGATAAAAACACTATCAGATCATCTATAATGAACAAGACCGCGTGCTTTTGCTCCCGAGGAGAAAGAAAGCACACGGTCCCATCCTTATACAGAAGGCGCTAAGGATAAAGGAAAGAAGGTAAAAGAAGTGAGCCTTACGAAACATTCCATCGCGAAGAGCTTGAAAACGTCACTCAACATCGCCCAAGCGCTGATAGAATTCCTCGGTCGTGGCCCGGTCATCCCATTGCCTATGAGTCATCGTGAGAAACGCGTTGATCGTGACTGCCTCATCTCCCGGGACATCATCCTCTGAAGCCCTCAGGAGGTCGGGGAAGAGTTTCTCGAGTGCTGGCTTGACCCGTGCCCGCATCAGAGCGCTGAAGGCGTTGGTGGTCGAGTACGTAATACCCGGAAACAATGCACCGAGAACGTTGCTCAACCCAGCCTCGTTGATCTCCTCAGGTTCGACGGAAACGTGACGGTAATGCAAAATGGACCAGACGATAGCCTTTCTAACCCTCATAAATTCCCCAAAGGTGAGCGGGAGTGCTCAAGAATTTATTATAATAAAAATGTCTTTTTGTCAACTAAAATACCTTATCTAACGGTGCTTGTGCTCCATATCCATCACGTCCTCACATAAATATTATATGAAACAAACGATGTCCGAAACATAGGACAACAAATAAGCACCACATTTGTGGTGCTTATTTGATTGACCGTGTCTGGGTCACCAGACACGGTCGCTCATGGCTCGACGGGCGGGTTAAGTACCTGACACGATATTTACTTTTTCAAAAAATCTCTTTAATATAAACAAGTTCTCGAACGATAGCACATCGCAGGAGAGAAGCATGAAAGACAAGGGCAGGTCTCTCACCACTGAAGCCGCCTCAGTTCCGTCTGTCCCCAGTCGAGACGCATCTCTGCGCAATCCACAGATCTTCCTTCCGAGATGCATGTGGACATACGGACCGGCAGCACGTCTGCTGCCCCCTACTTCTTACAAACCCCACGACGAGGAATGGTGATCAATGGCATCACCCTCTCGTTGGTGGGGTGATGTGTTTTTAAAGCATTGACCCAAGCTAGGCTTTATAAGAACTCTTAACCGACTTTGATTCACTCGGATAATGCGGAAAATCGACATTTGTTACTTGGAAAAGGCATGGACGGAATACCTTTACCAGTGGTCTTACTTGAAGCCCAAAATCATCGATCTGTTCTCTTAATTGATCCAAAGAAAAAAACTGAACTTCTTCATATTCTGCCGTGGGAGAAAAATTCAGATCGATAACATCGAACTGATACACCACCGTCATCACATAAAACCACTCCATCCCTCGTTTGTGTTCGTATTTTGTAGACCAAACGAATAGTGGTCTTTCATCTACCCAAGAAACGGTAAGTCCTGTCTCTTCTTTTACTTATCGAACCAATGTTTCCGTAAAGCCCTCACCAAAGTCCACCCCACCTCCCGGAGCTCCCACTGTGGGCGACTATCCGTGTCACTCCTACCAGACGAATCCTGAATCAGTAGCACTTTACCATCGCGAACACACAAACCTTTTGCAGAAACTCGGTAAAAACAATTAGGAAAATATTTAGAGTTTTGCAGTGGAGTCATACATAAAAATTATTAGTAATACACCTGAGAACATTCGGTATATGTCACATAAAATGCCTGTATGAGATTCGATACATCCTACAATACCTGCTGAAGTCCTTCTTCGACCCGTTTTTTCAATAATTGGTATCGTTCTTCCATTTTTACCTCCCCTGCCTTTCGATGAAAGAGCAACTCTTCACGGGTCTTCGTGACGGACATTTTTGGCTCTTCCCCTGATTGAAATTGCGTTCTACAAAAATCATGCTGCGATCCATCGGGTAAGATATTCCAAATATGATTCAAATATCTGTCATCTGCGAATATTCCCCCATACATATCCTGTATAACAAGCGCTGTCACAGCGCACTGCCCCAGGGACTTATTTGAATCCGACCCTCTAGCTTGTAGCGCTGGAAAACACGTTTCTTTTATCCATGCTTCAGCAAATACTGTCGCGAGCATATTAACAACTTCATCTGTAAGGGTAGCTGAAGGCTCATGAAGATTTTCCATGTATCAGTAACTATAATCAAACAATCAAAAAACCACCACTTTCGTGATGGCTTTTTGATTGACAGTGTCTGGGTCGCCAGACACTGTCGCTCATGGCTCGACGGGCGGGTAATGAACTCGGGTTTGCAAGGAGCTTGAGAGGCATTCAGGAGGGGTTTTGACGCATGTGGGTTATGCGGGAAATCGGACAAATCTTACGCAATATCCCCGGAAGCCCCCGAGTTGGTGATATAGCTATTTTGATGAATAAAAATAAGGAAGAGCCACAAGATGGCCCGAATATATTCCCTCTTATTGCGTACAAATTGAAAATCCAATAACGTAGTCTCACGCCTATGGAGGGACAATGAAAATTCGCATTTTATGGGTCGACGCGGATAAGGCGCTCCTTTCTGGCTATGTGGATGAGCTGGTCGAGCGAGGAGGATTCGAGGTCGAGTTCGTCGATAACGTAGACGACGCAGTCGCGCGCGTGCGAGATCCGCGGCAACAGTACTCTCTCGTAATCTGGGAGATGATCATGCCGCCGGGGAAAATCTTCGGTGGTCGACGAATCGATACCGCTGACGGCCTCACGACGGGAAGGTGCTTCCAGGCGTTGGTAAAGGACTGCCTCCCCAGCATCAAGACCCTGCTCTTCACCACATTTCGGGAGATTGTTCTCGAGTGGAACATTCATGACGAAGGCATGTACGCGCTTGGAAAGCGCGATTACAAGCCCGAGCAATTCGTGGCAAGGGTGTACGCGATCATGCAGAAATAGAACCCGTCGATCTCTGCGTGTACCGGCGAAGAACAGCTACGTATCTAAACGCTCGCCCGCCGCTCCCTGGACCTTCCAACCCCTCACTGATCTCGAGCTAAAGAGATCCGTCGTGCCAGCGCCACTCGCTGCGGCCCACCCGGACGTCCGACCGTCCAAATCCCTTTGGCCTTCTCTCTGAGGATGAAAAAGGGGATAAAAATACCCGTATAAAGACGGGTATTTTTATTTTTTGGTTGATCATAGGATATGAGTTGTGTTGAGTATTAAAATACAGCTGGGATTCGGGTGCTGTCGAGTTTTTCTCAAACAACAAAAAACCACCACGTATGTGATGGATTTTTGATTGACAGTGTCTGGGTCGCCAGACACTGTCGCTCATGGCTCGACGAGCGGGTTGTGGACTCGACTTCGCAAGGAGTTTGGGGGCTTTCGAAAGGGCTTTTGACGCATGCGGATCATGTGGGAATCGAATAAATCCTGTGTCTTAATGCCTAGGTAAATAAATGTCGTTTTGAAATTTAATTAGCGAATTTTTAACGAAGCTTCATGGAGTGCCGTGATAAATTCATCAAAAATATCTAGAGCCTCTTTAGAGCGAGAGGAATTTATGGGTACAGGCGGCTTAAGAAAATCCAACATTGCATTAACAGCTGATACATGGATAACGCTATGACGATGCGTGATATAATTTTTCAACCATTTGGTTTTTTTTGCATTGGGAAATATTTCTGAAAATTTCACTCCATATACTTTCTTATAGGCTTCGCTGCAATTTTCAAAGTTTTGAAAATTGATGTAGCGCTTATCAATAATCCATCTCAAGAAAGTTTTCCCATTTTTTGTCGCTTCATTCGACTTCTCTTCAGGAAGTTTAGCGTCTCTATCAGGTTTCGAAAAAGTAATCTTAGTAAGATTTTCAATATTTGGGCGCACCCCTTCGCTTTCGAGTTCAATAAACCTAGTCTTACAATAAGTCTCAAAACCAGTCACCGTCATTGAGATACAAAGATTAGCCATTACCACTTCGCGTAAATAATCTTCATTAGACCGCTCCGACTGTAGAATGCTGATTGCCTGTTTCATGCTTTTCCATGCCTCAATAGCGGTGCATTGCAGAACAGTTTGATCATTTAACATTATTTTCAAGCCCATTACCTCAATATTATCATCGCCTATTCTGTATAAATTGCCGTCATCTCCAATACGGAACTGCGCTGATGATTGGACGCCTCTTGAACTAATCAACTCGCCACCAGGATTACGCGGACCAAAATAAAGCGAAAGCTTATCTGGACTCCATGAAAATGCAATAAATGCTTCAACCATACGTCCAAGTCCCTTCAGATCGATAGCTGAGACTCTCGTTCCGGTGCCCGGAGATGCATGGAATAAACGCAACAATAAATCATCAGTTCTTTCGAGTTTAAAGAAATGCTTTCCTGCCACAACTTCAAATATGGTTGCACCACGAACAACGGGATTGACAAGATCTTCGGACTTATACTCAAAAGTAAAAGTCCCTTCAGGATTGCACATGCTCTCGCTAATTTTCTTTTTTTCCTCTTGAGTAATTCCGTTCATACTCATCTAGTATAGATTGTGAATGAATAAAAAACCAAAACCCCACCACTTTTCAGTGATGGGGCGTTGGTTTTTTAGCGACGCAC
>CAZLRU010000003.1:0-79587 GCA_964562155.1 uncultured Gammaproteobacteria bacterium
TCGTTGGAAACCCAGCGGTTATGGAGGTGTAAAATACTCACTACTCACCCCTTTCGTGAACGTATAGTCAACAAGAAAATGTTGAGAATGTCAAAAGACAGGACGCACGTCCTGTCTTTTCTGCTTGTTATCTTATTTTATTATACGTCCAAGTTCTTCACGCTCTTGGCATTGGTCTGAATAAACTTTTTGCGTGGGGCGACATCGGAGCCCATGAGGATGTCGAATACTTCGTCCGCTTTCTGCGCATCTTCAACGGTGACAATCTTGAGGGTACGTGTGAGCGGGTCCATGGTGGTTTCCCACAACTGTTCCGCGTTCATTTCTCCTAACCCTTTATAGCGCTGAATATCGACGCCCCCAACTTTCACCACCCCTTCCTCCGCCGCTTCTTGCCCTTCTTCCGCTTCTACCTCCGCTTCTTCTTCCTTGCCCTTGTCTTTGGCTTTTTGATGTTTCGCTTTTTCTTTGGCGCGATCTTCTCTTTGTTTCAACAGTTCTGCCGTAAATGCGTCGCGCTCTTCTTCCGTAAACGCATAATGCGCTTTTTTTCCTAATGAAACTTTATAGAGAGGTGGTTGCGCGATATAGATGTGACCGCCGTGAATCAGTTGAGGGAAGTAACGATAAAACAAGGTGAGCAACAGTGTACGGATGTGGGCTCCATCGACGTCGGCATCGGTCATGATGATGATGCGACCATAGCGGAGCTTGGCGATATCGAAGGTTTCTCCAATACTCGTTCCAAAGGCAATCACCAAATTCTTGATTTCATTGTTGGCCAACATTTTATCGAGCCGCGCGCGCTCCACATTTAAAATTTTTCCACGCAAAGGCAGAATGGCCTGATTTTCACGATTACGCCCCTGTTTCGCAGAACCTCCTGCAGAGTCTCCCTCCACAATATAGAGTTCAGATTCGGCCGCGTTCTTGGAAGAACAGTCCGCTAATTTTCCTGGCAAGGTCATGCCCTCGAGCGCCCCTTTGCGCAAAACCGTATCACGAGCGGCACGAGCGGCAGCGCGTGCACGTTGAGCCAAGATACACTTGCCAATCATTGCCTCCGCATCGCGTGGATGTTCTTCAAGGAAGGTGGCAAAGGCCTCGCTCATCACTGAGTCGACAGCTCCACGTACTTCTGGCGTACCCAATTTTGCCTTGGTTTGACCTTCAAACTGAGGCTCTGGGTAACGAATGGAGATAACGACGGTCATCCCCTCTCGCACATCTTCACCGGATAAGTTGTCGTCTTTTTCTTTGATGAATCCCTTGGCGCGGGCGTAGGCGTTTAGGACGCGCGTAACAGAGGTGCGAAACCCTTGAACATGCGTACCCCCCTCCGGATTGATGATGTTGTTCGTGAAGGCGAACAAGGTTTCAGAGTAATCCTCCGTGTATTGCAAGGCGATCGAGACCTCTGATTTCTCGACCTGCTTCTCGACCATGAAAATGTTTTCGTGCTTTGGCTGCTTGTGATGGTTCAAGCTACGTACGTAAGAAGCGACTCCCCCATCAAAATAAAAGCCGTAGACATCGTGTTGCCCCGGTTGGCGTTCATCGATGACGTAGAGCTTGATTCCCTTGTTGAGATAACACTGTTGACGATAGTGATCGAGGACGCGCTGATAATCGAACGACGTCCCCTCGGTAAAGATGGACGCATCCGGCTTGAAGCTGACGGTTGTACCGTGACGACGACTCGTACCAATCTTCTTAGCTTTATACTGAGGAATACCGCGCTTATACTCTTGCATCCATTTTTCACCGTCGCGTTCTACCACCACTTCCAGCCAATCAGATAAGGCGTTTACGACGGACACACCCACCCCATGTAACCCACCGGAAATTTTATAACCGCTTTCATCGCCACCGAATTTTCCACCTGCGTGCAATTTGGTTAGCACGAGCTCAAGAGCAGAAACCTTGTACTGCTTATGAATTTCAACCGGAATCCCACGACCGTTATCGGAAATCGATACCTTATCGTCGGGCAACAGAGTGATCGTGATTTCATCGGCGTGGCCAGCCATGGCTTCGTCGAAACAGTTATCCACGACTTCACGTAATAAATGAAACAACCCATCCGGTCCTGTCGAACCGATGTACATGCCGGGACGCTTGCGGACCGGCTCTAATCCCTCTAAAACGGAAATTTGCTCGGCCCCGTAGGCGCCTTTAACTTTTGCAGTAGCCATAGATATAACGCGGAAATCTTAGCAGAGGGTGCCGGGGAGGAAAAGGGTGTTTGTCAAGGGAAAAATCCCTCTACTCGATACCCACTCCTCAATCCTGTATACTGCTCTCATGCCGGACTCCTATCAAATCGGTGGCGGATTTACGAATGCCGAGCTTGGCGCGGCTAACTGGTGGGTACGTCACCATCTTCAATTACGCCAAGCGGGGTATATCTTTTTGATTCTTCTGAGCGTGGTGTTCTGGGGATATACACTTTGGTCGCTCTTGGATGCCTACGTTATTTCCTATCCTCGCGAGTCACGGATTCCTCTTGTGATCCAGAGCAACGATCGATTGCGCGCCGGTCTCACCAATAACGCTCCACAAGCCATTCAAACCAGTCCCATCGCGAGCTTTGCAAGCACGGGTGATCGTCGGGATTTTCTTACTCAGATTACCAATCCAAATTCCGATTGGTGGGCAGAGTTCGAGTATCAATTTAAGCTTAATGGCGAGAGCACGCCTGCGCGTCAGGGATACATTCTTCCAAATAGCCAACGTTACCTTGCAGAGATCGGCTGGAAAGGACAGCAAGGCGCCGGGGATGCCGAGCTCCAGGTGAACAGCTTAAAATGGCACCGCCTTGATCCACTCAGCGTCGAACGTGATTACTCTGCCTTTGCGGCTAATCGCTTACAGCTTCAAACCACTGATCCAACATACACAAATGATTTAAAAGTCGGTGAACAAACCGTTGGTCAAACAAATTTTGATTTGCGCAATGCAAGTGGCTACGGATTTTGGGGCGTGGACCTCGTGGTGGTGTTATTTCGTGGCGGGGTACCGATTGCCGTCACCCAACTCAGCCAGACTGAATTAAAGCCTGGCGAAGTGCGCCCTATTTCCATCAATTGGTTTGATAACGTCACAGGCGTTGATAATACCGTCGTACAGCCAAACGTGAATATCTTAGATCCTCGCGTCTTTTTACCGCCAAATAGATTCTAAACTTGGACACGTATCGAGAACGGGTAGGATGTGCTTATATTAAGAGTATGCCTCGCTTATTCTCTTTATTCGGACTCCTGGACTGGTCATTATTGATTGGGGTTTTAACATTAACGTCCATTGGATTGCTCGCGATCTACGGGATTGGGATTTCGCAAGAACCGGCGCAGTTGTTTCCGTTTTATAAACAACTCGTGGCTGCCGGTATCGGTCTTATCATCATGACGACGCTCACGATCATCGACTATCGTCATATTCGTTCATTGAGCGTTCTTCTCTACTTAGCCGGAGCAGCCCTCCTCCTCCTCGTGGCCGTTTTTGGACAAACGGTGAACGGCACGCGTGGATGGTTTCATATTGCCGGCCTATCGTTTCAACCCGTTGAACTGAGCAAGCTCACCCTCACTGCTTATCTAGCGGCGTTGATTGCTCGCGTTGGACGCAGCCAACTCTCTTGGCGCTTATTTGGGTTAAGCGGGGCGGCAACCGCCATCTACGTCGCTCTTGTCATGCTGCAACCGGACTTTGGTTCCGCGATGGTGATGTGCGCGACCTGGGGCGTACTCTGCATGTTCAAAGGCCTTCCAAAACGAGCCTGGATCATTCTTCCCATGGTCCTCGTCCTGAGCGGATCCCTGATGTGGTCGTTCGGTCTTAAACCGTATCAAAAAGCGCGTATCAATACTTTTCTTCATCCGACCCATGATGTGCGAGGATCGAGCTATAACGCTACCCAAGCTAGAATCGCGATTGGATCAGGTGGATTATTTGGCAAAGGGATTGGCGAAGGCTCACAAGCGCGTTTACGTTTTTTACCGGAAGCGAAAACGGATTTTATGTTTGCCGTGTTGGGCGAGGAATGGGGGTTTATGGGGGTGGCTGTGATCCTCGGCGTTTTTGGACTTATCCTGTGGCGCTACGTAACCATTGCTCAACATTCTGGGGATGAGTTTGCCGCCCTTTTACTGATTGGACTAGGGGCCATTTTATTTGTCCACGTGACGGTTAATACCGGCATGAACCTGGGGCTTATGCCGGTAACAGGTATTCCTCTCCCCTTTTTGTCGGCCGCTGCCTCCTACATGACGGTGACGTTTATTAGCGTTGGTTGTGCGGAAAGTGTGGCAATTAGACGACGCGGATCAAATACAAGCACGTAACAATTGATCCCCATCTATACACCCTCCCTCTAAAAATACTGTATCATGACCTGCATTGCTTGAGTGCTTAACCCTATTTTCTTTCTGCTCTTTCCTTCTTTCTTTTATTTTGTATGCTTCATCTCCTTTTTGCCGCTGCGCTCCACCTTCAATCCCTCACTCCAAACGTTCCGACACCTCCCAAGTCAGGCTCGCTTGTGAAGCAAGCGACTCTTTCGACCGAGGAAGAGCCTGCGCTGCCCACTTGGTACAATCCAGAACCTGTGCCCGCTACCGAGAAAGACTATCTAAAACGACTGAGCCGCGCACCCTATCTTTTTTCCCCCCAAGATCAGGTCATCACAAGTGGCCCGGTGAGCGTGCGCTGGGACGAGTACGATCTGTTCTTTCACCGCATATCCCTGGAGGTAGGGGCTCCCTATTTACCGGGCTATGATAACCTCATTGGTCCATATGAGGTTTTTCCATTTTCTCGACTTACCGTGACGCGAGTCGTCGATACGCAAGGCAAGAATGTGTATGATGCCAAAAGTCCTTTTGAAAAAGGTATTTTTCCGACACTCAAATTCTACGACCGCAGTACCGAGGGGAATTATATGTTCACTACACGCCAGGTTCATACAAAAAAAGGAACACCGGCCGAGTCCCTGGCTCGTATTGAGGGAACCGTTGAATTACAGTTACCCATTGAGGTTAGACCTATTGAATTTCGTTTAAGCGAGCGTGGCAAGAAAAAATCTTATGGGGGTGTTCAGGTCACTCTGCATAAAACAGAGCCCGAACAAGAAGAAGGCGGGTATGACGTAGTAACCATCTCGTACCGCGGCCCCAAGGAAGCGTACATTAAAATTCTGGGGTACGATGCGCAGGGTAACCAAATTCGCCGCTATTCCCACACTGATCTAGACACCCTCCCGGATACGCGTCGCACATCCGCAGATATTGAAACCAAATTTTTCCAGAAACCGGATCTGATCAAGGTGTTCGTGGCCAAAAAAGTCACCCTTAAGAAATATCCTTTTCGCTTAGCCATCCCACCACAGCCCGCGTCCCAAGAATAAACCCTTCTCAATTAGCCCTTTTTAAGCCTGAACAATGCCCCAAACATCCTACATGAGAGGCAAGACTTGAATATTTTCAAGTCAATAGGTATGATAGTTGCGCTTTTTAAAGTCGAGCTCGCTGTCCTATAACGATCCGCGGGTATCGTATAGTGGTTATTATGAGTGCTTCCCAAGCACTAGAGGCGGGTTCGATTCCCGCTACCCGCTCCAACCACCTGCGTTCGGAACACGAACAGGGGTGGAATGCCGTCAGAACACAAGAGACTGTGTGAGCATCCGTCGAGAGGCGGCGGTTCACACGGATCTGCCAACTTAGCTCAGCTGGTAGAGCAATGCTTTCGTAAAGCAGAGGTCCCGGGTTCGATTCCCGGAGTTGGCTCCAGAAAAAACATCTCGTTTGCGCGAGATGTTTTTGTTTTTTCCGTTCATGAAAAATATTTCTTATAAAACGAACAACGCCCCGATCCACCGGACGAGAGCGTCGTGGGGATCGAGGCGAGAGAGGCGCGCCACGTCGTGCGGGGACGACGTGGCGGAGGTGAGTTGTGGGTCAGAGACGGCAGGATCCGTCTGGTTGACGGGTGGCGTCGGGCGGACAAGGAGAGCCCTCAATGAGGCCGTAGCACGGTGCGCCAGGGTAGTGACGCGGTTCAGTGAAAGGCGTGATCCGCAGCACCGTGGCAGACCCAACCTGCCGAATCTCGACTGGCCAGGTGATGTGCTCGGCGTCGCAGATCGAGTAGCGCTCTGCGACGAGAGAGGCGCTGCCGGCCTCGTGCGCATTGAAGAAAAAGGCCACGCCTGCGACATCACCCCGACGCACACGAAAGCGATAGCGGAAGGTTGCCGTCCTGCCGGCCGCGTACTCGCACTCGAGCCAGGACCCCTCCTCATCGGTGAAGAGGCGGATATCGCGGTCCATGTCCACCGTGAGCGATCGCATGTGCCAGGCACCCATGTACTCTTCGTACACGACCATGTAGATCGCGGAAAAGATGGGGTACAGGCGCCCCGGGCCACGGAAGGTGAGCTCGTACTCGTCCGTGTCTGCCGGCAGCGGATCGCCGTCATGGAAGTTTACGGAGCGCGTCCAGAGACGACTGGACCCACAGTCGGATGCCGCGTCCGGCACGGAGGTGTCCGCGCTGACGTCGTCGCTGTCCGAGACGTCTGCCGCATCGGTGACGTCCTCCGACGCGTCGGGTGAAACGTCTTCGCCGGCGTCCACCGAGACGTCGCTTGCGTCCTGCGGAACATCGGCGTCGACCGCCGCGTCGTCCCAACTGATCTCCGCCTGACGCACGTCGGCGCGACCGGAGTCGACCGCCGCGTCGGCGGGGGTCTGGGGCAGGTCAGGGTGGTAACCCGTTGTGACCGCCGTGTCGGGGTCGGGCGCACAGGCCGCGAGCGCGAGGCACAGCCCGAGGCAGAGGAACTTGAGCACGAGGCACCTCTTTCTTTGAAACTTGGAACGGTTCAGGGATGGCTTTTTTGCCTTGGCGTCGGTATGACGCGTGTATCCCTTTACTTATCGCTAAAACCCTTAGTTCTAGACGAAATTCTGGCTTCATTTAAGCCAATATTTTCGTCTATAACGAGAGTAGCTACGAAGTACTATAATACCTCAAAAATGGCTTTTTGTCAATGACGTCTTAAGGAGGTAAGACGCTTTCAAAAGCCTAAGATACGCAATTCTTTATTACAGCCTTATATATACCTTTGCCTGTTGTACTTTTTCATTTAACGCGCTTTGAAATTTAGCATCGTCGTCGGCGTAAGCATCTTGACGTACGGCGGTCTCGAGCGTCGCTGGGCGCACTACACGATTCTTGAAGTCGGTGGACGTCCATCCGAACGTGTCCTGCAGGTAGGCGTCTATCTCTCCTGGGTTGGTGGAGGTGCCCGCGCGAGCGACGAGATCATCAAACGAGCGATTCACATCTTGGTCAGTGAGCTGAATGTTCGCTTCTTGTGCTAGCTGGGCAACGGCGGCCGCCCGAATGAGCTGATCCAAGATCGCTTGACTCGCTTGCGTATCTAGCGTTTTTGGCAACGTTGTTCCGTCCGTTGTTGGTAACGTGGCAGCTTCAGAGGTTAAGAATTTACGCGCGGCGTCTTGCTGAACCAAATAATCTTTATACGGAACAAATGTACCCCTAATACGAGCCGCAGGTACCGGGAGCGTGTTCACGAGCGTTCGTACCCACGGCTTATCCTGAGGATGCCAATATAACGCGTTTGCCAGAGATCCTGCGCCCGCGAGGACCATGAATACGACGAGCGTGATCAGGATCAGCATCCAGGGCTTGAGCTTAAACGAAAGGTGTTTCATATCATCAGAGAGCGGGATGAAAAAAATAACGAGCCCATTTACGCGGATTAGAGACCACCGCTTCTTCGGCCGAGGGAGCGGTGGCGGGGGTTTGGCCATTCAGCGATGGCACAAGAGACCCCTGATTGAAGATGAAGACCTGTTCTCCCGGTTTTTGTAAGCCTAGACGGAGACGCGCTTGTTTATCGATGGCATCAGGAGACTGGAGCTGATTCAGCGTGTCAGCCAAATGCAAACGACGCCCTTCTAACGCTTCCACCTGTGCTTGTAGGCCACGAATTTCTTGATTCACTTTCCACCCCTGATAGGTCTCACGCACACTTGAAACCGCCAACAATACTAAAACCACACCACCCGCCGCAAAGAGGAAGGACCAACGAGCGTATGCATGAATACCAGTTGAACGTTCACGCATATTAGAGTACGCGTTTTTCTAGCAAGGCCTTCACGGTTTCCAACGTTGAAAGCTGAGCGCGGTCCACGAGCGTGTGGACGTGGGCACGCAAATCAGTGGGCGTTTCTTGATCAGGAGAAGAACCGTTTTCTGTCGTGAGAGATGGTCGAAGACGTTCGATGAGAGCACGCGCACGCTCGGGAGAAGCCAGACGAGGAATCACAAGCTCCGCCACAGCACCGGCGGCACGGGTACGAAGGGTACCCACATGAAAAATGGTTTGCCACAACCCCTTGGACTCACAACTGAGCTCGTAAACAGAGCTCAGCGCTATTTCTTGCACGATACGATTCCAGATCCCATTTTGTGTTACACGAATGAGTCGTTGGCCGGTTACAAATAGCACCGTCGCATCCCAGACATACAGCGATCGTACGGCGATCACCACCCCACTTGCGAGCAGCAGACAAAGAACTACGATTCCCATCACACCTGCACGGGTCAATGAGAACAGAAAGAAAAATGGAAGAGCGATGAGAAGCGTCGCTAAAACCAAAGGGATGATGAGCGTTCCTCGATGACGCCGAAAGACGCCTTCAAGACGTTCGTTAGACTTAGGCTGAATAACATCCGTTAAACGTAGCATAGCGATAGTATACAGGATCGGGAATCGGTGATCGAGTCTACTAGAGACACGTGTCTATTTTGATTCCAAGACTAAGCGAATCGCCTGTTCTGCGGCATCGCGCTCGCTCCAGGGCAGTTTTTTGCCATCTGCGACACAAATCCATGGCTCACAGCCCTTACCCGTGAGCAATACAAGATCGCCCGGCTGAGCTAATTCCATGGCTTTATTGATCGCCGTTTGACGATCGAGGATCGTATACAGATCCTTCCCAAACTCTTTACCCTCTGCCAGAGCGCCGGCTGCCGTTTGATCAATAACCACTTGCGGATCGTCGTCGTAAGGGTCTTCGTTGGTCACAATCACAATATCCGCATTATGCGCTCCAAACGCTCCGATCAACGGACGCCGGGAGAGATCACGCCCTCCGCCACACCCTCCTAAAACATGAATCACGCGTTTATGCGGGAACGTCTTAAGGGCATCGAGACATTTTTTCAGCGCTTCCGGCTCATACGCGTAGTCAATGACGACGCTCCAGGACTGACCAAGATCAACACGCTCCAAACGACCGGGGACACCGGGTACGTTGCTCAGCGTTTTAGCAGCAGCTTTGAGATCTACCTCTAACACGTGACAAACAGCGAGAGCGGCTAAGGCATTTTCTAGATTATGTTTACCGGGAAGCTGCAAAGAGAGAGGGGCGCCATTTACCCGGCACTGAGTTGTTCTGGCTTGGTACACGATATTTGTCGGGGCAACGTCCGCCATGGCTGGGTCGAGCCCATACCAACAAGTTTTTACCTGTGGACCTTGTGCAGCGTAAAAGACTGCGTGCTCACTTTCTCGATTCAATACGAATGCGTGCGGGATCTTTTTACCCTCAATTATTTTTTGTGAGCCGCTGGCCACAGATTGAAAGAGCAGGGCTTTTGCGTGTTTATAGTTTTCGAACCCGCCATGCGACTCCAGATGCTCAGGCGTGAGATTCGTAAATACCGCCAGATCATATTCCACACCGAGATGACGAAACTGAACCAGTCCCTGAGAAGAGGTTTCGATCACCGCATAACGACAACCGGCTTTGACCATATCCGCCAACATCCGTTGCACAAAAAAGCGCCCGGGCATGGTCATCTTGGTACGATTCATCCACTCGCGCTCCCCCACCTTCATGATGGCGGTCGAGGTACAGCCCGTTTGGTAGCCGGACGCTTCCAACGCCTTCGCAATCAAATAACTCGTGGTGGTTTTTCCATTCGTTCCCGTGACCCCAATCACGATGAGCTTGCGGGCCGGATGCCGATACAAAATCGCCGCCAGGCGTGCGAGCGCATAATGATAGGGCTGAAGCCATCGAGAAGGAATGTGAGATTTTAGACGATAAAGAAGAGACATAGAACTAGATCTACATACCGTAGGTAATGAGCGAGGCGAGCGCAAATACAATCGCAAGCCCCAGTGTTCCCATCGCAAATGGGACGGCGAGCTCCAAATGGCAAAGGCGCGCGAGCAATAAAACCGAGACACCAATCACTTGAAGAATCATTTTTATTTTCCCGAACTCGTTGGCGGAAGAAACCTTCCCATGCACGCGACGATAGAGAGCAGAGAGCGCAATCAAGACTTCCATTAAAATAATAATGGCGGCGAAGATTGGGTTTACTTGTCGCGCGACAAATAAAATCGTCACGGATCCAATTAAGACTTTATCTGCAATTGGGTCAGCAGTTGTTCCCCACAGCGTGATCTGTTTGCGCGTACGTGCCAGCGAACCGTCGATCGCATCGGTAAATGCCGTGGCAATAAATAAGGGCAGAACAATGGTCCACGCCTCTTGCCATAAAAAATATAACACCGCTGGGGTTAATAAAAAACGAAGGATCGTGACCTGGTTTGGCGTTACCCAAGACGGGATCAGTCGCAAAATAGTAGCCCTCAATACATGATCATGAGGAAAGAGACGAATGTTGTCGTTTGTCATTAACATAGCCAAACTCTACCCCTCTTGCCGGTTTTCGACTAGCATACAGACATGTCTGAACGTATTCTGCTGGTGATTGAGTCGATTGGTTTGAGCGCACTCCTCCTGCTCTCCGTCTTTATCGCCCCGCAAACGCTCATTACCACAGGAGTGGTGGTTTTTTGCTTCCTGTACGCCACCCATCGCCTTGCTCCTCGGTTCTTTCCGGAACAGGCGACGTGGCCCAGCCTCTTCCTCATGCTCGTGGTGATCCTAGGACTTCAATCGGTACTGCAAACGGGTCTTTACTATCTTAACTTTCGCTTGAATCTTTGGACGGATGTAGGTACGGAAATTGCGACGCTCTTTATTCTTTATAGCCTAACCGCGCTCTCCCGTCCCTCGGTTGACCAGATAGACACTCCTCCATCTTTTGCGGATGAACAATCTCGTTTTCAAACATTGATACGTGTTCTTTTTCCCTCGGCGTTTTTGGTGCCCGCTTTGATCGGGATCGTCTATCTTCTAAAAAGCGCTTCCATCTTTGCTACTAACGAAGCGATCAGGAGTCCGTGGACCCTGCTCCCAAGCGGCACAATCCTCGGATTTCTTTGTGTTTTTGGAGCCGCATGGCTCATGGCCTGGCGAGGTCGTTCCCTCACGCTTTCCTGGCTTCTGGTGACATTCTTTTTTGCTTCCGTTGCGCTCATGACTCCCCTCCTCTATCCATTAGGCTTTGGCTTTGATGGGTTTTTACATAGAGCCAGCGAGCAGGTTTTATTCCAAACAGGAGTCCTTCATCCTAAACCATTTTATTATATCGGTCAGTATACCCTGGTCACCTGGCTTGCTCGGACGTTTGGGCTATCTCTGCGAAGCATTGACGTATTCCTCCTTACCAGCCTTATCGCTTCGCTGGGCGCAAGTTTGAGTTTTTACCCATCCTCCACCACTAAACCACGCCATAGAATACTGTCAGCAACCGTCGCTATGAGCTTGGTGGGATTAGCCCTCTTGCTACCTCTCAAACCTTGGATCACAACAACCCCCCAATCACTCGCCTACTTAATCGGACTCAGCGGCCTGTTCTTAGCTAGCGCCGGATCGGCCTTCACTCCCCTTTTTCCCCCTCTTCTGTTTGGGATCTGGAGCACGGCTATCCATCCGTTGGCAGGACTACCTTTTTTGGGAGCGATCCTATTAGCACTCGTGCGTTCCCACCTCGTTCGATTTCCAAAGACGCGAGCCATGGGGTCGGTACTTATCGTGATCGGCACAGCCGTTATTGTTCCCTTAGCCTTCTTTTTAAACAGTCTCTATGCGGGTGCGCGCATTGAATGGCAATTCGCCCACCTCCTCTCTCCGGAACATCTACGAACATTTTTTTATTCCTTCTTGGCGCCACCGGTCCGCATCTCTTTATGGGCAGATTGGTCAGCCTTTGTGGACTATCTTTTTCCTCTGGTTCTTTTTGGACTTGCTGCTTTTGGCCTTCGATCTTCTCGAGCAGAGGAGATAGAAACCCAGGCGTTTCTTCGGACGGATGCGGTCCGTTGGCTGACGTTCGCCGGTGTATTTGTGATGGGAGGTGCTTGGTTTATGCGGCAGGCAGCAACATTCACCTTTCTCATTGATTACGAACGCCAGGACTATCCTCAGCGCCTCCTGTTCATTGGTCAGCTTTTCCTGTTGCCGGCCGCAATCAGGGGATTTGTTCGTTTGTGGATGCGTCTCAAACATCAGCCGAGTCTCACCCTTTATAGTTTTGTGCTGATCGCTATGGCATGGCAGGGCGCACGCGTTTATCACGCTCTGCCGTATCACGACGCTACCCATGTTGAACACGGATGGAATACCAGTGCTGCAGCCTTAGAGGCGGTGCGTTGGATTGAGCACGATAGTGCGGGAGAGCTCTATACGGTCTTAGCAGATCAGTCCGTAAGCGCGGGGGCTGTAGCTGAGCTTGGCTTTAAACGCTACGCGGGCGAGGTTTTTTTCTACCCTCTTCCAACAGGAGGACCGCTGTATCAAGTGTTTCTGCGAGCGACGAGCCTAGAGGCAACAAAACAAGACATCGAAAAAGCAGCCGAATTAGGACAGAGCTCTCTCGTGTATGTCATTTTAAATGACTATTGGTGGCAAGCCGACGAGGTCGCGGAACGCCTCACAAAAATTGGAGGAAGCGCGTACACGCTTCCGAATGGAAGCGTGCGGATTTATCGTTTTTCTGTAAAGAGCGCTAAGAAATTCTGAGCGTAGTTTTGAGGATTGTGTAACTCAGCAATATGTTGAATCATGCGTGATTGATGAAGATACACATCTGGATCAGTTAAGCGTTCAATCGCTTGGCACCAAGCGTGCGCATGGTTGTGTGAACAGATCATTTCCGCACCCGCCTCTCCCAACGTTTCTGGAATTCCTCCGCGACGGGAAGCGATGACCGGGAGATTCACAGATGCAGCCTCTAAAATAACGGTGGGCTGATTTTCATGAATTTCTGAAGGAACAAGCAAGATGTCGGCGGCACGCATCGCGGCAAGCACCCCTGCTTGATCCTGCGCCCCATGTAACGTAATCGGTAGATGGGAGGATGTGAACAGCTCACGATCAGGACCGTCGCCCACAATATGAAGCTCTGCAGGAATGCGTAGGGTGTGCATGATCTGCAACAGGAGACGACTTCCTTTGGCTGGTGTGAGATGCCCCACAAATAAAAGACGCACAGGGGTATGCAACCCGCGCGAAACTGGATCCAGCACGGGTCCCGGGTTTGGTAACACATGCATCTCAATATCCCCGTGATGATGAAGATGAGTTAATAAAAAACGAAGATAGTGTTGCTCTAAGAGCCAGTGCGTAGGAGAGATGATCGCGTGAGGCCTACCAAATGCATGAAAACGCAAGAATGCCCAACCGAGCTGCCAAAAGGTGACGGGCCGTAATCGATAGAGCTGACCGGATGGTTCAAATAATTGAATATCATGAAGCACGTGTATCCAACGCACTCCTTGAGCCTTCATCGCTTTGGGCGTTCCAAATCCACACCCTGTGAGGTTATGCGTTAATAGGATGTCCGGTTTCCACGCCAAGATTTCGCTCACAAGACCTTTACGAGGAAACAGATCGCGCAGATGATGCCATAACCGCTGCCAGGCAGGGGCCGCAAACCAAGCGATCTCCGGTGACCACACCCGGACCTCGTGCCCTGCCTGCTTAAGCATCTCGACCTGCACCGCCGCAATGCGGGCGGCTCCTCCTACTTGTTTTGGGGGGAACGCGTTGGTGAGCACCGCAATGCGAAGAGGAATCATATAAGTGAATCTTTATACAACTTACCTAATTTGTCGATATGCACCTGTTGGCTATAGGTCTGTAGAGAGTGGATACGGGCATTTTTGCCATATGCTTCGCGTACTTCCGGGTTATTCAGTAGAGACTTTAGCGCCTCTGTTAACTCCTCGACTGAGCCTGGTGTGACCAGCCTTCCCGTCTCTTGATCGCGGACGAGCGTGCGTACACCGGGCCAGCGCGAGGCAACCACAGGCGTACCACAAGCCTGAGCCTCTAACGCAACCAATCCAAAGGCTTCCGCCGAACTCGTAGACGGAACCGCTAACACATGCGCAGCACGATACGCGTTGCGCAACTCTTCACGAGTCATTCTTCCACGGAACAGGACCCGATCCGCAATCCCATGTTGTTTAGCATAGGCCTCAAACACAGGACGCTGATCCCCCTCTCCGATCACCACGAGCTGAACGGAGGCGTCCAACTTTGTCATCACCTGTAATAAAATAGGCAGTCCTTTAAACTCATGTGCTTTATCGAGGCCGCCAACAAAGAGAATCGTCGAAGCCTTAGCTTTGCCGGCCGAATAAGCGTATCTGGTTTCAGGGGAAGGAGGAGAAAAAAAGGTTGTATCCAGACCAAAGGGAAGTTCGATCACTTTGTCACCGAGCGTAGGGAGCAGGGGCGCGAGCGAAGAATGCTCCGCATAATCACGAGAAGACACCAAGATCTTTGTAGCGTTTTTCAATAGATGCGACTGAATAACACGGCGGTGCAAAGAAAAGACTGTGCCGCGCCAGTCACTCGCTAACGCATCCATATGAAAGGTGACTATGACCGGCTTGTTTGACTTTGACCAAAGCACTCGCTCAGCGACGCCATACCAAGGATAGTGAAGATGAATAATATCTGCGTCCTGAATAGCTGCTGACAACCCTCGGACCAGTGCCGCATTTCCGATCCGGAGGATGGTGGGCAGTCTTTTTATTATAGTATTATTCTCCAAATCTGCATGCGCCCGCTCGTAAAAAGACTCATGACCGGATACTAACGTCGCTTCTATTCCTCGAGCGCGTAGTCCGATCACCTCATCATATGCCGCTTGGCCGATTCCCCCACTTTCCGGTGGAGCAACACAAGCAAGATGAACGATACGCATAAATACAGTCTAGCGATTCGATACCACCTGCTTTTCCCATTCTCCCAGGGCCTGCTTCCGAACAAGATCCGTCAGCTGACGTTCTAGGCGATGATGAGCGACATGGAGTTGAAAGACTAAAATCAAGAGAGTGATGATCGCTGCGTACAAGATCAAATCCGCTCCACGACCCACACCCAAGAACTGAGCAACTTCAGTGGTAGCCTCGGGACGTGCTACAACCGTAGCGGCCGCGACCCACACCGCGCTCCACGCGAGCGCTTCCCACAAACGAACGGCTCCTTGGCGTTCACGACGCCACGTCATAAACAGCGCCAACGCGAGAACAAACCAGAGAAGAAAGCGGATGAGCATATAAAAAGATATTGGAAACTAAGTATTAAACAAGCTCTCCCAATAAAAGATCCCAGACAATCTTCAAGGCATGACTGGCTTTTTGGCCCTTTTTTAACGAATCATCCGTGTACCGAATCATAACCGGCACTTCTCGCCACCGATATTGGGAACGCGTCACCCAGCGCAGAATTTCTGAACAGTGAGCCATCCCGTCTTGAGCAAACAACAATTCTTGAGCGACAGAGGCACGCATGACCCGAAGCCCACTCTGTGGATCGGTGATCGTGTAGGGAATCCCTAGCGCATACGCACTGAATAATCGCGCAGCTTTTAAGAGCGCTCGACGAGAGGCAGGCATTCCCTCGGCCTTAACCCCGGCAAAACGCGAACCATACACAACATCTGCCTCTCCGCGCTCAATCGGTCCCAACAAGGCAGCGAGACTCAAGGGGTCATGTTGACCATCCGCATCCAAATGAACAATCACATCTGCACCAAGCTGCAAGGCCGCCATCGTACCCGTTTTGAGAGCCGCTCCCTGACCACGATTCACCCTATGCCTTAGAACATGCACACCCTCTGCTTGAGCAACCATCGCCGTTTCATCCCGTGAACCATCGTCTACAACAATAATATGCGTTACGTGAGGCTTTAGAGACCTTAAAACCAAGCCCAGGCGAGGGGCTTCATTGTATGCAGGAATAACGGCTACAATAGTCACGCCAACAGCTTAGCGTAGTTTTGGCACTTATCCAAGCTCAGTAAGACTCATCATCCACCTAGACAAGCACCGCACGATCGAATCCCTTTTTGTGCCAATCCTTACTCGAGCATCGAGCGACCTTTTCTCCTTGAAAGAATCGCGTGTCGCCAGACATCATCGGAAAGCTCACTCTGAAAATGAACATCAGGATTAAAAACGCAACTCTCTACATCCGCATAATCCGAATTGTGTTGCTCCATCAATTTCTGGATCTCGCCAGGATATCTCGTTAAGTACATGATCAATGTTTTTTTCATGCTTCTGACCTTCTCAAAAAAGACTGGGTTGTATACAACCGCATGATCGTGCGCGTTATACAGATATCTCAGTCGCGAGACCAGATTCGTCAGCTCATCCTTTTTATCCGTCGCACGCTCACTCACAAGCGACTCTAGTTCATTCAATACCGGCAACACTTTCGTCTCAAAATACAATGCGGCCGCTTTTTTTTCGACCTCAACATCTGACTCTGTTATCTCGTTGTCAATACTCTCTGCGCTTGGGACGGGTTTAACAGGGGACTTATCCGTTAAACCGACTACTCGACGATTTATCATTGATTCAGGCATAGGAATATTTTTATCTTTAAAGAGATATTTACCCCGTGTACGAGTGCAAACCTAACAGCGAGCGATGCGAGACCGCGTATTCTACCGTGCGGCGAAGACCGTCATCGAGGGTAACGAGCGGGAGCCAGCCGAGTTGTTCTTTGATTTTACTTAGATCAGGCAAACCGAGTTGCGTCATGAACAACAACGCTTCTTTGAAGGCGATGTTTGAAGTTGATCCCGTCATCTCCAAAACCTTCTGCGCGACATCCAAGATACGAACATCCACATCGCTCCCAATATTAAATGGACCTTGGCCCGGTGGAGCGGCCATGATTTTCACGAGTGCCTCGACCGCATCCGAGACGTAGAGAAGCGAGGTGCGAAAACTTTCATCTCCGTATATTTCCAGATCCTTATTATCAAGAGCATTCAAAATAAAATCTGGAATCATGTGCGCATCGTAGAGAGGCATACGCGGACCGTAGACGCGGAAGATGCGGGCGATGCGAACATCCAATCCCTGCACCTGGGCATAGGTCGCACACATCGCTTCCGCGAACCGTTTCCCCTCGTCATAACAAGCGCGTGGCGACAAGACGTCAGCAGAGCCATTCTCTTCTTCTTTAAACGGATGTCCGTCAGCCGGACGAGCCCCGTAAACAATAGATGTTGAGGCATGAATAATTTTGGCATGAAAACGAGCTGCCACATCCAGAATATTCTTCATGCCGATGGAGTTTGCGTACAACGTCTGCATCTTGTACTGGTCAAACTTTTTGGGACTGGTCGGACAGGCCAGATGATAAATCTCTTGAATTCCTTGCACTTTTAAACGAAAACGCGTGAGCTCCGGATACGCTTCCGGATCAAATGGAACGTTAATGTCATGACGAATGAATTCGAAATCTTGGCTCTTAAGCAGATTATCAATATTGGATTCTTGACTCGTGACAAAGTTATCCAAACAGATGACGCGTGCATTTCCTTGCTTGAGCAGGGCTTCACAGAGAAATGAGCCGATAAAGCCGGCTCCTCCGGTAACGAGGACATTCTTTTTATCAAAGACAACGGGTCGTTCAGGCATAAGACGTCTTGAATAGACAAAGTTCAGTATAGGGAACGAACAGAAAAGCGTCGATCTACAGACTACGCCTGCACCCCATCCCTGACCTTGAAGGTGAATAGTTTATGCGCAAGATAGGTGTAGAATGGAATGATGAAGGCTACCACAAAGATAACGATCAGGTCGTGAGCGTGCAAGAGACGATATCCGATCCAAAAAAGCAAGGACTGCAGCGCAATAGCGCTGAACGCGACACCAATATAACGAACTGCTTGGGTGCGGTGCGCACCCTGTGAACGAAAGGTCCAACGACGGTGCGCAAGATAATTCAAAACAGAGGTAATGACCACCGCAAAAAAGTTTTCTATCGTGCGATTCCCCATGGGCCACAGCACACGCGAAAATAAGCAATAAACCGCGTAATTCAACAAGAAACTTACCCCCCCAATCAAAATAAAACGCGTAATACGCTCACCCTCTTCTCGATGAGGGAGGAGTCGAGGCGGCGCGATGCGTGCCAGCTGGTCAAAGATCCGGGTAATCATACTACGCCTATTTCAGCTTGATCGTTCGTCCCTGTAAAGACATGGACCCCTTCAGAGGAGCTTTTACGCGAATAGACGCTTTCTTTCCTTCAAGGAGTGACACGGTGCTAGAAACACTCGATGGCTTAAGCAATGGTTCCGAGACTGGTAGTGGGGGCAACGGATCCCGAAGAGCCCGACCAATATTTAGACGGCCATATCCAAGCACGCCTTTCTCTCCCTGTGCCTGAGCAGAGGAAAGAGCGTCGGCCGTAGCATAAAGTCGCTCATGAATTTGCCACACATTCCAATCCGGGTGAACCGATTTTAGCAGAACAACGGCACCGGACACGAGTGGGGCTGCTAAACTCGTCCCAATAACCTTATCACGATACTGAGGAACGACCGTTGCCTCCACGCGAGGATTACGAGCATAGCTGGGACGCGCCGCCAGCAGATCATAGGCGGGAGCCGAGAGATCAGTACACCGTTTACCAAAGTTTCCGTAGGCTGCTTTTTGATCAAGCACATCTGTACCTCCAACCCCAATAATCGCATCCTCTCCCTTTTCTCCACAAACAGGATAGCTTGGTGTCTGATCGATATCAGTTCCCGCTTTGAGCGTTTCATTATTTCCATTAGCCGCCACCACAACGACTCCGCTGTTCACCGCTTGGTGAATCGCTTCCGTTAAACCGGGATCTTCTTCGTAGCCCGCCAAACTTAAATTAATAATCTGCGCCTTCATCTGCACCGCATAATGAATGGCTTTTATAATGTTCTCCGTTGAACCTTCCCCACTAGCATCAAGGGCTACGAGCGGCATAAGACTCACATTCCATGCGACGCCAGCCATCCCAACCCCATCGTTCCCCTTAGCACCAATCAGAGAAGCTATCATCGTGCCATGACTCCACGCCTCTTCTCGTTGTGAGGACTTTGCCAGAGGACGGACATCCGCAGCGTTAGTGACAAAGTTCCAGCCCTGAATATCATCCACGAATCCATTTGCATCGTTATCGATCCCATCCCCTACTTGCTCGCGGGTATTTATCCAAATGTTTTCGCGTAGATCCGGATGCGCCACATCCACTCCCGCATCAATAATTGCGACAATAATCTGTTTGGTGCCAGTTGTGACCGTCCAAGCACGATCCGCTCCAATTTGCCGCAAATACCATTGCCGGTCCCAGTACGGATCGTTAGGCACGACCTGATTAGGTGCGAGAAAGGCATTCAGACCAAGTTCCGGTAAGGGAATTGAGGTGACAACGGCTGCTTGTACCTGAGAAATCGCACACACCATCCCTATCATGAGTGCAAGCAAGACTTCTATGCGCTTCACCCTCTTCACCCCCTCTTTATGGCCATTTTTTCGCTTCCCGTAGACAAATAACATGAACATAGTCTACCGTATAATCTAAAGAAGGTGAATCCTATGCTGCAAGCCCAACAACGTCTCAAACGATTGATTCTCATTACGGGTGATTTTTTTCTGCTTGAAGGATGCATGGCTCTCACCCTCGCCATCCGTTACGGCAGTCTCCATACCTGGTCAAGCCACATTGCCCCGTTTACGATCGTCGCCCTACTCTGGATCATTGGATTTTATATCGCTGGACTTTACGACTTAGCCCTTGGTCAAGACACTCTTAAACTCTTTCGTACCTATTTGGAAGGCATGATCGTAAACTTGGGAGTTGCCGTCGGTTTTTTCTACTTAATCCCTGTTTTTGGTATCGCCCCTCGGACAAATTTATTTCTCTACTTTGCCATCGCCTTACTGTTTGGCTATGCCTGGCGATTATGCTTTCACCGCTTTGTCGTAGGTACGTTTGAACGTGAACGCGTCCTTTTTATTGGGCCCGCGACGGAAGCGGTGCAGGTGCACGAACTCTTGCACGCAAGCTCGCTTGGCGCCGATCTCGTCTCCGCCGTGATTACGCAGGGAGTACCCGATCCTCGCCTAGCTATCCAATGGATGTCCGTGAATGATCTCACGGGCGATTCGATCCGCTCTCAACTTATCCAGACCGTTGTTCTAGGTACACGCTTGGATGAATTTCCTCACGTTACCAGCACGCTTTATAAAACATTATTTGATCAGCTGACCATTCTTGATCGCGCCGAATTAGAGGAAGCTACCACCGGACGTATTCCTCTCGTGTATGTGAATCAAAGTTGGTTCTTGCAGCATTTAAACGAGTCAGAAAAGGCCTGGTATGAATCATTTAAACGCGTGACCGATGTTTTTCTCGCCCTTCCTTTCGCTCTCCTTACCTTACTACTGACGCCATTGATCGCCATCGTCATAAAACTTAGTTCTCACGGTCCAATTTTTTACTCGCAGACACGTGTGGGTCGCCATAACATCCTCATCAAAATCTGGAAATTTCGCACCATGGATGTGAATGCCGAAAAAGATGGTCCTCGATTTACCGCCTCAACTAAAACAGACCCCCGCGTCTTTCCCGCCGGGAGGCTTCTCCGACAACTCCGTATTGATGAACTTCCTCAAATCTGGAATGTGTTACGCGGAGATCTTTCATTTGTTGGTCCTCGACCCGAACGTCCCGAGTTTGTTGAGCCTTTGATTGAACGCATGCCGTATTATCATTTACGTCATCTTGCTCGACCGGGTCTGACCGGCTGGGCACAGGTCCGTTTTCTGACCCCTACCTCGAGCCTGGAAGACAACCTTAAAAAACTCCAATACGACTTGTTCTATATTAAGCATCGCTCTCTGCTCTTGGATCTAGCTATCTTGCTCAAAACGATCGGCATCGTTCTTCGTCGACAGGGCACATAGCCATTCATCGTATGAAAAAAATATTGTTATCTATTCGTACTCATCGTCTTTTGTGGATGGTTTTTTTTGCGTCTGGACTCGTGCAACTTCTCATCGTGGGATACATGTGGCGCACCGGCATCACCCCATCCCCACGGTATGATGCGACAGAGTACCGTGTTCTTGCTCAAAATATCTTGTATCACGGAGTCTTCAGCACAAGTCCAACCGCTCCATTCTTGCCCGAGATTCTACGCACGCCTGGCTATCCCCTCTTCTTGGCGGTCACTTACCTTGTTGAAGCCAAAGGTTATTTCGCGCTCGTCGTTCACATCCTTCTTCAGCTCACCATCGGCGCAATGGTATATCAGCTCTGTCGGCGTTGGCTTTATCTGGGCTATGGTATAAGCGTCTTTTTCACTTCACTGTGGCTATTTGACCTCTACTCGATTTTTATAGAACTACAAACTCTCAGTGATCTTTTATTTTCTTTTTTGGTTTGCGCAAGTTTTTATCTAGCTATTTTATACGCAGATCGACGAGCAACACCATTTATGAGCCCGCTAGTGCTCAGCCTAGCAATCTTAACGCGGCCACAAGGATTTATTCTGGCCCCCTGTCTCATGCTCATTATTTTTTATCAATTGAGAACATCGGGCCGAAGAAAACTAGCCCACTCCCTGGTAGCAGCGTGCATAAGTCTGCTCATTCTGCCAGCATGCTGGGTAGTACGGAATTTTTCTTATACACACTCCGTCACTCTTAGTAGCACCCTTGAATACAATAGCTTGGTTGGTATAAGCCGCGCGGGTGATTCGCGGTATCTTGATCAAGCCATAGCCTCACAACAGATTCATGAAAGACCAGCCACTGACTTAGGCGATGGAAAACAACCTTTCCGTAATAGCTGGCTGTATACAAGCGCAGGGTATCCCGTGCTGCGAGCCATCTATATATCAATGATCGAGCAACATCCGTGGTGGCAACGAGCATTACTACAACTAAAAACTCTTCCACATGAGTGGTACCCGATCGCACAGCTGACTGTTTTTGGGAGTTTGGAGCGCTATTACACCCCCCTCGTCTATCGATTGTTGTTTTTTATCGATATAAGCTGGCTTACGTTGCTACTAAGCACTTCACTCGCAGCGGTATACACCTGTCTACAAAAGAGGCAGCTCATCCATCGAATCCTACTTATTTTATTTGTTGGTATTTTGCTCGTTTCATACTTTAACGCGGGAATGCAGATTCCTCGCATTCATATTCCGGTACTTCCGTTTGCTCTACTATTATCTGCGTACGGCCTAGAGCAGATCAGACAATGGCTTTCTCGATCCCTTCTTCACGCAAAAGATCCATCAGCCCCTTCTCAAAGCTAATCTTGGGACTCCAGTCGAGTAACTGCTGAGTGAGTACAATATCAGCCTGTGTATCGCGCGCGTCGCCCTTGCCACGTGGTGATTCGCGATGAAGAATTTTTTTACTAATTTTATTAGCAATATAGTTTACCGAATAACGCTGCCCGTTCCCTACATTCAACACCTCCCCCGCCCCTACCTTAGATGAATGCATGGCAGCGATGTTTGCCGCCACCACGTCTTTGACGTGAGTGAAGTCACGCGTCTGCTCGCCATCACCATCAATTGTGAGCGTTTCTCCGGCCTTAAACTGACGCATGAAGATCGCAATCACCGTTACATAGGCTCCATCATTAGCCATACGCGGACCGTAGACATTGAAGTAGCGCAACGAGACTGTTTCAAGTCCATAGAGCGCGGAGAATTGTTGGCAAAATAGCTCGCCCACGTATTTCTGAAGCGCGTAGGGATTAAGCGGATTGGGACGCATGTCAGGCGTTAGAGGCAAGCGCTCTTGATTGCCGTATGCAGAGGAGGAAGCGCTATAAACCACCCGCTTCACCTTGGCGTCACGAGCGGCGACCAGAACGTTCAAGGTCCCCATGATATTATTTTTCGCGCTTTCTACAGGTTGAGCGATAGAAAATGGAACACGCGGCAACGCTCCCACATGAAACACTCCTTCCACTCCTTCGAACGCGGGGCGGATGGCTTCCAACTCACAAAAATCCGCTTCAAATAGCTGTGCTCCTGCCGGGACATTTTCTCGCTTTCCGGTTGAGAGATTATCGAGAATGCGCACGGTATGACCTTGAGCTAACAACGCCTCAGCCAAATGCGATCCGATAAATCCGGCGCCGCCGGTCACGAGATAGACAGACATATTAGGTTTTTTTAGGTGAACCTTCGTGCCACTGGATATCCATCCCCTGAGCAGCGACGAGGGCGTTATTATAATCTTCGGCGGACTTGAGCAAGCTTAAATCGACTCCTCGCGCGGCAGCGAGCTGGATCAAGGCACGCGTATCTTTTGGTAAACATTTTCCGCCATATCCACGATATCCTTTATGAAAAATATCAAGATGCGTGCGACCGATGCGTTTATCAGCAGCCATACACTCTTTGACGTTATCGTAGTCAACTTCCATTTTCTGAGCGAGGTCGTACATCTGATTTGAAAAAGCAACTTTGAGCGCAAACCAGGTGTTACCGGCGTATTTGACCATTTCCGCGACGGTTGAGGGAACCACGCGCTCAAATGGAGCAAGTGGCAGCATCGCCAAGATATCGGCGGCAACCGTATAACTTTGTGGAGTGGAACCAATGATCTGCCGATCCGGAAAATTCATGTCTTGATCGGCCGTCACCTCCGTCAAAAACTCAGGATTGTACATGAGCTTGTGTCGAGGGTATTCCGCTTGCAGCATAGCCGTGGTGCCGGGGATAACCGTGGATTTGAGAACGACTATTTTTTCACCCTGAATCGCATCGAGCGCGGAACGAACGTAGGAAAGATCGAAGCCGCTACCGTCAAGATAGTAAGGCGTTGGTACACAGACAAAAATAACATCGGCCTTATTAACTTCTTCGAGAGAGCCTTCGTTCTTTCCTTTATCGTAGGTAAAAGGAGTGATGCCGGATGACTCGAAGTAGCGTTTTAGCGCCCCCCCAACAAAGCCGGTTCCCATGATTCCTACAGAATAGCGCATTTTCGTCATAAGATATTTGGCTACGATACGAAGTCGTGCAGAGAATGTCAACGCATCTCCTTACCTACCCCATCCCATTACCCTCGCTTATATGTACCTCCCGCGGTCGCATCCGCTTCTTCCCAGGCGTGCGCTACTAAGCCGATCGTGCGAGCGACCAGAAACATCGCATCAGCGAAGGCGATCGGCCAGTTGAGATCGCACATGAGCGCACCCATCGCGCCGTCGACATTGAGGGGTAACGGACTACCTTTGCGCTCGGTCATGAGTCGTGACACCTCTAAGGCAAAGGCGAGATGCGGAGAGGTGAGCAAGTGCTTCTTTGCCAGTTCTGCAATGGTGGTGGTACGAGGATCAATCACGTATTCAGGATGGCCGATACCCGATAACCGCTTCTTATTCGCAAGAGCTTCCTCGACAACATCAACCGGGGTTCGACCCGCGGCAACCGCGTCACGCACCCACTGACCGGCCGATGTGGCCGCATTTCCGTGACGAGGACCCAAAGCAAGGAGACCCGCGGCAACCGCGTCAGCGACAGGCTTGCCACAGCTCGCGATGCGACGCGTAACATGAGCACTAGGAGGCTCTTGTCCGTGATCTATGGAAGCGATTAGACAGGCGTTAAGAAGCATTTTTTCCGATTCCGTTGGCAAACGGCCTAGCCACGTTAAACATAAAACCGAAACCAGATCCTGCTCCTGCATTAAGCGAGATACAGGGACCTCGCGTAATTGATATTCACCATCTTTAATCATTCCAAATGACATACAATAATATATTATATTCCGAATTGTTCGCACGCCTCAAACATCTCTTGAAGAGACCCTGTGCATACGTAGCCTTTTTCACGAATAGCGGCCCTCATATCTGGAACTAAGCGATCGTCTTCCCCTAAAACGGTTCCCGTATGTCCATACGGGGTTCCGCGCGGAAGCGTGTCCAGAACATCTCCCGGCATGAGAATCGCAAGGGGTTTTTTGATAATGACCTGACCACTGGCTAGCGCTGATAAGATTGGATGACCCGGCTCCGCGAACATCGCGATAGCACTCACATCCGTCGAAGATTCCACGTGCGCCAAGGCATCGCCAAGAGACGTGCCAAGGACACGATCCCCTCCGACCGCAAAGGCGCAACGGATGCCAAGACCACGACGCGAAAACCCCATCAAAAGCTCGTTGGTCATACCGCCTGAATTAGACACGACACCAAGCAACCCTTCTTTTAACAGGCGAAACGGCTCTTCTCCGCCAATGTATCCCACGCGAAACCTTGGAAACTGCAAGTACCCAACCGAACTTGGCCCAAGAATGGTGGCGCCGGCTGCACGCGCCTTATCACGCATCGCAAGCACATCATGCACCGGAATGTTCTCGGTTAAAATCTGTAGATATTTCAGACCGTTCTGCAATGCGTCTTCGACCGCTCCCAAAACACGCATCGGCGGGACGACGATGCTCGTAACCTCCAGACCAGGGAAGGCGCTCTTAGCTTCCGCAACGGAGTTAAAGATGGGGCGATCTTCGATAGCTTGCCCTCCTTTTCCTGGGGTTACTCCCGCCATCACCTGCACACCACTCCCAATCAACCATTTAGCCATGCGCATCCCTTCTTTGCCGGTCATGCCCTGAATTAAGACCTGGGTGTCTGATGAAAAACGTTTCCACATATCGTAGGTAGGTAAGTAGGAAAGTAGTGGAGTAGAAAAGCAGCTAGCTCAAGCAGTTTGCGACGGCTTTGGCTGAGGCTTCGAGATCGGTATCACCACGATGGAACGTGAGAGGAATGCTTCGTTCTTTGGCCCAGGCCAATGCTTCGGCCTGACCTGCGTCGGCGTTAGGACCGTCACGACGCACAACAATGGGTAAGCGGATACCCGTATCATCCATCGCTCCAAGAACCGCCATGACCGTGGCTTGAATATCGGTGAAGTTGGCGAATGAACCCGCGATCCAGAGCGCTTTGAGACCGGGCTTGGACAACACGATAGCCGCTGCTTTACGCAAACTCTCCGGATCTGGATTCCCACTGGCTTCGAGATAGTTCCCCGGTTTTAAGCCAACGTGCATGAGGGCGTCCATCGCCACCAAGCTCGCGCCTCCCCCAGACAGGATGACCGCGATATCCCCTTCCAGCTCGATATACCGACCCATTGTTCCACGATGTCCGGCAGAATCTAATAATAAATTAAAAGCCTGCTCTCTTTCCGTTTTTCCGACTCCCCGTAACCGATGCGAGATGAGTTCAGCCCACTCTGGATGGCGGCTCCAGGCGGCATCGTCTAATTCGATCTTCGCGTCTAATGCCATACAAGAACCATCGTCCAAGATCGCTAAGGGATTGATTTCCATGCTCAGCGCATCCTGTTGACTCATGGCGGCGTGCAGCTTGCGAGCGACCTCAATGATAACCAACGGAGCCTCAATACGAGTCCAATCTTCTTCCGTCTGAATAGTGACGGAGCGTGCTTGGGAAACAGCCATACCTCCTTCAGAGGAGTAATTTATTCTGAGCGCCCCTCTTTCACGATCGAGATCAATACTCACCAACCACTCTGATTCATGTGCAATAGCAGGATCAGCAACTAGCCCAGCACAGGGTGTTTTGCCTAACACGTCACGTATGCTTGCGATAATGGAGGCTAGCTCTTCTAGACGATCTACACGACGAACAAGCCCTGATTTTCCACGACGCCCTTGTAGCACTTGGGCCTTGAGGTACCAAGAATGAGACCCGTCCAAAGAGGCGAAGACTCCTTCCGCTTCTTCTAACCCGCTAAAAACACTCTCAGGAACCGGGATACCGAGTGTACGTAGCAATTGTTTGCCATCGTGTTCAATCAGGAACATAACTGTATTATATTATTTTTGGCAGAAAAAGAAGAATCCGGACGCCTGCTTACCTGACCCGGGACGGATGGCATCAAGTTGCCGTGCGATCCATTTGCTTAATTTACCTTTGAAGCCAGACGGTAGCAAATGCAGGATGGTTTCGGCCGGACCTCGTACATGACAGATTTCTACTTGAGAAAAGGTGCTGAAGAGCGCACGGATCCCGTCGTCCGTGAAACGCACATAATCTCCGTAATAGCCCGGCATCGCATGGTAGGGCGAAAGAAATGGGACATATCCGAGAAGGTGACCACCGGGCTTAAGAATGCGATGGAGTTCAGCTGCCGCCTCCCAAGCACGAGGGATGTGCTCAAGAACCGCGAGACAAATGGCGCCATCGTATGAATCGTTGGCGAGCGGGGCCTGCATCAAATCCCCCACGATATCCGGGTGATAGGTATCAACAGGATCCATGACTTGATACTCGATCTTGTTGAGGAGCGGAAGAATCCAAGCGCGGGCAGGATCGACCACATTCCCTCTGGCAGGATCAACCCGGAGACCGGCGCCGATATCGAGGATTTTTTTTCCGGGTACGAGCAGACGCTCAACCGAGGTGCGAAAGAAGAGATCGGCAGTCATATAGCGAGATAAGGGCTTTCCGTGTAAGCTACCCGCAGCATGAGGCTGCGTCAACTGGGACAAGATTACCTAGAGCGCACGGGTCGACGCCTGCACGTCGATACGGTTTTTTATAGCAAAATTATTGGCTGGGTCGGCTTGAACTATGCGAGCGGTATTTTGCGTGGTGTTGCAACCACATTTTTCCTCGCTCGCCTCCTCCCAACCGAAATGTTTGGGGCTTTTCGTTATGTCATTGCGGTCTATGGCGCCGCCAGCATCCTCTCATTCTCCTCTTATCATACCGGCATCATTCGAGGGATTGCGGCCAATGATACAGAGGTGGCTTGGTCAGGTGCAAAACGCATGATCCATCTTTCCCTGCTGGGAACGTTGATTATTTTTTTGGCTGCCGGGGAACGCTTTTGGCGACATGATTCGGTTATTGGATGGTCGCTTATCGTATCAAGTCTTGCGTTTCCTCTTGCAAGCGTGAGTAGTCTGTATGGGTCTATTTTAACGGGCAAAGGAGAGATTTCCCTCCTTTCAAAGTATAACGCCGTAAGCAACCTGGTATTCGTTCTGATTTTTTCCTTAACACTGGTCATCGGTCGGACAAATCTCATCCTTATTTCATTGGTTTTTTTCGCAGGTGACGTGCTCATTAAAGGCGCTCTTTCCCTGTACCAGCTATCTAGACTCGTTCGCCGCGGCTCAGCCGAACATCACCTCAAGCTCGGATCACACCTATCTTTTATGGGTCTGTTTCAAACATTTGCTCATCAATCAGATCAACTCATCATCCAGCACTTCTTTGGCTATACTTCGTTAGCGAATTATAGCATCGCGATTCTCATCCCAGAACAGATTAATGATTTTGCCAAAAGCTTCAGCGGCATTCTCTTAATGCGTAAAACCAATGTTTCTGAGAAGAAAAGTGCGCTCGTGGCTGCTCGCAAGCAATTTATTTTATTATTTTTCTTGGCTTGTTTTGTGTGTGTAGGCTATGCAGTCTCCGCGCGCTATTTTTTGCAGTGGTTTTTTCCTGCCTACGTACATACCTACTGGTCGTCCGTGATTTATTCGTTGGGTCTCTTATCATTTCCCTCCGTCATCGGACTGGCTTGGCAGCAGAGCAACCACGAGCTTAAACGCTTGTGGGTATTTTCCCTCGTCAACGGACTCTTGCAGATAACCGGCTCTATCGTATTTGCTTACTTTTTTCAAGCGTTTGGGCTGATCATCGCCAAAACCACCACACGACTTATCTCAACGTTGTTAACCTATCCAATAGAAAACAGCCCTCGCGGAACGTCCACGAAGGCTGTCTGAAGGAGAGAGGAAAGGGCGGGCGCTACGGCCGGTAGCTGATGGTCACCTCCACGTTCGGCGGCGGGGTGCCGAGCTCGACCCCGGCGTACCCGCCCGTTGGGGGGGTGCCATCAAGGTCGTAGGTCGTCCTCAGGCCGAACATCACCAGCCGGCCGGCCGACGCCTGGAAGTAACGCACTCCCGCGGCGTTGAGGGTGCGACGCACCTCGAGCCCGGACGCGAAGTCCGTGCACGGGATTGCCTCGCTGAAGAACGTCTCCGCTCCCCAGTGGGTGAGCGCGAAGTCGTCCCGGCCCACCGCACTCATCGAGGTGGGCGTGAAGCTCACCCCCTGTACTCCCATGTCGGGGGTGCCGGCCGCGTGCGCGCCGTAGGGGGGGAAGAACCGCGCCGTCACCGACACGAGCGTGCCCGTCGGGACACGCACGAGGAGATACCCACGCCCGATGGAGTAGCGCCCGAGGCGCTCCATGAACGTGAACACCGCCGCGTTGTTGATCTGGTAGTTCCCCGCCGACGCGCGCGCCACGAGATAGTCCGCGTACTGGTCGATGGAGCCGACGTGGCCCCCCGACGTCGAGCGGACGATGTTGTTGCAGGCGCTTGCCGTGCAGGTGTCGCCCGTGGCACAGAGCGCGCCGCAGCGGCTGCAGTTGGCCGCGTCCGTCTGCGTGTTGGTCTCGCAGCCGTTGGCGGGGTTGCCATCGCAGTCAGCGAAGCCCGTGGTGCAGGTGCCGATGCGGCAGGTGCCCCCCATACAGGCGGCCGTCGCGTTGGCGAGGTTGCAGGCACCGCGGCAGGCACCGCAATTCGCGGCGTCGGTGTTGAGGTTGACCTCGCAACCGTTGGCGGGGTTGCCATCGCAGTCAGCGAAGCCCGTTGTGCAGGCGTAGCGGCACATGCCGTCGCACGACACGGTCGTGTTCGCACGCGACATGTCGCACGGCGTGCAGGCGGAGCCGCACGTCATGATGGACAGGTTGCTCACGCAACCGCCAGCGCAGACGTGGAAACCTGCGTTGCAGGTGAAGCCGCACATGCCGGCGGCGCAGGTTGCCCGCGCATCCGCGGGGGGAATGCACGCCGTCGTGCAGCTGCCGCAGTGAGCGGGGTCCGTCTGCGCGTTGACGCAGCCGCCGCTGCACAGCGTCGGCGTCGCGGTCGGGCACATGACCGTGCAGACGCCCGCCGCGCAGAAGGGCATCGCCGTGCTACACGCCGTCGTGCAGCTGCCGCAGTGCGCGGCTTCGCTCCGCGTGTTGGCCTCGCAGCCGTTGGCGGGGTTGCCGTCGCAGTCCGCGAAGCCGCTCGCGCAGGCGTAGCGGCACATGCCGTCGCACGACACGGTCGTGTTCGCACGCGACATGTCGCACGGCGTGCAGGCGGAGCCGCACGTCATGATGGACAGGTTGCTCACGCAACCGCCAGCGCAGACGTGGAAGCCCGCGGTGCAGCTGAAGCCGCAGACGCCCGCGGTGCAGCTCGCGGTGCCGTTGCTGACCGCGGGACAGGCGTTGCCGCAGCGTCCGCAGTTGGCGAGGTCGCTCGCGAGGGTGACGCACGTCCCGGAGCACCGCTCCTGCCCGGTGGGGCAGGGCGACCCGTCGGACGCGTCGACGGACACTTCCGCGCCGTCGGTCACGACGTCGTTCCCCGTCTCCGCCACGTCGGCGTCGACCGGGCTCGCGTCTGCGTTGTCGCTCGTGACGACGTCGACCACGAGCTCATCGCCCGCGTCGCCGCCATCGTTCACGACATCGTTGTTCACCCGGTCGGTCGGCGCGTCGGACGCGTCGCCTCCCAGGTCCGAGACCGTCGCACCATCGCGGTGCACGATCTTGAGGTCATCGGCGCAGCCCGCCGACAAGGCTGCCATTACCAACACGGCGATGGCGAGACGAATCATACTCATCGCTTGAAGGAACATGTGTTCCCCTCCTCGTGAACCGTTTGGAGACCACTTGTACAGCCTACCACCTAAGGTAAGCCGACGTGATATTTAAGCACAGTTTTAAGGTTTTGTCGAGGTAGGAGCGGCGTTTTGGCCTTGTTCTGAGAATTTATAGAGGTAAATACCAGCTGGATCGAATATTTTTAGCGTAGTTATAGGCTCTCCTTGGCTAAAAAAGACGTACGGGTCCACTCCCCACGAGGGGCCAAACTTCCCAAAGATGACTTTATAAAAATCTGATACATATCCAATATCCTGCTCATGGATATACGCAAGGAGGTTGCGCTGTTTGAGATAGGGATAGACTCGATTATTCACCAAACCGTCCAGGTTTATAACCTGATGTCGGCTTAGAAATGCCTGAATCCCGCTATTAAAAACACCAATCCTTGAGCCCAAGGGCAGCTCCCGATTCATCCATGTGGCCGCTTGGATAAACTCTTCCTGATTAGCATAGCGTACAAAAGCTTCTTTGTAGCCAATCCAAATCCAACTACACAGCAAGAGAGCAACAATGGGCACCAGCCATTTTATTTTGACCGCGTTCAGATACGTCGATGCAGACGAACGGTGGTATAGGTAAGCGAGCGCAATCCAAACCAGGATA
The DNA here is from genome assembly GCA_964562155.1 of uncultured Gammaproteobacteria bacterium. GTDB lineage: Bacteria > Patescibacteriota > Patescibacteriia > 2-12-FULL-60-25 > 2-12-FULL-60-25 > JAGOUY01. The sequence goes on from CAZLRU010000003.1 coordinate 31,609, forward strand.
TGTAGATGCGTAAAATACCAACTTCTGATAGACCAGCGTAAGCAGACCTCAACAAAGAAATAGATCCCTCCCGCTAAGAATACTGAGGGCAGAATATGTGACCACTGGTCTTTTTTTTCATCCGTAACAATAGACTGTTTCTTCATCAAATAGGCAGCCACGCATAGGCCAAGCACCAAGAAGATGAGCCAAGGATAGATTGCTTGATCAAAGAACGCTTGCAACCCGTAAATCGTCGTTGAGTACGTTGCCTTTAAAAAAACAAAGGGCCAGGCGCGTCCAACATTCACCGTCGATGAAATAAATACGCGTTGATACTGAGCGAGGGTATAAGCCGCTCCGCTTACCTGTACGATGGTACCAAAGGTTGAGAGGTTCCAAAGGAGCCATGGGAGCAATACAAGTCCCGTCCCAAGCGCTAAGCGAATCCCATCCTTCAGGAATGTTTGGCGACGTAGGTAGAGTTGATAACCAACAAGGAACGCGTAATAAATAATAAAATCCGTTCTCGCAAGCAACATAAGCCCCCCCATAACACCCAGTACAAAGAGGTAGGTCGTTGAAGTATTTTCTTTCCACTTCGCGAGCATCCAGACAAACATGGTCAGACAAAAAATAGCTAGGCTCGTTTCTAACCCGTTGATAGATTCGGTAATGACAAATGGATTTAAAAACCAAGCAGCAAAAATAACTCCCCGTATAGCACGATGAGGAATGAATAGTCGTAGCAACTTAAAAAGGAACCCGGCAGACACGAGATACAGAGCAGCCGCTACAAGTAGAGCGACTTGAATGGCATACAACTCAGAAGGGAGATACCGAAACAATGGCACGAGCAACACCATCCAAAGAGGGTGATAGCCGTTTGTCGGCGCGAGTCCATCGAACGTTGACCCAGCGCCGTGCGCGATGTGTTTTGCGATTTGAAAATAGTAGAAGGCATCATCCGGCAAGATCGTGACGATGAGTGTTGATAACGGCTGAAGCACGAGATAAAGAGCAAGAGCACCGTAGACAAGAGCAAAGAACCAGAAAATCATCATTTCACTCTGACACTGCTTAGCAACCCAAGAACGAAGAGAGGTCATACTTTATAATAAAGAGAGAGAACGCTTATAAACCTCCACCGTTTTTGCAACCACAATACCCCAATCTAACTGCTCACACGCATACACACGCGCGCGCTCACAACGCTCATGAGCCCGCTCTTCTAGAGCGTCACACACCCTTTCCGCCAATGCCTGATACCGATCCATCGGCAACTCATCCGGCGCGGTATAGTCGCAGGATTCCCACGGAACAATTTTTACCAACCACCCCCGTTCTTCGTTCTTACCAAGCAACTCGATCAATCCACCCACGCGACTCGCGACCACTTTTTTTCCCATCGCCATCATCTCAGCGCAAGCGATACTGGTTGATTCGGCTGTGGAAGGAAAGACAACAACATCTGCACGCTTGGCAATTTGAGGGACCTGCACATTTGGTAACGCGCCCAAAAAGAGACAGGCCTCGAAGACACCTAGGGACTTAGCACGCGCCTCTAAAGACTCCCGCATGCGTCCATCCCCAATCATCACAAGCTTCGCTTGCGGGAACCGTTTTAAGATACATGGCAACGCAGAAATAATATAATGGATTCCGTTTTTAGGAACCAACCGTCGGACGGTAAGGATCATTGGATGCGCATCATCAAAACGCGCATCCGTCGCAGCCACCACGCGGTCCTCGGCGAAGGCCTGCGTATCCAGCCCATTAGGAATAAGGGTCATCGGGCGCGAGCTATATCGCTGACAGACCTGAGCCAGATCTTCGCTCGTCGAAATAACCTGAGTCGCAAACCACAAGGAAAGCGTGCGATAGAGTTTATGCACCTGGGTGTAGAACCATGGATTATCCGGGATATCCAACAACCCAAGGCCATGCAAGGTCATAATGCACGGCTTTCTTCGTAATCGCGCCACAAGACCCACGAGGACGCCTAGGCGATAGGGGTTATGAACATGAAACAGCTCCACATCCGCCGAGTGCTGCCAGATGCGCTTGAGCATGGCGGGCGCGCGCTTAAGACTCCAGGTGTCACGCAAAACAGGATACTGCACATCTTCGACCGCTGATTTTGGGTCGGTCACAAACAATGTGACTTCATGACCAAGGGCACGTAATCGTTTTTGCAATTCAAAAACATGCACCTCTGCTCCACCAACGAGGGGAAGATACGTATCTCCGGACATGAAAATCTTCATACGTGTGTCTGTTTACATCTTTGTCTCAGCTCACGAACGAGCATCCACCCAATTGCTGCCCACAGCCAAGGCTGAACAGGCGCACCGTAGCGGATAATGGCATCGAAGGGAATATGAGCAAGTGTAAGCGCTAAAAACATCCATCCGGGCACCCAGAGCCAACCATTTATCCTCCAGCCCGAATAGAGGGCGTACACAAGCATTGACCAGAACAAAAGCTGAGTAAGATGAGCCAATGCAAGAACGAGCTGTTTTATAAAGGTGAGCCGGCCTGCCATCCAAGCAGGATAGAAGGTGTTCTCAATAGAAAAATTCGGTGAACCGGGAGACGGGAGAGCCCAGAGACGCAGAACCTCTATGGGGGTCCAGGCAATATATCCAACCACCATTCTTGGACTTGAGGTGATTGCGTCAAGCGCTTCACGGCGCAATTGACGATCAACATCAGCAGCGGACTGATTCCTCTGTTCTGATAATTGCCTGTACCGATCCCACGTAACCACCCACTGATCTTCCCCCAGGATTGGCCTTAACCCGAGTGAAGCGCTGGCGACGTGACTAGAGACAACGGACACGATGCTCGCCCCCAATCGAGACAATGGTTCGCGCGCCTTTACCATGCGGGCATAGAACTGAATCCCCGAGCGACCCGAGACGGTCCACTCATGAAACCGCACTCCGTTGCGAATAACCCAAGGGGAGATCATTACCGCCCACGATACACCTAAGAGGACAAGAATCTGCATGCGCGGCTTCCACTTTGGCGATGAAGACATTGCAATAGCAAAAAAGAGCACAGGTGGGATGAATGCCATATTGAACCGCGTCAGAACCAGGGCAGCACTCGCAAGCACCAAGAGTCCGTACCAATACCAAGCCCGTTTTAAGAAGCAGCGAATAGCGAACCATCCTACGAGAGTAACAAGAAATCCGGTAAATGCTTCGCTGTAATGACTAGCGGCATAGACAGCATATCCATAAGCAAGCACTGCTCCCCAGGCTGCACCAAGAGCACCCTCGTTCGATGACACGCTTCGAAACACATCTCCAACCATCCAGACAACAACCCCGGCGAGGAACACTTGAAGCCACAATATAGAGCCCGCACTTCCTCCGAGCCCATAGACAACCGCTCGTAAAACCGGGTAACCGGGTTCGCGAGACATGGTGAGCAAGCCATCAAAACGATATCCCCGCCCCTCAACTAAACTGTGCGCAATCTGGTCATATTCAAATGCATCCTTGCGAATTTCGCCAGGTTGACGATACACAAACCATCCCGCCAAGCACATCGCAACGAGAGAAGGAATGAGTAATGAAAGATACCAGGGACGCGAGAGCGTCATAATATTATGATGAACGTAATCCTTCCATCAGCATCCCTAACGCAAAGATCACGGGAGCGATAATCACCCATCCAATCCCAATCGCGAAAAGCATTATGCTCCCCAAGAACGCCCCCATAAGACCAACTAAGAGTCCGACACCAATGGCCACAAGCGTACTCAATAGAAATAATTTAATCGGATTATACCGTGCAATCACCGAAACAAGAATCTGCGCCGTTCGGAGCGTGTCGCGAACGTGGCGGACTTTTGAGGAACCAATTCTCTTTGCGTACGCGATTGGATGATAGCCGACAAAGAGCCCGTTCAAAAAAAAGATAGTGGTGATTGAAGTCGTGAAGGAAAATCCCAAACAGGTATGAGGGAGGTATGGGAGAATCGCTGAACGCTTGAAGGCGCGTAAGCCGGAATTCACATCGGGGATCGAACGGCCGGAAACATACTCCGCCAACCAACGAAACACGATACGAGCCGGATATTTCCACCAACCGCGGCGATACTCGGTCCCCTGACGCGCACCAACCGCCATATGAAATCCCTGCTCTTGCACCATACTGATCAACAGTGGCAATTCTTCAACTGGATATGTTCCGTCTGCATCCGTAATTGCGACAAGCTCGTGACGAGCGGCGGTGATCCCGTGCTGCAATGATAAACCGTAGCCTCCGTTAGTTGGGTGACGGAGCACGTGCGCACCTGAACGACGTGCAATATCAGCGGTACCATCCTTACTTCCATCATCAACCACGATCAACTCCATCTCCCACCCCGCCTGCTGAGCAACCGCCTGCAAACGATGAATGGTTGCCTCGATCCCACCCGCTTCATTATAGGCTGGAATCACGATAGAAACTGATAAAGACATAGGCGTTATCCAAAAATAAGCTCCCACCCCTCTTTTAACTGAGAGGAGAGTTGATACCAGGTTTTCGTGGTGAATAAGCGACGCAAGAGATAACTGGGACGCAGATAAAATGTACGAATTGCGCTCCGTTGCAAAGCAAAAATCGTTTCATTAGGTAATAGAGTTTCGTCTTTTTCTTCTTCTAGCCAGGCCGGCTGAGTACGCGATGAATCAAATTCCATACGGGTTAGATCGAGCGTTCCCTGCTCTTTCATAAGACCACGAAACGTGGTTCCAAAGCGAGGAGTGGCAATATTAAAAGAAGCGTAATCGAGTGGAAGCTGACGTGCGTATGCAATTGTTTGTCGGATTGATTCTTCCGATTCACCGGGTAGTCCTAAAACGAAGGTGCCAACAGACTTCATCCCGATAGCACGCGTAAGGTTTAATGCCACCTCCATCTGAGAACGCTTCGTGTTCTTTTTATATTTCTTTAATATTTCTTCATTGGCCGACTCTAGCCCCACCATAATCGTATGACAACCCGCCTCATAGATCGCCCGCAAAAATTCTTCGTTCACGAGATCAACGCGTGACCAACACGTCCAACGCAATTCCGGAACCTCTGTTTTTATTCGCTTCAATAACTCCTGTGTTCTTACTCGATTCACCCCGAAGGTCTGATCACGAAAAAAAACTTCGTGAACTCCAAGACTACGTAGGAGCCGTAGCTCATCCATGACCGTATCAAGATCGCGGAGCTTGTAGCCCGTTGTACTCATGGGACAAAACGTACAAGAAAATGGGCAACCAAAGTCCGTGAGGACCGTGGCCCACAGACGCTGCTCGGAAAAGGGAAAGCGATACTTCGCGATCGGCCACAAATCCCAACGAGGGATAGGCATGGCGTAAAACCCATGACCGTGTTTTTCTGGGCCCGCTAACACACGTTTATCGGCACTCTGGTAGATAATATTGTCAAAGATGCGATCCTCAGACCGCTTTAACCAATCAGTCAGGTCACTCGTTGAAAAATCTGTGAGAATCGCATCACAGAACGAATGGAGACGTAGCCCATCTTCACGAATCTCACGATAAACGTCGCCCGAACCAATAAATACGGTCTTCGGCAAACGGCGCTTAAGCTCCGTTAAAAAGGCGATATCTTCTGAATAGGAAGGAGAAGCGATGAGATAAACGACGTAATCCGGAGCAAAGCCAGTTACACGCTCCCAAACATTCTCGCTCGACATCCCTTCTGCGATTGCATCCACGCAATCCAGGTAATATCCAGCACGATCAAGAACGCCGGATAGGTAAACAAGATCCACAGGATGATAGTAGTAATTTGCCTTGGAAACCAGGGTGCAAAAATAATCTCGAAAATACTTTTGCGTGCCGGGAGGGTTTAAGAGCGTTATCCGCGGCTTGCGCGCACCTGAAGCCGCCCCGCTAAAGGTTTTTTGTTTACTCTCGTCAGTAGGCAAATGATGAGTCGGGACAAAGGTTGTGGAAGAGGTGCTATCCATAGCTAGGGCGAGGGGGGTGAAGGGGGGTGGATACGATAGATCGTATACCAGTCATCTTGATAGATTTTTTGCGCATATCTTAGCCATATTCCTTCTGGCTTATTCGTCCTCAGCACTATGTCGTCAACCCGATGAAAAGTCAACTTAGCCTCGGGCGACTGCGCTTGGTAGGCAGAAAACGCTGCCCGCCAATGATTAATATCTGCCGCGGGCAAGGCGGCACAATCCCCCACCAGATGTCCATAGTAAACAGCGTATAATCGCGAAGAGAGTTCGCAGAGCGTTTGTCGGTCCGACCAATCTGGTTGGTAGGCATCACCGTATCGGATCCACAGATCAAAGAAGTAGCGTTCGGCGAGCGCTGGCGTTGAGATCAAATAACCAACGCTGTTTGAGGCTTGGTAGACATTTGTCTCCGTGTACATTGGAATAAGGTCTGATAGGTCCAATGGAGCATATACAACCTCATCCGCTTTAGCGTTGGCCCGTAAAAAGCTCAATGCTCCGGCGAATGACTGTTCCGCATAAGCATCGGTGCGATAGGTTTTATAAAACGCATACTGACGCGCACCACCTATGAGCATCGCGATTAAACAACCCGTCACCATTACTGCCATCGTTAGTCTGGGGGCACGAGGGTATGCCCAGCTATACAGACGGTCGAGTAGTAATGCACCTATGAGCGCAGAGGCGAAGGGACGAATAAAATACCAATGATAGTGGCCCGTTTGAATAACATGCCCCGTGATAAGTTGCTGATTCAAGACGATAAGCCAACTCGCAGCAAGCCATAGCAAAACCCATCGATACCGCGCCCACGCTCCACGACATAGGCAAAAAAATACAATAAGGGCGGCAACAGCGGTAAAGTTAAGAATAGGGACATGCGAAGAGAGCACGCCAAATCGCATCGTCAACGCCGGATACCGCACATCATGCGTGAGGCGACGCAGGTTATACAGATACGGGAGAACCAAAATAACACTTGTTCCTGCAACGATGAGGAGGTCTTTCCAAGGCAGGCGACGATGGCGCGCGACACTAAGCACCCCTATTCCCACCCCTGCAGTCAAGACAATGGTCCATCCATAGATATATGAATAGATCAGCACCACACACGCAAGCGCCCCCATCCAAAGACTTTGGCGTTTTTGCTCATCATACCAACGAACAGCATGGTAGAGACCGATCAAGGTAAACAGAACGCTCCAAGCCGGGTTTATTGGGCGCCCGAATAGCAATCCCTCCGAAGGAACAAAGCCCTGCGTCATGATACGCCAAAGCCACTGAGGCTCACCGATAAGAAATCCTGCGCACATCATTCCAAAGACGGTAATCAGGGCAACCGATCGATGCTTCACGAACAAGCCTATAAATCGAACAAAAAAGATAAAAACAAGAAACCCAAGCACGAACTGAGACACCTGAACCGCTTGGACAGCCGTTATCGATAAGAGAGCTCCCACCCCACCTACCACAAGCTCGGGCAACACAGGCAGAGCATACGGCAGATCCTTGTTCGGTAAAAATACGTTTCCCAATCCCAGATGCCCTTCCATGACTTCTTTCACACGTGCCGTATAGTGCACCTCCGCATCGTAGGCATGTAGCTCTATACCTTTAAATCCAGGATCATGATGAAACAGCCGCGCAGACAAGACACAGAGCACTCCGATCACAACACCCAATACAAGCATGGCTAGCAAGCTTTGCCTTTCTTTGAACCAGTGTTTCCACGAGATCTGCATGATCATGTCGGTTACTGAGCAAATAATTCTTGGCTAATCTTTACCCTATTCTCGTCTCGTGCGACTATACGCAACGTATGCTCCGATTTTTCTCTCGATTCGTCTGGCCCCTATACCTCCTCATCTTCCTGCTAACAGCTGTTTTTGGAATCGGCGGGATTCGCTTTGGAAAACATGGAGACGAGCCCAGACTTCTGAATGCTGCCGCTGAATCCGCGCGCACATTACTCCTGCTTCCGCGCTGGTATAACTACCCATCTCTTAGCTACGACATCGTCGTCGCGAGCGGTCTTCCCGAATGGAAGAGTATCGTTCTTGAAGCGGTCCGTAAAGGCGCATTTTCACCCACCTCCCCCTCTGAAGATCCGGGAGCCGCGTTTACGCGTCCTGGATTTTTTGAACGCAATCGAATCATCTTCTTCTTTTTGACCTGGATCTCCCTGATCTGGATCTTCCTGGCTGCACGTAGCGCAACAAAACAACCTTGGGCAGCGGCCTTTGCTTTTTTGCTCGCGGCAAGCTCGTGGGAACTCCAGTACCATGCTCGCTGGATCGCTCCGGACGGGTTGGTCGTTTCGTTTGGATCACTGAGTTTTGCCGCCCTACTCTGGTTCTTCTCCACTCAACGACAGACATGGTTATGGATCGCAGCGGCCGGTGCCGGACTTGCTTGTGGCGCTAAGTATCCCGGTGGTATTTTTCTCGTCCCTGTTTTGATCGCATGCTTAGAGGATGGATCTTCTGCCGCATGGAAGACGCGTATCCGCTCTTCTATCGTTCATCGACGTTGGCTGGCAACATTCATAATCTTTATCGTGTCTTTTTTTGTGACGACGCCCGGAGCCCTTGTCGATCCGTTTAAATTTATCTCCGGCATTTTATTTGAAGTGCGCCACTACCACGAAGCACATGGAGCAAATACCGTTCACTCTGTTTTTGAACACGCTCAGCTCCTGATGCGTTATTTGGCAACCGTCCTCTTTTCATCGAATCGCTGGATTGGATTGGCCGGATTTAGCACCGTCGTTGTCGGCATGATCGTAAAATGGAAGCACCTTCCATCCATCCTTCGAGCTGCACTCTATCTCCCTCCTCTTTTGTACATCGTGTACATGTCCACTCAACACGTCATGATTGTGCGCAATTACTTGCTCCTTCTCCCGTTTCTCTGTGTCTTTAGTGCCTACGGCATCCAAACTATCTGGGAACATGTAAAAAGACCCCTTCTACGCCTCCTTCTTGTCAGCTTGATTACCTGCAGTGTCGGATACAATCTTGCTTGGCAATACAAAGCCATGATGACCATTCGTCACCCTGAACAAACAACGTCCAAAGCCCTTGCCGCTCTTCAATCAACCCAGGAACCCTTTACGCTTTCTTCCCAAGCACAAAGTCTTCTAGGTCCTATCAATGACACACCCTCCCTCTCTGCCCAATGGTATGTTTTTCTTGATCATGAAATAGACGAACGCTATCCCGCTAACCACGCAGGCCTCTATCGCGTCTTAGGCGGATCACTGGAATCGAATCCGGATTTTTACCCGACGTTTCTTCCCGGCCCCGTTAAAGTCATCATGATGAGAGCTGATGTGGCACGCGCCCATCATATTCTTCCTTGAACCCTGCCTATCTTTGAGGCTTGCGAAAAACGTACTCAATCTGATCAAAGCCACCCACCCAATAACACCACAAGCGTGAACAGAGACCGGGGGAAAGATTGGCAAAAAAAGAAAAGACGGCGCTCAATCCTTTTAAGATCGTTACCTGCCAAGCCGGGATCACTAATTGATAGAGATCAAAACGAACCGCCCAATCGAGACGCATGCTCACGAGCTCAAATGGCGTCCCGTAGTAAAAAGCCGGGAGCGCCGGGTTAAAGTAACTTGGAAAGTTGATATCAAATCCATGTTTATGCTCCGCGTGGGTAAAGCCGCGTGAAGCATGAGGGACTCGAATATGCAGTACTCCGCCCGGTGCCAATAAAGCTCCACAGACGCGCATCGTCCCAAAAACGTCGTCTAGATGCTCGAGAACATGAAAGGCGCTGATACGTTCATAGTGACCCTGAGGCAGCTCTTCCAGGTTAGCGGGATTATTTAGATCAACCGGGTAATCTGCTTGGATATTTTGGCGAATATCGACGTTTAGCGCACCTTCAATAGGAAAACTCCCGCACCCAAGATTTAGGTGTGTACGGGCGCGTAAGGAGGGTTCGAGTTCGGTCATACGTTGATCGTTGTTTTAATGCTATGAACTTGTCGATCTTGGGTTTCGTAGTAGGTACGCATCAATACTTCTGCCAACAAGCCCGTCATAATAAGTTGAACACCAACGACCACAAACATCGCTCCCACAATCGGTAACGGAGTCTGCACAAAACTCTTTCCTCCAAATAATTTGAAGTAGATGGCAGCGAACTCAGACACAATACCCAGCACCACCGACAAGACTCCCACACCTCCAAAAATATGCATGGGCTTATTGAAGTAGTTCGTGAGAAATTTCACCACTAGAAGATCAAGCAAGACTTTTGGGACACGTGATAATCCATATTTGGAAACACCGAACTTCCGCGCTCGATGATGGGTCACCATTTCCGTCACGCGGCCACCCGACCAGGAAATATAGGCGGGAATAAACCGATGCATCTCGCCATAGAGAGCAACTCCCTGAAGGTATGAGCGCTTGTAGGCTTTTAAACTGCACCCGTAGTCATGAAGGGATACACCGGTCGCCCGTGAAATCATCCAATTCGCCACATGTGACGGGAGACGACGTAAAAAAAATCCATCTTGACGCTCTTTACGCCAACCAGAGACACAATCGTACCCTTCGCCAAGCTTCGTGAGGAAGTGCGGGATGTCAGCTGGGTCATTTTGGAGATCCGCATCCATAGGAACAATCACCTCTCCCTTTGCTACACGAATACCTGCCGACATAGCAGCCGTTTGTCCAAAATTACGAACAAATACAATCACCTTCACCCGCTTATCTTGAGCGGCTGCCTGCGTAAGCAGCTCCGTCCCCCCATCTCTCGAGCCATCATCAACAAACAAGAACTCCCAGGTCAGATCTGATAACTGGTCAGCGATCATGCGAAGCTCTCGCAGGAGCTCGGGTAAGCTCTCGCGTTCGTTGTAGACGGGAATGACGATACTGACAGAAGAAAAGACAGACATAGCGTTAAAATCCTAGATCAGACAAAATCTGAGCCCTATAAAGCAGGATGATGCCAGCGAGCATACCATAGCTGAAACAGAAGAAAAGCCCAAAGTTCTTTGCGACGATCAGGACGACCATGCTCGTGCTCTTTTATCCAACGACGAACCGTTTTTGCTTCAAACAACCCTTGTTTTAGCAAAAAAGCTGGATCCGCGTAGGCCTCTAGGCGGGACTTGAGCGGACCGAGTAGCCATGCGGCGGTCGGAACACCGAAGCCATGCTTGGGACGATTGAGGACAGGCGCCGGAATCACTCCATCGAGAAGCTCTCGAAACAGACGTTTACCTTTCCAGTCACCGAGTTTATACGCGTCAGGAATCGCAAAGGCAGCTTCAACCACTCGATGATCAAGGAGAGGTGAACGACCCTCAATTCCAAACCACATAGTAGCTCGATCCACCTTCACCATTACCTCATCCATAAGAAAACTGCGTAAATATCCCCATGACCACGCTTGCCACGGCGTCGCCCAGGAAGCGACGTCTTGCGCATGCATCATAAGCATCCGTTCAGCCGCTGAACTATCTACCTGCTCACGTATCCCGGGAGAAAAGAGTAGAGTCGCTTCGTTCCTTGTTACCGCTCCCCGCCAGGCCAGATCCCGCTTCCAGAGATCACCTTCTCCCAAGCCGCGAGCAGCGCGCTGAAGCTTAAATCCCGGACTGAAATAGCCGGCTCGTGCGGGCACGGACTCAGCCCCCTTTTTTATCACCCCCAATGAGGACCAGAGCTGCGGGTGCCGCATGGCAAATGCATGCAGTGGAATATGTTGGTACCCGTAGAGTAATTCGTCACCCCCATCCCCTGCCAATGCGACCGTCAGATATTTTTTCGCAAATCGTGAAAGAAGGAGTTGCGGCAAGATCGCTGGATCAGCGAGAGGCTCATCGAGACACTCGACCGCTTCGTCGAGCATACTCAACGCATCCTTTTCTGACAGTTTGGCGATGTGATGCTCGAGACAGAGTGCCTGAGCCACGCCCTTGGCAGCCGCTGTTTCATCGTGTGATGGATCATCGAACCCGATCGTAAATGCTCGCAATCGCTGAGGTGATTGGCGTGCGGCCGAAGCCGCTATGATCGCCGAATCCAATCCTCCGGATAAAAACAACCCAAGCGGAACATCGGCCATGAGACGATCTTTAACGGCAGCGTCGATGGTGGAGCGCAACAAATCGACTGCGTCAGCCGAAGAAGTCACGCAGGGAAACGAGGTGGGATCAAGCCGCCAAAAGTTCGTTGGCGCACTCACTTTATCTGAAGATATCGTGATGTAACTTGCCGGAGGAAGCTTATGCACTCCTTTCCAAATACTCATTGGCGTAGGAATAGCATCAGTACGGAAGTAGGCCCCAAGCGCTTCAAGATTCAATTCTTTGCTCACCGCATTCGCCGCCATCAACGCTTTGAGCTCTGACGCAAACCAGAGCGTGCCCGCCTTCCGCGTGTAGTAAAGGGGCTTCTTTCCCATCCGATCACGAGCGAGGAGAAGTATTTTATTATTTACATCCCAAATCGCGATAGCAAACATGCCTTCCAATCGAGAAAAGACCTGTTCTCCCCACGCCGCATATCCATGCACGATCACCTCCGTATCTGAGCGCGTCGCAAATACATATCCAAGACTCCCCAACTCTTCCCGTAACGATGGAAAATTATAGATTTCTCCATTTAACATGACCCAGATGGTCTGAGCTTGATTGGAGAGCGGCTGATGGCCATGCACTACATCAATAATACTCAAGCGGCGAAAGGCGAAACCAACTCCCTCTCCTTGATACATTCCTTCATCATCCGGACCACGACGAATAATCGCCTGCGCGGCTTGTTCGAGTTGCGCGCGCGTACCGAGTCCCGCATAGCCGGCAATACCACACATAGAATATTAGATAATTGATACTTGCTCACGGCGACGGTTTTGCCACCATGCTTTTGATTGAACGATCATTACCGCCAACCGATACCAGAGCAAGATAAGCGTGTAAGGCAACGGCATTGCCACCCGTCGTTTTATAAACGCGCGACCGTAGGCACAGACAGCACGCAACGACTGACCCGTAAAAGAACGAATATTATAATAAAGAATCCAACGTAGAAGAAAAAACACACTGGAAGGAAACTGGGTTTGGGCTTCGATCGCGAGGTAGCGCCGAACTTTTTGAAAATAGAGATCGGGCGGAAGCCAAATAGAGGAGATCCCCTCATTATGAGGCACGACGCGGATAGCTGGCGGGACAATGAATCGTTCGTGCACTTTGCGCTCTACCAAACTCAATCCATCAGAGCGTCTAAAGACACGGATATATCGATCCGGGTAGGAGAATGCCTCCTGAACAAGGGGTCCCGTCGGCAAGCGCATAACCCGACAAAAACTATGCGCTTCCTGAGGAGTATTACGCTCGATAATGCCCCTAACCACCTGCAAGCACTCGGGTGTTGGCTCCTCATCCGCATCTAAGGTAAACACCCAGTCATATTTAGCCAACGACCATAAGCGTAAACGCATTGCGCGAAAATCTTGGATGCGTTGATTCGGTTCGTTTGTATCAAATTGGTTCTCCACCCGTACACCAAGAGATTGCGCCAATTCACGCGTACCATCCGTACTATTCCCATCCAGGATATAGACGTCTTCAAACTGCTCAAGCAGGGTAGGTAGTAACCGCTTAAGATCGGCGTAATTATTCAGCGTCAGTAGCGGCGCAGAACATCGGAGTTTGCTCATAGAGAGCTCGTCTTGCCTCGGTAAAGGATATCAATCACTTTTTGACTCGTCTGCCCATCCCCAAAAGGATTAGACCAGGTGCGAGACTTTTTCTTGGCAAGCTCCAGGCAAGTCATTAATGTTTCCGCGTCTGGCTCCGGATGCAGTTCATTTGCACCAACACTCAAGGTTTCCGGACGCTCCGTGTTCGCGCGCAACGTCACACAGGGGACACGTAAAATACAAGCTTCTTCTTGGAGACCACCCGAGTCAGTCAGGACCAGTTCCGCCGATGCTTGCAAGCGCAACAGATCAAGATAGCCAACGGGTTCGATAGCGGTAAACACATCTTTTTCCAAGATGATCCCCGCTTGATCGAGTTGAGACTTCGTCCGTGGATGAACAGGAAAGACGAGCTTCAATCCGTGCGCGCGACCCGCTTGCGCTAACGCCTGGGTCCACGCATGCAAACGCGCCGGCTCATCTACATTACTTGGACGATGCATCGTTAAGAGCGCGTAGGGTTGATTCGTGATCCCTAATCGTTCAGCAATATCACTTTTTTCGTAGGCAACTTTTGCATAATGAAGCGCCGCATCAACAATCGTGTTACCGACAACGCGCACCCCTTCATGCACAATCCCCTCTTGTGCAAGACGCTCGCGTTGCAAATCCGTGGGACAAAAGAGCCACTTCGCCAACCGATCAGCCAAGACACGATTCGCCTCCTCAGGCATGGACCAGTCATCGCTTCGCAACCCCGCTTCTAGATGCGCAACAGGAATCCCCATCTTGTAGGCGGTTAAAGCGCCCGCCAAAACGGAATTTGTATCCCCCTGCACCAGCACAGCATCTGGCCGTATGTCTTTTAAAACCTCTTCCAAGCGCTGCATCATGAGACCTATTTGGCGAGCGGGAGCATGCGAACCTACATGGACATGAGCTAACGGCGCGGGCAGGTTCAATTCTTGAAAAAAAATCTCGTCCAGTTCGGCTGTATAGTGTTGACCCGTATGAATGATCCCGATTGGCAAGCCACGCCGAAGCGCCTCCAGGATAATGGGGGCTGTTTTAATGATTTCCGGGCGGGTACCAAGGATAATAGCTAGCATGTACTTTGGCTTATTTAAGCAGCTTTTTTTGTCGCTTGCAACCTACGAATGACGATAATAGACTTTCTTGTGTTCCTGTGTTTGAATTTTGTCAGTTGTTATGCTTTTTCGTTCCCTCATCGCAGACACCGCACGTGCTCTTTTTTTAGGTACAACACAGACTATCGCGCTACCATTTTATCACGAAACACAAGAAGCGGCCGCTGCATATACCGTCATGGAATGGGAACAGATGCGACAACCCTATCAGAGCGCTTGCGTACTCGCCGCGCTTGCATTTCACGCTCATGGTTGGCTTTTATACCGTTGTTCCATATCTTCCTTAAACGGTTTGCAGGTTCAACAACTTCTTCAGATTTGGCTACGATTTCCCTTGACTCCCCCGGGGGATTTTGTGCGTGCGATGACGATGTTTTCTTTTATGAGCCTGATGGACCAATCACAAACCTGGGAAGCGCTCTCATTACAAGGATATGAGAGGTATACGTATGCTTTACGTCTTTATCACGACTTGCTCGCGCTATGAACGACACTGTTCGAACCTCTCTCATCACGTGCGCCGGCAATACAGAGTTCAGTACCCGTGAACTGATCGTTGGTAGTGGCGTAGGAGGTTCTTTATGTGCGGATTGGTATAGCCGACAAAGAGAAGGGGTACTGGTCTTAGAAGAAGGTCCTGACAGCTCAGAGCTTCCGTCTCCGCCTACTCTCCTTGGCTGTATGCGTGGCATGTGGAGAGAGGGAGGAATTGTACCGATTGAAAGCAATGCGCGGTTCGTCTTTGCAGAAGGCAGAACCGTAGGAGGGGGGAGCATGGTAAACGCGGGGATTCTTCATCGTCTTCCACCGGAAATTGCGACTGACTGGCAGACACGCTATCACCTAGCTAACTACGGAACAGAAGTGCTCGAGCCCTTCTTCTCACAAGCGGAAGCCGTGTGCGCCATCCCCCCATCCCCAACCCCCTCACCATCTCTTCAGGCGCAATTTTTTTGTGATGGAGCAAAAGCCCAGAGCTGGGAAACCGTTTCCCCTCTTACAACCATCGGCACTCAGCCAAATGGATTTATCAGCCGTCAGAGCATGCGAGCAACCTATCTCGCTCGAGCCTGCACGCAAGGCACACAGATTCTCACCCGCTGCCGCGCTCAACGCATCATCATCCAACAAAACCGAGCCGTAGGCGTTATTGCAGAGCATGAACACCCCGATGGTACCAAACACTTGATTACTATTCATTGTGAGCGATTAACCTTGGCCTGTGGCGCCTTACAAACTCCTCTCCTTCTACAACGTAGCGGGATCACTCGTCGCATCGGACAAACACTTCGCTTTCATCCAACACTGAGAATCACCGCTTCGTTCCCAACCGTTGTTAGGCCCTGGAACGATCTCATGTCCGCCATCCAAATCAAAGCCTTGGCTCCGGAGCTTTCGTTTGGCATGTCACTATCTTGGCCCGCTCATTTAGCCGCTTCTCTTACGCCTCAATGGCCTTATAGCCGGCCCCTTCTTGACCAACTCGAACATCTCGCCATGTATTACGTAGCGACTCCAAGTCACGGAACGGGACACATTCGCCCCTTTGGCCCCTCCTCGTATCGAGTAACATATCCACTGGGCGCACAGGATCTCTTCTGGTTAGAAAAAGGGTATCGTCATCTCGCGCGTCTCTTGACCTCAGCGGGAGCAATTCACCTCGCCGGATCTCTCCGCGGCAAAACAAACATAGAGCAACCCTTTAAAGCCAAAGACCTGTTTGCGATGTCTATTCATGCGTTTAGCTCCTGCCCCATGGGGGAAACGGATATGTGCCCAGTTGATTCCTACGGAAAGTTAAAAGGGTTTACCAATATCACCATTCAGGATGCCAGCCTATTACCGGAAGCCCCAACGGTTAATCCCCAACTCACGGTCATGGCGACAGTTCTGCGTAATCTCACTCTCGGCAGCTAACTTCACCTATGCCCACTCCTTCTCAAGATCTTATCTTAACCGGTTTTCCCGGGTGGTTTGGTAGTCGATTCTTGGAGCTTTTTCTTCAGCGTCCCGAGGGGCTGTACACCTCTCTTCCATGGAAACGTGTGATCGCGCTCGTGGAGCCGGATCGACTGGAACAGGCAACTCAGCTTCTTAAGCGCTTCCCCCCTCAGAGCGAAGAGAGAACGATTGAGGTCATTCCTCTGGATTTATCAGATGAGCATGCGTGCTCCGCTCTTACCCTTGCGACTACGCAGGGAGTGTTCGTACATGCAGCAGGTATCATCCACCCAAAGCGTACGGGGGATTTTTTTCGCATCAATACAAAGGGAACGGAACACTTTTTGGGAATCGCTCTACGCCATCACGCGCAGCGCATCGTGCACATATCCTCGAACAGCCCCTGTGGCAGCAATCCTACCGCCATACATCGCTTTACATCCGCTTCGCCCTATATTCCTTATATGGGGTACGGAAAAAGCAAGATGCTTGCCGAACAGCTCCTATCTCACTGGTCAGCCATCCATGCTATTCCCGCCACGATTTTACGCCCATGCTGGTTTTTTGGTCCGCACCAACCAGAGCGGCAAGCGCGCTTCTTTCAGATGATTTTCAAAGGCATATTCCCTGTTCTTGGAAAAGGTCAGCACGTTCGCTCACTGACCTTTGTTGATGACTTGGTGCAGGCGGCGGTGCGCGCCGCTCTCTCGGAAGCAAAAGGCGTCCATACCTACTGGATCGCATTGGAGCAGTCTCCGACCGCCCTCGAACTCGTGGAAACCGTGCGCACCGTTATGCGGGAGGAATTCTCTTTGCGGCCACATGAACGGACGATTTTTATCCCCTATTTTCTCAGCACAATTGCCCGCTGGGCGGACGCGGCCCTACAGCGAGCTGGATTCTATCAACAAGAACTGCATGTAGTAGGCGAGCTTGGTTTATCCATTGCCTGCTCCGTTGAAGAAGCCAAGCGCGAGCTCGGTTTTCAACCAACGAAAGATTTACGCACGATTGTTCTTGCGTCTCTTACTTGGGCGCGAGCTCACAACCAAGGTATTCATATCGACTAAATAATACTTTATTTTATGTGGTCACCACGTATACGTAGCTTACTCGGGTGGGGCATGCTTCTCCCCCTCGTCTTAGCTATTTATACACTTGTTCCTTTTTTTCTCATGCAGGCTACGTGGGGAGCATCTCCCTGGTGGCGCATCCCCGTTATTCAAGACGCTCTGTTTGACTCACACATGTATCTGACTTGGGTAGGGTATGTGCAGGCAGGCATTCCGTTTGCGAACAATATCGGCTGGTATTCCACATGTCTACGCGTCATTCAATCCATCTTTGGCGGATCCCTCTCAACCGCGGAACTCTGGCTTATCAGTCGCTGGCTCGCCGCTCTTTTGTCCGTGTACACGATGTACTTCATCTTCCGGACTGGACTTACACTTGAAAAACGCGCCGCTTCTCTTTTTGCCCTCGCTTGGGGATTGGCGGTTATTTCAAATGCCGGCTGGAGACCCGGAGCTTATTCCTGGTATCTCCCTTTTGCCATTCTCGCCTGCCAAGGCATCCTTTCCATCTCCTCAACACGCGGCCTGTTTAAACAAGGACTCGTTCTTCTAGGAAGTATCGTCCTTGCCAGCATCTATCCTTGGTTTCTTATCCCGATCGGCCTCTGGGGCGCCGTCGAAATTGCTCGCAACCTTTTCCGACGAACACGAACTTGGGCGCTCGCTTGGGGAGCTCTCAGTCTTGCAAGTTTAGGCTCGGTTTTTGTCATCATGCATAGCATCCCTTGGGCTCGGATACAAACGACACTGGATGTATTTATGCGATACGGTGTCGGTTTTACTCACCTACCTTTTTTAACCACCGCCGCCCTCGTTCCTTTGGGCTGGTTAGGAATTACCGTTTTACAAGGGCGAACAACAACTCAACCATCCCAACATCTCCTTGCTCTATATAGCGGTTGGCTCGTTACGTTTTTCTGTTTTGAAATGACACCTTTTACCGGGATTGTTTTTCAAAATGATCACTTTCGAGGATTCGTCTTGCTTCTTACCTGGATTCATCTTGGATT
The DNA here is from genome assembly GCA_964562155.1 of uncultured Gammaproteobacteria bacterium. Lineage (GTDB taxonomy): Bacteria > Patescibacteriota > Patescibacteriia > 2-12-FULL-60-25 > 2-12-FULL-60-25 > JAGOUY01. The sequence goes on from CAZLRU010000003.1 coordinate 50,423, forward strand.
CTTATATAAAACCCACGTCTCCCCCTCTCAAAAACCATCACCCTCTACTCGCGTCTTGTTGGGGGGAATTTTTTTCTTGTCGTTAGTGGTTAGCGTATGGAAAGCAACCCTCTTTCTCTTTGCTCCCAGTGACGATCTTTCGATTATACAGGTCGCCTACTGGGTTCCTCTCGCGCTCGCAAGCTTCCTCATGCTTGCTTCTGGCTATAGGCGTCTCGTTCCTTATCTTAGCGTGGGAATTTTTTGCGTATTTGCCACCGTTGCCAGTGTTAATATCTACGGGAGACATTTTCATCATCCCGAAGATTTAGAGCTACGGGCACATATACGAGAACTCGTTCTTTCTCACGTGCCTCTGGAAGATCGTATCTGCATTGATCCTGTGCGCGGGAGTCCGATAGCTGCCAATACCCCACGAGTCCTTCTCCCATCCAGCACCTATCGTTTTCGAGTTGAAGCCGAAGTCGAGCAAATCACACTACTACAAGCATATACCCTGGGCTTTATAGCGCAAAAAGATGCGCACGAAGAGAGCCACCTTCGAGCTATCATCGCTCAAGATCAAGCGCTGCCTTGCCAACAGTACAAATGGGCACGATCTCTCTTCATACGATTCGGCATGACGGAGACACGCGCAGACGCCCTTATCGGGTGTCCCGCGGCGCGTCTAGCAACTCTATCTCAATTCGTATTTGATCACTCCTCCATCCCCTCCTCGACACAACGCCAGGTCTTTCAGCGCGCTTGTCCGTGGATTATTGTTATGCCAGGACTCAATCATTTGTGGAACATTCCCAAGGACTCCATCTGGTACCCCACACCTGAGGGTGCCGCCTTGGTCAAGAACGTTTTACCCGAGGAGACGAAGTAGGCCCCGCTTCACTCCCCTTGAGTGAATAGACCCTCCTTTTCCTGTTTGAGGATGCTGTTTGTACCACAAAAAGGCTTCTGCGAGCATATCTGCGTTGCTCTTGGTCGGCACCCAGTTTAACAATCGCTCGATTTTTTCCGTTGAGAAAAAGATGTCTTTATCGGCTACCGTGTATTGATAACTTACGAATGGCACTAGTCGAACCGCGCTCAAGAGAGGCAATACTAGACGCGCGATCACCCCTGGCACTCCGTAGACCCTGGAACGGCTCCCCACCTTGATAAAGAACCCCTCCAAATCTTCACGTAAAGGGCCAAAGAATGGCGTACCAATGTTCACATCCTCTCCTTTGCAGGCAGGACTCGTTGAAATGCGATAGACCGCTTCCGCTAAATCACTCGCCGCAATAAGCTGGTAGCGATTACGCCCTTGCCCTAAAACAATAACAGGACGATGACGCGCGACCCAGTCAAATATCAGTGCAAGAATTCCCATTCTGCCCGGACCAACAATGGTTCGAGGTCGTACAATCGAAATATCCAGACGATCCTTGAAAGATCGACAAACAGCCTCGGCGGCGGCTTTTGATTTACCATATTCCTCAAACGGCGCGAGCGGAGTCTCTTCGGTGATAGGACCTGAGGTGGTAGGCACTCCAAAAACAGATGAGGAAGAAATGAATATGACCTTTTTTACTCCCACCGCTTCCGCCGCTTTCAGCACCGCCTTCGTACCTTCGACATTCACCTGCCAGAAACGCTTTTTATCCCGTGCAAGTGGAACCACAGCAGCATTGTGAATCAAGACATCGTTAGGACGCAATTCCTCCGCCACCGCTTGCGGATTCGTGACATCCGTTAGCGCATACGTCGCTCCCGGTACGGGAGTAGCAGGAGGCAAGACATCTAACCCCTTGACCGCTTCCCCCTTGGATACCAGTAGCTCAACCAAATGCTGGCCAAAAAACCCTGATCCGCCGGTAACAATATACATAATGATTGATATATTGCTTTTATCCTACGCTAAATACCCTTTTTAGGAAATAAGCTTTCCTTGATTGCCAAAGGACGAGCTTGAGGCTACGCTACGCCTATCTATGAGACTGCCCAGGCATGTAACCACAAAGATAAACTATCTCCTCGATCAATGGGTGCCACCGATCCTGCGCGATGCGTCATGGTTTATGCCTACCCTTATTAAGATTCTCTTCGGAGCGCAGGCGAATCATCTCTTAACCTTTAAAGAGCGGGGCGCACACCTAAGCACCGAGGCCTTTCTTAAAACATATCAAGAGGTTGACCCTGTTCTGTATGGGTACGTGGAGCGCAAAACGGATCTGCACGCAGACTGCATTCCTGTGATCACAGGACACCTCTTAGGATCCGTGCTCGAGGTCGGTGCGGGCAAAGGTTATCTAGCAAATATCATGACATCGACGCACACGGTGACAGCTTGTGATCTACAGCAGCCCCTAAACTGGAACGAGCGATATCCGCACATTCCTTTTGTCCAAGGGACAATTGAACACCTCCCTTTTGAAACAGGATCTTTTGACACAGTTGTCTGCACACACACCCTTGAGCATGTGCAGCATCTTACTCTTGCCATCTCAGAATTACGTCGTGTTGCAAAACGCCGATTAATCATCGTGGTTCCAAAACAGCGACCTTATAAATATACATTTGATCTTCACCTCCATTTCTTTCCCTACCCATTCTCTCTTTTGAATATCATGGGTACGCAAGCGAACCAGCAATGCCGAGATATTGGCGGCGATCTTTTTTATACTGAAGATCGAGCACCTGATTCTTTAGGGGGCTGAGATCTGCCAAAGCTCAAGATCATCCGTTTTTGCCCGTGATACATAGCCTGCAGGCAACCGCCAAAACAGACGCTTCTCGTTTGAAATAAGAACCGCGGGACACACGCGAACAAACTCCCCCACAGACACCGTCCGTGCCTGTATCGCCCCCATAATACGTCGCCAATCATCTGCGAGCGATGTTTCTTGGCAACCAAAAAATTCATTCCACTCTCTATCCGTTCCGCCAAATCTTCCGAAGAAGCGACGATATTTTTCTTTTTCGCCACATGGAAATGAACGATACTCTTCCGTCAGATGCTGAAATCTCCCCACATCATCTGCTCCCACAACATCGTATGCTCCCACCAATATCTCTAATCGATGCAATACGCTTTCGTTAGTTTCAGGGTAGAACATGGTTGATTCAGCGGGATAGATAATACGTCCCGTGTGGGCCGCGATAAGATTGGCGGTTTTTGGATCTGAGCAAATACGCGTAGACGATGGAAGAGAGTGATCTATCCACGTAATCATTGGCTTATTCTTTGTGATATCAGCACTTGTAAGCGAATCCCGGTAGATAATAGACGCCACTCCACACATCCCTAAGACAACACTTACAGCGATCACCCCCCGTAGCACGGGTATAGAGTAACACCGCTCTTCTTTGCCCGCATGTAGATACAAAAGCCACGCGGCGACACTTAACGACAACCAGTTCGCAAGGTGGATCAGATAAGGATCAAACTTGTAAAAAAACCGCGCATGGATAGGTTGCGAGAGGACGTAGAAGAAGAAGAGAGAAGCTCCGATCGCTATTCCAAGTAGCGCCAAACGAAGGATGTTTGAAGGCGCAGGAACAGTCATCTCTTTTTGCTCTTTGCGAACCATGAGATGAATGACCGCCGCCAGCGTTACCCAACTCATCAGAACAACGACACTAATCAAATGATCCGGATAAAGAAACAATCCAAGAAACGGGGTATGGAACCAAAGAACGAACAACGTGAACCAAAAGGAGGATAGGAGAAAACCAACTTGGGAAGGCAAGCGCGATCTATACACATAGCCAAGCCACCCCAACAACCCTATCCACGCAACCATTAATAAAACGGTATTGGAGAGGAAGGGCGCATGAGCCACCACGAGCCCGGTGCGCGTATACATATCCAGGAGCGGCCTCAGCGAGGGCCTATAAAACCATCGAGCCAAGGCGGGAGCCGCCAATATCACACTTCCGGCTATGAGGATGCATGACCCTATTAACCAGCCCGTCTTCTTCTGTCGCACGCACACAACACCCGTCACCACCCCTCCCCAGGCGACGATCATCATAAAAAACCAGGGGTAGATACTCGCGAGTACCCCTCCGCTTACGAGAGCAAGGAGAGCCCTCACCCATCGCTGCTGCTCCGTGAAGAGATAGGCGTGTATCACACAAGCGCAGGCCAGCACCCCAAAGGGGTAGTACCAACTAAAAACCCCTGGACGCATGCCCAGGCTCAAAAATAAAATACAATAAAAGGCGAGGGCCATTAAACGAGCTCGATACTGATCAAGCCTCGTCCATCCGCTTATCGTGGAAGCTGTCACCCATACAAGGAGTACAAGAGCGGCCCAGCGACTGATTATCCAGAGCTCAGGCAAACTCACATACGGCAAAAGCATTCCCGCCAATCCTCTTAGCACCCACATGAACCAACCGATCGCATTTCCTGGAGCGATTCCTTGCACACCTGCCCCCATCCACTGGAGATAGGTGTACGTATCAAAGACCCCCGGCGAAATAATCATGATCCGCCACCAGGGATGTTCATGCAAAAGAAGATTGGTTATCCAATAAGGAGCCCATGTGAGCACAAAAAGCCCGAGCGGAACCCCCACCCACCACAGGATTTCAGACCAACGTTTTGACATACGCAAGAACATCTGCCGGCTTGAGGACAAACCAACACGTCATACCGCCACTCGCCCAGTCAAAATAGTATTCAAAATTCAGCCCAGGATACTTACGGCGAAAAACAGCGGGGGAAAAGAGCTCGTCATCCGCCCACACCCCACGCTTCCCCAACAGCACCCGATTCACCCACATAATAAGACGCATGTGCGGCATGCGGGCTGGCACCTCCAGCAATACCGTTTGACGCGCTACACGTGCATGCTCTCGCAATAAGATACTCTGCTCTTCCGACTCAAAATGCTCGAAGAGCCCCAGCGAATAGACCACATCAAACGACTGATCCGGAAATGGAAGCTGCATTCCATCCCCTAAGACCAATTTGCTCTTTTTCACTAAACGCTTTGCAATCTCTAGAGCTCGCGGTGTTTTCTCGACACCCACACACTCCGCCTGTGTCATATGTGCCAACCGCTCCAGTGTTTGAGCGGTACCTACCCCTATCTCCAGGTATCTCTTTGCACCCCCTCCTAAACGAATCACTCGTGTTGCAAATAGATTACCAAAGTACACCTCTCTCCCCCAATGAATCAGACGTGAAAAAAAACTATTTCCCTGATCGGCGGAATAGTATCGATCCCACATTTCTAGACTGTTATCATGCTGAGGAGCAGAGGGCGTGGGCATAGATATGTTACTTTAAGAAAATTGTTTTCCGAGTTTCCAAGGAATAAGAATAGCTTCCATAATAATATGACGGCTCAGCTTCGAAACCCCTAAGCGACGATCACGAAAAACGATCGGCACTTCAATAGCGGGATAACCTAAACGAAATGCCGCCACCTTAACGGACGTTTGATAGGCATAACCATCTCCCATAATCGTTTGATCCATAACCCGAGCAAGTACATCGCGCCGCCACGCGATAAAGCCGGAAGTACTGTCTTTTAGCAGATATGCTGGGAAAAAAATACGTAACACGAGGCGTGCGTAGATATTTCCTAGTCGACTGAGCCACAATCGCCAACGACTCCAGTCAGGAGTTGCTCCGCCTTCTACATACCGCGATCCAACTGCAATCCCATATGCTTGTGCTTGCGCAGCTAGCAAAGACAGCATGTGTGGATCATGAGAAAAATCAGCGTCCATTTGGATAATGATTGGGTATTCCGGAAGTGTCGCGAGAAGCCAGCGATAGGCGTCTAGATATGCAATCCCCAAACCAAACTTCCCACAACGACTCATGATAGATACGCGTCCCGGCCAACTCTGCGCACAAACGCGCACCGCTTCTACGGTTCCATCAGGACTCCCGTCATCCACGATAAGAATATCCGGACAAACATGAAGGCTCCGCAGCGCCTCAAATAATGGCTGGATATTCTCCTTCTCATTATACGTTGGGATCACAACCAATATATCCGCCGGTGGCCGCTCATCGTATAAGGTTTCTGTTTTTTGAATACGAGTGGAGTAATCGAACATACTAAGCCGATATCGAGCCCATGCTAGCCCACAGAATGCCCTCTGACAAATCACCCTCTTCAAGGATCACGGTAATTTCTGATACGCATCGTGCCAAACGCGCAGCGTCATGAGTGCCCAAAGGAGATGAAGGTGGTACTGTTTCTTCTCAACATGTTCCCGCAGCAGTGCTTGAGCAGCGGAAAAATCAATGAACGCGTCCAACTCCGAATGAGGATTGGGAGCCAGTCGTTCAGACATAAATTCGTATAAAGGTGCGCGAATCCACTTTGCCGCCGGAGACATAAAGGCCCGTTTTTTTTCACCAAGCACATGCGCGGGCAAGTGATCACGCCAAGCATCTAAAAAGATCCGCTTCCCTTGTTCACGCGTCCCCATCTTCCAAGCGGAAGGCAAAGAGCTCGCCAAGGTCACAAGCTCAAGATCCAGAAATGGCACACGCTCCTCTAACCCATGCGCCATAGTCATTTTATCGGTGCGCATAAGCGACTCCTCCGCGAGCCATGTACGCACATCGACCGCCATGGACTGATTCACCGGATCGCGCCACGGCTTAGCAAACAACGGATCGAAGATTTCGCTCACCGCCCCGGATAAGGCGGGCGAAGTTTGGCGTAGAACCCGCCGAACCGTTTGTTCTTTTTGCACCAAGAAGGCTAAGTGACGCTCTGTGCCCAAAGGCTTTGCCACCAAGGAAGCGTAATACCCTACCTTGCTTCTTGGGGTGATTGTCTTAAGCGCATGCGCGGGCCAGGCTAGACCAAGATGGCGCAACTGTTCAATTTTTTTCTGATACCAATACCGCGCGTAGCCGCCAAAGAGCTCGTCCCCCCCATCTCCACCAAGCGCCACCGTGATGGTTTGCCTCGCCGTTTTTGCTAATAGGTAGGTTGCCGGCTGAACATGATTCGCAATAGGTTCATCCATGTGCCATACCACCTTATCAAAACACCCCTTCACATCTTCCGGCGTCACCAGAACCTCGTGATGAGTTGTGTGAAAATACTGAGCCGTTAAACGAGCAAGCTCGGCATCAGCATTATACTTTTGTTCATCAACGGGTGATGTGTAGCTTACCGTATAGGTCTCAATTGGTCCTGCAACGGTTTGACGCATGGCAGCAAGGACAATCGACGAATCCACTCCACCGGACAAAAAGACTCCGACCGAGCGATCAGAAACAAGCTGACGCGTAACCGCTGCCTGCGTAAGAGCATGGACCCGAGCGCAGGCCTCTTTATAGGTTTGCGCTCCAAGCGCCCCTTCCTCGAGTTGCCAATAAGACTCTACGCTCATCCTCCCCTCTGCGTACTCCAAAACATGTCCAGGCGGCAATTTATAAATACCCGTGAGCATCGTGCGAGGCGCCGGCACGTAAAGCAGGCGTAGGTAGAGGTCTAACGAGATGGGGTCTATTGAGGGTTTTCCGCGCCCCACACCTACTAATGCCTTAAGCTCAGACGAGAACCACAAACGCCCATCCTCCTCTCTGTAATACAGAGGCTTCACTCCTAGCGGATCTCGCATGAGTAGCAGACGTTTTTTCCGCTCATCCCACAACGCACAAGCAAAAATACCATTGATTTTTTTTAAGCCCGCTTTTCCTTCGCGGGCCAGGAGACGCAATAAAACTTCCGTATCGGTTTGCGTTGTGAATACTTCTCCACATAACTCCAAATCCTTACGTACCTCTCGATAATTATAGATCTCTCCATTAAAAACTAGAGTAAAACGACCATCCGGGGTTTGCATTGGCTGTCGACCAGCTGATGATAGATCGATAATCGAGAGTCGATTATGCGCCAATGAAATCTGATCTTGTTCAAAAAATCCCTCATCATCGGGTCCTCGATGGTGGGTGAGGCGATGCATGCGGCGCAAGAGCTCCGGATCGCGAAAGGTGAATCCATTAAATCCGCACATATCAAGTACCGGGACGTATATAGACGGACATTTTTTCTATCAAGGCACGTAAACTATGTCGCGTCTCGATAACAGCTTGTAATTCTTGGTGTGTTTTTAGAGGAGAGGAGCGAATATACTCCGCGATCGTTGCCAGCGCATCGTCAACCGGAGCTGATAGCTCACCGATCGCGTCCGCCTGCGTCTTTGTCACGATAGGAGTGAGTCCCGCGTACATCGCTTCAAGCACCGTTTTATCAATTGTGCGCGGCGCCATATTTATGATGCGTTGATAGCGCGGATAGACTGAACGGAGCTCCGGCATGGGAACCGCACCCATAAATTGTACGCGTTTTTCTAGACCCAATTTTTTTACAAGCGCCTGCAAGGACTCGAAATATCCCGCGTCATTGATCGGGTCTTGAGCCCGACCGTAATGCGTGAGTGTATACTCTTCCGGAAGAAGAGCGAGCGCTTCAATCACAAGCTCTAACCGCTTGGAACGAGAGAGACGGTGAACGGCGAGAAGGTGCGTCGCCGACTCACGATCCGAACGCGCCATTTCCGCCATCTTCCAAAAAGCGGTATCAATCCCATGACCGGTCACGATTTTGCGGGGATCACCCTCATACTGCGGCAAACTATCTTTAGTGGCAGCGAACGCTCGCTTCACCGCCCACATACCAAGACGGAGAGAGAAGGGGTTGGTGTAGTGAGTGTACCAAAGATAGGCGGGGATCCGTTTCAACTTCCACCACCAAGCACCCGCCCCCAACCAGCGCTGGCCCAGGTGAACGAAGACGCGATCGTATTTAAGTGTGCAGATTAATTTTTGAAATCGAAGCAATGAACGCAGGCGTGACTGACCCGGAACATGTCCTAGATCATATACCGGACACTTTAGACGCGTCTCGCCTTTTTCACCACAAATAACAGCTACTTCGTACCCTGCATCAACAAATGCTTGCGCCCACAAACTCGCAAACGCCAAGTCATCGTGGCGTTCATCAATTTTTGGAGTAATAAAAAGCAGGCGCATAATAATATATTATGCATCTCGCAAAATCCTCGCAATGCGCTCAGCCGCGTGACCATCCCAAAGCAGAGGAATTCGACCTTCTTTTGGATGAATCTGTGCCTTGTGGTAGGCATCCTCAATCCCTTGCTTCGTGCAGCCGACCAGCGCATTTGTCCCCACCTCTACCGTAATGGGGCGCTCCGTATCTTCACGGACCGTAAAACACGGTACGCCATAGACAGTTGTTTCTTCTTGTAGCCCACCTGAATCCGTCCAGACGTAGGCGGCGTCGCGAACGAGGCGCTGCATGTCTGCGTACCCCATCGAGTCCACAACTTGAATATTTCTCGAAGAAAGATCGAGATCGTTCACCAAGGCCCGCGTACGAGGATGAAGAGGCGCGATCAGCGGGAGCGTGTGCGCAATGGTCACCAACCCCTCCCAGACGCGTCGGAACATGGCTGGATCCTTTACCAACGCTGCACGGTGAAGGGTTACCACTCCGTATCCTCGCTTGTTCAATTTGTAAAGCTCGAGAACCGTCGATGCTTCCACCTGAGGTCGCATGAGGTACATCGTATCAACCATCACGTTACCGACTTCATAGATAGCTTCAGGACGTATTCCCTCATTTAACAGATTTTGTTTAGCGCTTGGCTCGGTCGTAAACAACCACTGGGCATGCTGGTCAACAAAAACACGATTACGCTCTTCCGCCATGGCGGGATTAAAGCTACGTAGACCCGCCTCGACATGGATGATGGCGAGATTGGCCGTCATAGCCGCCTGCGTAGCGGCGGCCGTTGAGGTCACGTCGCCCACCACCAAGATAGCATCGTATACCTCTCTTGCTAGGATGGGCTGCAGTGCTTGAATAATCGATTCTGTTTGCTCCTCGGCCGTACCTGAACCCACCCCAAGCTCATAGGTTGGTCTTGGTAAGTTTAATTCTTCAAAAAAAATATCCGACATGCGCTCATCGTAGTGTTGCCCAGTATGCACCAGTTCGTATCTGATCCCAACCTCATCAAAGGCTCGCGTAAGTGGCGCGAGCTTCATGAAATTAGGACGAGCACCGCCCACGAGCAATAAACGCTTCATATACGAGGACTCGATCCACTTCTCAGACGGAGTAACATCATGCGCTTTAATAAGCGTAAATGCCGCTTCATTTCTTTACGATATTCCAGCTTGCTTTCTCCATGGATGCGCTGCGTAAGCGGAGCTGGGACTTCGGCGATCCGTCGGTAGTCACGGACTAAATAAAATAATATTTCTGCATTAATATCAAACCCCGTAGCCTGAAGCGGCAGATTAAGCAACTGCTCACGCCTGTAGAGACGAAAAATAGGTGTTACGGACGTAACCTTTGCGCCCAAGACGAACCGATAGATGAGACCGGCGATATGAGAGACAAATAACCGATAGGAAGGAATGTCCTTACCATAGCCTGCCAGCTTAGGAGACCCGCACACCACGTCTACATCACCTTGTTTATAACGATCAAGAAGCGCCCGGACCAACGAGGGAGCGAACGTGAGATCAGTATCCATTGTAATCAATATCTCCCCCCTTGCTTCGCGGATGGCGGTGCGGATCGCCGCACCTAACCCTCGATTGCGATCGTGCGAAATAACTCGTACAGGCCCGCCCAATGAACGAGCGAGTTCAGCTGTTTTGTCCGTACTTCCATCATCAATAATAAGCACTTCGTATGGCTCATTGAGATCGTTAAATACCGGCAACACTTCGTACGGAAAGCGTTGGATATTTTCCGCTTCATTAAAGGCTGGAAAGGCGAAACTGATCATAAGATGACTGTAGCAGATCCTGTCTGACTTCCAAAATAAGGATAAAGAAGCTCCCCACCTATTAGATGGGCAGACGCAAAAAGATTGACTCCGGGATAATGCGTAGAATCGTCATAATCACCCACCAAAATCCAGGTACATACATCTCCCCCGTCTTTTTAGAAAGAATAGCTGAATAAATCGTCCTTCCGACGCGTTCTGGGGACGCAAAAAGCGGACTCTTGGGGATGGAAGCGGTCATGGGCGTATCGACGTATCCGGGCTTAATCGTCAGAACACGAACCCCAAACGGGAGAAGCTCCCCGCGCACTCCTTGCAGAAATATATTTAACGCCGCTTTCGCCGCCCCATATGTATACAAGGCAGCACGCCCCCTGTCTCCGGCCACCGATGAAATAACCGCCAAACATCCTTGGCGCGCCTGTTTTAATCTGGGCAAGATGTGTGCCGTCAGAGCCATGACCGTGGTCGCATTCGTAAGCATGCAACCCGCGGTGACCTCAGGATTTTCACTGGCGGCTGATTGAGGCGTTAGCACTCCGTGTGCAATAAAAATGAGATCGAAGGATGAATAGGACTTATAGGCCGCCTCTATCATGGCCCCGTGAGATTCTAGTTGATCCACATCTAATACGTATGTTTCGCAGCGAATAGCTCCTCGGGCTCGTAGATCGGCAGCCACGATTTCAAGCTTGGCCTGCGAGCGCCCAACAAGAAAAAAACTCTGTTTGTCGCCGGCAAAATGACGCGCCGTTGCTTGAGCAATAGCAGAACTCGCTCCGATGATAAGAATATTCATAATTTAGGTAGTTACACGGCGCCAAAAACTTGAAGAAAAGGCTGGGTCCACGTACTTCGAGAAGGTCTTCCAGTTTGGGTAAAACTGTTGAAAATGTTCAGCCGACATACGAGCGTCTTTGGCAGGATAGAGACGACCTCCTAGGCCCACAACAATGACGTCGAGCTGAGCCAGGGCCGCCAGGGTCTTCTCTCCTTCAAATGGCACATCCATAGCTAGCGTTGTACCTGGACATGGAAAGGAAAGCAATCCCGGAGAAGACATTGTTCCGAACACTTTTAAAACCGATAAAAAGGAAGCCAATCCGTGCGTAAGGCTCGCCTGCAAAAGATGAGCCATCCCCTCTTTAGCCTTCTCAGGCGGTAGCACGCACTGATATTGCAAAAACCCTCTTTCTCCGTATAAACGATTCCAGTCAAGAACCGCATCAAGAGGGTAAAAGAACGGGTCGTACGAGACGAGATGGGGGGTAGCCTTGTGTATAGGGGCGTAATAATAGCAGGTATTGAAGGCTCGAATAGTGGCGCGATTTAAGAGCCATCCCGGTGCATCACAAGGAATCCGAATGGAGGGAATCAGTGATTGCTTTACTGCTTTCTGCTCTGGCTCAGGAGCGTGGTCCCCGTGCAAAAAGATCCCCCGACCAAAGGACCGTCCACGCGCGGTGGTATCGAGCCAGGCAGCTGAATATGGTTCCGTCTTCGTTCGCTCTGACAGCAAAAAAAATTCCTCTAACGAATGAAAGCGCTCTGCCTGCATCCGAATCCAAGGTGAGGCTATTTTCTTGAGTTGAATCTCTGCCCAGGTAATAACACCCGTCAGTCCCAATCCACCAATAGTGGCGGTAAATAATTCTTTATTTTCGGTAGGGGTGCACACATATCTTTCTCCATTTGAGCGTACCAACTCAAAGGCACGGATGTGGCGACCAAACGTACCGTCTTGGTGATGATTTTTGCCATGTACATCATTTGCGATTGCTCCGCCCATGGTCACAAATTTTGTTCCTGGGGTAACCGGTAAAAACCATCCTCTGGGGACAATCATCTCTAATATCTCCGCCAAACTCATCCCGGCTTCCGTACGTAAAATACCCGTCGCGCTATCGAAGGCTTGTACATGGTTCAAGGCCAATACATCAATCACGGTCCCCCCCCCATTCAAACAGCTATCCCCATAACTTCGGCCCAAGCCATAGGCCAACAGGGGCCGACCCACGGGAAGCTGATCAGTTGCCCACTGCAGTTTAACAACGGTTTTTGGCGACACCTTTGGATAACGCCCCCAAGAAGAATAGTCAGATGAAGACATAGTTATAGAGCAAGGATCAAAGAAAGACAGGCCAGGACACCAACGATCCGGCTAGCCGTATCCTGCATTGCAAATGAAACTGGATCATCATGCATTTCTCCTCTCCACGTGAGAAACCAGACGCGCATGAGCCAGTACAACAGCACGGCAACGACTCCCCACAAAAGAGTGGGGTGATGATAGAGCGAGGCGACCTCTAGACTATTAATATAGAGCGCCAAGACCAGTAGAGACAAAAAACCCGCGTTCACACCAAAGAGAGCAAGCATTAAAAGATCGTCTATGACGTACCCTCTACCGTTTACCGGCGTGAGCATACCCTTGTTCGCATCCCGCCAAAGAGTTAGCTCCCCCACCCGCTTCAGGCAGCCTAATCCGACAAAAAAGAAAGCGGCAAACGCTAAGAGCCAAGGAGTTACCGTGATACCCGTTGCTACAGCTCCAGCTATTAATCTATACACATAAAAGAATGCTAATGCCAGAACATCAACAATAGGCATGCGCTTTAACCATAGAGAGTAGACGAGCGTAGCACATACATACCCCCCTACCATGAGCGCAAAAGTCGGTGACACCCCCCAGACACTACCGATAATCGCAAGCAGCAAGCACACGATCGCCAAAGAGAGCCCGACAGGGATCGAAAGCGCTCCGGCGGCGAATGGTCTAAATCGTTTACGAGGATGGCGGCGATCGGCTGATAGATCAAGCAGATCATTCAATACGTAGATACTTGAGGCGGCTAGACCAAATGTAATGAAGGCGATAACGGTTCGTTGCCAGATAAATGCTTCATGCCAACGGTGAGCCAGAATCGCGGGCACAAACAGCAAAAGATTCTTTGACCATTGATGCAGACGCAGCGCCCGTGCCACGGTGAATAAAGACGACTCTTTCTTGTCCGCCTCAAAATACTGTGTAAATGCTTTGCCCAATTTCCTGGTTAGATACTGCTTTTGATTTGAGGTACGGACAGCGAGCAGACATTCCTTCGCCACCCGCCAAATAGCTAGATCCATACGATGATCCCCGATGTAGGCAAAGGGACCTTGCGCATGATCTTGGATAGCCTCTGCTTTCGCTCGGCCAATCGTATTTTTCTCAAGTGTCGTTGCTATAACCGCGTCAAAACAATCGAGATGCTTAGCCACGGCTTCCGCGACAGAAGCGGGAGTGGCCGTCGCCAAAACCACTTTTGTTCCTTTAGCGCGTTCGCTCTTCACAAATCTCAAAACCTCTTCACGATAAGGTAAAATATCGACCGCCAAATCAATCTGACTTGCAATCTGCGTCTTCATGTACGCCTTCCCTTTCAGCAACCAAATCGGGATCTGAAACATCTTGAGAGGCTGTCGCTTCAGCAACATCATAAGCGACTCCCATAAAGTATCAGTGGCCACGAGCGTACCATCAAGATCTACGTAAAGAGGGATGGGCATATTAAGAAATAGAGATTGTGGCAAGAGCTTCGGAAATGCGTTCTGCGCGCGTTTGCCAAGCGTACTGCTTAGCTACTTTGCGAGCTGCCATTGAGGCTTCAGCTCGCCATTTTTTATCTGCGTGCATCGCCCGCAACACATCAGCAAATATGACTGGCTCCCGAGGGAAGAACTTGGCCGTTGAGGCGGTTAGCACCTCGTGAGAGCTAGGAACATCACTCGCCAGAATAGGAAGACCCGCCGCTAGATACTCAAATAATTTAAGCGGTGAGGTATATTCACGTCCAATAGAAAAATCGGGAGAGGTGGGAAGCAATCCTATATCCGCTTCCTTAAGGAGAGAGAACGCTTGTTGGCGGGGTATAGTGGGTAGAACGTGAATGGTATTACATCCTTGCCGAGCAACTGCGGCGAAGATACGTTCACGATCCTGATCAGGTCCACCAATAATAACGAGATGAAGCATAGGATCACTCGGCCAAGCCTCGACCAAAAAATCCACTCCTTTCCACGGATAGAGACTGCCCGTATATACAGCTAAGCAGGCGCTGGGACCTATCCCGAGCTGACTACGGAGGCCGCTTCCAGAGATCGCTTCGATCGCCGATAGATCCACCCCATCATGAGCGACGAGAATCCTTTTCTCTTCTATCCCCGCCCGCATGAGACACTTCTTCATCCCTTCGCTAATCGCTACGAACAAGCGAACGTGTGAGCTCGTTTTCCGCCAACGATGGATACGAGTTACAGGATCGTCATGCACCTCCACAACCCACCGAGAGATCCCTTGACTCAAGAGCGCTTCCACCATCACCAAGCTACGTGTATACCAAATATCTGCACGGATTGGTTTGGCCCACTTTCGAAGCTGCCAAATGAAGCTTGTCCGCTGGATAAGATAAGCGAGCGACTGAGGCAGCCAGCGATACCGCAGGGCATCAAAGGTGGGAAGGACGATGTGGGAAAAATTTCGTTCGGGAAGATGATAATACTCAAAAACATCCTGGTGCTCCGCTCGATCCGGCGTCACAAGCGTTACATCATGCCCCAACTTAGCCATCCAGTAGCACCATTGGATAGTTTGATAGGCGTGGGCGCGCTCCGAAGGAATGCGCGCATTTTCTGCGTAAACAATCTTCATAGACGTTTACCCCGAATCCAATCCAGTATCGTGAGCAGACAAAAGGCTGCGTAGATAGCCAATAGATGATCAAGCGGGATGCGATATTTAGTGTACCCGGCAATCAATGAATGTAATAAGGTGAAGATGAGTAGAATACTTAAGACTAACCAGACCTCCGGTTTACGACGCTTAAGCGCCAATCCTAATCCCAACCAACCAGCCCAGATAACAACCGCCGTGCTTACCCAGACTGAAGCGCGAGCAAGCCACTCTTTCCAGGCGGAACCCGCAAAACTCCAAGGCGCCCCCGTCTTAATAAAGGGGAATAAGCCCGGGCTCCAAAAGGTTCGGATTTTTTGGAGGGGCAATCTCCACACTTCCCACCCCCAGTGACTATGCCATTGCTCTTTGGTTTTTCCGAGCCAATATTGATTAAACTCGAACTCGTTCAGAGGCCCGAGAGCGGCGCAACTCGTCACATTTCCATTTGGTTCTCGGGGATGCCACTCCGTCCAAAGAATAGACTCCTGAAACACGCCGGCTCGCTTAAGATCCTCTTCCAGATAAGCGGGTAATCGATACTGCTTATAAAGCGGTGTCGTTGACGAGGCGATATCATCAATAATTTCTTGAGGATACCCTCGCTGAGTGATTTCGTAGATGTTCTCATTATTCGCTTTAAAGAGCGCGTGTCCAAGATCCGTGGTAAGAGGAACAATCTGATGAAATGTTTTCCAATTGCGATATGTCCAAGGAGCAATGAATCCGGCTGAACAAACGGCCATAAGAGCAACCGATATCAGTGCGCGTTTTTTATCCGACCATAGCTGCCAAAAAACCCAGAGCGCAATAAGCGGAGTGACAGGCAAAATCGTGCCCTGCACATAGGCCAATGCACCAATCGCGAATCCAGAGCCGACCGCGTAAGCGTATCGCCTTGTATCAACCAGCCGCAGGACGGACCAAACCACCAGAAGCAGAAAAAAGCTCTGTAAAAAGGTGTGATAAAACTGGGTGTAGTGATAAAAGGTGTATGGATAACACGCCATGATAAACGCTCCCAATAATCCCGCGCGCGGACCGACTAATCGCTTACCCACGACGTACGTTAGCCACAATGCTCCTACCACAAATATATTTTGGATGATTGCTTGCGCCCACGTATTACTTGGATCAAAGAAGGTGTAGACAGCTGTCAAAAAGAAGAGATACCCCGGTGAACGATAGGCGGAACTGCATCCAAGCTCGCTCGCAAAACTATACCCATAGCCCTGAAACCAGTGTTGAACGAGGGTAAAGAATCCCCATTCTCGACTTAAGAGCTGACCATGAAACAACCCCACCGATAATGCCCGTGTAACGATTGTAAAGACAACAAAAGCAAATACCCATACCTCAAAGCGTGGCCCAGGTGCACCCGTCACTTGGCCGCGCACCGCACCCAACCAATGCCCGCGCTGCGCTTCATGCAATACAGAAACAGAAGGTAGAGCACGCACACGCTCACGCGCCGATACACGCATCCGCTCACGAGCCTCATCATCTTCCAACAGGCGAATCATCGCCTGCGCAAGCGCTGACACGTCTCCAACAGGCACAACCAATCCATCTATTTCCGGACGCAGAACGGAGCCCGCGCAACCAACCTCCGTACTTATCACCGGAACACCGGCGGCCATGGCTTCGGTAATGGTTCGCCCAAATCCTTCGTAGGCGGACGAAAGCACGAAGAGATCCGCTCCCTCCCATAGGGACTCCGGGGATGCCCAAGGACGAATAGAGACGACCTGTGACAAGCCGTACCGCTCTACCTGCTGTCTTAGCTCGGATTCAAGCGGACCAACTCCCACCAACTCTAATCTTGTATTTAAATATTTTTCATGCACGATAGCGAATGCACGCAAAAGAATATCGAGGCGTTTTTGCTCCACGAAACGACCTGGCACACGTATCACCTGCTCCGCATGCTTGAATTCGGTTAAAGGTTGAGCCAAAAAACGTTCCAATTCTTGAGCAACAGGAATAATGGCGATTTTGTTTGTCGCGACTCCCTGAACCATCAAATGCTCTTTTACACGTTCACTTACTACACGCACACGCTCCGCTCGCCGCAATAATCTGATCCCCACCCACCCCCAGAACCGATGCTCCCAACGCTCTTTTACCCATGTCCCAGACCAAAAATCCCCGTGCTCTTGTAGCTCAAGCGGATGATTCGTGAGACGAGAAATCAAATACGCAATCATTCCAGCCGCAAATGGATCTTGACCGGAAACAACCGTTCTCCCAGGTAAACGACGTGCTTCTTGTATCCCTACCCTGATCGTGCAAACGACGCGTCGCAACCAGGATCCGCTCTGCGCATAGACACGTAGCCCATCTCGCTCTATCACCACATCCTCCGGTAATCGAGAGATCACGAGAGCCGATACCCGCGTCTTCTCATTCGCCAACCCCGCCACCCGCTGAAAGGTCGCTGATTCCGTTTTTACCAATTCGCGCTCATACCCCAGCATGATAACTCGCGTAACCCCCTCAGAAGGCTGGATCACTTCTCGCAAAGACTGTTCGGTTTGGGCAACCATTTTCTCATGCGTCCAAACGGGAGCTACTTCCCGGACCAATGTTCGTATCGATACGGCCTGAAGCGCGCTTACCCAGCGATCGCGATCTTGATACGGTAATACGGTTACTTGGTCACCAAATTCTTCCCGTGTTTCCGGATTTCCCCCTTGGTCACTCACAAGACACGGAAGTCCTCGCCCGATCGCTTCAGGCACCGTATGAGGATATCCTTCGTAACCCGTGTGCAACACAAACACATCCGCCACGTCATACCATCTTGCCATTTGGGCACGAGGTACCCGGCCAAGAAAACGCACACGATCCGCAACCCCCTCCGTCTTCGCCTGTTGTTTCCAATGCTCCAATTCTGGTCCGTCTCCCGCTACGAGCAATACATGCGTAGCAGGCAGACGATGCCACCACATAATTAATTCCTTCACCCCTTTCCAAGGTACCGCGCGCGCGGCGGTAAGACATACAATTTTTCCGTTAAGATCTTCTTGTTCACGCAAGCGCGATCGATCCTCGGTCGCAGAAAGAGGCTGAACCGCGTTTTTAATCACGTTAAGACGCTCCGACGGAATCCCCCACCGCTCAACCACCGAACGAAGATACAGACTAGGCACAATAACCGCCCTTGCCTGACGAGCGGTCCACCGTTCAAGGCGTTCATACACCCCAATCAACCCACTGTGGGCACGAGTAAGAAATCGATCCAGCGAAGGCTCAACTGACTGTGTGGCTCGCTGCATCCCCACCTCCCAGGCGTAGTCGCCCGGGATACGCATAAGCAGAGGCTTGCCTAATACCTTGGCCGCGAGCGTCGCCGGCACCCCTTCGGAAACAGCCCCTTGCGCATAGATAAGCTCAGCTTGTTTTCCGTACTCGTAAACAGCTAAAAAATATCGAAGATAGCGAACCAAAACCCCTCCGTGCCTTGGAACCTTGATGACCAGCACTCCTCTCTGAGCGACGTCAAATTCTTCATTCTTCTCCACTTCTTTTTTAGAAGAACCACCATCACCATACGTGATGACAGTGACCCGATACCCTTGTCTACACAAAGCAGCCGCCACCTCATATGAGTAGGTTGCGGGTCCGCCTGACTCGGGCGGATAAATACCGGTGGCAATCAAGATATTCATGGTTTTTGTAAAATTACCGTCGTAGACCACATAACTTCATCAAGTTCACGAGCGGAGTAAAGATCGTTCAAACGCTCTTCAAACACGAACCACTCTTTAACAGCCTCGTCGGTGGCTCCCCGAAAAAACCCCTTGAGCGGATGTAGGTTATGTTTGCGCACTTTCTGCACCACAAACCCCTGCGTGCGTGCTTGCTCCAGAAAGAGCGCATCATCTACACGCTTCATATAAGAACCTTCCAACCCTATGTAAGCAAGAAGTTGACTCACCGGAACCATGAGCCGCTCTTTTAGATCAGGAGAACGAAAATGACCTACGTCATAATTCAAATAGGCCCACCCCCCCGAAGCCAAAGCCCCCCACACCGTACGAAGAAATGCTGATCGATCGACCACGTGCTCGATGGCGCTAAAGGCAACCACCACATCAAATAGTTCGTCCTTAAGTGGGTGCTGAGCGTCAAATACGCGAAGCTCAAGCCGCTCTTGCTGCCGCGCTTGTCCACGTTGGATGGCGCTCGCATCCGTATCGATTCCCACCACGGATACATGTGGGTGCATTGGGAGAAACACAGACCACAATCGTCCATCGCCACAGGCAAGATCAAGGATACGTAACGGCCGCTGCAGTGCACGCGCCTCAAGCTCCAGAAATATCCCTTGTTTAGACGCGTTTCCACGCTCGTATATCTTCATACGCGTAATAAAAGCGTCTCCAGACGCATGGCAATCTTATTCCAATCGTACTCGGCTTGAACCAATTCACTTCCTTGCCGTATCAGCTTCTCACGTAATCCGGGTTCGGTCTCAATCCGAATGGCAGCCCTGGCAATTGATTCAGGGTCATGGGGCTGACAAAACATTCCCGTCTCGCCATCGCGTAAAAAATCCGGGATCCCTCCCACAGGCGTTGCGATGATCGGCGTACCGGCCGCCATGGCTTCTAAAAACGAAATACCTAACCCCTCCGATAACGAAGGCCGGCAAAACATATCCGCGGACTGCAAAATACTCGGTAATTCGTCTTGTGATTTTGTGCCTAAAAACGTCACCCGATCTTTTACTCCAAGATCATTAACCATCTGCCCCAACATCCCTCGATCCTCTCCATCACCCGCAATTAATAGCTTGTAGTTTGATGGCAAAAACACCAGAGACTGAACAATGTCGTTGACGGCGTTTTTCTTCGCCAATCGAGACACGGTTACCATCACAATATCTTCATCGGCATATCCATAAGACGCTCGAAAACGCTCCCGCTCTTCTGAAGAAATCCGTTTTGCGAAACGAGCAACCTCCACTCCATTTGGAATGACCTCCACGTTTCCTGTATGACCCATCTTAGTCGCCCAGTCAGCTAAAAAATGACTGATCGCTTGGATCTGGTTCGCGCGTTGAAAAATGCGGCGATGTAGACCGTAGAATATCCCCGTTCGTCGCGCGTAGTATTCCAGCGGATCGCCCTCTTGCAAGGTCAAAAATAAGCGCGCGCGCGGCCTGAGCCAGGTATAGACCAGGGCAGCAAACCCGTTATAACTCGCTAAAAAAGACCAGATAACGCCCTCATACCTATACCCACCAACCATGAGCGCGCGCCATACGGCCGTTGCAGGCAGCAAATACTTATCCAATGGTCTCCCGAATCCGCAACGATGGACCGTAATATTTCCGATACGCTCGATCGATGGAAGATCTGGTTTTATTTTGGCGCACACTAAATCAAACTGCCAATCGGGAAGACGGTTCGTGATCTCCTGTAGAGCGACCTCCGCTCCCCCCACCAGAGGAAGATAGGCCGTCGAAAAAATCAAGGCGCGTTTCATGTTAGGCTGTCTAAAAACTCTTTTACATGATCTTCAAGACGAATATCAGCCTTCCATCCCAACTCTTCTTCCGTTTTACTCAGATCAATAACCACCGTTTTTCGGTCACCTGGTTTTTCCGGCAACATCTGGATTTCTCCGCCAAATAATGCAGCCACGTCTTTAATGGTATGCATAACCTTCGGTCCTAGGCAGTAGCCATCTCCCTCTCCTTTTTCAGCAGCCAATAAAATCCCCCTCACAATGTCATCCACGTGCGTAAAGCTACGCAGCTGCGTCCCAGGCGCAACGATTTGAAGTGGCTTCTTGTCACGAGTGAGACGCTTAAAAATACCGATCAGGGTGGCGTAGGACCCTTCGCAAATCTCTCGACCCCCGTAGACATTATAAAAATAAACGGTAACGAACGATATCCCAAACCATTCATGATACCGCTGGATAAGCTCGGTATTCACTGCCTTGGTCCAGGCATATGGAGACTGATTACGCCCATCCCCTCCATCGGCCTGCTTGGTACTTGAACCCGCATATAATACCTTCTTCACCCCTCGCGTTCGGCAAAATTCTAGAACAGAAAACGTTCCCTCTATATTGTAACGCCATGTTTTCTCCGGCTCCGAAAAACTTTCAGAGGTGCGTGAGTACTCCCCTAAGTGAAAAACAAGGTCCGGAACAAAAGAAATCTTTTTATCGATGTCGCGTGTATCTCCCTCGATATAGGTTACTCCTGGTAGATGATTGGCCTTTGTGCCCGTGGAATAATTATCCAACGAGTAGACCTCGTTTAGCGAGTCTTTGGTTAATGCCTCGCAAAGATGCGAACCAATAAAGCCCGCTCCTCCCGTCACCAATACGCGTTTTCGCTCAACCATAGATGGGTCGTAGATTAGCGAAATTGAGCCAAAAAATCAATAGATGAGGGTTTTTCTTCGACGAGTGTTTATCCTTAGCCACCTCAGAAGAACCTAGGCGCGCCGAGCTAACCACGTAGACAAAACCAACAACATCCAAAGCCGATTTCCGTGGTCAACTCCTCGCTTGTTTTGATGAAGAAGGTTCTCGATTGCTTCACGGTTACATATCTCAAGCAGTGGGCTATTTTCTGATAAACACCGCTCTTGAAAGACTGGGTACAACTCTCCCCGAAACCAATTTGCCAACGGAACCTGAAAGCCACGTTTTTTTCGTGTAAGCACCTCCCTCGGGAGAACGTCTCGCGCTACTTCTTTTAAGATATGCTTCCCGCGACCTCGACAGAGCAACCACTCTGTTGGCAACGAGCTCACGAACCGTACCAATTCTTGGTCCAAGAATGGTGAGCGCGCTTCTAAACCATGCGCCATCGTGGCACGATCCATTTTTACATTAAGGTCATCCGGCAGATAGGATGTGCGATCAAACATCAACGCCATGGCCATTGGGTCAGTTGTCGCCCCTTCCTCAATCATTCTTGCGGTCATCCATGTCTCCGCCGACCATTCCTCAGTTTGCTCGGCAAAGCTTGATTTTAAGAGAACTCTTTCATCCTGAGCAGAAAAATAGGCGCCGGTAAACAATGCTGCGTAGCCCGCCTGAGGAGACTCGTGCATCGCGGCCAGGGTACGGGCAAAGCGTACCAATCTTGGGTCACGCACACGTTGCCCGACTCGCTCGATCCAGGGAGCGAGCTTCTCCCCTCCTCGACGAGCCAAAGCTAAGGCGCGCACAAAATGAGCATAACGACGGTAACCCGCAAATAGCTCATCCGCTCCATCGCCCGTGAGCACAACCTTCACCCGTTCCGCCGTTTCTCGTGCGAGAAGCCACGTAGGCAGCGCCGAAGAATCCGCATAAGGCGCATCGTAGAGATTTACGAGCGCATCTAGCATCTCGGTTGCATGGGTCGGCTTTGCTTCAAAAGCATAATGAGGAAGACCGCGTTCCTTGGCAAAGGCAGCGGCTTGCACCCGTTCATCAAAGCCGATAGCGGGAAAGCCCATTGTGAACGTTGAGAGAGGCGCATGAAGAGACTGCTCAGCCAAGGCAACCACCAGCGCTGAATCCACCCCCCCGGACAAGAAGGCCCCGACCGGGACATCCGCAATCAACCGTAGACGAATTGATTCCTCTAACAAGCGACGGAGCTCCGTCTTTGCTTCAGCAAAGCTTCCGGCGAATGCAGAACAAGAAAAAATATCGTCGTATTTCCAGGTTCGCCAGCTCCCCTCTTCACAGATCCCAGCATACCCTGGAGACAAACACTCGACTCCCACAAAACCCGTCAGCGGAGCGGGAACATACTGCAACCCCAGAAAGACTCGGACAGCATTTAGATCAACAATCGGAGACTCATTTGCCGTCAACGCTTTCAACTCAGAAGCGAAGGCGAAAGCATGAGCTGTCCGATGATAGAAAAAGGGTTTTTTTCCTACACGATCGCGAGCGACAAAGAGACGACGAGCTTCACGATCCCAAATCGCGAACGCAAACATTCCACGGAGATCGGTAAGCATTTTCTCACCTTTACGCGCGTAAAGGTGCAGAATCACTTCCGTGTCCGAATCTGAACGGAAGACATTGCCTCTTTCCTCACAATCCCTGCGTAAATCTTGGTAATTATAAATCTCTCCGTTGAAGGTAATAACATACCGCTCATCGGCAGACACCATCGGCTGTGCGCCACGAGGAGAAAGGTCGATAATCGCTAGGCGTCGATGAACAAGCCCAATCCCCCCTTCAACCCAGCTCCCCTCCCCATCAGGCCCTCGATGAGCAATAGCCTGAGCCATGCACTTCAACCGGTCTTCTTCGACCGGTTGTCCATCCCATCTCCATAAGCCAGCAATACCACACATACTTTGACGATATCCTTTCTTAGAGCCTATCCTACTTCCATGCCAGACGCAAAGCGGATCGTTCTCGCGGTCACTCTCGCCGAACAAGGGGGTGTGCAGGAGTTTTTGCTACGCCTTGGGTCTTTCTTAGCTGAACAAGGCCATAATGTCACCATCTTGGCCGGTGAGGGAAGTTGGTTGTTTCCCTTGGCACATGATCGCCACATCCCCATCCGTCGACTCACTCATTTACGACGAGCCATTCATCCTTGGCATGATCTATTGGCTTTTTTTGAGCTGCGGCGCGTCCTAAAAGAGCTGCAACCGGACGCAATTCATTTGAATAGCACAAAGATGGGGGTTCTCGGATCGTTGGCAGCACGTTCAGTCGGCATTAAAACGGTCGCGTACCGTATTGGTGGCTGGGTGTTTTTGGAACCCTTATCGCCCCTCACGCGGTGGTTATATCTGCAAGCGGAACGTCTCTCCGCTCGTTGGAAAGATGTCATTATCTGCGTTCATCCAGAAGACGAGTGCCTTGCACACAAACTCAACATCATTCCTCGTAAAAAGCTCACAACTATCCCCAATGGCATTGATCTCCCCCTCTTTGACCAGGAATTGTTGCCACGCGCACGCGCCCGAGCAGAGCTGGCTCTAACAGATTCAAAAAGCGTTTTTGTTTTTGGTACTATCGCTAACTTTTTTCCCGCTAAAGACCTCCTCGGATACTTAGACGCCTGTGCTTTGATCCATCAAGAATTTCCTTCGGCACGTTTTCTTATTATTGGCGACGGACAAGAACGGCTTGCCCTAGAGAAAAAGCTCGCTCGTCTAGGATTGGTAGATGTATGCATTCTGGTGGGTAGACGATCCCAAGCCGGAACGCTCTTGCGAGCCTTCGACGCCTTTGTTTTACCTTCCGCCAAAGAAGGTATGTCGTGGGCTTTACTGGAAGCCATGGCAGCGGGGCTACCCTGCCTTGCAACCAAGGTAGGAGCGAATAGCTGGCTGCTCGATGCTGAGGCTGGTTGGCTAACGCCCCCACAAGACCCAGCCTCACTCGCTCAGCACATGAAAGATATTTTTTTACAGACAGCAGAGCGTACAAGACGAGGTGAGCGAGCACGAGAACGAATTAAGCGCGACTTTCCTTTCCAAAAAACACTACAAGACAATGAAAACGCTCTCATCGATTGAGAGCGTTTTCCTTTATTTGTTCTATTATTTTTTTATCATGCTTGGCGCGACCTGTGCGGCGGGAACAGCTTCGGCGGGATCAGGGTCAATACGCGCACCCGGATGATCAAAGAGCGTGCGCGTGTGAATATCCACGGATTGTCCATAAGCCAAGATCTGATCTCGAATATCCGTCTTTCCCGCTGCCTCAACCTGATGTGCTAGGGCCGCGTATACGGCGGCATCCCCTTGCGGCAAAGACTTTAACCTACCCACCATCGCCCGTAAACCCGCATCATCCTTGGTGGTTAAATACCCATCTGTCAGCGCCGAGATCTCGCGCGGATCGAGTAAATAATAGCGATGTTCAACGTTTTGTGAATGAACGATTTCTTTTGCCCCCTCTTCTTTTTGATTAACGTCATAGAAGAGCGATACACCCAGCGTCCAAGAAGCATCTCCATTCCCCGGATCAAAGTCGCGCACTTGGCGATAAATTTCAATTGCTTTATCCGGGTGATTGGTCTGGAAATATAACCTCGCCAAGCTGTAATAGATTTGTTGACGTTTTGGACTTGTTGCAATGGCGGTCCGATACTGCTGCTCGACTTCGGCAGGACTCGTTCCTAGGATAGGCGCTAATTCGTGTATTAACCGCGCATATAAGAATTGAGGATTGGTATTTTTTGGATGGCGACTCAATTCCTCTTGACTCGCTTCTTTGGCCAAGGCGTAAAAATCTTTCCAACGTTTATAGTTCTTGAGATTTCCCTGGGCGCTCAGCGTAACCAAATCACGGGAGATAAGAAACGATAACTCATCTCTGTAGGGAGTCCAAATATCCATTGACTGACGATACAACTCGTAGGCAGCGTCTTCTTGACGAGCGGCAAACGCCTGACTTCCCAAGATTGCCAAGCGAGAAGCTTTAAACGTTTGTACAGACGTATTCCAAACGATCACGATAGCCATCACGTAGAGCAAAATAGCACTGATATTCGGCAGATCGCGCCGTGTCCCTAGATGGACTTCTTCTTCCGCATCCTTCTTTCCCACAAACTCCCCTCTTGTAGCCGCAATGACGAGGGCGAACAGCAAATAACTCATCGAGAAGGCGGCCGGATGATCAAAGACGAACAGATTTTGTACGAAGTAGGCCACCGGTAACGCAATGAATACGGCCGAGACGGGCAGATCAATCCAGCCTTTTTTAAAGGCTCTCCACGAGACGTAAAACAAGGTGATGAAGATAGCTCCGAAGGTTAACAATCCGAGGAGTCCCGTCATGGATAATACATCCAGAATCGTGTTATGAGACCGATCAAACCACGTTTCATATGCGCCAAACCGTAATGAGACCGGATTGTAGTGTGTATTAAAGAGGATGTGAAAATTATCCAATCCCCAACCCGTCAATGGACGTTCTTTGAAGCCTTGCCAGGCGATCTTCCAGGCGATCAACCGCGTCGAAACGGCCGTATCAAAATGCGTTAACCGGCCAAGTGGGCTACCGAGAATCAAGGCCGAATCACGAAAGGCAAAGGCTAGACCATAGCCAATCACCCCGAGGGCTAGTAAGCCAAGAACTGTTTTTCGCACCCGTTTATTAGAGGTAAAGAAGGCGTAGTAAAAGGCAAAGACTATGATTCCGGCCCCCAACCCAATCAGGGCTCCGCGTGATTGTGCCAAGAAAAAGGCAACGAGAGCGAATGCTCCTCCAATTGCGTACCAAATTCTCATGCCCGTTCGCTGATCTTTGATAGCGAGCAACACCAGAAAAAAGAGGGTGAAGATCTGGTAAGCCCCCATGTAGATTGGGTTGTCCAATAAACCTCCGACACGATCTCCGGCAGGAAAGAGGAGTAAGTTAGGATAGACACGCTGCAACATCGCTACAATGGCCATGAAGACAGCTAGAGCCACTTGATAGTTTAGAAGCTTTCGCCACTGCTCCCAACGTGTGATGACATTCACGGTCATGGTAAGCCAAGCAAGAAAATGTAGGAGCGTGAACAGTCCGTTCATGCGTTCCTGATTCCCCCACCAAGAGCGCATTGGATCCACCCCAAACACCGCTGAGAGCGCCATCGCCACAAAATAAGCCACGATCGCCAAATAGAGCAGATGCTTCTTAGGACGATACACGGGCTCCATCCAAGCCAATAGTACATAAGCCGGAAACGTCAGCCCGACTAACAGCTGAAAAAAGATCAGCTTAGAAAAAACAAACGGAAAAATGACGATGGGGATAAACACGAGCGGCATGAGTAGCCCTCCGTAGATCCCCACATACACGATCCCTTTTAAGAGACGGATAATAGATTGACGAGACATAGATGACTTTTACGGTAGCACGGGCACCAGAACCGCAAAACCCCCCGATATATATCGGGGGGTTTGTGCTTGTAGCTGTTTGAAGGCTACACGGTGTGACCAAAGGTTATTTGGTCAAGCTCTGAGAGGAGGTGAGGTCATCAATGAGATAACCGTTCGTCCAATCGCGAGAGCCGCCGGAAGCGCCAACCTGATCAGAGTGTGGGATTTCGGAGTAGTCCGACCACACAAAGGAGGAGGCAACCGTCGTACCACCTGGAACCGTACCGACGTCCAAGTTTGGACCGTAAAGGGTGCCGCCAGTTGCCGTGAGGTAACCGGTTCTGACACCACCGGACGTATCCGTGGAACGATCGAAGGAAACCGTTACTTGGTCACCAGCTACACTGTGTCCACCAATGGTCGCAACCAAGGTGTAGACAGTACCGGAACCAGAGATGGATTCTTCGCCGCCACCGGAGGTGTTCGTAAAGCTTACGACCACACGTTGGCTCGAGCTAGCAGAGATCAACGTCGTACCTTCGACGTCGTTCCCAGCTTGGTCTCTAATGTCAACATCAGCGACTGGGATTTCCGTGGAACCCTTGCGGATGCGGAAGTTACCCAAGGTCAAGGTGCTACCCGTGGAGGTGGAAACCGAGACCGAGAAGGTTACCTTCTTCAATCTGATGGAACCAGCTGCATCAGCAGACACTTGGAACTTGTACAAGTCCATTTGTTGGCCGTCAGCGATGGTCACCGTGCTCAAAGCCTGACGGGTGACCGTTGGCTTGCTCTTGCGAATGACGAAGGAGTTACCAGACAACGTTGCACCCATGGAAGAGCTCGTAGCATACACAATGTTGCCGGAGCCGATACCAACGGCGCGTACGTTCATCTTGTCGTTGTAGTTGCTGTCCCATGCATCGTCACCGGAAGTGATACCACTTGCGATACCGAGAGAGAGCTGATCTCCGGAACGAGCCACACCCGTCGTTGCACCGTTCACCGTGGAAGAAGCTGACACAGAAGCCAACTTAGCCCAGAGGTTAAAGTTCACGGAGGAGTTTCTCATCACGTTGATTGGAGTGCCGGTGAAGTCAACGGTCTTGAAGCGCATTGCGCCGGAAGGAAGAATATCCCATCCCTTGACCGCGCCTGCCATAGCAACAGCGACTTGCTTGAAGTCAGCAGCATCGCCCGTAGAAGACACAGCGACCTTTTCGATGCGAATGTCTTCGTTCTGAGCGGTTGCCGTGTATTCAGCCACGTTCTGCCAGGTGTCCGTGCCCGTCACCAAGATGGTGGAGCTGCGAAGACTGTCAGTTGCGATGGACAACGTTCCACCGGTAATGACGCTCTGGTAAACACGAGAGCCCGTACCTGCAGCGTACTGGTTGGTTACAGACACTGGAGGCGTTACCGTGATGGAGTTAGCATCAGCATCTTGAGCCGTTACGGAGCTAACACCTACCGCGATGCGATCGCCGCCTGCACTAACCGAGGAATCGGTCGTACATTTGACAACAAGCGTCTTGGAAGTGCCATGAGCAACCGTGAGGTTCAAACCCGTGATGGACATGGTGCCGGCCGTTGCGTCAGGAGCGCGAGATTGTCCGATTTGCGTATCGCCATCGAACAATGCACAACCCGTCACTACGTCGTCAGCGCTTGCAACAGCGAAGGTGGTGCTACCAGCCAAAGCGCCAGCAGCCGTCAAACCAACGGAAGTTACAATCGCGTCCGCTTGAGAGCCCGCCGTGAAGACAAAGCCCGCTACTGGAACCATTTGAGAGTTCTTCACAACCGTGCCGGAGCTTGGAGTTGAAGCCAAGGAGATAGCCAAGTTGGAAGACTTCACCGTCATG
>CAZLRU010000004.1:0-11628 GCA_964562155.1 uncultured Gammaproteobacteria bacterium
CGAAAATCCATCCCCGTGGCAGGCAAACCGACCGTCGATAACAGAGGAATATCCGAGGTAGAAGTAACCGCAACCAAAACATCATTTAAAGCAGAGATTTGATTTGCGGCAATAAGCGAACCGGTTGCCGATTGAAACTCAAGGGTATTTGCATAGATATCCGTTGAACTTGTGTGAGCAAAAACTGCCGAAGTAGCCGTCAAATTCGTCGAGGACGCATTCCCGAGAAAAGCCTGTTCCGTATACAACCAAGTACTCGTGGTATACGTGGAAGAGACGGAGACAAAATGACCTTCATTCCAACGCAAAGAGACAGCTCCAAAATTATATACCGCATCAGATAAAGGATAGAGAGAAGTAGCGATTCTCCCACTAATACGAACTTGATCTGATGACTGATCACCTAAAATAACATGACCATTAACCTGAAAGTTCCCATCAGCAAACAAATGTGTGGTAGACACGCTACCAAACACATTTAACGAACCGCCCACCGTTGATGTTCCAGTCCCCGTAAATACCAGCGAACCTGTCGAAGTCACCGTACCTTGACGACCCACAGAAAAAACCTGCGCATCCAGATCATTCATTCCACGAATAAGCAGATCATTCTGGTCGGATGTTCCATTCGAACGAACAACCAAC
This sequence comes from uncultured Gammaproteobacteria bacterium, assembly GCA_964562155.1. Classification (GTDB taxonomy): domain Bacteria; phylum Patescibacteriota; class Patescibacteriia; order 2-12-FULL-60-25; family 2-12-FULL-60-25; genus JAGOUY01. Next base: position 646 of record CAZLRU010000004.1, read on the forward strand.
GCAGCTCTCGTCCCCGTTGCAGCCGTATTCTCTGTTTGATTGATAGTAAACAAACTTTGTCCTCCGCTAACACTACTCGACGCATACATCCCTTGAAGCTGTTCCGCATTAAACGCTTGCGGAACAGCGCCGATGCGTTTACGCGGCGTCATCTCACCATCCGTACCGATCGTAACACCCAAATAAAGAGTATCATTATTCCAATTAATCCCATCCAACGTATTCTGCCACCCCCCAGACGCAGAAGGGTCTCCCAACATAAGACTAAAAAGTCCATTCTGAACGGTCACAGGAATAGCCGTGGGAGTAGCAGACGTTCCAGAGGCAGTCCAAAAAATCGGACCACCCGAACTAGTGCCGTATAAAGAAAACTTCATTTGATAAACCCCATTGGGCACCGCCACTCCGGCAGAATCCAACAACTTCCCCTGATAACTAATCTGACGATTAATGCCGCTGGCCGCTTGCACAGAAACGGCAGCAAGAATCATAAACACACTCAAAACAAAAACCCCCGTGAACAACAGGTAGGCGCGTCTCAAAGAACATAAACGAGCACCCATGGACATATCTTGTTCTATTATAGAGACTTATCCCTATTCCATCTTTTTGGCTCTACGAAAGACTATTCGATCCTTTATCAAAATCAGCTCGATGTATACAACCTGTGGATAACATGTGCGAAAGCACAGATTACGTCTTTTTTGGCTGTAAAGAGATTTTTTCCGACACCACCGGGTTCTTGGCTTGGGTTAAATCAATATCCGCGGAATGATAAGCTTCATACCCCTGTTTATCCGCCATCAACATATACACATTCGGCCCGGCAAAAAACGCATATTTTCCATCTTTATCAGTGATCTGCGTCTCCAGTAATTTATGGAAACGTTTATCAAAAATACGAACAACCGTTTGACCCAATCCCTTCTTAGAAGCTCCATCATAAACAATGCCCCAATCCTTGGGTTTTGTGGGAGCAGCCAACCGATAAAAAAGCGCGTAGGTTAAAAGCTGTAGAATAAACAAACCACCCGTTAATCGACCAGGAGACAGAAGCAACGACCCAAAAGAAACAAACAGACCTGTCGCAGCCCCTACACGCTGCACAATACGAAAGCGTCGTTCCGCCATTAAGCGCTTAGGCGTCTTCTCCACTTTATCCTCTGGATCCACCGGCACATTCGCCGCAATCAACGCCCCTCCTTCTTTCACTTCAACCAACTCACCGTGGTAAAGATCAAGCAACGCTCCATCCTCATGATCATGAACCAGATACTTCGTGGGAAACTGATACCCTTGCTTCACCACCTGCAAACGATAGGTGCCAGGTTTGACAAAAAAGGAATAACGCCCCTGCACATCCGTAATACGTGTCTGCGCCACTCTACCTGTACCGGCCTCAACTAATCGCACAATAGCCAGATCAATAGGCTGCTTAGACAACGCATTGTAAACAGTTCCCCATTGCTTGCGCTTCTTTCGTCGAATAAGCAGCAAAGGCTGCGTAAACAAAAAGTAAATATACCGAAACACATTAACCGCCGAAGCAGCGGTCGCCAAATTCGTAACCGCAACCGCCACCACGACAGGAGCTACAACCTGTTTGTTTACCTCCTGAACCACCGGCGATTGCAAGACCTCTATCGTACTAGCCAACACCTGCGTAATAGGTGACGCCACCTTGATCATCAAAGGCACACCCAAAACATTCCCTTTCACCACCACCTCTTTATCAAAGGCTAAAAACCCTTCATGTCGAATAAATAACTGATACGTCCCCGGCTCCACAAAAAATCCATAGTGACCGTCAACACCCGTCACAAAGGGATTCACTTGAGCCGACGTTTTAGGATCCCACAATCCCCAACCCCCCGAGGTTTGCCGCATCACCCGAATCTCCGTTCCAGACACCGCTTGGTGTTGATCCTGATCCTGCACCTGAAACCAAGGAACGATCGTAAATGAACGCCGCACCTCCGCGTGAGAACCGTCCTGAAACTCCACTTCAATCACAAATGACTCCGTTCCTCCTGAAGGCAATTCAACCATTACACTGAATCCTCCGGAACGATCCTGAGCAAACTGATACCGAGAGCTTCCGCCACGCACCTCTGCACGCTGCACACGAACTCCATCCACCAAAGCCGGCAGAACGATGCGAATAGACTGATGAGGCAAAGCTTCAAACCCCCCTTCGACTAAGTGAAAGAAAAAAGAACCACTGGCTTCAGACCAAACAGGCTCAATGCTACGTACCAATGGGTTAGCGGGCTTGGCGGGAATCAAGGGAAGCGCGGATGTACTGGTAACAGACGGAAGAAGTGAAGGATCCGTAGACACACCCCACGTTTGCGCAGAAGCAATCGCGCCACTAGAAAGATTTCCCACTCCATCTCGAGCAAACAGGGTGTAAAAATACGTGCGGCCAGGCAAAAGACCGGTATCAATTGCCGCCTGTGCACCTCCGGTATAGACCATCCTCCCATCGCCAAGACTAGTCGCAAATCGATCATCTCGCACCACCAAAATCACCTCGGCAAAATCTTCTACGCTTGGATTCATCCATTCAAGAGCGACTTGCCCATCCTGACCAATCGCTCGCAACGACAAAGGATTAGACGGAGCGGTAACATCCTCCGCCGTCTGCCCGGTTAAAATCGTGCTCACTACTTCTCCACGAGGACCAATGCGCGCAGTGATCCTCAATCGATAAAGAGTATCAGGCTGTAAACCGCTAACACGCAGATGATGAGATGGGCTCACAACATCATCACTCAATTGAGCGTCGTAACCGGACACGCCATACTCAACTACTCCGGAAGTGGCACGATCCGTTTCCCAAACCAACAACAAAGACCGCTCATCGGTCGCCGCCACCCTCGCATCACGAAATCTAAGCGCTGAAGCACCTCCCCCTGAACCGGCGGTAGCAGCTCCTCCGCCTCCGCTTCCACTTCCTGCTCCGCCTCCACCCGCTCCGCCGCCACTAACCCCACCAGCGTCACCTCCTACGGATGGAGCGGGGCCAGGCGGCTCAACCGCCGTCGGCGGTGGCGTAACGGGGGGCGGTTCTGGCACAGGTGGAGTAACTGGAGGAGGAGGCGGTGGCGTAACAGCTGGTCCGGCACCCGCCGTTGCACCTCCTCCACCCGTATCTCCATCAGAAGACGGTGGTGTTACCACAGGCGGAGATGGAACGGTCGCGCTCACCGATAAAGAATCGCTGCTCGTAATAGGAATAATCAAACTACCCGTATCACCAAAGACCCCTCCAATATGCAAAGGATACGTACCAGCGGTAGGCGGATTCGTGATCAAAGTAGCCGAGATCCCCGCCGCCGAACCAATCCGGACAATCACACGTTGTCCTGCCGCAATTTCTCCACTCCCCGCATCCGTAGGAGGGGTAAGAATAAGAGACTGACTCGACACACTCACCCCCCATACACCGACGGAAGGGGTGGCTGCTAACGTCTCACCGATTTCAAATCCCGTCGTCACTCCATGCGTAAGTAAAACATCCGACGCATGAATACCGGCTAGATTAAATCCACTCCCGAATAAAAAGGTAATCGTATCCGCCGAACCATTCACCCCCGTTGGCGTCACAAACCGAATTTCATGATTAGACGGCGTCGAAATAAGCTGACGCGTCATGATATTCTGCACGCTCGTAAGCGTGGCCGCCTGTCCACCAACAGCAAAAAAACACCAACCAACGCTGAGAAAAATAACCAGCGTTCGTAAAGAAGAAAAAACCGATGACATCATCGAGAGGAGGTGCGTCCAGACACCCCTTCTCCAAAACATCATGCTCGACGTTTTCTCCACAAAACAACGACGATCACGAGCAAGAGAAGACTAAACGTCTTCCATGGTAGCACAAAAAACCATCCTCCGTTGGCGCGCGCAAAAAATGGCTCACCCACAACCAATTGCGCACGATACAAACCAAGCCCCCATCCAGCATCACCTCGTACATGAAGAGGGTCGATGACAAAACGCCGAGACGAATGAGGGAGGACGCGGATGGATCGCGCATCCACAGGAAGGGAAATCACTTCAGCCGTTCCACCAAAAATGGTTTTAATAGACAATTGACCCTCAAACACCTCATGAGCATCACCCTGATTACGAATAACCGCTTCAAACCTAGGCCAACCCCGCCACAGAAATCGCGACGATACAGGAGTGAGCGATTCCACTTCCAATGAGCGACGCACCTCTCCCTCCACCGTAGCCAACACCAACACGCCAACCCGACTCCCTAAAGCAACCCCTTCTGTTTTCCGAGGATCAATCGGCATCGCAAACACCACCGCCTGATACCCTCCCGGCACCGCCCCCAAAGAAGGCTGAAACACCACGGGAATCGGTGCCACTTCCCCAGCCCGCAAGGTCACCTGCGGCATTTTCAAATACAACCAACTCGGCAATCCTGCTAGCTCCGTGGCAGGCAAAAACAACTGCTGCCCCTCCTCTCCCCGCGGAACAAATCCTTGAATAGTAAACGCATACGTTTGTGGGACGGATTCAGAATTCTTCAATAAAAAAACGCTTGCCGTAGATGCTCCCGCCTTAGCCGACAACGTAAGAATTGGCGGCTGCACCTCCATCGCCATCGCCGGTGTGCAAGAAAGGGCAAAACATCCAACCAACGCAAGCAAGTACTTCATACCTTCAGTAATTTGCCGTGAGCGTGTAGTAAATCGTCTGTCCATACGTTCCAGGAGTCGTTGAATCCGTCGTCGATAACTTAAACGTCATCCCTACCCGATCCCCAACAGCCGAAGAAGTAGAAGAATGCTGCTCTATAATGCGTTGCGTCGACGTAACAGCAAGGTCAATCCCAGACAAAAAGGCACGCGTCCCCGTCACACTCATACCATACTCCTCACTCCCAACGCTCACCGCTCCATCCGTCACGGGAGCAATGGAACTTCCCCCAGACCGCAACAACCCATCCCCTTGCACATACACCGTATACCCATAGATTGCCGTAGAAGTAACCGATGCCATCGCAAGAGCGGTATTCTGCACTCCCGCCGACACCGTTCCAAACGCAAGCGCCGTCCCACCTAATCGATAAACCACATCATCCCCTCCGGATGGGCTCGCGCTCATCGAAATCTGATCCCCACTCCATGCATCCACCGTCACGAGCTGAGAAGCGATCGTTGTCACACGACCAATAGCTACGCGCTGAGAGAATCCCACATTTTCAATCACGCCTATATAATCACCCACGCTTAAATACCCTGAAGAAGTCACGGTCACGGTCTTGGATAAACGCGAAAACGCCGTATAGCCTACCTGCGTAGAACTCTCTTGTGCGCGCAACGTGAGTCCCAGCCCCTCGTCCGTAGATTCCGCCGCTCGATACCCAGCCTGCAACCCATACAAAACACCCGTGCTTGTTCCTTGAGCAAAGCCCCCGATCGAATCATTCAATTGATAATTCAAACTCGACGCAAAATCATCACCACCCGCATTCAGCGTATCCCAGTCAATCTGATAACTCGCGCTCGACATTCCAAATCCGGGCTGCGCCAGCAACAAAAAAAATAAAATAACAACGAACAAAAATCTCATCAAGCCTATAATACCATAATTGGTACCGCAGAAGCATCGCTCCCTAGATTTACTAATACATCGTCTCAAAAAAGAATGAACCAAATAGACAGAAAAAGGAAAACAACCTAGGCTATCAATATGTACACAAAAAACCGAGCCTCCATCTCCTTATGCATGATCGTTCTCAACGAGGAAAAATGTTTGAGAAGATCTCTAAGCAATGTTTCACCATTTGTAGATGAAATCATTGTTGTCGACGGAGGCTCAACTGATAAAACCATCGACATCGCCACGCAATTTGGAGCGCATGTCATTCTCTCCCCGTGGCAAGAAGATTTTGCAAAGCAAAGAAACGTAAGCTTAAAACACGCTACCAAAGACTGGATTCTCATCATCGATGCCGATGAAGTGTACGAGAAAAAAATGCTGGAAGCGCTGCAAAAACTTGCAGACAATAATATCGAAGCGGATATATTCACGTTTCCAAGAAAAAACTACATTGATGGCAAACTAACAAGCGATTATCCAGACAGTCAGTTCCGTTTTTTCAAGAACAATAAAAAAATCCGCTTCGAACGAAAAGTGCACGAGGTAGCCACGGGCTTCAAAAGAATGGTTTCGATCATGGATCTACACATTATCCACCGCAAAACCTCCGCTCGCCAAGCTATTCAAAATAAACACTACGAAGCGATTCAAAAAACAATTATCGCAAAATAACAGCCACACAACGCATAAACACGTGGTCACGATCTAAACAAACGCCGCAGAAAAAATGATACATGTTCGAGAGTGTAAGAAAGTAAGCAATCTTGAACCAGCTAACAACAAAACACCGTCAAAATGAGAGCTGCTCTAGGATTTACTCAAGACAAGGACTATTCCTGGTTTTGAAAAAATAGGAGAAAGACAAAAAAAGCCCGCTCTCATTTAAGAGTCGTAAAACATACTAGATCATTCATACTTTGGCTAATATAAGGCATTAAACACTCTTTTAAGCGTCGTACAATAATGTTTCACGTGAAACATTATACAAAAAAACCACCCATAACATCAACCCTTTATAAAAAAATAAAACCTACCCGCTCCAAATACGTACCAAAAAAACATCATCCAAGAGAGAAAACATCACCCCGCTTCATTAAAAAGACATTCGTTAAAATAGAGTATTGTTTCACGTGAAACAATACTCTATTTTCTTTCCAAGAAACTAAAGAGACTGCGTCCGATAAACAATCCCAGGCTACCCTCTCCCATAATGCGTCGCATAATACTGTTTCACGTGAAACAGTAGGCTAACCCATTTCCAAATGAAAGAGAAAATTAAAACATGCGCGACCCATATGATTAAAACAAAGATACATTAGCCATGAAAATGTTTCACGTGAAACAGTAACTAGCCAAAAGAAAAAATCTAGGAGCGTAAAGCTAGCATCATCAGCTTCACGAGATCAACAAGCAGACACATCAATGTTTCACGTGAAACAGTAGGTTCATTAAATTTTAGATAAATGATAACCAATGGGCAATTCATTTGCCGCGGACAACCCTACACGAAGATCTCAATCAAAAATGTTTCACGTGAAACATTCATGAGTAGCGTCGCATAATAATGTTTCACGTGAAACATTATTCTATTTGATATGAATAAAAGTTTTAAATAAAGCTTGAGTATTGTTTCACGTGAAACAATACTCAAACACACCAACAACATTAGCTAATGTTTCACGTGAAACATTAGCTAAATTTAAAAAATGACAGGAACGTAAGAAATATACCCGTACAATAGAAAGAATAAAAACGGCCCTAGCTGTTTTTATTATTAGCAGATGAGCCCTCTATCAACTGATCTGCAAAAAAAGAAACCACACGTATAGTGTGGTTTCTTCATGGTGGACTGAAGGAGAGTCGAACTCCTGACCTCTGCAATGCGAATGCAGCGCTCTACCAACTGAGCTATCAGCCCAAAAAAATTTTCGAAATTGTTTCACGTGAAACAATACTTAATCGAGGTCTATAGTCAGCACACGAAAACGAGATAGCGCAATGTTTCACGTGAAACATTAGCTTAAGAAAAAACATGTTCATACATATTCGTCCTATAATCGCGCTATCCAGTACTCAAACCACCAATCTCTCGTGCCGTTTTAACTTTAGCGTATTGTTTCACGTGAAACATATGTTAGAACACTTACATACTTCATCATCCATAAGAGTCGTAAAATATATAAGGTTTCACGTGAAACAATAACCGAAGTCATTATTCCACCTGGTGTTCCCAAGTGGAATCGAACCACTATCTAGGGCTTAGGAGTCCCTCGTTCTATCCATTGAACTATGGGAACAAGTGTCGTAAAATACATAAACACCCGCGTTACGTACAAAAACGAGTATAGGGGAGACCAAAACCTTCGTCAACGATTTTCCTCCCCTCCTATATAGACCCGTAAGGCAGAGGTTTTTGTCAACGAGGACCGTTCGAAGCTATCAAAACCCAATACCAAGCGAACATAACCATGCGGCAAGGTTCCGTGCTATCCTTTTTTATATCTAAGGTCTGGGGGCGAGGAGTTGTTTTTGCAAGTGAGTATGTTCGAAGCCATCCATAAAAAAGCAAAGCAGTACTATGCGGCAAGTTACGGAGCGAGTAAAAACAACTCCTCGCCCCCAGACCCATCGCCTAATTTTCCTCCCCCGCCCGAAGGGCTACTCGTTCCCGCTATAAAATTCCTCTTCATCGGACTCCGCTCAGGATCACAAGAGAAGGAGGGGGGCTAACACTGAGCGCGGCAGAAGGAGAACCCTTATTGACATGTTTTAAAAAAATCGCTACTCTTCAGGCCAATCCTATGCCAAACAAGCATGCCGCCGTCAAAGATTTGCGCAAGAATAAGCGCCGCGCTGAGCGCAACAGTCTTTTAAAGACCCACGTAAAAGCGCTTACTAAGCAAATGAATGAATTGGTCAAAGAAGGTAAAAAGACGGAAGCCGTTGCTTTGAGCAGCAAACTTCAGCAAATCGTGGCAAAAGCTTCCAAAAACCACCTTTTCCACGCCAACAAAGCTTCCCGTAAAACCTCCGCCCTTCACCGCACCCTAAACAAGCTCACCACCAAATAAATTTCATAAATACTCAACCCCCTTATCAGGGGGTTTTGTAATTCCAAAAAACGTTCAATAAAAGAATCTTGGCTAAAGAAGGCTATCGGAGCGCGACGGCGCGAGATTTGAGATGCGTTTTCAACAGAAAATGACAGCGCACTCCTCTAGCAATGAGTTCTTGGTCAAACAACTGTGCTCTTGTCATCACAAAACCCCCAACACATCTTTTTCATCACCATACCCACTCCGCTGGACAAAAAACCCCTCTAACACTCGCGCCAAAGCCTGATCAGCCTCATCCAAATTCTGTCCTTTTAATTTACGCGCCACAAACGGATGCAACCCATCACTCGCGCCATCCCGCACACGTACTCCGGCTCGCGCCTGCGTCAAGAATGTGGTTAGCACTTGTTTTACCAGGTCCGGCTCCTCCATAATCGCCCACCAGCTCTTATTCCCACGCACATACGACTCCGCAAACGAAAAAATACTACGCTCTTCCTCTCCTTCCAAGATCTCTGCGTGCGGATACGCCGCCAGTTTCATCATCTCAAAAAAACAACGCCAGCTATCACCCTCCGTGACCTCTGCAATCCTACGCACACTTCGTTCATCCTCAATGTTTAAAAGACGTGCCTCGCCCAACGCCCAGTCAACAAACGCTTTTCCCTGCAAAGCAGGAAAATCGTACCGTACAATCTTTGTTTCGCTCCCTAATTCATTCAAAACGGTAGCCGTAGGCGGCTCCTCTTCCAATGTAAGCAAAATAAACCCGTCCTGATCACCAGCCAATACTTTTTTCAACGTCGTACGTTGGGCCTTCGATGATTCCCCCAAAATATTCGACGTCCGCACCAATCGCCGCGTCGCAAACAAACTAATCGCTCCCGCCCGTGCCGCGACCTCCGTCACCGCCTCTTTCCCGGAAGCAATCCGCTCACAAGAAATCCCATGAGCGTCATACTTTTGTTTAAACGCCACCTCCAACTCCCGCACCTTCCCAAGCGCCCGAAACGTATCTGGACCGCTACATATGATCAACATGCCATTACCTTAATCTACAAACAAGAAAGATGAAATAACCCTTCCTTCTTCTGTCCCGCCTCCATCTAGGACTCGCAAAACAAAACGTTTCTGATATTCATCTAAAACCCGCACGGGTGACACGGAGGCGGGTCCCCTGAAACGCGCAGCTCGCTCTCCCACGTGATTGGCGACGAGCATTTCAGGGTGCCGCAGTGGCAGGACCCGTAAGGCAACGTTTACGCATTAGAAACGTTTTGTTTTGCGAGTCCATCGCCTAACCTATCATTTATTCCATCTCCTCCCAATTCTCCCCAATCTTCATCTCCACCACAATCGGTACCCCCACCTTTTCCACGTTCTCCATCGTCTCCTTCACAAACTGCGCCACGCGCTTCGCATCTTTCGCGGGCACCTCTAACACAACTTCATCATGCACCTGCAATAACATCCGCGCTTCAGCACACACGGTCGACAATTTTTTATCCACTTCGATCATGGCTAACTTCATGAGGTCCGCCGCCGTTCCCTGTAAGGGCATGTTCACCGCCATTCGCTCCGCTTGCGCGCGCAGCATGGGAATTGAGGACAAAATCTCAGGCGTGGGCCGCTTGCGACCAAACAAGGTCTCAACATATCCAAGCGTCCGCGCAAGCGCCTTCGTCTCCTCTATATAGGCACGAAACTTGGCATAGACCTGAAAATATTTCTCGATAAACACCTTTGCATCCGCATACGAAATTCCAGCAGTGACCGATAACCCATGCGCGCCTTGTCCATATAAAATCCCAAAGTTAATCGCCTTGGCCGCGCGTCGTTGCTCACCCGTCACCTCGTTCAACTTAATTCCCCAAATGCGTGCTGCTGTTGCACGATGAATATCCTCCCCATGCAAAAATGCTTCCGTCATCACCGGATCTTTGGATAAGGCCGCCGCTAAACGTAATTCAATCTGCGAATAATCGCACGACACAAGAACATTCCCTTCCTCGGCAATAAAGGCGCGACGAATGCGTCGACCAGCCTCCGTGCGAATCGGAATATTTTGTAAATTAGGATCCGTCGATGATAACCGTCCCGTCGCCGCCACCGCCTGATTATACGTCGTATGCACGCGTCCTTTCCCATCTGCCAATAACGGCAACACTTCAACATACGTCGACAATAACTTTGACACCTCGCGATAATCCTCAATCTTCTCAATGATCGGATGCTGTCCACGCAACTTTTCAAGCTCAGGCGCGGCCGTCGAGTACCCCGTCTTTCCTTTCTTGATCCCCTTCGT
>CAZLRU010000004.1:11728-65738 GCA_964562155.1 uncultured Gammaproteobacteria bacterium
GCAAATCATGGTTCCGTTCACCCGCTCCCAACAAATAAGCGCCGAGCATGCTATCAAATCCCCATCGCTCCAACTCCAACCCTAACAGATGCAACCCACGCAACTGCAACTTTGTATCATGCGAAAAAAATAATATCGTTCTAGAATCAAACAATTCTTGTAATCCATCCTTCGCACTCTGTTCATTGCGTAATAACGTCGATGGAAATTCAAATAACGTATGTTTATCCCCCCGCACCCCCAAAACAACACTCTCAATCGCCTCACCAAACAAAGACCCCTGCACACCACGAGCAACGTGTACCAAAATTTCTTTTTCTTGATGTAGGTTTTTCAAAACATTCAAAACTTCTTTTGAGTCGTTAAGCCGCTGAATCTCAACAGAGATCGGTGATCCAACTGCCTTATTATGGAAAGAAGGTGTCTCTTTTTCAGTCTCCTGACCCGCTCCTTCACTACTCACTACCCCACGAGCTCCACCCTCCCTCTCCATCTTCCCCAACAACGTCTTAAACCCCATCGATCGTAAAAAAGCTCGCAACGCCTCTTCATCACGCTTTAACCCATGCAATTCCCAAGCAATCGGCACATCCGTCACAATCGTGACCAACTTCATAATCGCCGGCATCTCGGCTTCAGCCGCCAACAACTTCTCACGCGTAGACTTCGACAACTCCGAGCCCGCCTCATGTGCCGCCTTAAAAATCCCCTCAAGCGTCCCAAACCGCTGCAATAAATCCGTCGCCCCTTTCTCCCCAATCCCTTTCACCCCCGGAATATTATCCGAAGAATCCCCACGCATCGCCTTATATTCCAAAAACTGCGCCGGCGAGAGCCCATACTGCTCCTTCACCGCCGCCTCATCATAGATAAACGTATCCGACACCCCCTTCTTAAACGACATCACACGGATCCCCGGTTGCACGAGCTGAAGCGCATCCCGATCACCCGTCACAATCACGACTTCCCACCCCGCTTTCTTCGCCCGCACCGCAATCGTTCCAAGAAGATCGTCGGCCTCATATCCGTCGAGCTCAAGCGAGTCGACCCCGATCGTTGCCAGCCCCTGCTGAATCAAAGGGATCTGCGCATACAACTCATCCGGCTGCTCGGCCCGATGCGCCTTATATTCCTTATAAGCCTCATGCCGAAACGTCGCCACCTCCGTATCCCAACAAGCAACCATCGCCTCCGGCTGCTCCTTCTGAAGCAGATTCATCACAATCATCATCACCCCATACACCGCATTCACCACGACGCCCTCCGGACTCGTAAGCGGAGGCAACGCATGCCAAGCCCGATGCAAAAGCGCATTCGCATCCAAAATAAACAACCGTTTAGGGGTAGAACTCATACCCCGACAGTATGAAAGACAAACCAAAAAACAACAAACGCTATTTCCTCTCTGCAAAAATAACATTCGGCACCCCTCCCAAATTCTCTTTCATTATCGTTCCATCCCCACCTTTCACAAACATCCCCGTCGACGGCCCACCGTCCAAATTCACCACCATATCCCAATCAATCCCAAGCTCCATAAGTCGCTTCATAAGCTCATACAAACTCACCTCCCCATCAGATAAAACCCCTAACCAAACTCTCCCGGCTCGATCCGTTCCAACCCAAGACCGCCGCGCTTCTTTTCGCGTATCCCTAGTAAGCACCTCTTTGCCATCTTTCATCAAAACCGGATACGTCTGCGCACCTTCTTTTATATAATCAAAGCGCACACTGCTTGTCGTCGTATCCAAAATCTCAAGCTTGTTGTTCATCAAAATCAACGCCGATTTATCCGCATCAAAAAGCCTTTTCGTTTGCCCCCCTCCTTCCCCAACAAAAAATCCCGACGGCGTCAGATCCTCCATAAAATAAACCCCGTTGATAGCCGCCACCATTTCAGGATAAGCCTCGCGCCATTCATCCATACGCAAACGCGTACCCGTACTCACCAAAGAAAATCGATACACACTCTGATCAAATCCAAACAAAACAAGTTGCCCCCGCGTGCTCGTCGACACATTCGCCCGCACCACCTCGATCCCAGAAGCAAAAGGGGTACGAACGGCTTCCAAGCTCCGCTCTTCAACCGTGGAAGGAACAGCCGTCGATAAAGACGATTTTACCAAAGGTATCTGACAACCGGATCCAAAAAGACAAACCATACCGGTCAAAAAAAGCGTCTTAAAGAAAGCTTCATTCATTGGAACAGTCTAACACGTTTACACATCATAAAAACGACCAATGGCGGTCGTTTTTATCTTGGAGGCGTGGGTGGGAATCGAACCCACGAATAAAGGTTTTGCAGACCTCTGCCTTACCACTTGGCTACCACGCCCTAGGAATTGCCCCGATCCTAACAAACATCTCCCATCTCGTGAAGCCCCATGCTCTTACCCCACCCCTCTCTTCTCCTTATACTCGATACCCGATACTGTATTCCCAATACTCCTATGAACCCCTTTGAAGCCTACCTCGCTGATCTTGGCGATCAACACCCCTATGCCCCGGTCCCTAACTTTGGACCCTTCTTCATAGGCTCGGGCTTCAATGGCTCACGTTATTTCGATAAATGGTACGAGACCACGAATGGCGGCCCACTCCTCATCACCTCAAAACAAAACCAATTTGTAGGCTGGCTATCCGAACCCGTCTTCACCTGCACCTCCCAAGAGATGTTAACAAAAGCCCTCTCCGGCAACAATGAATTCAAAAACCGACGCGCAAATTTTGAATCACTCATGAAAAAAACAGACAACGACTATGAACAAGAAACATACGCCTATCTAAAAACGCTTTCAACAAAAGAAGCTCAAGCTCACATCAACGCCCTCTTCGACCGCACCTGGGAAGCAAATGCCATGGTCTTCTTCTGTTTCTTTCTCGATAAAGATCTATGCCAAAAAACACTCACAAAACTCGGCCTCGATCTAAACCTCGATACAATCTGGGACCACGCCACCATAAGCAGCACACCATCCTTTGAAACCATCGACTTCCTCGAGCTCGCGAAAAAGCGTTTACAAAACCCTTCCAAAGAAGAATTCCTCGAATACGCCCAGTGCACAGCCTGTTCATATGTCCGGGTTAGCTCATTTAAAGAAATAGACGCGCAGACGCAAGAGATCCAAAGCCTTTCAGTCGATGAACTCAAACAAAAAATCCAAACAACCGAACAAGAATGGCGACACAAAGCCGAACAATTCGAAACCTGGAAACAATCTCTAGCTCAAGTCGAGCAAACGCTCGTCGACTACCTCCAAACTATCATCTTCCTACGCGACGCTCGCAAACACCTCTTCCGCAAAGCCCAAACCATCATCTGGCGCCTCGGCCAAATTCTGACCGAACCTCTCGGCATATCGTCTGATCTTCTGCCCTACATTGTCCGGTCAGAAATTACCGGTGATCTCAATCAACTCAAAGAACATCTCTCCGAAATACAGAAGCGACCAAACGGCTTCGTGTACTGTAACACCACCGATGGTCGCGAATACCTCGCCCTTGAAGCCAATCTCGAACCCATCGAAACCGAACTGAATCTGCGCCGCTTCGGCAAAAATCTCCAAGCCGACCCCATCCTCAAAGGCCAACCAGCAAGCCCTGGCAAGATCACCGCCAAAGCCCGCATCATCCTCCATCGTCACGATTTCGACACATTTCAAGCCGGTGAAATCCTTGTAACCAGCATGACCCGTCCAGAATTCGTCCCCCTCATGAAAAAGGCCTCTGCCATTGTCACCGACGAAGGCGGCATCACCTGTCACGCCGCTATCGTGAGTCGCGAACTGGGCATCCCGTGTGTTATCGGAACAAAAAAAGGAACCCGTTGGGTCAACACGGGCACAATCATTACCATCGATGGAACAAAAGGAACGATAACAAAAACCCCCTGAGCTGATCAGGGGGTTTGCTTTATTTAAGCCTGTCCGCACTTCGTATCCGTCTTACGCAACTCTTTCATTTCCGGATCATTCCAATGATGAGCATTAGATCCCATTTCAATAATTTCAATTTTCACATTCCGCTTATACCCCCATTGATACATATCTTTCGTATTACTCATCCAGATATCAATACGCGTTGAATAGCGGGCATTCATGCGATCACGAACCTCGAAAACCTTATCACCGTAATAATCAGGGATACGGAACTTGGTACCAAAAGGCAACCCATTGGAAGCCACCATCCCATCGAATACGATCGATCCATCCGCCGACACGCAAGGAGAATCATCGGTTTCTTGTGCGCGAGAAGTATAAGCCGTCATTTCACGATAATAGGTAGCGATCGTTTTTGGCTGAACCACCTCAGGCGCATCAACGACAGGCTCGGTCTCAACCTCTGCCATCGCCACATGCTCAGCCCAACTACGACTCACAACCGCGCTCGTAGAGGTGTAGGAGACATCAGCCACAGCCGCCATCGTTTGAGCAGACACACCGCTGGACGCAAACACAGAAAGAAGCGAGAATACACCTAAGACAATCTTGAGGGTCTGGCGAACGGAAGTCGTAATCATAAGGGTAATAAATGAACCTCTGGATACCCGCAAACACCGAAGTATTACGCAGGCCTCTCAAAGGTTCAGAAGGAAAATAATACCTCATTTTGCCCAATCTGTCAATGGATAAAGGCTGAAAAATGCCTAATATTAGCCAAAAAACTATGCCCATTCTCACCAAACGCCGCCTCACATCACCCCCTCCACCCACCCCTAAACGATCTTCGGCCATCCGACGATTTTTTTCCGTGCCCGGACGCCTAAAAACTCTAGCGCTTATCTTCGGCAGCCTCTTTGCCGCCAGCGTTCTCGCCTTTACAGTCTTTGCTGCCTGGGTCAGTCGGGATTTACCCGACCCAAACACCCTAGGCAACCGCAATGTTCCTCAATCCACCAAAATTTACGATCGCACCGGCACCCATCTCCTCTACGAAGTCCACGGCGACGAAAATCGCACCCTGGTCACCATCGACAAAATCCCGGCCAACATGCAACACGCCACCGTTGCCATTGAAGACAAGGGTTTTTACGAACATCATGGCATCTACTGGAGAGGCTGGATTCGAGCCGGCATCATGAGCGTCCTCAAAGCCCAACGCTTACAAGGAACCTCGACCCTCACCCAACAATTCATCAAAAACGCCATCCTGGACAACAAACGCTCACCCATCCGTAAACTCAAAGAAATCATCCTCTCCCTGCAGCTGGAACGTACCTACAGCAAAGACCAAATCCTCCAGCTCTACTTAAATGAAATTCCTTACGGCTCAACCATCTACGGCGTCGAGTCCGCTTCACGGAGCTTTTTTGGAAAAAGCGTCCAAGATCTTACCCTCGATGAAGCCGCTCTTCTCGCCGGCATCCCGCAACGTCCAGACTTCTACTCTCCTTATGGCACCGGTAGTAGTGGCGACAATCGCGCGCGTCTCGTCGTACGCCAACATTACATTCTCGATCTCATGGCTGAACAAGGCTACATCACCAAAGACCAAGCCGAAGCCGCCAAACAAGTAGACACGCTCAAAAAAATCATCCCAAAAAAAATTGGTGGGTTCGATGCCCCTCATTTTGTCGTCTACGTTCGGGGCCTATTAGAAAATAAATACGGCGTCAAACAAATCGCCGAAGGCGGCTACAAAGTCATCACGACTCTGGATTACGACAAACAAAAAATGGCTGAAGAAGAGATAAAAAAAGGCGTTGAAGCACGAGGTAAACAATATCAATTTTCGAATGCCGCTCTCATATCCCTGGATCCAAAAAATGGTCAAATTCTCACCATGGTCGGCTCTAAAGACTTCTTCAGCGATGAAATCGACGGTCAATTTAACGTAACCCTAAATCGACGCCAACCCGGTTCCAGCTTTAAACCGATTGTCTACACCGCCGCTTTCATTAAAGGCTTTCTCCCTCAAACCGTGCTATGGGATGTAGACACGATCTTCAAAACCGAGATCGGCACCTATCAACCAAAAAACTATAACCTCAAAGAAAACGGACCGGTAAGCATGCGCCAAGCCTTGCAAGGATCACTAAACATCCCTGCCGTTAAAACGCTGTACTTGGTCGGTATTTCTCGCGCCTTAGATTTTGCAGAAACGCTCGGCTACACCACCCTGAAAGACCGTTCACGCTTTGGTCTTGCCGTCGTGCTTGGAGGCGCCGAAGTAAAACCCATCGAACACGCCTCCGCGTTCGCCACATTCGCAAACGAAGGAACACTCTACCCAACTAGCGCCATCCTTCGCGTCGAAGACGCGCAAGGAAAGGCCGTGGAAGAATGGCGGCAACCAGCCGGCACGCAAGTCATGGACCCACAAATTGCGCGCCTCACATCAAACGTTCTCTCGGATAACGAGGCTCGTAGCTATATTTTTGGCGCTCGTAATAGTTTAACCCTACCCGATCGACCCGTAGCCGCCAAAACAGGCACAACCAACGATTTCCATGATGCGTGGACGGTTGGCTACACACCAAATCTTGTGACAGTTGTCTGGGTAGGAAATAACGACAATAAAGAAATGAAACGTGGCGCCGATAGCTCCGCTGTGGCCGCTCCAATTTGGCAGGCCTACATGAAACGCGCCACCAAAGACATGCCCATCGAGCGTTTTACTCCTCCAGCACCCCCCACCACCAACAAAGCCGCTCTACTTGGCTACACAACCTCAACCACCATCAATATCGATAAAATCAGCGGCAAGCGCGCTACCGAGTTCACACCGCCCGAATTCATAGAAACCAGAACCTATCGTGAGGCCCACGATATCCTATACTACATCGACAAAGACGACCCTCTTGGTCCAGCACCCACCAACCCAGCCACAGATCCACAATTTTCCAACTGGGAAGCCGCGGTTCAATCATGGGTCCAACGTACCGGCTGGAACACCACCTCCACCGCTCCAACGGAATACGATGATGTACATGTCGCCATCAACCAACCACAAGTCAGCATTCAACAGCCTACAAACGGCAACATCATCTCAAGCCGGAGCCTCACCATTCAACCAACCGTTTACGGAACACGTCCAATCGTACGCATCGAAGCACGTCTAGGTGGCGTACTCTTAGGCTCTTCAGGATCAAGTCCCTGGACCATCCAAGGACAGGTACCAAACACCCTAGAAAGCGGAAATTACGAGCTCGTTCTGACAGCAACGGATGATGTGGGCAATACAGGAAAGGCCTCCATCAGCGTGCAGCTAAACGCTCCACAAGACCCAACACTTAACCTCTTAATCAGCTCTCCAAGCGCCAGCGAAACCTGGGCTCGCACCTCATTTCCCAAAACAGTAACAATCAGCGTCACCGAGCCAACACGCTATCGACGTGTCGATGTAAAGTTCATAGGAACAGATGGGATAGACAGACTAGCGGGTAGCGAAACGCTTCCAACCGCCACCGAACTCTCGATCCGAGTCCCTCTTGGTCCGCCTGCCGGCAGCTACCAATTACAAATCATCGGCTTCCCCCAAGACGAATCCGCATCCCCAGACACCACCTCCATCCCCCTCATCATCACAAATTAACTTCACACCCCGTTCCCAAATCCATCATCTACTCACCCGTCTCCTTCTTCAACACATAAAACATCCCGGACCTTGAAAAAAAATGTTCGTAGGGATAAGCGTCCAGCAAACGATAGCCTCTCAAAACAGACGAATAAGAAACAACATATTCTCTCGAGACATCCGGCATAAGCGTACGCACATACCACGGTACCTCTGGATCATAATAGGGCAAAATAACAGGATCGCTTTTCCCATACCACCGCCATCCCAACCACTCATAGCCCGCATCAATATGAGAGACAGGCACCCCTTGTTGAACCAGCATTTCAGCAACGCGCCACTTAGCTCTGGTAAAAGCGATATATTCTCGTGTTCCAAAGATTGAAAAGATAGCAAGCCCAATCACCCAAACACAAGCAAGGCCCCGCGCAACCCTGGATGGTTGTTGGCGAACGCAAACAAACACAAGCCATAAAAGCGCAGGAGCAAACAAACTAAGATAATACCGATCAAAGCTACGAAACAAGATAAGCGCTCCGACCTGAGAAAGAAAAAACATCCCTAAAAAAACTTCCCAACCTCGCGAAAGCCGCTGTAGCATCCATGACCCAGAAAAAAGAGATCTGATATTCAAACAAAGAAAAAACAGGAGAGCGCCACTAGCCGCTCCAGCGATCACCGTTAAAAATAGGGAGAAATCAGACGAAAGCAACACAGGAGATGTGCCGGATAAAACATCGGTTCGTACACCTAACCCATATACCGTCCAAACATTCTCAAAAAAAGGAAAGGAAAGCGCATAATAAAGAAAAAGAACGATATTTAACCCAGCACCAAGAACAGAGCATAAAGCCGCTCCCCATTTCTGTCTGCGTGACAAAGAAGACATGGCGAGAAGCAGAACCGGCCACAAGAAAAACCCAATATACTGCCAGATAAAAAAGAGCTGGCTACGTACATGACGGATGAGAGCCGGCGTATCTTCAAATACATGAAAAGAAATAATATTCACGGGCCACCAGTGGCGTTGGTGAAAAAACACATAGACGCCACCGGCCAACAAACAAGCGGGAATAAAACCTCCTAATACAGCAACCATTCTCTGACGCCGATCCGACTGCAAAAACAGCAAAAAGATCGACGCGATAAAAACAGCGAAATAATTCTGCCGAATAATAGCCGCATAGAGAGCAAAGAACTGCGCAACCCATAACCAAAAAAGACGGGGAGACTCCCACCAAAGACGATAAAATAAAAGACTCATCATCACACAAGCTAACGCAGGAACATCCGTCATGAAAGAAAAACTCGAAACAAAAAACAAAGGATGAAACACGAGCGCAAAACAAGACAGAAGCGCCACAGAAAACCACGTACGAAGAAACAATAATCTATACAAACAAAAAACACCGAAACCGGCGATCACGAGCGTCGAAAACCGAAGAACTGTAGCACTAAACCCAAACAACCCAGTAAAAAACTTCGCATAAAACAACTGCCCCATAAAAACCGGCACAATAAACGGATCCAGCGAAAAAGAAGCGGATTGAAAATCACGAACCGCCCGAGCAAACACCCAATCATCATTTAAAAAGAAATCTCCAACCGGATGAGTCAAAGACACCGCCAACCCCAATACCAAAATCAACACATAAACCCCAACAAAAAAATACCCGCGCATTCGCTCCATAGAATCACACAAACTATAGCAAAAAAACCTCCTTCCACCATCACCCCCCCCTTTTTTTTCCTCTATCTAGGGCTCCAGCGGGAAGTTCTTTTTAGGAGTGAGTATGTTTGAAGCTATCAAAACCCTATGCGAAGCCAACGTAAGCAAAAAGCAAGTTACGGAGCGAGTAAAAAGAACTTCCCGCTGGAGCCCATCGCCTAATTTTACTCGCCGCGCACAGCGCACCCCCTCTATTGCCGAATCGGCATCACAATATACGTAAAACCCTCAGCCTTATCCGAACTCAACACCACCGGACTAAACGCATCAATCATCTTGATCGTAATCTGATCCGTCCCCAAAGCCGCCAATCCATCAGACACGTACTTAAAATTCAACGTCACCTTATTCGCTTCACCCACCAACTGTCCTTTAAGCACCGTCGTATGTGCTCCAGTGCCAGAATCCGATGAAGATACATCCAAAACACCAGACGCCTTCACCTCAAACAAAATATCGTAGATCCCCTGACGAGCAAACAAACTCGCTGCTCGAATCGCCTTTCCAAGTTCCGTACGCGCCACAACAAAGGTGGTTTTAAACTGTTGAGGGATAAGTGGCCTATAGTCAGGAAACGACCCCTCAATGAGCCGTGACACTAATTCCACATTTCCATACGAAAGCACCAATTGACTCTCCGTGATCGACCACTCAACCACCTCTGGAACCCCCACATCGTCCTTGTAGGCAGATAAAATTCGCCCCACCTCACCCAGAGCCTTCGCAGGCACAATACAGCGTGCTGGACGCATATTCCCTCCCTGAACCATCCCCACCAAACGCTCCGACAACCGATACGAGTCCGTCGCCGCCATAAGCAACGTATCCGGCCGTTCCTCCGCATGAAATACACAGGACACTCCGGATAATTCAGGCCGTGACTCAGAACTGGATACGGCAAACGCTACCTGACCAATGGCCTGCTTAAGCAATTCAGCTTGAAATCGGTACACACCCTCGCGCGCAAGCTTAGGAATAACAGGAAATTCCGAAGCAGCCATTCCTTTAATCGTCGTTGTCTTATCATCCGCCGTAATCTTAAGCCCCTCCTCCGTCACAGCCATTTCCACCTTCCCTGGCGAAAGCAGAGAGATGTAGTCCTGTAAAAGCTTAGCGGGAACCGTATACTCTCCCGGTTGATCCACACGACCGCGCACAATCGCTGACACAGCCATCTCTAAATTAGTCGTGCTCAATTTCAAATTCCCCTCCTCAACCTTCATAAGGACATTGGCAAGAATGGGAAGATTCGCACTTTTCCCAGCGATATGACTAACCAAGGCCAATCCTTGCAACAGGTTCTCTTGTGTACAAGCAAACATCATAGGTATATCTCAATAAGTGGAATGATCTCATCCTGACCTAAACGCTCCCTCCCTTCAAGATCCTCTTTCCCACAAGTTAGGTGGACTCAGTATAGGGATAGATAGGTATATAAACTAGAAGTAACAGTAATAAGCCCTGTGGAGATGTGTAGAAGTGGGAAAAAGGGCTCAATAAAAAGGATTTTTTGCGATAAACCGTCCCCATGCTTCTGTGTGTGAGAGAGGGATAGAGAGGGATAGAATGGGGATAGATTACCATCTCACAACTCCCCCCTCATTTCCTCCACAGGTTTAGGGAGCAGAGGTGTAAAGTCGCTCAAGGATGAGGGTAATATCCTGTTTTACCTGTGTATCATTTTGGATAAGGTGTGTAATCTTTTCGCAAGCATGCATGGCTGTTGTGTGATCGCGTCCCCCTAATTGATCCCCAATGGTGGGGAAAGAACATTTTGTCTCCTCGCGTAAGAGGTACATGGCAATCTGGCGTGGAAGAGCGAATCGTTGTTCGCGGCTCTTCCCAACAATCTGCTCGTGGCTGATATCGTAATGACCGCTTACGGCTTCAATGAGAAGACGGGGGCTCACAGTTCGTTTGGTGATGGTGGGGGTAAAACTCTGTAATAAAGGCTGAATAGAGCCGGCACTAGGTTGAAGATTCTTAAATTGATGATAGGCAATGATTTTATTGAGGGCTCCTTCGAGTTCACGGATGTTGGATTGAATAGCTCCTGCCATCATGTGGAGAATTTCTGTGGAGAGGGGATAGTTCTTTTCCTTTGCCTTCGCTTCCAAGATCGCGACGCGCGTTTCAAAGTCAGGTTTAGTGATATCAATCATCATGCCCCACTCAAAGCGCGACTGAAGACGGCTCTCGAGGGTTTGAATATCCTTTGGGGGACGATCAGAGGCGATCACGATCTGTTTATTATTCTGATGTAGGGTATTAAAGGTGTGAAAAAACTCCTCCTGCGTCCCTTCTTTACCGGTGAGAAACTGAATATCGTCAATAATAAGAACGTCTACCGTCCGATAACGATTCTTAAAATCCCCGGCGGCTCCACTGCGAACGGCTTGAATAAACTCATTAGTAAAACGTTCACAAGTCACGTACTGCACGCGCGCCTGTGGATTATCTCGGCACACATGATGGCCAATCGCCTGCAAAAGATGCGTTTTCCCCATCCCGACACCACCATAAATAAAAAGAGGATTATAGGCCTGTCCCGGTTTTGCCGACACGGCCATACAGGCAGCGTGGGCGAGCTCGTTGTTTTTTCCCACAATAAACTGGGGAAAGGTATAGCGAGGGTTAAGCCCAAGCTCTGTCGCTCGGAGATCCGCTTCCGGGGCGGAAGGGGAGGGGAAAGGGGGGTTGGAGGACTCGGCGGAAGGTTCGCTAGAAAAATCAACAGAAGAAGCTGTTTCGACGAGGTGTTCGATCGGAAGGACGGTGGTATTGCGCACTTCTACCCGATAGTGGATTTCTCGGATCGGTTGTGGAGAAGCTGAGCGCAATGCCTTGGCGATCGGTTCATGATACTTTCGTTCCAGCCAGCTTTTGGTGAAGGTGTTGGGAACGGCTACCACAATACGCCCATTTTCATAAGAAGAAATGAATGTATTCCGAAACCAGGTGGTAAAATTGGCTTTAGAAAGGGTGAGCTCAACCTCACCCAAGGCAGATTGCCAAAGTGCTTGCAAGTCCATATGGTGTGGATAATTTCAATCCCACACCCGTTTGTCAAACATGTGGATAACACGTGGAAAAACCAACAGGTTATCCACAGCTTGTTACCCATGAACCAGCGGACGAGGTCTAGGATCTTGCCAAAACTCAAGAAATATCCTAGAGTACTCCCATTCTTATGGCTACCAAACGAACCTATCAACCAAAGAAGCGCCGACGCGCCCGCGTTCACGGCTTCCGCGCTCGTATGCGCACCGCTGACGGTCGCGAGGTCTTGTCGCGCCGACGCGCCAAAGGCCGCAAACGTATTGCGATCAAAACCGCCAAAGTGAACAAGCGTTAATTTTTAGGACACGCTTGTCCTAATCCCCGTGCTTCCACGCTCTGAACGCCTGCGCCGCATGCGCGACTTCGCCCTCCTCTCTCAGAGGGGGCGCGTTGTTTTTGGGCCATATTTTACCCTTCGTTTCCGTCCAAGCCAAAACCCAACCCAAATCGGCTTCGTTGCTTCCGCTAAAGTGTTTAAGACGGCTGTTGCTCGCAACCGCGTAAAGCGTCGTCTTCGTGAAGCCCTTCATCTCACGCGGGAGCTCTGGCCTATGAAGATGGACGTTCTCTTTATTGCTAAACCGGAAGGGAGCGAGGTCGATTTTCAGATCCTCATCGCCGCCGTAAAACGCGCCTTCGAAAAAATCCCCGAGGCGCTCAAAGCCCCTCCAGCTCCAAGAAAAAACCCAAAAGCACGCCGCAAAACATCGGTGATATACAAAAACGCGCAATAACTATGCGCCAATTATTTCAATACTTGATCCGCCTGTACCAAAACACCCTTTCATTAGATCACGGCCCTCTCCGTCGTTTCACGCACCAACCTCGCTGCAAATTCCACCCCACCTGCTCCCAATACGCCCACGAAGCAGTCGGTCGTTTTGGAGTTTTCCGAGGTTCGTGGCTTGCCATGCGTCGCATCGGCCGCTGTCACCCATGGACCCTCGGCGGCATAGATCCTGTTCCTATAGATCTTGTAAAAAAATAGAAATAATGCACAATGCAGATAGGAGGTCTCGAGATGCCGTCGCAACAACTCAGGGCATTTGCCCACGCCTTCCTGGTCGAACGTGGTTACGTGCCTGGTCATCAGCTCTGCGCAGCCGTCGACATGATGGTGCGCGAGCTTCAGCAAGATCCGCACAAGTACCTCGGGTTCGTCGTGTGTGGCCCGCAGGGCTCGCAGACGAGCGTGGCCGCGCAAGGCTGAACCCCACCCCCTTCTACACATCGTCCTCCCTCACTCTGAGGCCGGACGCTTCTGTTTTTTAAGAGGAAAGACACGTTTTTAAGACATCCAACACATCCGCTTCCGACATGGGTAAGCGGATGATTTTTTTCTTCCCTGTTCCACCCCGTTCAATATCAATCATGGAGGGAGAGAGATCGAATGTCTTGGCTAAAAACCGACACAGCTCCTCATTTGCTTTTCCATCAACAGGTGGCGCCGCCAATCGAATCTTTAAAGCCCCCTCGTGCCATCCAACGATCTCCGTTTTGCTCGCATTTGGCACCACCTGTACAGCTAACCGATACATAGATTATCCGCGCAAATGCTTCAAAATCTTCAAATCTTCTACCACCGCATCATGTTCTGTCTCTAAATAAAAATTCATATGTTGTAATTTTGGATGAGCGATCATCGCCTGAAACCCATCCACGCCGATAAAGCCTTTGCCGAGATGTTCGTGCCGATCCTTACGCGCGCCAAGCTCGACTTTTGAATCATTGCAATGACTCATCTTAAGTCGTTTAAGACCAATGAGTTGATCAAATAAAGAAAATGTCTCATCAACCGTTTTTTTGGTCCGTAAATCATACCCACTCGCAAAGGCGTGGGCCGTATCAAAACAAACACCCATCTCAGGTTGATCAACACCATCAAGAATCTGTGCTACTTCCTCAAACGAAGCGCCGATGACCGCTCCCGCACCTGCTGATATTTCTAAAAGGAGGGTTGCAGAACCGTTATATCCATCATAAATCTTTTTGATTCCCTCGATCGTCCATGTTAATGCTTGGTCTCGATCTCCCTTCCCCGCACTCCCCGGATGAAACATGACGTAGGTAGCGCCGAGCAATGTCGCCCGTTCCAACTCCTCGCACACGATCCGAATCGAGTTCATCCGCGTTTTTTCGAGTTCACTCGCAAAATTGATGTAATAAGGTGTGTGAATCACCCACTCTTTAAAGCCCCCATCCTTGCAATGCTGAGCAAACGCATCAGACATCTCCGGCGTAATCTTAGGTGCCGGCCCTCCCTGTGGAGAGCGAGAAAAAAACTGAAACACCTCACACCCAAGCTCTTTCGCGTTCAGCGGAGCATTCTGTAAACCACCGGCAACCGAGACATGGCAACCAAAATACATATGCAAGAACGATAGCAGATCCTAGACAAAATGAGCAAAAGATGATAACAACGTGACTACAGAAGGAGAAGCATGAGCGCAGATCAAGAACGAGAAGAGGCGAGGCTGGCGGCACTCGTGTGTCGCAGTACAAACTGGAAGGAGCAGCGTAGAGCGCTCGAGGGGATCACCTCGGCAACGCCCCTTAGACTGCTTTTAGCGCTCTTCGGGATGTACAATTTCTTCGGTGATGGTGAGTGGGAGTGGGATTACGAGCCCCGCAACTCGCTCTGGGTCTGTGAGGAGCTCATGCGAAGGGTTGACTGGCAAGCAGAGCTCGGCTGTAGGCCACCCGTCTTCGCGAGCGGGATCATGAATCAGATCTGTGAGCGCGAGGCATTCCAGCGCCGCGTGCGATTCCTGGGTGGTTTCTATGCACCCATGGATACGAGTCCCGAAGCCTGTGACGATCCGTGGAACGATTGGCGCCTTGGTGCGACCGTTGCCATTCGCATGGTTCCGGGGGCTGTGAACACGTCCCACATCTACGACGCACAGCTTGCGCAGGCCGTGCTCGATAATCCCAAGGGGCCGGATGCCTGGCTCCTCGCTGATCAAATCAGTGACAATAAAGCGATTCTTCAGCTCGCCAAAGCTCTCGCTGAAGCAAATCCCGAGCTCGCAAACTTTTTGTTCGGGATTGTTGACCACTGAAATCACCCCACCCCATCCTCTTGCCTCGCCTCGTCGAGGTATTTAAATACAAAAATCAAACGCCGCCCTTATGAGGCGGCGTTGAAATTGAGAGATAGCCTATTTCTTCTCCTTCACACACTCCTTCTTCAACCACTCAAGCGTCTTACGATTACGCAACTGAATCGCGATGTATTGGCGATATTCCGGCGAGGTAACCCGTTCACGTGTTTCTTGGTCATTCTCGCGGATACGAGACAAAATCTCATCCGTTTCCTTATCAAGTTCTTCTTCTGTGACGGTTACGGCCTGTGCTTTGGCAAAGGCTTTCACGAGGACGGCTGTCTTCACGCGGCGAATGGCTTGCGCCGTCATGTCCAAACGAAGCTCGTCACGCGTTTTCTTGATAGAAGATAAATAATCTTCCCACTTCATCCCTTGTTCTTCCACCCCATGCTGAAGTTCATCCATCATCCGACGCGTTTCATCTGTGATGAGAGCCTCAGGGACTTCGGTAAACTTAGTGGTATCGACGAGCTTTTCCAAAAGTTCTATTTCACTCGCTTCTTCACGACGGCGTTTTTCTTCCACGCGTAAGTTCTCCTGAAGTTTTGCCTTTAATTCCTCCATGTCTTTCAATCCAACTCCTTGCGCAAACGCATCATCAAGAGGGGGGAGTTGCATTTCAAACACACCCGTCGCTTTGGTCGTAAAGTCAATGTCTTTGCCGGCCAAGTGTTTTTGATAATGCTCGCTTGGAAAGGGGAGTGTGAAGTTCCGTTCTTCGCCCGCTTTAATCCCAACTAATTTTTCAGAAAAACCGGGAATATAGTGCGGCTCATTCATGTAGATCCGATAGTCACGACCGGTTCCGCCTTCGACCACCACACCGTCCTTGAGCATCGAAACATCAACAACAACCAAATCTTCCAAGGTCGCCTCACGCTCGACGCGCACTTCTTGACGACGCATCTTGCGCATCTCTTCCAGTGCTTCACCCAGTTCCTTGTCGCCAATCTCTTTAACGGTCTGCTCAACTACGCAGCCCGTAAGGTCTGGCAACTCCGTAACCTTGGGCTCGATAGGAGCGGTAATCGTAAACTTAAGAGGTTGTTCAGGAGCGAGTTGATCCACCTGAACGTTGGGGGAGCCAACGATATCCAGTGACTCATTCAAAATAGCCTTCGCGTAAAACGCACGAATAATCCGCTCAAGAGCTCCTTCTAAGATCTTCATCTCACCGTACGCGCGTTTTACCTCATCAAACCCAGCTTTTCCCGGACGAAAACCAGGTAATGGGCGAGCGGTGCTCATCTCTCGAGCCGCTTCCTCCAAATAAGGGCGCACTTCTTCATATCCAACTTCGAATTCCAGTTTTACTTGAGATTTTGGCAAATCCGTCTTTTGAATTGTAGGCATATAAGTAGACGGAGGGTACGAAAAAACGCTCCTCCCGTCAATCCTTCTCTTATAAAAGGATAAGCCGACCGGTGATCGGTCGGATAAGAAAGGGGGCGCTATGAGCAACGAGTCACGAGGCACGAGGATTGTTCAGTGGAGCGGCAGACCTCCGGCTTCAACGCGGACCGGAACCTGCACGATCTGGGTCGATCCGGGTTCGGTGACGATGATCATGGGGCGAGACTCTCGATCGGGCGGACTCCCGGTGGCGAGGCGGTGCAGCTCTCTAACGCAGTCTGACAGAGCACGCAGCTCATCGGGATCGATCGACGACACGGAACCGGCTGAGCGAAAGTCGGTAGCACTCACCGTGCTCTGGAAGGGGATCGTGCCAATCAAGGGCGCATCCTCCGGAGCAGATCCGGGCGGGGGCTGCCCGTGAAGACAGAACAGACCCCCGTTCCATGAAATCCCGTACACGGTCCTAGGCGGTTGTTTTGCGCGCATCGAACGAGTCCTCCTTGATTACAGAGTATCGGACAGCAAAAGTCTAACGCCTCAGGATGAAAACGCCAAATGGACCTGCGGGCGGTCGGCCCTTGTCCATCTCCTCAAAACCCCGTACCATGCGGCCACTATTATATGTCTCTCCAAATCGGCATCGTTGGTCTCCCAAACGTAGGCAAATCTACGCTTTTTTCGGCAATCACCAAAAAGCAGGTTGATTGTGCCAACTACCCGTTTTGCACCATCGATCCCAATGTGGGGGTGGTTGAAGTTCCCGATGAACGCCTGGGTCTTTTAGGTGCCGTCGATAAAACGCAGCGCATTGTCCCCACTGTTATCGAATTTGTTGATATCGCCGGTCTTGTAAAAGGTGCTTCCGAAGGTCAGGGACTTGGTAATAAATTTCTCACCAATATTCGCGAAACCGACGCGATCGCCCAAGTGGTGCGTGCGTTTGACGATACAAATATCATGCACGTTGATGGTTCTGTGAACCCTGTGCGTGATGCAGACACAATCAATACCGAACTCGCCCTCACAGACGTCGAGTCTATTTCAAAACGCCTACAAAATGCCGAAAAACAGGGACGCAGCGGCATGACAAAACCACTCGAGCTCGAGCTCGCGGCACTGAAGCGCGCCCTCGAAGCGCTCAACAAAGGCATCATGCTCCGCGATCTTGAATGGAACGAAGAAGAATGGCTGGTTCTAAAACAGCTCAATCCGCTCACGCTCAAGCCGATGTTGTACGTCGTGAACGTCAATGAGGCACAGCTCGCTGATGGTTCATGGAAAGCTCGAGTCGAGGGCCTTAAAGGGGCATTGGTACCCGTCTGTATCAAAATGGAAGCCGACCTCTCTTCGATGGGTCCGGAAGAAAAGAAGGAGTATCTTGAGCTCGCCGGTCAAACCGAATCAGGACTCGATCGCTTGATTCAAGAGGCGTATAAACTCCTTGGGCTGATCACGTTTCTCACGAGTGGCGTTCAAGAAACACGTGCGTGGACGGTAAAAGCGGGAAGCTCCGCTCCCGTCGCCGCCGGGAAAATTCACTCCGATTTTGAAAAGAATTTTATCCGCGTCGAGGTCACGAACTGGAAAGATTACATTGAAAATGGCGGGGAAGCAGGTTGTCGTGCCAAGGGCCTGACACGGGTCGAAGGAAAAGAATATATTATTAAAGATGGAGACGTTTGTTACTTCCGTATTGGAGCATAACCCATAGCTCAGCGTTGACAAAACACCCCGTTCCATGGAACGGGGTGTTTGATATGTCTTTTTCCCGTCTGTCTGGCTACCTGGCGAGCGCGTTCCTTACGGGGATCGTTCTTCACAGCACGTCTCCCTATGCGAGGCTTTCTCAGGTCTGGTTGATCACGGGTATAACAATCTCCCTTGCTCTGGCAATCATTTTATACCAGGATCAGCGGCTGCATCCATCCATCATCGCCCTCCATATCTTCCCTCTTGTGCTCGCGTTTATCCTGATCGGTGTCTTGCGCTTCTCGCTCGTTCAACCTTCTCTCCCTCGCGGGCTCCTATTTGCGAATCCCAAAGGTTTGGCGGCGAGTGTTGAAGCGGATCACACCGCCAATCACCTCGACCCTCGGCATTGGCTTAGACGATTCCATCTCGCCCTTACGAAGCGCGCTCGCGAACGGTTTCTACCTGATGAAGCGGCGCTTATTACAGGTATCCTCTATGGCGATAGAGACTTGTCGAAAGGCGCCAAAACCGCCTTCCGTCATGCAGGGATGACACATATCATCGCGGTCTCCGGTTCAAATATGACTATTATTGTTGTCCTTATAACGCGCTGTCTATCTCTCTTCCACCTTTCTCGTCGACAAAGTTTTTGGGGCATGGTGATAGCGGTCGCACTCTTCACGGTCTTTGTCGGGGCATCGGCTGCCGTTGTCCGTGCCGCGATCATGGGACTCTTGGTAGAAGCTGCGCCACTTGTTGGCCGTCTCATCCGACCAAGTCGTCTTCTCCTGCTGTCAGCGGTTGCATTCACCGTCTGGCATCCATGGGCTCTGGTGTTTGATCCTTCGTTTGCCCTGTCCTTCCTCGCGATGACCGGCCTTTTAACCTTTGGTCGTCTACTAGATGTCTACCTCCTTGAAACTATCTCTCTACCGACTCTCCGAGAAATCGTCGTTTCAACTCTGGCGGCAACCCTTCTCACAACTCCCTACAGCGCGTGGGCCTTTGGTTCGCTAACGCTCTGGGGATTGCCGACCGGTCTGATTGTGTTGCCTCTCATTCCTTGGACGATGGCATTCGGAGCACTCGCTCTTATCCTTCCTGATGCCCTCCTTCGAGTTCAGGTGATGAGCTTCACACTCCAGGAAGGGCTCCTTCTACCGGCGACAGGATGTTTACGCATGATTCTCTTGATCTCTCGCTGGCCTGAGTACGTTCGCAGAGGATTCTGGGATAAAACCTATCTCACCTTCGGGTGGTGTCTCATTACCTATCTCCTTTTATGGGTAGGCTATAAAAATATCCACAACCAGAAAAAACAAAACAGGGCTGTTAGGCACGTCTCACAAGAAAAATAATAAAATAATCACGTCAATTCAAGGACAGAGACACGCAAGAAAAAAATCTGTCAGAGTCTGCTAACGCTTTTTTTGTCACCACAGCCATTCGCATTTAGTCTGATGGTGAGGTTCGCTTCGGCACGGTTATCTGCAGGAAAGAATACGTTTACGGCCTGCAAGATAACCACGTTCCGGCTTCGGCTAGAATGGTTTGGTCGCGTTCCTTGCCCCATTGTTGTCGAGTGATCTTGCGATCATTTATTCAACAGCTCGCCATCTTGTTTCTGTGAAACCGCCCGCAGATCAGAAGATGTCACGAGAGCTTTACCCCTCTTACGTGATGCATAGCGTAAGAGAGGAGGAAGCCCTCGCGGATCATCTGCGTTGTTCCTCAGAAAGTAATGGTGTCCCATGCGTCCGTTCATGCTGAGTCTGGCCCGCCTGTCTCCGACTCGAGCGCTCGTAGCCTTCGTAGTTTTCTGCGCCTGCTTCCTCTTTTCCTGCGCCGTAGGAGAAGAGGGGGAGGTTCCTACCGATGCCGCTACCTCCGCCGATAGCAAGGTCGATGCGGAGATCAAGGCGCCGCCGAGGTTCGATGTACCGCCTTCAAATACAACTAATCTCTTCGATGCACCCCCCGCCCACGACGAAGATCATCCGGTGATCATGAGCCGTGATAGTACCTCTGTGATGGATGTCCGTCCGGACTGGAGCGATATCGCGTCGGATCACGCATCCGTCGATGTAGCCACAGAACCTCCTATCGATGTCTCGCTGTCCTTTCCCATGCAAGACGCGTCTATCATCGACGCCCTCACTTCAACGCCGTCCGACGGTTCGTCGCCTGATATCACCTCTCCTCCTGACATCCTGCCGACGGACACGTCTGTCCTCATCATCGATGCCCCTTCGCATCCACTCGAACAGTGTAATGGTCGTGATGATGATGGAAACGGCTTCATCGACGAGCTCTTCGAGTGTAGCGTGGGACGCCGTGGAGATACGTGTGTGACGAGCTGCGGCGCCAATGGCTACCGTCTGTGTGACAACACGTGTCGCTGGAGTCCTATCTGTGCTAGGTATCCGGAGGACTGCGGTGACACGATCGATAATGATTGCAACGGTCAAATCGATTGTGCCGATGCGGCTTGTACGGCCACTGCCCTCTGTCGACCGATGCCACCCGTGGATGCGGGCCCGCCCACCTCGGATGTCACGAGTATGCCGCTGTGCCACACCCTGATCATCCAGCAACGTCCGTCCGCGATGCCACCCTGTCGAACCGGGTGGGTCTACATCCTCTACGATTTTGACGGTCATCCCCATGAAAGCGCGCCGAGTGACTCACTGACATACACCATCTGTGGACGTCTGCAGGGACAGCTCGTCGTCTCGGCTCGTTGCGATGGAGAGTATTTACTCGATTGGCCCGGTACGGCCGGTACCCCCGTCAATCGTAGCGGTGTCGCGTCGATCACGCTCGATGGTGTGGAACTCGCCGATACCGAAGCACTCCTCTGTCTCGATCGTTGGAGTCGCACACCCGGCATCCGCCCTGTCATCCCTCTCGAATCTTACTTCTACGGCCGCTGTCCGTAATCCCTTCACTCACCATCTAAGGACTCACACCCTTCTTCTCAAAAGCCTCGCTTACACGAGGCTCTCTCCCTTGACACTTCCTTCACGCGCTAGCGGTCTAGTGATATGGTGATATAGAACGGAAATAGAACACCTGTACCCTCTATTTTCTACATTACTCACGAACCTTACTTTCTTTATGGCAAAAAAATCCGAACAAGACGGCCGCTCCTTAGCGGTCAAGACGGCGATTGATCAGATCAAAGAAAAATTTGGTGATGGTTCTATCATGCGCCTAGGAGAAGCTCGTAAGATGCAGGTGGACGCCATTCCAACCGGTTGTTTTTCTCTCGATATGGCTTTAGGGGTTCTGGGATTTCCTCGTGGACGTATTATCGAAGTCTACGGTCCGGAAGCTTCAGGAAAAACCACCCTCGCCCAGCATGTGATTGCTGAAGCTCAACGCGCCGGAGGAGTCGCAGCCTTTGTCGACGCCGAACACGCGCTTGATCCAGATTACGCGCGTAAAATCGGAGTGAATATCGATGAATTGCTCATTTCTCAACCGGATACCGGTGAGCAGGCTCTGGATATTGTGGAAACACTGGTTCGTTCCAACGCCGTGGACGTCATCGTCGTTGACTCGGTAGCAGCGCTTACTCCAAAAGCCGAGATCGAAGGAGACATGGGTGATCAACACATGGGGTTGCAGGCACGCCTCATGTCGCAAGCGCTTCGTAAGCTCACGGCCATCATCTCACGCTCTAAAACCACGGTGGTTTTTATCAACCAAATCCGTCAAAAAATCGGCATCGTCTTTGGAAATCCAGAAACTACGCCTGGCGGAAACGCACTTAAATTCTACTGTTCCGTCCGTGTCGAAGTTCGGCGCTCCGCTCAAATAAAGATGGGAGAAAAAATCATCGGTAACCGCGTGAAGGTAAAAATTGTCAAAAATAAAGTGGCGGCACCATTCCGCACCTGCGAATTCGATATCATGTATAACGAAGGAATCTCTGTCTCCGGTGATCTCCTTGATGCGGGGGTAGAATTAGGAGTAATTCAAAAGAGCGGTAATACCTACACCTTCGAGTCGGAAAAGTTGGGCGTCGGGCGCGAAGCCGCAAAAAGCACGTTACGTGAACGTCCGGACCTCCTTAAGCAAATCCGCGAAAAATGCATTGCCGCTCATCAGTCTCGCGAAGCCACGGAAGGCGGCTTACCACGTCCTTCCACTCCACCACCGGAAGATGAAGCTCCACCGGAAGAATAGATGAATAAGCAAAAACACCCTCGGAAAAACCCGAGGGTGTTTCCTTCTGTCTTTTAACAAGCTAAACTACCTTCGTCATGGCTCGTCGACGCAAACAATCCCGCATTGATCTCACCCTCGACCCTGAAACTCGCCGCGGTCTCGCTGTCGTTGGTCTATTTGCGTTCGCCTTTATCCTGTTGCTTGGGTATTTTGACCTCGCTGGGTCCATTGGGCGTGGCTTAGACGAGGGTATTTCTCATGTCTTTGGCTGGGATAAAATCGTTCTCCCGTTTATCTTTATGGCGTGGGGCTACTCCGTTCTTGCTCCCGACCGCTTCTCGCTTCGTTTGACGAACGCCATCGGTATTTTTCTCTTTTTTCTCACTCTCAACCCGCTGGTCCACGCAGTGAGTTTTACTCCGGGTATAGTCGTTGCGGATGCAGCTCTGGCGGTAGCGGGTGGTAAGTTGGGTGAATTGCTTGCCAACCCACTCGTACAATTATTAGGAGGCGCAGGAGCGATTACACTCACGACCGCCGGTTTGATCGTGGCCTTCATTTTGATGTTTAACGCCACCCTTTCCGAAGTGTTGTTCTTGTTTCGGTGGGTGGTAAAGGGATGTGCCTGGATCTTTGCGACGGCACAGGTCGCGTGGCAAAAATGGCTTGATGCGCGCGCCCGACGTGAGCTCGCCCTTGCTGGATCTGTTTCGGACGAACAGCAATCATCTCCCGTCATCCCCTCATCCATATCTTCTGAAAGCGAAGAAGTGGAAGAGGAGGTCGACGATACTGCAGAAGTAGATGAGGAAGAAGAGGAGGAGCAGGAAAGCGAAGATGCGGAAGAGAGTCTCCCCGCTATCAAGCCAAAGAAACGATATCCTCGCATCGAGATTCCTTTGGAATTGTTGGAAAGACGTGATCAGCGTCCAACCTCCGGTGATATTGTTCATAACCGCGAAGTCATTCGGCGCACCCTCGATACGTTTGGTATTCCTGTCGAAATGGGAGAGGTGGCCGTTGGCCCGACGGTGACACAATTTACGTTTAAACCATCAGAAGGGGTAAAACTCGCACGGATTACCGGTTTGCACAATGACCTAGCCCTCGCTCTGGCTGCGCACCCTATCCGTATTGAGGCCCCTATTCCAGGAAAGTCCTTAGTAGGTGTTGAGGTGCCTAACCAATCCGTTGCGACGGTGGGTATTCGCGAAATTATAGACTCAAAAGAATTCCGCGAACGCAAAAGTCCAATCACCTTTGTGCTTGGCAAGGATGTCTCCGGTAAGCCGTGGGTGGCGGACTTGGCAAAGATGCCGCACTTATTGGTAGCTGGTGCCACGGGCTCTGGAAAATCCGTTTGTTTGAATGCCATCATCATGTCAATGCTGTACACGACGGGACCTGATGACGTGAAATTCATCATGGTTGATCCTAAGCGTGTGGAGCTTCAGATCTATAACGGCATCCCACACCTCATTACCCCTGTGATCACCCGCGTTCCGGAAACGGTAAACGCCCTCAAATGGGCGTTGCGAGAAATGGATAGACGGTATGATCTTTTAGCGAAGTTTGGTGCCCGCAACCTGCTTGATTACAACCTCCGTGTACAAGACAAGCTCTCGTATCTAGTCATCGTGATTGATGAGTTGGCGGATCTCATGGTTACCTCCGCCTCGGATGTCGAAGGTCCAATCGTTCGCTTGGCCCAAATGTCTCGTGCGGTTGGGATTCATCTGATTCTTGCCACCCAACGTCCATCCGTAAACGTGATTACAGGTCTCATCAAGGCCAATATTCCCGGTCGTATCGCCTTTGCGGTTGCCTCCGCCATCGATTCACGTACGATTCTCGATCAACAAGGCGCAGAAAAGCTGATTGGTCGTGGAGATATGCTGTTTTCAACCGCAGAATTAGCAACGCCTAAACGTGTCCAAGGAGCGTTCTTATCTGACCTGGAAATCGGTCGCGTCGTTGAATTCATCAAATCTAAATACGAACCTGCTGACTACGACTTTTCCATTACCGAGCGCGCTCAAGGTGGGGGTACCATCATGAACGGGGGTGGGGGAGACGACGATGGTGATAGCGATGAACTTATTCCGGCTGCCAAAGATGAAATCTTGCGAGCGGGAAAAGCCTCCGCCTCTCTCTTGCAACGTCGTCTAAAAGTGGGTTACGCACGCGCGGCGCGTCTTCTGGATTTGCTTGAGCAAGAAGGATTTATCGGTCCTGCCGATGGAGCGAAGCCACGCGACATCCTCAAAGCAGATCTCGGTTCCGATGAACCCATCCCTGAGATTCCCAGCCCAAATGACACCGAGTCCGTCTAGTGTTTCATGTCTTTCATCCAAAAATCCATTAACGCTTCCGGTCGCATCGGGCAAGATCTGATTGAATGGCGTGAACGCGCTGGTCTTACGCGTGCACAAGCAGCCGCCCAAACAAAAATCCACGAATCCATGATTCGTACCTGGGAAGATGAGCGCTGGTCCGATATTGATGACGTGGTCTATAACGAGCGCATGCTGCGCGCTTACGTCACGTTCTTAGGCGGTAGTGTGCCGTACATGGTACAAAAATATCACGAAGGGATTGATGCGAATCGTTTTACGCGACGTACCGAAGACCTCCTTCCGCGCACGCGCAAAATCCACCTCACGGATTTTTTAGTGGGCTATAAACTGGTGGCGGCGGCTGGTTTTGTCTTATTCGCGATCGGTCTGGGAGGGTACGTATTTTTTCAAGCGCGTCGTATTTCTGAGCCACCCGTTCTTTCCGTTAACGAACCAAAAAACGGCACCCGCCTCGTAGCGCCGAGTGTCATGGTGCAAGGATCAACCGATCCGGATGCCATCATTGATATCAATGGTCGCCAAGCCTACGTTGAATCAAACGGCACCTTCCAGTTTTCGCTTGATATTCCACGGGGGACAACGCTCATCGTTATACGCGCGCGCAAGCGCCACGGTCATGAAGCGACCGACGTCCGTCGCGTTGTCTATGACAGTCCATTACCGGTTTGGAATGAAATAAAAACAGCCACCTCAACGGCTACGGTTACGGAAACAGTCTCAATAACCGAGGTCACTACATCAACGGTGATAAAAAAAGTCATCCGTCCTCAAGTCACGACGACCTCTACCAAAAAAATACCCGCTACCATCACTATTCCTGTCTCAACCATGACAGCCCCATAAAAAACACCCCGCAACGCCCGCAAAGTATCGTACATGATCAAAGATTTTCAAACGTTGGGAGGAGAGAGTTTGCGGAGTACCACAAACGCACCAACGTTAGGAAATAATCACATCGAACTTTGCGGACGTCGAGGGGCGTGTTTCGTATAGTAACCGATTAAACGGGTTCGTCAACCAGCTCTGGCTTTTGCGAGAGAAGGAGGATGATCAAGCCAGCCGCAATCGCCATATCCGCGATATTGAAAGCAGAGCGTTCAAACAAGAGAATCCAATCTCGTACAAACCCAAAGACGATGCGATCGTAGCCATTGCCCAGAGCTCCACCTAAAAGCAGTCCCAGAGCCAGCGCGATCGGCCATTGAGCGATCTTGCGATAAAAAAAGACGAGAACTAGGATGAATACAATCGCGGACACCCCCAAGATCAACCAAATCGGCGCCGGTACATTAAAGATCAGTCCATGATTGCGATGCTGTACGGTAGTTAGTAGCGGACCAAGGGCTATCCATCGTTCATGAGCAAACCAAAACCCCTTCGTCCACAAATCCAACACCATCACAATCACCACGATACCAAAAGAAAGAAAATGATTACGAAACATACGGTCTTTCTACCACCCCCCTTCCTCTTCTGTTTAGAGCTTATGAAGCAAAACGTTTCTGATATTCAGTCTAAATCCGCACGGGTGACACGGAGGCGGATTCCTCTCCACCGGGAGAAGTGTTGCAGTTGCTGAGAGAGTTGAGAGTGGAAAGGTGCCGCAGTGGCAGGACACATAAGGCGAAAATAAGCGCTAGAAACGTTTTGTTTCACAAGCTCAACGCCTAGTGCATTCTTACAATTCCTGCGTCAAACTCTTTTTGCAATCGATACAGCTTGAAGAGGTGGGTCGCGCTTCCAACCGCTTTATATCAATCTCTTTGCCGCAATACTTACAGGTTCCGTATGTACCCTTAGCAACCGCTTCCAAGGCTTTGATGGTATCACGTAGTTCGCTTTGTAAACGATCTGCTAATGAGATGCCGTCTGCGTATTCAGTGATTTCGGCCGCGTTATCATCATCAGAGCTCCCTCCCGTCTCAGGATAGATCGTTTCTTTGGTTTCCGAGCCACCCAAAACAGAAAGCTCCTTTTCGAGCCGTAATTTTTCTTGCTCAAGCAAGGCTTTTATCTTGTCTAACACAGATGGTTGCAACATATATTTATCCCAAAGGATAGCGGAAAAAAGCAAAATAAGCAAATGTAAGATTGCTTGCCGGTCTAATAAAAAAGTGTTTGTAAATAAAAGAATAGAGCCGCTTGTCAGGGCTCTTCATGCTCTCGTCGAAACGAGGGAAGATGACAAACGGCTCCGCAGGATCCATTGATTTGACTCAGGTTCGTCCGCGCAGAAGAGCGCAGACAATGGGAGTACATCAATACAGATCGTAATAGGTACTGCTCCGTCTACCATCCCGCCGCGGTCACCACGGTGCGATAGAGGTCCGAAGACATATCACGGTTGTGGTCCGCTTGCTTTTAATTTGAATGTTGATTTTCCGCACCCACAGAGGTGATGCGATGATAGGTATCATCAGATCGCTTCTGTGGATGCTAGATACAACGGGAAAGTTAACGGATTGATCGGTTTCCGTCGAAGACAGAAACCAGTCTTTCTTGGCAGCAAAAAGAACGTAAGAGATGATCACTCGCAGTTCACGAGTTCCGATAGAACTATTCTTCCATCAAACACGGTTGTATTTGATCGATGAAGAGATCTGTGCAGAAGCGAGGTTGGCAGTGCCTTCCTCTAGAAAGAGCGCAAAAGGAACAATGTGGTGCTAACGTGTACTTACTTGCTTGTGCATGACTTACTCACAAAGAACGAAAAACGGGAAAGAGCAAGATCATCGCCTATGATGATCGCGATATCTATGGTTCATAGATCTCACATACACATAATACAATATTTTTGCATCTTGAGCAAACCTGGCCTGTGGATAGATCAATATTTTATTATAGTAGAGCCTTGAAAAAGATTTTGACGAACAATTATTCTCTACAGAGCAACAGGTACCCATCTCGATCTTTTCCAACTTGCCATCCGGTAACGGAAGAAATATCAAACATCAGTCCGATGCCTTGAACGAGTTTCTGTAAAGCGCGAGCAGAGATCCTGCCCATGATTGGTTGGTTGCCGCAGGCAGGCGGGAGAGCGGGTAGAGGATCGGTGCTACTGCCGTAACGAATAGACGCGTCTTGAATGAAGAGGTGATCGCCTCGATGAATAGCAACCGGCGCATCCATGCGACCATCTCCACTGGAAAGTTCAGTGGCGAGTGTGCCATCAGCTAACTGAATCACGTGCTTGGTGGTAATGCCAAAGCCGGCCAATACTTGTTTTGTTTGGTCACGCGTGAGCGGATCTTGATGAGTGAGTTCCACCTGTTCCGGAGGTCCTTCTTCGCGAAACGTAAGATGGATTTCTTGGAGAGTAGGTAAAAGTGCAAAGCGAGGAATGGGCAGCTCCTTTAAAAGCTCTGCTCGATTGGTTCCAATAAGAGGAGAAAGATCCAGGCTAATGTCTGCCGCTCGTGGATGAAACGAGCCAAACGGATGGTCAAACAAGAGAGATGTGTGAAAAACACCATTTTTGTAAACAAAGCTAGCCGTCGTAGAAGAAGGGCTAACGGCTTCAAGGGCAAAGGTGCCAACCGCGCCACTTCCAGGATGACGCATCCATGCTCCCAATCCTTCTGCATATGTCACGCCGCCCGTCGCTGGAACCGGTGGTTGATCATAAATAATCCGAACCGCACCTTTTACCTCCATGGGAAGGGAGGGATCTACGGATAGCCAGCGCGGAACAATCGCAAACCAATTCCATCCATTTGGACCTAAACCACCCCCAAGGGTGACGGGCCAGCGCGAATTGCTCTTAAGGGCTTGTTGCCAGGGCCCGGGTAGTTGTTTGCGCAGAGCGGGATGAATCTCGGTTTGTGCCACGGTTGGACGAGTAATCACGAGAAGAGTGCGAGCGCTAATCAAAAAAGGCCGAGATAAGCTCCACCAAGCTAAAAAGACAAGGAGAAATACGCCTAAAAGAGCGAGTCCCCAGGTAAAAAGGGTACGATACCCAAAACTTGGCGCAGTTCCATACGCCAAAATTGTCGAATCTTTAGGAGTCTCAACAGTAATAGAAGGTTGTTCCACAGCGCCTGTACTGTAGCGAATTCAGTTCGAATGGACTAGGGGCTAGCTTGATCCCCGTGGAGAGATGTAGCGAAAGCGTGCAGAGTTGCGCGAGCGACACGGTCAAGGCTAAGAGCGTGACGGCGATATGCTTCACGATCCATGTCCAGCGTCGATGTGCTCAATGTGTCCATGGAGGTGGCTAACAAATCGGCTTCGCCTCGAGCATGCGCAACAAATGAACTCAGAAATGATGTTGGCTCTGCTGTGTGGAGTATTCTAGATAAGCAAGCCAGGGCATTTAAGACGGAGCTTACTTGATTGAGTCCGAGCTTGTTTTTATCAAGATAGGCTCGTATAGAGGCTTTGTCCTCTGTGGGCAGCGCATCTTCCCATGCACGACGCTCTGCATGATTAGGAAACGTATCTTCAATGATAGGGTATCTGGCGTAGTCTTCTAGTACGGTAAGAAGCTTTTGCACTTCCGGATCAGAAAAACGGTCTGTCTGTATGTTCTCTACGCGTACGGACAGAGGCGCAGCATCGGTGATCTCCATCTCCTCGCCTGCGATAATAACGCATCGCCTTGCTTCTTTGTCTGGAACCGACTCAGGATGTTCGTTCATGTGTGTAGCATAACCGAAGAGATTTTTGGACGCAAAACTCGTCGAACACAGGTGATGTACAAAATAAAACCGAGCGCGTAGATCACGTACATTGGTCGTAAACCGGAAAGATAAACACAGCCCCATGTCAGGGCGAACCCAATCACGCGCCCAACATTCAACACAAACTGTCGTGCGATATAGAGTTTTGTATGATCCGGCTGCAAATCCATGGGCAACGCATTTACGATTGGCTGAGCCAAGGTTCGGAGTGAGGTATACAGGATGAGAAGGAGAGAAAACCACCAAAAAGACGTCTGCCATCCCAACATGATGAGTGTTACGGCAGAGGTAAGGCCGGTGCCGGCAATCCAGGTCCATCGATGCTGATCTTGATCGCTCGCTTTAGCGGCGACAAAACTAAGGAGTGTTGCAGCTAGGGTCACGACACTGCTCACGGCTCCAAACTGCGTTGCTGTCTTCGTGAACGTGAGAAGAGATAGTCCTAAGAGGCACATCGAGGCCGATAATAAAAACCCATCAAGAAAAAGAAGATGTTTGATGCCCTTAACCGCGGGCAGGCTACTCCATAATGATTCGTGGATCGGTTGATCAGGAAGTTGCCATGCCAAACTCAAAGGAATAATCATCGTAAGCGCTGCCAAAGTGAACAGAGCTGTGTAGCCAAACGTATCCGCGACTAATCCAGCAATGAGCGGTGTGATGACGGAAGAGATGGCTCCTGTGGAAAAATACCAAGCCGACGATGTTCCATGCCGAGACTGTTCACGAAAGTACAAAATCTCATAAGGAACCCAGAAAAACACCAGCATGGATCCGGTGAGCAGAGCGGAACTGTAGAGCTCGAGCGGAGAATCAATCCGTGTCGCAAGAAGCATGCGCACAATACTGATCGCAAACGCTAGAAGAATAAACCGTCGAATCCAGAATTCGCGAATAAAGGGCAAGATAAGGAGAGGAACGCTCGATTGCACGAGCGACTGCAGGGACAGCTGGGCAAACGAAAAATGCTGACTTAAAAATGGATAAAAGACCGACAGGGCCAATTGAGTAGCCACTCCTTGGCTAAGTTGTAGCCAAAGTAAACGCGCGCGCGAGGGGAGGGGAGTCATCTATTTAATATATTTGAGAGGGTTCTGCCGTTTGCCATTTGAGTATACCTCAAAATGTAAGTGGGTCCCTGTCGAACGCCCGGTGGTGCCGACCATGGCGATAACCTGACCTTTCTTAACAAGATCACCCGCCTTCACAAACATTTTTGATGAGTGCGCGTACCGCGTTTTCAACCCATTCTTGTGATCAATAACAATTTGTAATCCATATCCACCGCTATTCCAGCCCGCCGCTTCCACGATCCCATCGGCAGACGCATAAATCGCATCGGTATAGTCTCCATCCAAATCAATCCCCGTATGGTTCCAGCCGTAGTATTGGGTGATCGAATGCTGAGAGGTGGGCCAAAGGAGTTTTGTGGCCGGAGCTGCTGCTACGGCTACATCAGCCGGTTTTGTTCGCGCGTCTGCTCTTGTATCGATCAACTCTTGGTACTGGTCAAAGGATTTATTGGGGATTTTAGTTGGGGGCACATTTGGGCGCAAAGTGGCATTGGAAGGAGGTCGGGTAACCACAACCACCGGTGGCACGCCATCGGGAATGACGATCTCATCACCCACGGTGAGAGCGCGGCCCCCTAGTTCATTTACGACAATGATTTTATCCGCATCCGCCCGATAGACCTGAGCTAATTTTGCCACGGTGTCACCCTTCTTCACCAAATGAAGAACGCCGGATACAGGCGGGATCTTGAGCGTATCCCCGGGTTTAATCGAAGCCTGTTTGGTGAGATGGTTAGCTGTGATAATGGTGCCTGCATCGACCCCAAAACGGCGAGCGATCGTTCCTACGACGTCTCCCTCCCGTACCGTGTAGAGCTCTGTCTTCGTGCGATGGACGATCACGTCTGTTTCTGTGCCAACTGTTTCATCCGGACCCGTCGGTGTCCCCGGTTGTTGAGCGATGCTGCCTGGTACAGTTAAGTCGGCGGCTCCCTCAGGTTCATAATCAAAATCAATATCTGGAACGGCCTGAATAGTTTCCGCGCCTAAGTAACTGACGAGCTCTTGGCGCGGAGCTTGAAGACGGATCTCTTCCTGAACAACCTCATCCTGCCCCTGACTCACGAGCGCATACAGCAAACTTCCTTGTCCGGGATCATTCACACTCATCTCCTTGCTCTGAACTTGAAGAGCGATCGTTCCGCTAGCGATCACAATGAGTCCAATATGGAGCACGTACTTATTGGTGAACAGCAAGAAAAAAAATCCTCGAGCACTCGTCATGACGCTGCTTAAGCGTAGTCGTGTAAACACGATTGCTTTATAGCAGGGTAAGACCACCCATTTCATTCCAACGCGCGCGAGGGGTTGGGAGAGAGGTAACAAAACATCCCACATTCGGGCCAGAATCTGGTAGACAGCTTGCAAGACACGGAGTACCGCAAGCAGGATCTTTGCAAACGTTGTTTTAAAAGAAGGGGTAATAGGAAAAAGCCAAGTAACCGTTTGTCTACGATAGCCAGTTTAACGCCCAACGTCAATCAATAAATCACCATTTTTAGCTAAAATAAAAGATAAAATTGACCTAATAGGAGACGCTATTCCTCCCCTTCCTCTCCCATCCCTGTCTAGGGCTCGTAACACCCGGAATTGAACAGGAGATCATCTAAACTCGCACGGGTGACACGGAGGCGGGTTCCCTTCCACCCGGAGACGTGCCCGCGGTCGATGATGAGAGTTGAGGATGGAAGGGTGCCGCAGTGGCAGGACCCGTAAGACAAAGAATATGCCCAGTTCAATTCCGGGTGTTACGAGCCCACCGCCTAATTTTCCCCTTCGCTGCCCGCAGGGCCAAGGCTACACATGTTCTTGTTGTCGATATTGGAGCGCTTCCGCCATCTGTTCGCTCTCAATGCAATCGAGATCCCCAAGATCCGCAATCGTTTGCGCTACCTTCATCGTCCGAAAATACGCACGAGCAGATAAGCGATACCGATCCGTCGCATGACGAAGAAGTGTCTTGGCCTCCGCGCTCATTGAAAGTAGCGAACGCACCTGATGGCTACCAAGCTCACTGTTAGCTGTGAGCCCAATCTTTTGATAGCGCACAGTTTGCCTGGCTCGTGCCCGCTCGACACGTGCTCGGACAGCGGCGCTATTCTCGGCGGCTTCAATCGCCACCAACTCATCTGTTTTTACTTTTGGGACTTCCAGAAACAGATCAATCCGATCCAAAAGCGGTCCGCTTAACCGCTTGCGATATCGTGC
This sequence comes from uncultured Gammaproteobacteria bacterium, assembly GCA_964562155.1. Taxonomy (GTDB): domain Bacteria; phylum Patescibacteriota; class Patescibacteriia; order 2-12-FULL-60-25; family 2-12-FULL-60-25; genus JAGOUY01. Next base: position 44,681 of record CAZLRU010000004.1, read on the forward strand.
GATTTGAACCGGTGTGCATTCGCAGGCTCGATCACCATCCGTCATGAATCCGCACGGACACGGATTGAGCGCGCCCACAAACATCATGCGCGCCGGAAAATGCAGACTTCCTTGTGCGCGACTCACGGTCACCGTCCCATCCTCGAGTGGCTGACGCAAGCTCTCAAGCACCGTGCGTGGAAATTCCAACATCTCATCCAAAAACAGCACGCCCCGATGCGCGAGCGAAATCTCTCCCGGGCGTGGCATCGCCCCACCACCAATCAACGACACCATGCTCGCGCTATGATGTGGCGAACGAAAGGGGCGTTCGGTCATGAGTCCTCGTCTTGGGAGTACGCCCGCGATGGAATGAATCCGCGTCACATCCAATGCTTCGTCCAACGTCATGTTCGGTAAGATCGAAGGAAAGCTTCGAGCAAGTAATGTTTTTCCTGAGCCAGGGGGTCCTTGCATTACTAAGTTGTGGGCACCTGCCGCCGCAATCTCAAGGGCTCGCCGCGCTTGCGCCTGTCCGCGAATTGCGGAAAAATCATGAATATAATTGGTCGGGCGATCTAAGCACGGCGGCTGCCAAGGCTCCTCAGGGAGTTTTTGTCGTCCCAACAGATGATCAATGATCTGCCGGAGTGTTGTTGCTCGCCGCACAGTAACCGGAGCGCCAATCAGGGCTGCTTCGGCCGCATTCTCGGCGGGCACAATCAACTCTTCAATCCCACCACGCTTCGCAAGCGCTGCGACCGCCAAGACGCCGTGAATAGGTCGCACCGATCCATCCAACCCCAACTCCCCAACCACCATCACGCGCGGCAACGTCCCCGGTAAATCTCCCTGCGCCACCATGATCGCGAGCGCCATCGCCACATCAAACGGCGTGCCACTCTTTTTAACATCCGCTGGCGCCAAGTTGACCGCGACGCGTGTTCGCGGAAAAACAATTTCACTTTGCTTAAGCGCACTCCGCACCCGTTCGCGCGCCTCCTGCACCGCTGCATCCGGCAATCCAACCACAATAAACGCCGAAAGCCCCGACGTAATATCCGCCTCAACATACACTGGATGCGCATCCAGCCCCACAATCGAAGCCGTCAAAATCGAATAAGACATGTTATACCCCGTTCCATAATTTAATATAATCGTCAAGCCATACTGTTCACGAACGATGCGGCAAGAGGAAGTATGTTTGCAAAACAAAACTCACCCCTCTCTATTCCTCGCATGAGAAATAAACAGGGGTGAGAAGGACGGTCGAACGGACGCGTCCAAAAGAGGGGAGGGGAGTAAGGAGCGCAAACGAGGTTATCGAGCGTGTTTTTGATCTAGCTTCGTGGTCAGCGCAGCTCCAGATCCAGCCCCCCGAGTTCGGGACGGATGCCGAGGACCATGGCTTGGTCGAAATCGGGGACGTATGCCGCCCGGTCAAACGGCAGGTTGTCGGGGGATCCGGTGGCTGCGTTGAATTTCCACCAGATCTCAAGAGCCGCATCGGTGAGGGTCAACGGATTCGCTCCGAAGATGATCACCGTGTTCCATTTCCGGAAGCTCTGACCCTCAAGGGCGCGCTCGAATCCGCCGATGGGATCATCGTCGGCAGGGAGATTCTCGACGTTGAACTTCACCGGAATATCCTCTGCCGACAGATGGAGCTTCTTAGCCATCGCCAGAGCGCGGTTTACGCTGTCCGCCCTAACGAACACGATGCTCCCAAAATAGCGGGCCAGAAACTCAACGATGTTAGGAATCAACGTGCTCTCCTGTGTTGTGGCCACGTTGGCCGTGAATCGACGTGAGCGGAATGCTCACCCCTCTCTATTCCTCGCATGAGAAATAAACAGGGGTGAGAAGGACGGTCGATAAACCATTCCTTCAGGAAGTGGTGTGAAAAAACAACGCACGCACCTGACAAGGGGTTGGATAACAGAGGATGCAGGATGCGCTTCGAGCTACCTACGACGCACGTGAGAGAGTCTTACGATCCCACACGTGGCACATTCGGTGAGGCAGAGAGCTTCTCCCATACACAAGGTTGCGTTATCGGGAAAATCCGTCTTGAGATCATAAGACGGCCGTTTCGGATAGTTGCTATCCTCACGCCTAGCCCACATCTCAGGCAGACTGTGCATGAGATACGCCGCGGTCTCCCTCGCCAATCCCGTGATTGCTTCGGGAGGGCCGTAGATCACGATGGTGAATCCACGAGCGAAAACGTTGGCGGCTTCATGCAGTGCTGCTGCAAGGCCAGGAAGATCCGCGCAGCCGGTCTGCAGGGAGTATGCCTCGTACCGTCCAAAGTCTCTGACAGCCATCCCCAACTCAATGCGTGGCGGCAACAACGCATGGTCTTCGTTGTAGTTACGCACGATGCCGTACTTGACGGCATCCATCGGACCTCCTGCGAGAAAATACAGTCTTGTCCATCTGCTACGGATGAACTGAGACGCGATCGGGAAGTCAGAGCAATCGAAGAACATGAGACGCTCCTTCCTTGTGAGGGTGTTCGAGATAAGCGTCTGAAATTACTGAATTTCAGGCAGGTATCTCGGGTGAAAATATAAAAGAACGAAGGCAAATCATACAATAAAATAACCAAAAAGTCAAGGAAAAATCCCCTTTACTTGAAACAAAAAACCCGGTCGAATGACCGGGCGCAAACGACACAAAGATGAGAAGATGAACGGGTAGGTCCGAAGACCGTCCGATCAAAGAGCACTTCCTTCCAGGGAGGCAGACGTATCCGCCGGCTCGAAGGTCGTACTCACTCCCACACGACCCGGGTTCGGGGTGTAAGAGGGTTCTCCTCGTCTTTATATCGTTTTGTGAAAGCAATCCTTCCCAATGTGTTGATGACGGGGCGGGAAGCTGATCGCCGGAACGATCGTATTCCCATGGGCTTGTTTATGAGAGATTCCAGTCGAAACCGGAAGCAGTCATATTCAAGGGTGACTGTCGAAAGGCCCTCTTGCGAGGCTCCCAACAGGTCCGTCACCAGCACGTTAGAAAGGATCAGATACCGTTTCAACCTGAAGGAATAGCATACGCCTTTTTTAAGATTTTGTCAAGCGTTCCGCCTCCTGCCCGGCTTCCCCTTCACCGACCCCTTGACTCTCGGTCTAAATTAAGCTAAAGTCCGCTTATTCAAGCGAAATTTGCATGTTTACGCCTACCATGCGAACCGTCTAAAAACCTCTTAACAAAGCCTTATTTTTGTTAAGAGGGGTTTTCACGTCCATATTCTGCTTGATAATTTTCAGACAACTTATCCTTTTCGAGCCCTCTATTTGAGCCACGATCTCGCTCCGGCTGGCCTTTCTCGCCAATAGATCGTCCTTATATATAGAGGACTCAGGTGCCCCCCAAGAACACCATGCCTACTATGATGTTCCGCCGACACGCTCCTACTACCGAGGAGCGTCGCTATTTCACCGCCGCCCGTGATGCCATGGCGCTGCCAGACCTGATTGAGGTTCAGAAGGCCTCATATCGCTGGTTTTTAGAAGAAGGGATTCGTGAGCTCATGAAGGAAATCTCGCCGATCAAAGACTTTATCGGTCGTGATCTTGAGCTCTTCTTCGTTGATTACTACATCGACGAGCCAAAGTTTGATGAAAAGACCTCCAAAGAAAAGAACGTAAACTTCGAAGCGCCTCTCCGTGTAAAAACCCGCTTGGTCAACAAGCGCACGGGTATCGATCGCGAACAAGAAGTCTATTTGGGTGATATCCCTGTCATGACCGAACGTGGAACGTTTATCGTGAACGGGATTGAACGTGTTGCTGTTTCGCAGCTCGTCCGTTCCGCCGGTGCGTTCTTCACGGCTGAGTTCATGCATGGTCGCCGCTACTACGGGGCCAAAATCATTCCAAACCGTGGGGCCTGGCTCGAATTTGAAACGGACGCCAACAACGTGCTCTGGGTAAAAATCGATCGCAAGCGCAAAGTCGCGGCTACGTCTCTTTTGCGTGCCTTTGGCGTGGGCAATGACGAAGATATTTCCAAGCTCTTCACAGATGTCGATGTTCATCCGTTGAACCACTACATCGAATCCACGCTCGCAAAAGACGCGGCCAAGAGCGAAGAAGATGGATACATCGAAGTGTATCGCCGCATTCGTCCGGGAGATCTCGCGACGGCTGATAACGCGCGTTCGCTGATTCACGCGATGTTCTTTAATTTCGATCGGTACGATTTAGGGGTTGTCGGTCGCTACAAATTCAATCAACGCTTCGGTCTTTCGGCTGAACGCGAAGAAATCGGCAAAGAAGAAAATCGCATTCTCACCAAAGAAGACCTGATCAACATCATTCGTGAGTTGATTCGTTTGAATATTGCTCAAGAAGAACCAGATGATGTCGACCACTTGGGAAACCGTCGTGTGCGTGCGGTCGGCGAGCTCGTGCAAAGCCGTTTCCGCATCGGTCTCGCGCGTATGCAGCGTATCGTCAAAGATCGCATGTCAACGCTCGATATCATGGCGATCACTCCTGCTAAGTTGATCAACGCTCGTCCGGTGATCGGGGCGGTGCGCGAATTCTTCATGAGTTCGCAGTTGTCCCAGTTCATGGATCAAACCAATCCATTATCTGAGCTCGAACACAAGCGTCGTCTCTCGGCCATGGGTCCCGGAGGTCTGACTCGTGAACGCGCCGGCTTCGACGTGCGCGATCTTCACCGTACTCACTATGGCCGCATCTGTCCGATTGCTTCTCCCGAAGGTCCAAACATCGGTCTTGTGGGTCACATGGCGTGTTACGCGCGTATCAACGAATACGGATTTATTGAAACGCCTTATCGTAAAGTAAAGAGCTGGGCGAAGAATGATGGTGAAGATGCTATCGGTGAAACCTTGCGTGTCGACGTGACGGACGGAGAAGGAAAAGTAGTCGGCAAAGCCGGCGCCGAAGTCGATGCCAAGCTCGCTGAAAAACTCAAAAAGATTTCCATTCCGGAACTCCCGATCACCCCATACGTCACCAGCGAAATTTCCTACCTGAACGCCTTCGCGGAAGAACGTGGAACAACTGCTCCAGCAACGACGCCTCTCGATCGCCAAGGCCGCTTCTTAGAAGCTCGTGCGAGTGCGCGTAAAAATGGAGAGCCAACGGTGGTGGATGTTCACGAAATTGATTACGTCGACGTCTCCTCCAAACAAATTCTTTCCATTGGTACGTCTTTGATTCCATTCGTGGAACACGATGACGGTCACCGTGCATTGATGGGAACCAACATGCAGCGTCAGGCAGTCCCTTGTATCAAGGCTGATGCTCCAATTGTTGGAACGGGTGTTGAGCGTCGCGCTGCGATCGATTCTGGTCACGCGCTCATCGCTCCTGAGGACGGTGTTGTGGTTGCTGTTGATGGCAAGCACATCGAATTTCAATCCGATGACGGACGCATGCACCGGTACGATCTCACCAAATTCTCACGTTCCAACAGCTCAACCTGTATCAATCAACGTCCGTTAGTGAACAAAGGACAAAAAATTTACGCCGGCGAAGTTCTTGTCGATGGAACTTCCTGTCAAAAAGGTGAACTCGCCCTCGGTCAAAATCTCTTGTGTACCTTCTTGAGTTGGGACGGGTACAACTACGAAGACGCAATCATCTTGTCCGAACGTCTCGTGCACACGGATCGCTTCACTTCCATCCACATCGAACATCATGAGTTGGAAGTGCGTGATACCAAACTCGGCCTTGAAGTCGTCACCTCTGATATTCCAAATGTCTCGGAAGAAAAATTGCGTAACTTGGATGAACAAGGAATTGTGCGCGTGGGTGCCGAAGTAAAATCCGGTGACATTTTGTGTGGCAAAATCACGCCTAAGGGTGAAACGGATCTCTCCGCGGAAGAAAAATTGCTACGCGCGATTTTCGGAGAAAAAGCTCGCGACGTGCGCGACTCCTCTCTCTACTTGGAACACGGAGAAAAGGGTAAAGTCATCGACATCACCATCTTCTCTCGTGAAGCGGGCGACAAATTACAGCCAGGTGTCTTGAAGAAAATCGTCGTTACGGTTGCCGACCTTCGTAAAGTGCAAGCCGGTGACAAGCTCGCTGGCCGTCACGGAAACAAAGGTGTGATCTCAAAGATCGTGCCGGTCGAAGACATGCCGTTCTTGGAGGATGGAACTCCCGTCGACGTTATCTTGTCTCCTCTGGGTGTCGTGTCCCGTATGAACTTGGGACAGATTTTGGAAACCCACTTGGGTCTCGCGGCGAACGCTCTCGGATACACGGTTGCAACACCGGTGTTTGATGGCGTGCCTGAAACAACAATTCGTGAAGAGCTGAAGAAAGCTGGCTTCCCTGAATCCGGAAAAATTCCGCTTCACGATGGACGTACGGGTGAGTTGTATGATCACGAGCCAACGGTTGGATACATCTACATGCTCAAGCTCAACCACATGGTGGATGACAAGGTGCATCAACGCTCGATCGGTCCGTACTCCCTTATCACCCAGCAGCCATTGGGAGGAAAAGCACAATTCGGTGGTCAGCGTTTTGGAGAAATGGAAGTCTGGGCGCTCGAAGCCTACGGCGCTGCACACACCTTGCAAGAAATTCTCACCATCAAATCAGACGACGTCCCTGGTCGTTCCAAAGCGTACGAAGCCATCATCAAGGGCGAACCTATTCGCAAGGTCAACGTTCCGGAATCCTTCAATGTGTTGGTACGTGAATTGAAGGGCTTGTGTCTCGATGTTGAGCTCTTGAAAGACGGGAAGCGCATCGAAGAAACGGCTCCTCGTCCAGAACACCTCAGACCTAAGCCAGCCCTAGTGAATGAACCGGAAGAAGAGTGGGGTCCAGCACCAACCGATCTTTAATTCACCATCTGACCTATATCTATGGCGTTCTTCCAAACGGAAAACATCAAAACCACAGACTTCGATGCCATTCGCTTGCGTCTGGCCTCGCCAGAAACCATCCGTGGCTGGTCGTATGGTGAAATCACCAAGCCAGAAACCATCAACTACCGCACGCAGAAACCGGAAAAAGGCGGTCTGTTCGCTGAAGAAATTTTTGGGCCTTCCAAGGATTGGGAATGTTATTGTGGTAAATATAAAAAGATCCGCTACAAGGGCATTATCTGTGATAAGTGTGGCGTAGAAGTCACCCACTCCCTCGTGCGTCGCGAACGCATGGGTCACATTGAATTGTGCGCACCCGTCGCTCATATCTGGTTCTTGCGCAGCGTCCCTTCCAAGATCGGCACCGTTCTCGATGTCACCTTGGGCGCGCTCGAAAAAGTGATCTACTTCACGGCCTTCATCATCACCGACGTCAACGAGCAGTTGCGTAATGATTCGCTTGAACAAGTGCGTACCGAATACAAAGGCAAACGCAAATCCATCGAAGCCGAATACGAACGCGATGTCGAACGCTTCCAAAAACAAGCCGCTGAGAAACAAATCAAGCAAGCCGAGGCGGGTAAAGAGCTGGATGCGATTCAGGGCGTCAAAGAACGCAAGCTCAAAGAATTGGAAGAAGATTTTGGTGCAGTCGAGAAGGAGCTCAAGGAGCTCGAGACCATGACGATCTTGTCCGAGAGTGATTATCACGATCTCTCGCTTAAGTATGGCCACGTCTTCGAAGCGAAGATCGGCGCCGAAGCTATCGATGAATTGCTTCGCAAAATTGATGTCCCTTCAACCATCAAAATGTTGCAAGGCGAACTCGAGGGCGCTTCCGATGCCAAGCACGATCGCGTCATCCGTCGCTTGAAGCTCTTGAAGTCATTGAATGGAACGAAACTCGCTCCAGACTGGATGATCTTGAAAGCGCTCCCAGTCATCCCACCGGATCTCCGTCCGATGGTTGCGCTTGATGGGGGTCGTTTTGCTACCTCCGATCTGAATGACTTGTACCGCCGCGTCATTAACCGCAACAACCGCTTGAAGCGTTTGATCGAGTTGCACGCTCCGGAAGTCATCGTGCGTAACGAAAAACGCATGTTGCAGGAAGCGGTCGATGCTCTTATTGATAACGGCGCTCGTTCATCCAAGACCGTGATCGCTGCCACTGGAAAAAAGCGCCAGCTCAAATCCTTGGCAGATATTTTGAAAGGAAAGCAAGGTCGCTTCCGCCAAAACTTACTTGGAAAACGTATCGACTACTCCGGCCGTTCCGTTATTATCGTCGGTCCAAACTTAGAATTGCATCAATGTGGTCTGCCAAAAATGATGGCTCTTGAATTGTTCAAGCCATTCATTATTTCGCAGCTTATCAAGCGTGAGCTCGTGCACAACATTCGTTCCGCCAACCGCTACATCGAAGCTGATCACGCCGAAGTGTGGGATATCCTTGAGCAAATCGCGGCTGACTCCGTGGTGCTCTTGAACCGTGCTCCGACGCTTCACCGTCTTGGTATCCAAGGCTTTCAGCCAAAACTCATCGAAGGGAAGGCGATCCAGATTCACCCAATGGTTTGTCCAGCCTTCAACGCCGACTTTGATGGAGACCAGATGGCTGTGCACATTCCGCTGACCGAAGAAGCGCGTTGGGAGGCAAAAAACTTGATGTTGTCTACCAAGAACTTGCTCAAGCCGGCGACCGGTCAACCAATCACGCGTCCGGATAAAGATGTGGCGTGGGGTTGTTACTACATGACCATGTTGGTTGAGCCAGCTGATGGCAAGATCAAGGCAATCGCCTCGACGGATCAAGCAGTGTATCTCTATCAAGCCGGCAAATTATCGTTGCGTGAAAAGATGAAAACGCGTCTCGCCCCTGGCGAAGCGTTGATCGAAACCAACGTCGGCCGTATCTTGCTCAACCGTCTCTTCCCTAAAGAAATCGGCTACCGAAACGAACTCATCGGAACCAAGCAACTCGGTGATATTGTTCGAACCACGATCGAATTACGCGGCTTCGAACGCACCGCTCGCTTCTTGGACGAAGTCAAAAACATGGGCTTCTTCTACAGCACACGTTCCGGCTTTAGCTACGGTGTCGGCGATCTTCCGATTCTCGATAAGCACAAGATGATTGATGCGGGGAACGAACGAACGCTGGAAGTGGAAGAGCAATATAAAGAAGGGTTGTTAACCAAGAAAGAGCGCTACTCCCAAATCATTCGTATTTGGACGGAAGCAAAAGATCAGATTCAAAAAGCGTCTCGCGATGCGCTGGACAAAAACGGCACGGTCTTCTCCATGATTGATTCCGGTGCGCGTGGTTCGCTTGGTCAGCTCACAAACGTGGTCGGTATGAAAGGGTTGGTGGCCAACCCAACGGGTGACATTATCGAACTTCCGATCAAGTCCTCTCTTCGCGAAGGTCTAGACGTGCTCGAATACTTCATCTCGTCTCACGGTGTACGTAAGGGGTTAACGGATACGGCTCTGAAAACAGCAAACGCTGGATACCTCACACGTCGTTTGGTGGATGTGGCACAAGACGTCATCATCAATACGGAAGACTGTGGGGATACGGAAGGGGTTGAAATCACCGCTGCAGAATGTGAAGAAATCGGTGAACCAATCCTCACACGTCTCCTTGGTCGCGTCTTGGTCAAAGATTTAAAAGATGCTGAGACCAAAGAAGTATTGGTGAAAAAAGGTACGTTGTTAACGGAGGTTCACATCCGTGATCTCGGCAAGCAAAAGATTACCAACGCTACCGTGCGTTCCGTCTTCAGCTGTAAGATTCACCGCGGGTTGTGTCAGAAGTGTTACGGCTACGATCTGGCGCACAATCAAATGGTCCACTTGGGAACATCGGTGGGAATTATCGCTGCTCAGTCAATCGGTGAACCTGGAACTCAGCTTACGATGCGTACCTTCCATGCCGGTGGTACGGCAGCCGCCGATATTACGACCGGTTTGCCACGTGTGGAAGAATTGTTCGAAGCTCGTATACCAAAACGTCACGCCGTCTTAGCCGAAGCTTCTGGTGTCGCCAAGGTCGTCGAAGCGGAAAAGAAGGTCTTGCACACCACGACCGGACAAAAGATTGTGGATACAGTAGGCAGCCAAAAGAAAGTCTTGATTACCTACGTAGGTGTTCAAGAAAAAGCTCATCCCTTCACCAAAAAAGACATCGTCAAAGTCAAAGACGGCGACAAGGTCAAGGAAGGGGACATGCTCATCCAGTCCGCCAAAGGCGAAGAGGTGCTCGCATCTCACAAAGGTTCGATTAAGGTGGTTAAGAACACGATCGTTCTCGTGTACGAAGCTCCTATGGCCGCAGAACATGAGATTCCGGTCGGCTATCACCTCATCATCAAAGATGGGCAGGAAGTGCAAGCAGGTGATGCGCTGACAGAAGGACAGTTCGATCTGCAAGAGCTCTTCCGTTTGCGTGGCGTTGAAGCCCTGATGCGCTACATCTTGAAAGAAGTCTTGTCCGTGTACGCTTCCCAAGGTCAAAAGCTCAACGCAAAACATATCGAAGTCATCGTTCGTCAGATGTTCTCACGTGTCTACGTTCGCGATTCCGGTGAAACCGATCTCTTGCCGGGTCAGGTCATCGAACGTGCCCGCGCCGATGTCGAAAACGAACGAGTTGATGGAATCAAGGGGGTCGCGGCTCAGGTCGTCCCATTGTTCTTAGGGATTACCAAGGTAGCACTGTCCACCGAGTCATTCCTCTCCGCCGCTTCCTTCATGGAAACCGCTCGCGTCCTCATCAACGCCGCGGTCACAGGCAAGGTCGATCGTCTCGAAGGTCTCAAGGAAAATGTCATCATCGGTCGCTTAAGTCCAACGGGAACGGGCTTCGGCACCTACCACGGCAGCGAAGCTGCTATGGAAAACATGGGAATGACACAAGAAGAGCGGATGGCTTCATAAGCCAGTAACGCTGAGAGAAAAAAACTCCTCCGATGAAATATCGGAGGAGTTTTTGCATCTTAGGAAAATAACGCACTCAAACCATCTCGTAGGCGGTTCCAGGGAGTTTTTCTCTCACTTCCTTCCCCAAGTGTTTCGAGCTCAGCTAGTTCTGCCTCCAGAGCCTGCTCTTCATCTACCCGTGCTTCTGGAGAAGGTTTGCGTAAGCCTTTCTTATAGTCTCTCCGAGCTTTGTGCGCCGCACGTTCGGCCTCAAGAGCCTCTCGCTCTGGCTGGCCTTGCCGTCCTTTATGCATGACAAGCGCCATCTCCATCGCCTGTTCTGGATTCATGGGTGTGTTCTCGGTAAGGCCTTGAACGTCCGGGTATAGGTCATGACCCTCGGCCTTGAGCGCATCGATCTGCTTTCTCAGAGCTGCTTCACGCGTTTCTCGCTCCTGTTCTTCCTGAATTTCAGCCAAAGCAGTGGTAAAACGCGCGCTCCTGTCTTTGGGAGGGATCTCATCTAGTTCCCGGATGGAACGTCCACGTCGAGCATTTTTAGGTGCTTCCTTTTGGCGATATTCTCCCGATTCAGTGAATGAACCACTTCTTCTACGTGTGGAAGATCCAGTAGTTTTTTTGGTGAGCGATTGTGCTTGCTCCTTGTCTCTATATCTACGATCAACGAGCTTAATTTTTTCACGACCAATCGTTGAGCTTCTTATCTGCTCATCTTTTAACAGCAGAGCTTTTCTGTGGCCAAGTTTAGTAGGATGAGTATCATCATATCCCTCGCCCAAGAGTTGGTCATGATCCATTATCGCTTCATCCGCTGCCTCGATCTCTCTCTGATCTATCTGCTTTTTCTTAAGCGCTGCCGCTTCAAGACGCGATTGAGCCGCTTCTCGCTTCTTCCGTTCGCGTGCTTCCTTGGCTAGACGTTTTCCCTCAGCAGCGAGAAGATCATATTCATGCCAACCGGGATTGCTCGATGTTCCAAGACGCTTTTCAGACATATGAAATAATGAATTGTTCAAAGTATACCCCATTGCCTTCCTATCTAGAAGTCGATAGTCTCTGTTTAATGATCCTCTTGTGTATGAGTTTAGGAAAAGACCCACCCCGGACTCCCATCTTTGATGTTGGATCTTCGAAGTCATTTTAATGACCGCTTACTAGCGCAGCGTTCCTACTACCTACTTTCTGACTACCTACCCCTATGGCCCGTCACTCAAAATGGCATAAAGTCCGTCAATTCAAAGGGGCGATTGATGCAAAGCGATCAGCCTCCTTCACTAAACTCGCGCGAGAAATAACCGTCGCCGCTCGCGAGAAAGGTGGTGATATAAACATGAACGCTCAACTACGCGCCGCCGTTGAACGCGCTCGCGCCGCTTCACTTCCCAAAGACAATATCGAACGCGCCATCCAAAAAGGTGCGGGCGGGGGAGCGGAGGGCCACATCGAATCCCTCACCTATGAGGCATACGCGCCAGGGGGCACCGCTCTCATTATCGAATGTCTGACGGATAATCGTAATCGCGCCGCAAGCGACGTAAAGCATCTCCTGACAAAAAACGGCGGCACCTTTGCCTCCACTGGCTCGGTCACGTACCTGTTCGATCGTATCGGGGTCATTCATATCCCGAGCGAACTTCCAAAAGACAAGCACGATGAAATGGAGCTTGCGCTCATCGATGCCGGTGCCACGAATGTGATTGAAGAAGAGGGGTCGGTCGAGCTTCATTGTTCCACGCACGACCTCACCAAGCTCTCCGATGCTGTCACGACGATCGGTCTAAAAGCTGATCTCATTGAATTCCAATGGCATCCGAAGACTCTCGTCGAAACAGATGAGGCCACAGGCACCGCCGTCGCAGAACTCATCGACATTCTGGAAGAAAACGATGACGTGAGTCGTGTTTGGAATAATTTAGCTTAACCATATGCGCGTTCTAGGCATTGACCCCGGCTTTGATCGCGTTGGCTTTGGCATCATCGATCAAGATGGGGGCGAAGCGCGTTGGGTATTTCATGACTGTCTCCAAACCAAATCAACAGACGAGTTCGGTCGTCGTCTCCAACAGGTCCGCGACGCCATCAAAAAAGTCATGACGTTCTACCGGCCGGACGTTGCGGTCGTTGAACAACTCTTCTTTTCCAACAATGCCAAAACAGCTATCAAGGTTGGGATGGCGCGCGGCGTCACAATTCTTGCTATACACGACGCCAATCTTCCTCTCATCGAACTCACGCCTAATCAAGTAAAGCAGGGGATAGCCGGCTGGGGCGGCGCCGATAAAAAACAAGTGCAAGACATGGTGCAACGATTATTGAAGTTAAAAGAACGTCCGGAACCAGATGATGCAGCAGACGCACTCGCGCTTGCGATCGTCGGAGCAACCATCGCGCGAGCAAATATACGCCAAAAATAAAACACGGATAATTGAAAAGACCACCCTGTAAGAGCTTTCGCTTAGGGTGGTCTTTCAGAGTCTGTCGGACGAGGAGCGGTTCCCACACAGGAACCGTGTTCGACAGAAGGTACGGGGGAGGGGATTCCTACCGGCAGGCGCGGCGGAGGCAGTAGCCACGGTGGCTGCGACGCGCACGCGAGCGGGTGTGACCGTGGTGGCCACGACGATGGTTGCCCGTCGCGACGGCGCTCGGCGGGAGCCGGTGCGTGTCCGCGATGACGATCGGGGGATCGTCGTGCTCGCCGCTCCGGACGTCGTCCGGGAAGAGCTGTACGAGCGTCCGCCCCTCTTCGAGAGCTGCGAGCTTCTGGGTGTGCCACCCACGCTCGCCGATGACAGCTCGCGCGTAGCGGGTGACGAACCACGTTCCCTCCCGGGCGAGCAGGAAGGGCGCGGCATACTCGTTCCTCGCTTCGAGCGCAGCGGACCATTCGCGGCAGCGCTCAGCGCGCTGGGCGTCAGTCATGCGTTCCACGAGGGCCTCCTGTGCCGTCCGTGCGATGCACACGATGCCTTGCGGCTCGATATGCTCGTTCGCCCGGATGCCACGGAAGTTCACGAACTGCACGCGCAGTTCGAACCGGTTGGTGTCCGGCAGGGCCGCGAGTGGGGCGGGCGGGGGAGGGGGCGGCTCGACCGGCGCGGGTGCCGGGGCCTGCCGCGGGGAGCGGCTCCCGTTCGGCCAGAGCCGCTCCCAGGCACCTCCGGGGGAGGGCGGAATGATGACCGGCGGGCGCGCCGCCGTCCTCACCGCCACGGCTCCCGTTGCGGGCTGTCGGGGAGCTTGAGGACCCACGGTCGGCGGCTGCGCGACGGCGCCCGGCGCGGGCGCCGCGGTCACCATCGCGGGCGTCGGGTCCGAGCAGCGCCAGCGGGGCTGCACCCGCATGGTGCGGCCGCCGGCGCCCCGGATCTCGACGGGCGTGCTGGTCGTGCAGATGCCGTTGCCGGTCCGCACGATCTCATATGCCCGCGCGATGCGGGGGAGGAGGGTGGAGAGAATGAGAACGAGAACGAGGCTGAACTTGTTCACGGTGAGGCTCCTTGGGAAAAATGTACGGCCATCAGCCGCATTAGGTCGATGAGAGGCGCTATCGTGACTATTACGACAGCGGTTGCTCCGATGCTCATCGGAGCGGCACGTTTCGGAAATGGTTGTCACCATCCGAAGTCGGTATCCATGGGCAGATAACAACTTCAGATGGCAACGATTTCAAGGATCAGATCCGCTCAAAGACGCTTCGAGCAGAAGGAATAGGATACTACAAAACACCACGTTTGTCAAGTCTAAAGCGCCATATTTTTGGCTAAAATAAAGCCTATTATTTCTCTACGCTGCTACTCCACTCCTTCTCTACTGCACTACTACACTTGAGCCCACCCCTTCATTGACAAAACCGCCATTTTTTGCTACTATTCATTGTTATTTCGGCGTCCGATTTTGTGCATAAGTAAGCCATACTTTTGCCTAAAGTCGGACCTCGACAACTCGAGTGTTTATCTGCGATCAAAAATCGCAGAAGCTTTAGTTGTCGATCAACCGTCACAAACAGGGGTAAATCCCCAAGGAGAAGCGAGATGAAAGGTTTGCTCGACGGCCTCTTCCGGTTCCTCACACCGCTGCTTGCAGCGGTGCTGGAGGGCACGGTCGAGGCCAACATCTTCAGCCATCGAGCTGCACGCATGCAGCACCCGATGGCGGCCCAGCCGACTCAGGTGTTCATCCAGCAGGTACCTGCTGCTGGTGGACAGCCTGCGCCGGCCGGTGCGCCCCTCGTGCAGGTGCAGCCGACCCCGGTTCCGGGTGCGGCCCCCACCGCGCCTCCCGCTCCGCCGCCGGGAGCCACCGCGACCAACGTCATGAACACGGCCGCCAACATCGGTGGTCGAGCCGTTCAGGGCGCCGGTCAGCTGGCTGCACAGGCCGTGCCTGTCATCCAGCACGCCCGTCAGGGCATCGCGGCTGCGGTCGACGACGCCTGGGTCCTCCCGGCGCAGGTCCTGGCCGGGTGTTACCTGGTGTTCGTCACCGTCTTCTTCGCCCTCGCGGCGGGAGGGCTCAACGCCCGGATGGACTGGCTGAGCTACTACTACCCTGCGGCAACGCACGGGTGGTACACGCTCGTTCTCGTCGCCCAGGGAGTCGCCGCGCTCGCGGTACTTATCCTGGGAATGATTGCCGTGGCGGACCCCACCCCGGGTGACCGCCTCAACTTCCCCGCCACCATGGCGGGAACCGGGATTATGCTCATCAGTATCCCGATGGCACCCCTGCTCATGGGGGGCGCCATCGCCTCGGCGGTCCACTCGGCACGCCTCGCCGGTGTGTTGGTCCAGGACATGCCCGAGTTGTACACGCAAGGCAACGTGTACCTGATCGGTGGCGTCCTCCTCGTCGGCATCTACTACGCCATCGCCGCGCTCGTGATTGGAGGGACGGACGCATTTCTCGATGCCGTGCGTGGGCGCGACGTGCCGGTTCAGCGGGTGCTCGTGCCCATCAAGTGGGTGGCGCTCTTCATCCTCACGGCTGTGGTCGTGCCCTACGGCGCGATGATGTACGGACCCTCGCCTCGGTTCACGGATGACTTCCTGAACTACGGCCTCGTGCTCGTCGTCATCGGCCTCGTGCTCTTCGCCGTTGCCGAGATCCCGGTCTCCCTCAAGACCTGGCAACGAGTTGTGATCGGCTTCGTCGTGATCCTCGTGGCCACCGCGGTCTGGAAGTGGGTCTCGGTGCGCCACGGTGCCGAGGTCGACCAGACGGTCTCCCAGGTCGAGAGTGTGACCCCGAGCCGTCCGTTCCTCACCCAGCTCTTCTGGGACCTCACCGCCCTCCCGTTCTGGAACGGGCTCGCGGCGATGATCATTCTGGGCGCGCTCACCTGGTGGGCCAGAGTCAAAGTCTTCTCGGGCACCGAAGCCCTGGACGGCAAGACCAAGGGGTTCACCAGGGCTTACCAGGTCATCGCCGGCGCCCTGTGGTTCCTCTTCGTCCTCCTGCCCGCCCTGTTCGTGGTGGTGAGCATCGCCCTCGGCGACATCGGCGTCCTCATCCACCTCCTCCCCCCGTCCCCCTAGGCCGTTCCTTTCTTCTCCCCCTGCGCACGTGCCGACACTCGTCGACACATCTCGCGCGAACCCCATGCCTGCTTATACGGCCTAGCAGCATGGGGTTTTCAAATACAAAAAGCCTTGCCCTTCATCCAAATCTATACGTGCTCGCGAGCTTCCATGCTATCCTTTTTCAAGTCCTTCCCCCTCCCTTCTTCTATCTAGGGCTCGTAAGGGAGAGCTTTTTGTTGACGAGGACTGCCCGAAGCTATCAAAACCCAATGCGAAGCAAACGTGATCATGCAGCAAGTTCCGCAGGCGACAAAAAGCTCTCCCTTACGAGCCCATCGCCTAATTTTATCTTCTCCTGCGCCAGCACATTCATCCTAGCGCTAGCGTTTTTTTCTTTCCTCCAACCCTGGGGCAGCTTCCGCGATCCCGACAGCTTTTACCACGCACAACTAAGCAATATTATAATACACGGAACGTCTGTATTGGATGCACAGATTCTGCGCATAGGTCCATTTTCGTTTCTCCAAAATTTTCCCTGGCTCGACCTGACGCTGCTCAATGATCACTTCGTCGATCAACACCTCCTCTATCATCTCGCCCTCACGCCATTCATTGCGGCGTTTGGCGCTCTCGACGGCACCCAACTCGCCACCATTTTTTTTGCGGCCTTTTTTATCACCACCTTTTACGCCGCTCTACGTTTTCTCCGTCTTCAGCATCCCAGTCTCTGGACGTTCCTGATCGCCGTTTCCATGCCCCTCTCCTTCCGACTCTCCCTCGGCAAAGCCACTCCGTTTGCTCTTTCTTTCTTTGTGATTGGTATCGTCTCCCTCTTTTCCTATCTAGGGCTCCGGCGGCCAGGTCTTTTTGCGAGTGAGTATGTCCGAAGCTATCAAGATCCAATGCGAAGCCAGCGTGAAAGTACAACAAGTTACGGAGCGAGCCAAAAAGACCTGGCCGCCGGAGCCCATCGCCTATTTTTTTCTTTCCTCGCCGGCCTCGGCTTCGCCTTATCTCATGGCGGTTGGATCATTCTCCCTATCTCACAACTACTCATACTCAGCAGTATCTGGCTCTTCCGTCGCTACGCGAACATATCTTCAGCGATCTCTAGCTACCTTGCTCCACTTCTTGCCACGGTCTTAGGCATCGCAACCGCGATACTGATTCACCCCAACCGCGCCAACCTCCTCGCCTTTCTCAAGGTACAAGTTTTTCAAGTCGCGATCGCCACACCCAGATCTATCCAACTAGGTCTGGAATGGTCATCGATTACCCCCACTCAGTTAATAGCAAACATCGCCCCTCTCCTCATGATGGGATGTGTAGCTGTCTTGGGACTGCTTTTCGCCTCCCGTCGTCCACGAGAAGATCATCGACTCGAAGGTGTTGTTGGTCTAGCTCCGTTGGTCTGTGCCCTGACGCTCTTTACGCTCAAAAGCAGTCGTATGGTCGAATACCTTGTTCCGGTCCTCGCGCTTTGGCTTGCGATGCTCTGGACGATGACGGATACAAAAAAACTCTCTCAGGAGTTGAAGCAGATAATCATTGAACAATATAAAACAAAGATACGTCGCACTGTGCCCACGTGGCTGCCGCGAGTGGTGGCTGGGTGTATGGTCACCGCCTTTATAATGGTTGTTGTCCGCGATATTCGTGGAACGGTTCTTTCGCTCCGTCTTGGTCGACCGTTTCAACGGCTCGTCCCTATCGTGAACAGGTTGTCGAAGGAAGCCGAGCCCAGTGAGCGTATTTTTTATGATCGTTGGGACAGTTTTGGCGAGCTCTTTTTCTTCGCGCCTCAGTTTCACTATATTTCCGGCGTCGACCCAACCTTTTTGCTTGCGTCTCGGCCTGATCTTGCCTATGCCTATGAACACGCCACCAAAGACCTGGATGCAGAACTCCCACAAATTTTTCAAACCCGCTTTTCCTTGGTCGAACGACGCTCAACCTGTCGAGGAAAAAATCAACAAATAAAAGAAAAATCGGGAGGAGCGATTCTGTGCGAATGAAGTTATCCACTGCCCGGTGTTGACGAATCTGTGCGCGCACACAAAACTAAAACCACTTTCGTCCTTTGACTCGCGCGAGGAAGGAGACCTCTCTTTTGTCGCGCGAGCGTGAGGAGGAACTTACCGCCCCCATGCTTGGCGGTAAGCTCAGTAAAACCCACCTGATTGGTGGGTTTTATATTAGGTCGTCTTTGGTTCACTCTCTGGGGCAGGATCTTCCTCATCTTCTTTGAGGAGCTCTTCCAGAGTGGGTTCGCCCCACAGATTCCATTCGCGCAAACACTTATCAACAAAGTCTTCCGCCTCATCAACGCCTAATCCATCCTCCAGGATGAGCATATTAATGAGCCCTGCTCGACACTCAGGCTTAGGCTTAAGCGAACCATTTTCGTTATAACAGAACGCGAGCATTTGTTCTTTAGTAATCATAATCGACCCCATCCTACCGCTTTCCTCTAGCTTACGCTAGGCTAGAGAAGTCTATGGATCATCGGATATTTCCCGCCCGCGCCGTCTGGACGGCCACGCTTCTCAGTTGGCTTCCCTTTGCGCTGCCCATGTACCTCATTCGTTTTAGACTCGGTCCAATCCCAACAACGGCGCTAGAGATCTATCTCGGAATTTTGGGCGTGGTGTTTCTGGTGGAGGGACGTAGAGAAGGGATTCGCGCCGGCTGGAAGAACCTTGCTCGTTTTCAATACGCGATCATGGCTTGGGTGGTCACGACGTTCATAGCAGTCATGACGGCGCCAAGCATGACAACGGGCCTCGGTCTCTGGCGAGCGTATGTACTGGAGCCAGTGGGGGTGATCTTACTACTGGCCGCTATGAAAGAGTTTGTGTGGATGAGCCTCGAAGAGAGAAAGGGGAGTGAGGGGCTAGTAGACGCTCCGCACCGAGTGACAGAATTGATGACGCAAAATCTTTTTCTCGTAACCATCATTCTCGCTCTTTGGGCTGTTGTTCAGTATGTGACCGGCCACGGGATCCCTCACCCATGGAATATAGACATCCTCGCAGGTCGACGCGCAACCGGACCTTTTCCATATCCAAACGCCCTCGCTCTCTTCGTCGCGCCCATTGGTGCCTTAGCCCTCACAAAAATAGCCATAATGAAGGAGCGTACATATCTCCCCTGCGTCACTCTTATCGCAGCCTTTATCGCATGTCTCGTTGCTCGCAGCGAAGGCGGTTTAATTTCACTCGGAGCCGCCACCTGGCTCGCGCTTATGTGGCAAAAGAAGTTCCGTAAATATGTACTTATCGGAACGATGCTTGTCAGCGTTCTCGTGGCCCTGACGCCAGCCCTCTACAAACCTCTCATCCGTGAACTCACGTTCCAGGGCTGGTCCGGCAAAGTACGTATGTATATGTGGCGCGACACGAGAGCTATGCTCAAGGACCACTGGTTTCTTGGCGCTGGCTTTGGGGGCTATCCCACCGTGTTCAAGCCCTACCAAAAAACCACCGGCATCGAAGTGTTTCAGTACCCGCATAATATCATCTTAAACATCTGGAGCGAGACGGGCGTCCTCGGTCTTCTGGCCTTTATCTGGGTGCTTATCATCTGGTTCCGCACGCTTAAACCTACTACCTACGAGCTACTACCTGCGAGCCTGCCCTTGTTTGTCATCCTCCTCCATGGCCTCATCGACGTTCCCTATTTCAAAAACGACCTCGCCATCCTATTTTGGTTGTTGATTTGGATCACTATTCAGCCTTCCATGGGTTTGACGCAACGGTTAGTTGAGCCATCACATACATAACAAGCGTATGATAAACCTCCAGTATCTCCTTACCCATACCCCCTGGGCCGGTGCCCTGCTTCTACTGTGTGCAGTCAGAGAAATAATGCGCACCCACCTCCTTAATAAAAAAGGCATCATAACCCAAGGCACCGTGATACGTCTTGAGGTATCGGAATCAGGTAATGCGCCATTTGTGGAATACAAAACAAAAAATGGAGAGTCGCATGAATTGCGTGTAATAACGACGCTCGGCAAGGAGGATTGGTCCGTTGGAACCCAGTGGCCTGTGCGCTACGATCCTGCTCATGTAACGAGCGCTCAAATCGATCGACCGGTACAGCAATGGGGAAAGGCAGTACTCTTCATCGTCCTAGGATTAGGGTTGTGTCTCGTGGGTGTTATCGCTCGCTATCTTCCCATCTCTTTCTAAGAGTTCCGTTCGTAATTTCATCCAAATCTTCCCCATGAGATTTTGCCCCGACCCATCTTTCCCTGTTCCCCAATAGGAATCCGTCTCCCAAACCTTTAAGAGCTCACGCTCGCCTGACTCACGTAAAATATCGGCAATATCCGTGTGCTGAGCCAGCTTCGCCCGCATCAACTCTTCCATCACCGCCAACTTATCAAAATGTGCTATTTGAAGGCGCGCGTCGTTTTTATATTTCTGTCCCTCTCGCCACGCCTGCATCGGACTCGACGCGTGCTTGATGGCTTCGCGTTCTGGTCCAGGTTTAATCCGTGATGCATGATAAGCGTGCTCAAGGGTGGCAAATGTCTCTTCCCAAATCTCAATCCGATGGGCGGAAAAAGGGGAGAGGTAGTGAAAACGTGTTTCGATGAAATTGATGGGGTCGTTCATAGCAAGTGCTACGGAAATATAACAAAGGTACCTTAAATGTAAAACGACCCGTATGGGTCGTTTTACTGTGGCGGAGAGGGAGGGATTCGAACCCTCGATACCCTTACGGGTATACTGGATTT
>CAZLRU010000005.1:0-64787 GCA_964562155.1 uncultured Gammaproteobacteria bacterium
CCTGACTCTCAGGGTCGCATGATGAGCCGCGTGCGAGCTACGTACACCACGAGGACAGGGGAAGCACAGCATGGACTTCAGTGTGGATTCCGTGAAGAACGTGAATGTTTGGGTGATCCGACTTTGGGTCGTCGTGTTGAGGATATTGGGCTCACGAGCAATGGTTGTTGTATGGTTCGTCCTCAGGTGACCCGTGTTCGATACCCGTTAGCAGATGCTCGCAATGTTTGTCGGAATACTGGTATTTACTTCAGTTTTAATCAGTTGATGAATGAGGCGTCTGTTCGTGACCATTTCTTGATTGGAGAGGTTGTTACAGGGGATTGTCCTGCAGGAACACAAGCGGTCTTGCCAACACGTGTTTATCCTCGTGTGTGTGTTGGCGGTGTAACGGGGACGATGCATTTTGAGCGTGATGGAGTGGGTACACGCGGAGTGTTTACTCTTGATCGAGCATTGCGCGCTTCCACGACGTACCGACTGATTGTTAGAGGTGATTTGGATTTGACTGATACCACCAGTACCGGTGCGCGTAACACGCGTGGAGTGGTGATGGCGGGTGATGCGAGTTGGACGTTTACCACCGGCAACCGTGTTTGTGCGGCTAACGATATTCTGATTCGAGATACAAATTCCGATCATCCATTCTTGTTTGCTGCTCAAGGCGAATCTCATGATTTTTCCGGATCCGTCATGTCTTCGCAGGCTGGTGTGTTAGTTCCTATTTCTTCAGTAGCTGAGTATGGGTGGTCTTGGCAGCCGTGGCTTTCTTCTGAGACACGAGTCTTGACCGTGGGCGCAACTCTTACCGATCCTGCTCAGCAGTCAACAACGTCCACCATTGTGGCTCGTAATCGAAATGGTTCTTCCTTGATTTTTGCCGGAATTCATATTGATCGTGACTCGGTTAACGTTCCTTCGACCACTGGCACCGTGTTTGAAGCGTCTCATGTCGCCACGGTTTCACTTTGTCAGCGTCCTTGGCCGGCGGCGGATGCGCGTTATGGGGGAGCTTTGCTCTTTAGTGACTCTCGTCCACGCTCCGGGGAGCCAAATGTGTTGACGGGTACAATCTTTGAAGATGGTCCTTACTATAATTTTGCTACCAATTATTGTATGGATCATGGGAGCGTGGCGACCTCTACGGATGATCTCCCGGCGCTTGCGATTCGTCCGACTCCTCCTTCGACGGCTGATGTTTCGCGCGGATTACTGCGTCAATATTTGCTCACCTTAGATAGTCCTGGGGTTCCAGCTGCGTTGCGTAAAGACGCGATCGGTATTCGCGTGTTCGA
Organism: uncultured Gammaproteobacteria bacterium; assembly: GCA_964562155.1. GTDB lineage: Bacteria > Patescibacteriota > Patescibacteriia > 2-12-FULL-60-25 > 2-12-FULL-60-25 > JAGOUY01. Next base: position 1,296 of record CAZLRU010000005.1, read on the forward strand.
CAACCCTCTTCATTTGTCCGCGAAGGCTTGGTACACGGCTCAAGGGTTTACGGGTACTCCATCTGCATTTGCTGTCGATGGATATGAAGCGATTAAAGATGGAGACACGATTTACGTCGCGGCTCCTAATATTACTTCGGCCCGGGGAGCGGTTACGTCTACGATTTATCTCTTATCTCGTAATCCTGATGCGCAAGAAGAGACTCAGATGATCTTTGATCAGTTGCTTGAAAATTGGATATTTAATGTCAATTTACAAGCCGAGTCTTCGAATGTTTGTAAGACTGCACAGGGGGATGTGTATTTGGATAATCGTCGCGTTGTTCATTGTAGTTCTGATTGGGAGTGCGCGAGTTATGATGATACTCTTCGCTGTGCCAGCTTTAAGGCTAAGATTCAGCGTGATGGTCAACGTTTGGCGGATTTTCAGACCTACATGACCAAGCTTGAATCGGCTCGTACACGCGATGGTCGTTATCCTACGATTACCGACGGTTCTTACTTGCAAGGGATCACCAATAGTCGTTGGGGAAGCTGGCAAGGGGTGCTTGGAAGAATTCTGGGTGGAGATGTTCCGATTGATCCGGTTAACCGCTTTCTTACGTGTGGTCGCTGTCAGTATCCGGGTGTTGTGTCACGTGGTGAGCCGTGTATGGACTCAAGTGATTGTCGCGCTGGAGGTAGTTGTGCGGGTGTTGTTCGTGCTTCCGGTTCGCCAGGAACTTACGATCCTTCCACCTGTTGGGATGTTACGGATCGTCGGTTCATGTGTCCTGTTTTGTCTTCAGGCCCTTCTCGTTTTTATCAGTATCGTTCCCTCGGTGGAGGAGCTGGTTATGAATTGGGGACGGAGCTTGAAGCGGCTGCGTATAATCAATATGACCCTCCGTTGCTTTCAGGGTTGCGACGCTGCAGTAACACGGGTCAACTTTGTCAGGCAGACGCACAATGTATTACCTATTATTCCGGCACGACACGCGAAAGCTCGCGTGGAACGTGTCAGGCAACAGGGGGTCAGTGGCGCTATCAGAATGTGTGTACTGGTCGTGAATTTGGGATCGATGCCGTGTGTGGCAATGGTCTGCGTAGCACTGCAGAAGCTTGTGAAGTTGGTGATACGGCTACCGTTTCCTGTACGACGTCTGATGGTGGTCCTGGGATGAAGCAGCAGATTTGTGCTCCAACCTGTCAAGGATTTATCGATGGTCCTACCACGCGCTGTATTCCTTTGGGTTTGTGTGGCAATGGTCGCGTTGATCGCTTTGTCTGTAGTGGTCCTGGGATCAGATATGGCCAAGCTTGTTCTTCTCCTACAACGGGTGCTTCGAGTGAATGTTCTGATGAGCGGGATGCTCCGACCGTGGTGGAACGCTGTGTTTCAATCGGGGATGTAATGGGGCGGGCGGGTTGGTCCGAAAGCTGTGATGATGGCAACTTGAATGGCACGTATGGACACTGTAATCGCACCTGTACGGGTTTTGATCAAACATGCGGAGATGGGGAAATTAGTCCCGGAGAAACCTGTGATAATGGCACATCGAATGGTCAGTACTGTGATGCTCGGAGCTGTAATGTAAGTGACAGTTGTGGTTTTGATTGTCGTACCCCTGCACCTTCTTGCGGTGATCGTATTGTTCAGTCCGGAGATGGAGAACAGTGTGAAGCAGGTCAGTCAGAGACTACGACGGATGCTGTCTGTGTTTCAGCTTCTGGAAGAACGGTTATTTCTTGTCGTACAGATGCGGATTGTGTCAGTGTGAGTGGTCGTTGTGGGTTGGGTGAAGCTGATATAACGCGTGCAGCAACCGCAAGAAGAACTCCTACGTTTACTCGTTATGGTGGTTTTCTGAATAATGAGTTTCCCGCCACTTCCTGTACGGAGCATGTTGCTCGTCGGTGTGTTGGGTCCCTTCGTCTCTGTTATTCCCGAACGGGTGCGGTGCTGGGCGACGAAGCGGCCGGACCGATTGCTCGTACGGTGTGTTCCAGTGATTCAGACTGTGGGGCGACTGAACGATGCGCTTCACCATTTGATGTCCCTTGCTATACGAATGCAGATTGCGGTCCTCGTGGGCAGTGTAATAGCTATCCAACACGTCGTACTCGTAGCTGTGGTCCTACAGATGCTGATCCATCCGGTCTCCCGGCGCTTCAGTGTCAGTGGGCCGGTTGGTCCGATTGTCAGCCGGCGGCGAGCTGTGGCGACGGCATCGTGGACTCTGGGGAAGAGTGTGACGACGGTAATAGCAGTGATAATGATGCTTGTACCGCTCAATGTAAGCGTAATGTTTGTGGGGATGCCTATTTACGTGTAGGTGTTGAGCAGTGTGATTACGGTGATCCTGCTCGTGGCGGACGCAATGGGGCCGCCTGTAGTTCCGAGTACGGTGCCACCTGTGCCACCTGTACCACTTCTTGTCGTGTCGAGGCTCAATCTGGCGGATTCTGCGGTAACGGTCGTCGTGATGGGCGCGAACAATGTGACTTTGTAGGGGCTTGCGTGGGTGGTTCGGTAGCTGGTTCTCGTTGTACGAATGATACGGTTTGTGGAACGGGAGGGTTGTGTAGATTTGATGGAATTACGTCGGGAGCGTCTTGTCGTTCGATTGGTTATGATTACGCCAATAATTCCCTCTGTAATACATTTCCTTACATGAGCAATCCTGATGGTTCACTTGTGTGTGTTAATACCACCGGTGTTACCTCTGATTGTCATACGTGCGCTCTTCCAACCGATCACCCGTCCGGATATACCGTAGGTGTTCGTGTCGCTGGATCTGATTGCCGTCCTTGTGTAGGAGGGGATTGTGTCGCGCATGGAGCCCAAACGGCTCAACGTGTAACGATTTATAATCAGGCTGCGTGTGTACCGGGTACGACAACCGATCTTCTTAGTTGTTCTACGAGCTGTGGTTTTGCTGGGTGTGGCAGTTGTTTGGGGGCTCCTACCTCTGAAAATGCCGTGACCATTGAAGGTGATGTTTATGATCAGGAGGCGAGTGTTCCTATTCCGAGTGCGCGTGTCGTGTTGACGTATCGCGGAAATACGATTGCTGATACCGTTACTGATGTGCGTGGACACTTTGTCGTGTCTAATTTACACGGTCGTCGTGAGTGTGGTCAGTATCGTTTGGTTGTCTCATCTGAACGCGATAATCCGTCGACTCCTGCGGTTGAGCGCTTTGGTTATCGTGCCTTTGATTCCGGAATCTTTAGCCCGGTTGATTTTTCTGCGATGGTGACAGATGGGGGTCGTATTAATCTCTCGCCGAGAGTGGGTGATATGGACACGGGTGGATCCGTATCTGGTCTTTTGCCTGGTGAGACGCAGGTCTTGGTTACGTGGTCTTCTCCTTTGTCGGTGATATCTGTTGGTACGGGTACCTATGTTCGTTCTATTTTGCCTCATCTAGTCGTGCCTGCATCAAGAGGCTTTGTTAAGCAAGGGACCTATTTTGGCGGAAGATATGCGTGTTCAGGTGTCGCTTCTGGTCCTGACTGTTCCAGTGTTCCGAGCGGCTCGCCTCCTATGTGTACCGTGTTGACCGCTTCTTCTATGCGTTGCGCGATTCCCGCTGGTGCGGGTCGTGGCTCGGAAACGTGTTGTCCTACTGGGGTTGCTGGAAGTGCTATGGTGCGCGATGCATTACGTGTGGGTGGCATATCTACGGATCCTGATGTTGTTGAGGCCTGGAGAGTTACTGCTTGTTGTTCCGTTACTCCTGTACTGACTGGAGGGATTCCAATAGGGTATAACACGTCCACTGCTTGTACCGCGGTTGGTGGTGCTCTCTGTACGAGCACGACGGGTGGTGCGGATATTGGCTGTTGTCGTAGGGATGTTGGATCGGGTGCTACATGGGAAGGTTATTCGCCAATCACCTCCGGACCGGGCGCGGTTGCGCAATGTGTCTCTCATAAGATTACAACGGATGCGTATTGTAATCAGTTGCGGGCCGGGACTGCGACGGGTGTGCCTACGGAGGCTCAAGGTCCGGATGGTCTTGTTACGCAGCTTGCTTGTCGTGATAACAATACCTGTGATGAATTTGTTCGTACGGCTTCTCCTACGCAGCCAATGCGAGTTCGTTATATGCGTTCTTTGCGAGCCGGAGATGTCTATAGCTTTTATTTGGAGCAAGCGCATTATTCCGAACCTGAGATGATAGCGGGTGAAGTTGTGGCTGGGGCTCGTGTTCCGTATCGCTGTTACAATACGGATGGAACCTACGAGACGGGGGCCTGTAGAAGTGGGGTATCGTTTACGGTCGTCTGTGATTCGATGGGATGTCGTGAAACCGGTTCTCCTCCTAGTGGCGTTGTGTGTACGGCAGGCGGAGATACATGTACTGGTTTAAGCTCCTTGTATCCAACTGAAATTCAACGCGTTTCAGCTACAGCTGGTGGGAGTAGTGCACGTAGCTTACTTACCACTCCCGCAAATTACATGCGTAACGATATCGGATTGAGTCTTCGGGTTGTTAGTGGAGCGGATGATCTTTCGATTCGTCCTGTTGATGCGGGGATTTCTTGTTCATCTGGCGCGCCTTATTTGTGGCATGCCTTTGATCAAGATGCGGTTACTGGTCGTATCACCGTGGTAAATGCTTTTGAGTGTACGCCGCCAACGGGAATGTCTGGATTAGGACGTCATTTGTCTGACACGTCTTATTCCTATCGGTTGCCTTCCATGCCTCCTCCGACGTTTACTCCTTAGTTGGTAGCTTTGTTATGATCTCGTCTAAAATATCAATGATCTCGTTAGGGGTATTGGCGGGGCTATTGATCATGGGAGGAACGGTCTGGTGGTTGCGAGCCCGTTCTATTTCTCAGATCGCTCAGCTTGAGGTGGTATCACCGGTGGCTATGGTTCCATCGAGCCCTTCTTCATCGTCTTCCACGCAATCTGCTGCGAGCTCATCCGCTCCTCTTCCGCCGGTCACGATCCCATACTTCTCTCCTGATCGTACGTTCCCTCGTTTTGTCTCGTCCTCAGTCGGATCTCCTCCTTCCGTCCCAAAGCCTCCCTCTGTGAACGAGGAGGGGGGCGTGACGGATATGGATGGAGACGGTCTTACAAATGATCAAGAAAGTCAGGCGGGGACAAATCCCGCGGTGCAGGATACGGATGGAGATACGTTGTCTGATGGAGATGAGGTGAAAAAATATCGTACGGATCCGCTTAAGGCTGATTCTGATGGGGATGGGTACACAGATGCGCAAGAGATCAAAAACGGGTATAATCCTTTGGGAACGGGTAAGTGTCTTACCAGCGATTGTGCCTTCTAACTTTTTTGTCTATGTCCACTCCTCCCCCCAACCTTCCTTTTGCGCCTGAAGTTAGCGATGAAGAGTTAGAAGCTGAGCTGGTGCGTTTGAGTTCGGATGCTCCCACGAGCCCTCCTCCTGCTCGCCCTGCTTCGCCAGAGATTCGCACGATGCCCCCGGTGGTTGCTCCTTTGGCCCCTCTTGCTTCACCGGCGGCTGATGATATGTTTTCCGGACTGGATCAGTCTCCTAAGAAATCAACAGCTCCTATGGGGTTAGGGGACTTGCCTCAGCGTCGCTCGTCTTCTGCTCCTAAGTATATTTTATTATTTGCCGGTGTACTCCTTCTTGTGGGGGGGATTGGCTTCGCCTTCTGGGAGTTTGCGATTAAACGTCCGGCAGAACGGCGCGCTCAGGCGAACCCCGTTGTTGCTGCTCCGGTTCAGCAAGTGACCCCGCCGGCTCCCGTGTTGGATACTCCTCTTGCTTCGCCACCTGCTTCCATCCCTGTTTTGGCCGATCCTACTTTACCCGTTGGCGGTTCCTCCGACTTGAATCCGAGCGTTCCCGCTCCTTTGCCGACGCCGGTTGTGACGCCTCCGGCCGGTGCAAATATTCCTCCTCCGGAAGTCGTTTCTCCGCTCCCGAGTAACACTCCTTCTGGTGCAACGGTTGATAGCGATCAAGACGGGTTGTCTGATCAGCGCGAGCTTGAGCTGGGTACGGATCCACAAAATAAGGACACGGATGTGGATGGATTGACAGATGGGGATGAGGTGTTGAGGTATGGAACCAACCCGTTGGATCGTGATACGGATAAGGATAGTTTCTTGGACGGCAAAGAGGTTGAAAATGGCTACAATCCACGGGGTTCAAATCGATGCGCTAAACCCGATTGTTCCGTGTAACGTATAGGGTTTGTAGGAGAGTTCTTCTTATCTATTTATGGCTTTTTCGCCGCCAACCGCTCCTTCTTCCTCTTCGGCTCCAAAGCCGGGTGCTTTTGGCAATCGTCGCGTAGAAATTGTCACGATTCCTGAGAAGTTCTATGGGGTTGCCTTAACGATGAATGGTCAAACTCAGGCTGAACGAGAGCTGCCCCCACCTCCGCCGCCTCCCGTGGTGGCTAAGCCTGCTCCTGCTTTAGTTAAGCCCCCTGAGCGTAAACCTCTCTGGCCTTATCTAAGTGTGTTAGCTGTTTTGATCTTTGTCGTTGGAGGTGTGTTTGTCTATCTCAATCGTGAATCATTATTTGGTTCACCGGTCGTTCCCGTTGCGGTGACGCCTCCTCCTAAGCCTCCTCCTTCGGCCCCGGTTAACTTGTCAGCTACCTCATCGGGTTCAGCTGTAAGTTTGGTTTGGGTAGATGGCGGAGGGGCGGAAACAGGGATACGGATTGAGCGCCAGGATAATGGGAGCTATCTTCCCGTTACGGTTTTACCGGCTGGTAGTACGGCGTTTTTGGATGTTTCTGCTCAACCAGCTCGAACCTATGTGTATCGAGTGGTTGCGTTTGGAGAGGGGGGAGAATCCTCTCCTTCTAACGAGGTCACGTTACGTACCGCGGAGCTCGCTCCACCTCCTCCACCTCCTCCAGCTGCGCCGGTCCTTCCGCCAGGTGGTCTTGATTCCGATTCAGATGGTCTCACGGATGTTGAAGAGCCATTGTATGGTACGGACGTGCGTAATCCGGATGCCGATAGTGATGGATTTTTGGATGGTAATGAGGTCTTTCACTTATATAATCCTGCCGCTCGTTCATCCGTTCGGTTATTGGATTCCGGATTGGTTAAGCTTTTTTCTGCACCTGCTGGCTGGTCCATCTTGGTTCCTACTAATTGGATTATTGGTCTGGATATTCCAGACGGATCGCAGGCTACGGTTACCACGGGTCGTGGGGATACGATCGTTCTTCGGATTGAAAATAATCCTACAGGAGCTACATTAACCGACTGGTATGTAGCGCGGACTCCGGGCGAGACGGCGGCTTCTGTTCATCCGTTTGTTACCAAGGCCGGGCTCGAGGGTGTGGCGGCGGGTGATAGATTAGAGTCGTTATTTGCTTGGGGGAATAAAGTATTCACGGTCAAATATGTGATCGGAGGTGAATCATTCATCAGTTATCGCACGACGTTTGAAATGATGCTTAATTCGCTTAAGCTCGTTGGCGTTCCTGTGATTGCCGCTCCTCAAGATGCGACCACGGGTCCAGGATCTTTGACGAGTGGAACAGATGCAGGTGCTCCGTCTTCGACGGTGCCGTTTGTCTCCACCTCGAGTTCGTTTTCAGCTGTTTCATCTTCCTCTTCCACCGTTTTTACCCCTCCCTCGGTCGCCCCCACGTCTTCTTCTTTTGTTAGCGCTTCTTCTTCTCAGTTATAGGGTATGCTTCATTTTGAGGTTGTTTCATCTTTACCTTCGAGCTTGCATTTTTCTGATCTTCTGTATTTGGCGCGTGCGCTTCGATATGGCGTTAAGTTACCTCCCTTGTGCGCGGTGTCTCTTTCCTTTGTTTCCGAGCCTCGCATGCAGGTGATTAACCAAACACAGCGTCGGAAGGATCATCCTACAGATGTTTTGTCTTTTGCGACGGCTGAAGATGTGCGACGCGTCACTCCTCGTAAAATGCCGATTGAATTAGGTGAGATTTTTTTGTGTCCCTCTTATGCTCGACGGGAAGCTAAACGTCGGGGTATTGATGAACGCGAAGAGCTTCTTCGTCTTATTATTCACGGTGTTTTGCATTTACAGGGGTATGATCATGTGAGTGAGTATGAGGAGGTAGATATGTTTGCTCGTCAGGAACGGATTTTGGAGCGTGTTCTCACTCGTCCTAAGACGCATCAACTTCCATGAGCATCTCTTCTTTTTCTGACTTGACACCTTTGCCTATGAGGCCTTTCTTCCTTCGAAGCTTTCAACATGCTGTGCGCGGTCTGCGCTACTGTTTTCTTACGGAGCGAAATTTTCGTTTTCAAATTGCGCTTGGATTATTAGCGATCGCCGCTTCCTTTGCGTTGCCGATTCTCTCTTGGCAGCGCATCTTGGTGTGGTTTGTCGTCATGACCGTGCTCGTGCTAGAATTGGTGAACAGTTCCATGGAGCGTCTCGTCGATCTCGTGAAGCCTCAGTTTCATGAAAGTGCACGTGACATTAAAGATCTCATGGCGGCTGCGGTTCTCTTGGCTTCGTTCTTTGCGGTCCTTACCGGGATCATGATTTTTTTGCCTGCCTTTTTCCTTGCCTTGCGTGCTGTATGAAAGAACACCTCATCGCTGGCATCGACCTTGGGAGTTCGTCTATTCGTCTTGTCGCCGGACAAGTAACGGTAGGAGCGGACAAACGCGAGGTTTTGACGATGCTTGGAGCCGTTGAAGTTCCTTCTCAGGGCATTTCCAAGGGTTCCGTTAGTTCACTTGAAGAAGCGGTGAGCTCTATTTCGGCGTGTTTAGAGCAGGCTGAGCGACAAATCGGTCTACCGGTGACAGAGGCTTATGTGGGATTAGGTGGTCCGTTGATCCAGGTTCAGTTGGCTAAGGGGGTTGTCGGTGTCTCTCGTCCTGAAAGTGAAATTCGTGAAGATGATGTTCAGCGCGTCCTTGAGTCCGCTCGATCGGTTGTCAATCCTGCAAATTTTGAAATCCTCCACATTCTTCCTCGTCGTTTTAGTATTGATGGCCAGCAGGCGGTCAAGGATCCCATTGGTATGCAGGGCATTCGCCTAGAGGTGGATGCACAAATCGTTCAAGGTCAGGCCGCAAATGTACGTAATTGCACCAAGGCTGTGTTTCGAACGGGGATTGATATTAGCGAGCTCGTATTCAATCCTCTGGCTTCAGCTCAGGCCGTTGCTAGTTCTCGTCAAAAAGACGTAGGGGTTGTGGTGGTGAATGTGGGTGCCTCTACTACTTCTTTGGCGGTTTATGAAGAGGGTGAATTAATTCATGCGGCTGTCATTCCTATTGGGGCTGATCACATTACTTCCGATATCGCTATTGGGTTGCGTACCTCTTTAGAGGTTGCGGAGCAGGTTAAGCGCACGGTTGTGTCTGCGCATGCTGATGAAATCCTCAAGCATGAGTTGATTGACTTGCAGGAATTTGGCGCGCCTCAGAGTGAAATGGTTGGCTCTCGTTTTGTGTCTGACGTTGCTCAGGCTCGAGTGGAGGAATTGTTTGAGCGAGTAGAGAAAGAGTTGAAAAAAATTCAGCGGAGCGGCATGTTGCCGGCTGGTGCGCTGCTCACTGGTGGAGGGGTGAAGCTGAGGGGGATTGTAGAGGTTGCAAAACGCACCTTGCGCTTACCTGCCAGTTTAGCGGCCGCCTCTTCCTCTCACACACACGTTCTCGATGCGATTCAGGACCCCGCCTTTTCAACGGCCGTTGGATTAGTCATGTGGGGATTCGAAGGTGAGCGTGAACCTCGTTTTGGGGTCAAGGGATTTGGGGGTGTGGCAGCCAAAGGAGGGGATATGATGAAGAAGTTGGGCTCTCCTCTTAAGAAGATTTTTAAATCTTTTCTTCCCTAGCTGTCTTGACCTTCGTTTGCGTGGTGAGTATCGTGAAAGCGTAAGGATGAGTTCGTCATCCTTTGTTTGATAAAGAGGCGTAACGTATACAAATTTTGTTCAGTATCTCTTTAATTTTCCTGCTATATGGCGGAGATCAAGCCTGACATCGAAACCTTTGCCAAAATTAAAGTTGTTGGGGTAGGGGGATCCGGTGGTTCTTCAACCAACCGCATGATTGCATCTAAGATTCGTGGTGTTGAATTTATCGCCATGAACACGGATGTGCAGGCCTTGCATTACTCTCAGGCCCAGCAGAAATTACACATCGGGAAAGGCTCTACTCGTGGACTTGGGGCTGGCATGGATCCGGAGATGGGGCTCAAAGCCGCCGAAGAAGCTCAGAATGAAATCCGTGAAATGTTGAAAGGGGCTGACATGGTGTTTATTACTTGTGGCCTTGGTGGTGGAACGGGTTCTGGCGCCTCTCCTTTTATTGCTAGTGTTGCCAAGGACTTGGGTGCGCTTACGGTGGCGGTGGTTACACGCCCTTTTATGTTTGAAGGGGCGCAGCGTAAAGCGATCGCAGATGCGGCGTATGAAAAGCTCGCTTCGCAAGTCGATACCATCATTACCATCCCTAATGATCGTATTTTGCAGATCATTGATCGTAAAACATCGCTCGTCGATGCTTTTGAAATGGTCGATGATGTTCTTCGTCAGGGCGTCCAAGGTATCTCTGAACTGATTACGGTCCCTGGTCTTATCAATGTTGATTTTGCAGATGTTCGCTCCATTATGTCGAATCGTGGCTCTGCCCTCATGGGTATTGGCCATGGGCATGGCGACAATCGCGCGGCGGATGCAGCTAAGGCAGCGATCGCCTCTCCTCTTCTTGAAGTTTCCATTGATGGAGCTAAAGGTATTTTGTTTACGATTACAGGTGGATCCAACTTGGGGATGTATGAGGTGTCAGAGGCGGCTAAGGTTATTACGCAGTCAGCTGATCCTCAGTCGCGTGTTATTTTTGGCGCTATCATCGATGAGAGCATGAAGGATGAGGTTAAGGTAACGGTGATTGCTACGGGGTTTGATACCCGTCCTGCTGCGCCTAAACCGAAGATCGCTTTTGCTTCTGGAAATGTTCCTGCATCTCCCGCTTATCGTTCCCCGGCGCCTGTTCCTGCGCCTGAGCCATTGGAGAGAGTTTCTTTTCAAGCTCCCGCTCGAACCGTGTCTGCTCCGCCACCGGTTGTACAGACGCCTCCTCCTTCTCCCGTTCCTCCTGCTCCTTCGCAGCCCATGTATGCTCCGCCACCGCAATCTGAGCCACCGCTTATGCCGTCGGCTCAACCGGCTCAGCATCAGCCTCATGTAAATCCTCCTAGCTATACGCATACGCAACCCATGCGTCCTGCACAGCCTTCTGTTCCGCCTAAGCCAGCTCCTGCGGCTCATGTGGCCGCGTCTGATGAGGAAGAGGATTTGGAGATTCCCGCTTTTATTCGCAAAAAAATGATGTAAGAGGTGTATGCATTGTCCGGTTTGCAGTCACCCTGACACGCGCGTGGTTGACTCTCGCTTGACTCCGGATGGAAGATCGGTGCGTCGTCGACGTGAGTGTGATCAGTGCGAATATCGTTTCTCTACTTCGGAAGAGGTAGAGCTTTTGGATTTGACGATTGTAAAGCGTGATGGACGACGTGAAGCGTATGCGCGTGAAAATATTGAGCGTGGTCTACGTAAAGCCCTAGAAAAGCGCTCGTATACAGAAACGGATTTTCGCACCCTGGTGCATGCGATTGAGCGCGCTATTCAACGACGAAAAAGCATGGAGATTCGCAGTGCGGACGTGGGTGAGATTGTGATGCAGGAGCTCAAGGGATTTGATAAAATCGCGTATATTCGTTTTGCTTCCGTGTATCGATCCTTTGAGGATGTGGAAACGTTTGAAGAGGAGGTGAGAAGACTGCTTACGTCGGGAAAAGGGAAAGCAAGAATCGCCAAAAAAACAAAAAAACGTTCTTAACAAGATCGTTTTTTATTTTGCATGTTTTCTATTCGCGGTTTGTTTCTTGGGGTATGATATCGTCAGCTTATGCAAAAACGTACAAAAATTGTGGCCACGATTGGTCCGGCTTCCGGTAGCCCGGATATGCTCAGATCACTGGTTGAGGCGGGACTGAATGTTTGTCGGTTGAACTTTTCTCATGGAACGCACGAGCAACATGCTGAATACATTGCTGTGATTCGTGCCTTGGCGGCAGAACGAGGCGAGCCTCTTACTGTCCTGCAAGACCTACAGGGCCCCAAGATTCGCGTGCAAAATGTTGCACCGGAGGGCGTTGTGTTGGTGGATGGAAAAGAGGTGGTTTTTACGACCGATCCTAAGAGTTCATCTGTTTTAGTTGATTACGCTGATCTTCATTTGTGTGTGCAGCCTGGAGGACGTATCTTGATGGATGATGGGTTGTTAGAAGTGGAGGTTGTGTCTGTGCAGGGTCGGGAAATTACCTGCCGCGTGATTCATGGAGGAACGCTTCTACCACATAAGGGGGTAAATTTACCGGGGACAAAGTTGAACATTTCTTCGCTGACCGATAAAGATCGTCAAGATTTGAAATTTGGTGTTGCACAGAACGTGGATTGGGTCGCGATTTCCTTTGTGCGTTCCGCAGAGGATATTCGTGAGCTCAAGCAGTTGATTCGTGTGTACGAAGAAGAGTTAGGGTTGCCTCATGAGCCTGTCATTCGGGTGATGGCAAAGATTGAGAAAGCGGAAGCGATTGAACAGTTGGATGAGATTATTGCCGAGGTTGATGGCATTATGGTGGCGCGTGGAGATTTGGGGGTGGAAACGGCCTTTGAAAAGGTCCCTGTGTTACAAAAGCAGATCGTGTCTGCGTGTTTACGGGCGGCGAAACCGGTTGTGGTTGCTACCCAAATGTTGGACTCTATGATTCGTAATCCGCGTCCGACGCGTGCAGAGATCTCGGACATTGCTAATGCCGTTATTGATCATGCGGATGCAACCATGTTGTCTGGAGAAACCACGACAGGAAAATATCCGTTGGAAGCGGTACAGGCGATGGCGGGGGCTATTTCCGCAACGGAGGAGAGTGTTTATGATGATGTGTCTATTAGCGTTCAGGCGGCTGATACGCAAGAAGTCGCAATGACGAATGTTGCGAGCACCCTTGCGATGGCCACAGGGGCAAAAGCGGTGCTAGTTGCCTCTTTATCCGGCCAGGCTGCTCGTTTTGTGTCTCGTGAGCGACCTGCATTGCCTATTTTTGTTCCTACGACCAGCGAACGAGTTGCCTGTCAGTTAATGCTGTCGTGGGCCGTGGTTCCGTTTGTGGTGCCTGCGTGTGAGACGGTTTCCGAGTTTATTGACCTCGCTCTTACGGAGTTGGTTAAACAACAAAAGCTTCAGAAGGGCGATGAGGTTGTTGTGGTAGCGGGAGAGCCCTTAAGCGAGTCCGGTATGATGAATTTGGTTGAAATACGCAAGGTCTAAGTTGTTTGTAACATCTTGAAGGGTGGTTGGTATAGATAGGTAGAAAGCGTTTGTCTTTCTGCCTATTATTTTGTCTATAAATTTTTTTATGTTTAAAACCGTTTCCGTTGGTGGATTGCTGCTCTTAAGCGCCATGACGCCGTTGGCGGGTTTTGCTAAAGAATCTCCACATCTATCTGGGCGTGCCCAGGCGATGATGCATCAGGAAGTCAAAAAACGTTCCACGGATGTCCAAGTCTCTTTGATGGGTAAGGTGACGGGCTTGAATGGAACGACGCTGACGGTGTTTGGAAATAACGCTTCTACGTATACGGTCGATGCGAGTGCGGCTAAGGTTGAACGCCGATATAGTGGGGCAATGGCAGTGGCTGATATTCAGTTGAATGATCAGGTTTTTGTCCAAGGCGCACTGACTGGAGCCGTGATCAAGGCCAAGACAATTCAAGATTTTTCTCTTCAGGCGCGTAATGGCGCGTTCAGTGGGGCGGTTCAGTCGGTTACGGCTAATAGTTTTGTTTTAAAGAGTCCGAATCGGGGGGCGCAGACGATTTTTGTCTCTTCGGCGACGAAGTTTGTGAAGAATGGAGCGACGGCAACGTTGGCGGATGTCTTGGTTGGCTCGACCGTCAAGGTTGACGGTGTCTGGAACAATACTAATAATAACGTGACCGCCAGCAAGATTCAGATCGTAGTCAAACAAGAACAAGTGCGTTTGAATGGAATCGTTTCTCGTGTGGATGGAACGGTGCTGGTTATAGCTGGAACGGATGGAAAGACGTATACGGTCAACGCCGCTGAAGCCACGGTGGCGACCAGCGCCTTTTATGGTAAAGATCTCACGAACGTTCATGTTGGAGACAGGGTGCAGGTTTGGGGTAAAATGATGACGGGATCCACAGAAGTGAAGGCGAACATGGTGATCGATTTTTCATCGTAGCTCTCTTAAATCTTAACAGATAAAGGCCCGTTTATGACGGGTTTTTGTCTATTGCTATCATGTGCTACTCTGAAACTATAATCCTTACTTATATCTTATGAAGGGTCTTTCTCGTTACGCCCCCCTTGTGCTTCGTCTTGGTTTGGCTGCTGTTTTTGTTTGGTTCGGTATTTCCCAGCTTACAAACTCGAGCCTTTGGATCGGGATGGTGCCGGAGTGGGCAACGAGCTTGCTTCATATCCCTGCTAACACCATTGTCTATTTGAATGGGTGGTTTGAGATTGTGGCTGGACTCCTTTTGGCTCTTGGGTTATTTGTTCGCTTATTGGGGGTGGTTTTGGCTGGTCATTTGTTTGTGATTACATATGAACTCGGTATGAACCCGGTTGGGGTGCGAGATTTTGGGCTAGCCTGTTCAACATTCGCACTCGCTCTTTTTGGAGCGGATGATTTTTCTTTGTCGGTCTACCTTCGGGATCGGAAAAAGAACACGGAACTTAATGCTTAATCCAGGATCGTATCTATGATGCAAGAAATTCTTAGCGCTCTAAAGTGGCGCTACGCGACCAAGGTGTATGACTCGTCTAAGCGTGTGTCTGATGAAGATATTCGTACGATTCTCGAGAGCGGACGATTGTCTCCCAGTGCGTTTGGTGTTGAGCCCTGGAAATTTATTGTGGTTGAAAACCCAGAGATTCGTGCTCAATTGCGCGCCGTTGGATTTGATCAACCAAAAATTACCGATGCGTCTCATTTGGTGGTGATTGCTCGACGAACCGATGCGCGCGAACGTATAACTCAGGAGTTGATTGATCGTACGGCTGAGCAGCAGGGGATTGATCCAGCTAAGCTTGATGGCTTAAAGCAGATGGTGCAGGCTTCCATTTCTGGCAAGTCTGATGCTGAGCTTGATGCTTGGATTCGTGCACAGGTATATATTCCGCTTGGAATCATGATCGAGACGGCTGCCTTGCTTGGGATTGATGGAGGGCCAATGGAAGGATTTATCCCGACGGAAGTCGACAAGGTGTTAGGACTAGCAGAAAAGCATCTGGCTTCGACGAGTATGTTAGCCCTTGGCTATAGAGGAGAAGGGGATTCGTACGCGGAACGGCCAAAGGTGAGACGGTTGTTTGATGAGGTGGTGGAGTTTGTGAAGTAATATAAAAAATCAATAAGAAAAATAGCCCACACTAAGGGCTGTTTTCTATTTCTTCATCCTTCAAGTATAGTTTATCGGTTGATATGTCCTATTTTCACGCTCTTATTCTTGCCATTGTTGAGGGGTTAACGGAGTTTCTTCCTGTTTCTTCCACCGCACACTTAGTTTTGGTGGGGAAGTGGCTTCATCTGCCGGAGACGGAATTTTTGAAAAGTTTTGATATTGCGATTCAGTTAGGAGCTATTCTTGCTGTTGTGAGTTTTTGGTTTCGGCGCTTGCTGAATGATTTTGAGCTGATTAAGCGCGTCTTGGTCGCGTTTATTCCAACAGGGGTGATTGGGTTGGTTTTGTATAAGGTTGTGAAAATGTATCTACTTGGAAGTACGAATGTGATTTTGTGGGCGCTGCTATTGGGTGGGATTGCCTTGATCGCTTTTGAATTTTTCCATGAGAAAGAGGGGAAGGAGGAAAAAGAAGTTGAACAGATTACGTATAAGCAAGCCCTGGGGATTGGGTTGTTTCAATCTTTAGCGATTGTGCCGGGGGTGTCTCGTTCAGCCGCGACAATTCTTGGTGGAATGCTCTTAGGTCTTAAACGACGGACAGCGGTCGAGTTTTCGTTTTTGGTAGCGATTCCTACAATGGGCGCGGCGGTAGCTCTTGATCTGTTAAAAAATGCTGATACGTTTTCGCGAGATCAGGCTGGTGTCCTCTTGTTTGGGTGTGTGATTGCTTTTTTTGTGGCGCTGGTTACCGTTAAAGTAATGACGGCGTTTGTGCGCCGTCATACGTTTTTGTTGTTTGGTGCCTATCGCATTGTATTTGCGATGGGGCTGCTTTGGTTTTTATAAATCTTTGCCGTTAAACGGTTTTGGTTGGATGGTTTCCAGGTTGATGTCGTCTAAACAGCGTACATTGATGGCGTAGGTTTCTTTTCCATCCGGACCATTCCCGTAGCCAAAAGGACGGATCCCGCAGGTTTTACAGAAGACGTGGTGAATGTTCTTTTTTCCAAATTGATAATCGCTCAGCGCTTCCTTGCCTGATTCCAGAGTGAATTCGTTGGCGGGCGCGAAGGTGAGCCAATAGCCTGTTTTGGAACAGATGGAGCAGTTGCAGGCGATCACATTGGAAATATCCGCATTTACTTGAAAACGAACCGCGCCACAGTGACAGCCGCCTTTATGGGTGGTGGTAGACATATGGAAGTAGCATAGAGGAGTTTTTCTTTTTGGGCTAATGGAAAAACACGTTCTGATACGGTAAGGTGATGCTAGCAGCTGTTCCGTGGGTTACTTTTTTATCTTCAAGTTATCTATGAAGTCTTCTACGACGTTTCTTTTTCTTACAGCGGTTTTTGTTGTTGTCTTTGGGGCGATTTATTGGAATTGGCGGGCGGATGATCGGATTACTAAGTCTGTGCCTTTACCTACTGGTGCGAATTTTGCGCATTTTGATCCATTGGCTCATGTTGAGGTTATTCGCGCTTCGCTGGGGTCAGAGGTGCGTCTTTTATCGATCCAGGCCGAGGGGTACCGTTTGGATGCGGCGGTTGATCTTACTCTAAAGACTACACCTACTCCAAAAGTCACCTATGTTTTTTTTGAGCCTGGTACCTTTGGCGAGGTACCCACCTACGGTGTGGCCTCGGGAACGGTTTTGGGAAGACGAGTGACGGTTGAAGCCTTGAATCGTGGCACCTCTCGATCCGTGTCCTACCAGTCCGGTCTCGTGAAACGATCGTTTATTGTGCGGAATAAAGGATTAATGATTTCCTATGGAGGAGCTGGTAATTTGAATAAAGAAGCTTTTGCGTCCATTCCGTCTTGTTCGGTTGAACTTTTGCAGAGCGTCATTTCATCTCAAGGGATAGATCAGCAAGAGCCGGCTTCTTTTATCTATGATGCAGTGCGGGGGTATCAATTTTTCTTCCCTCGTTTGAACAAACAGGTTCAGATAAACAGAGAGTGTCAGTTGAATTCCGGTTGATCAGGATTTTAAAATGAATATTTTACCAACTCTATGCATCATGAATACGAAGCGAAGTTTTTGCGGGTTGATCCTGCTCTTGTTAGAGCTGTCTTGAGAGAGCGGGGAGCGAATCTTGTTCAGCCTGAGCGTCTCATGCGACGTAAGACGTTTGATTTTGCTGATCGACGCTTAGATGCGATTGGTGCATGGATCCGAGTGCGAGATGAGGGTGATAAAGTGAGTATGAGTTATAAGCAGATCACGGAACGGACCATGGAGGGTATGAAGGAAGCGATGGTGATCGTGAGTGATTTTGAACAGGCAAGTCTTTTTTTGTCGGCTATGGGACTCGTGCAAACATCGTTTCAAGAAAATCGTCGTGAAACCTGGAATATGGATGAGTGTGAGGTGGTTATTGATTGGTGGCCCTGGATCTTGCCTTTGGTTGAAATCGAGGGGCCGAATGAGGAGTGTATTCTTCGTGTCGCGACGGCGTTGGGTTTTGATTGGACGCAAAAAATCCATGGAGGGATTGAGCCTGCTTATCAGGATGTGTACGCTATTTCTCCTGAAGAGATTAAGCAGGCATCCTCTATTACGTTTGATCAGTTGCCGAGTGGTTGGCAGGGCAAGCAGCGTGTTTCTTGAGGGAGAGTTGACGTAACCTTTGGTCAGGTCTAGCGTGGAAGGACGCTTCTGTATGGGTACCCTGATCTTGCTGATCATGACGGTTCTAGCGACGGTTCTTGTCCTGCTCGTCTTGTTTAACATTCGTACACGCGAAGCCATTTCTCGCTATTTTGTCCGGCCTACTTATGGAGTGCGAGATCCTTTATTTGCTCGTTCCATGGCGGGTATTTTATCGGCTGACGTGTCTCAAGGAAATGTGGTGAAAACCTTGGTGGGTGGCGAGGAGATTTTTCCTGCCATGATTGAAGCAATGAAGCGCGCCCAGGTGAGTATCAATCTTGAAAGTTTTGTGTGTTCTTCGGGAAGGGTGTGCGCTTCGTTTGCGGATGTATTGCGTGAGCGTGCTCAAGCAGGCGTGAAGGTTCAGGTGATTTTGGATTGGATGGGGAGCAGTGAGTTGCATGATGCTCATTATGAGCAGATGAGAGCAGCTGGTATCCATATCATTAAATATCGTAAGCCGCATTGGTATACCTTGCCGCGCTTGAATAATCGTTCTCATCGGAAGATTTTAGTGGTTGATGGGATGGTGGGGTTTACGGGTGGAGCGGGTATTGCCGATCAATGGTTGCATGAAATGAAGGGGGTGCCGGCTTGGCGTGATATTCATTATCGCTTTGAAGGTCCGGTGGTTGCTAAATTACAAGCGGCCTTTATGGAGAACTGGCTTAAGAGCCACGCGCAAGTACTGGAAGGGGAAATGTACTTTCCGTTGTTGCCTGCCAAGGGTACGGTTTCCGCTCAGGTTTTTACCAGTTCTGCGGATGGGATTGAAGCGGTTCGCTTGATGTATTTGTTGTCGATTGCTTGCGCTCAAACCAGCATTCGTATTTTGAATGCTTATTTTGTGCCCGATATCTCTTTTAGCCGTGCTTTGATTCACGCGGCCACCAGGCGTGGTGTTAAGGTCGAGATTATCGTCCCGGGCAAAGTGACGGATCAGCGTTTATTGCAAGAGGTTTCTCGTTCTTCTTGGGGGAAATTATTGCAAGCTGGTATCGGTATCTATGAATATCAACCAACCATGCATCATGGCAAGATTTTTATTGTTGATGACGCGTTCGTGAGTGTGGGGTCGGCTAATTGCGATGGCCGTTCGTTTCGGATCAATGATGAGATGAACGTGAATATTTTGGATGAGCAATTTGCCGCAGAACAGATCGCGCTATTTGAGAATGATAAGCGGTATTCGCGTTTAGTAACCTATAAGCAATGGAAGCGACGACCAGTTTGGAGAAAGGTTATTGGCCATCTTGGACGTGTGTTGCAAGGTCAGTTTTAGCTGTTCTGCGTTTTCTTGGCCACAAGATGAGTATCACCATGATGGTGTTGATGATGCCAATGTAGATGGGGTATGCCGTGTTTTCTACGGTGACTGTTTGTGTGGCTAATAGACTGAAGCCGGCTGCCAAGATATCGAGTGCAAAAAAGGTTGCTATTTCTGTGTGTGGGAATCGGTAGGTTTTGATAAGGGCTGGGACCATGCCTATAAAATCAGCCAGGATAGATGTGTAAAGACCGAGGATAGGGTTATTGGTCGTTTTCCAAACAAGGATGCCGATGATCGCGATCGCTAAACATGCCAAATCTATTTTTGCCCAGCCTCCCATGCCGTATTTGAGACTAAGAAGGAAGATGAGGAGTCCCTGCAGGAAGGTTGCGCCAGCGAGCCAAACAGCGATGGTATTGCCGTTGGCGAAGAGGGTAGCGGTTGAAAGTGCGGCGATAATAAGCAATACGAGCCGCGTTGTTCGATGCGGCTTTGCTTTGCCTCGTACAATGGCGTGCGCATATACTAACGGAGAGATAAGCGCGAGCGTGCTGCTTAGGAAGATGAAGAGAATGGACATATCTTGTGTATCATCTAATCGGCTCCCATTCCTCGTTAAAAGCTCTCTTGAAGAACGTGACCCAGACCCCGTTTCTGATCCATGTGAATAGCAGTTTCAGGTGTCCGACTTTATGGACGCGGCGGCCACTGTGATAGATGGTGAGATTGGAGAGGAGTCGGGTTTTTCCTACTTTTGCGAGGCGAATGAATATCTCGTTATCTTCGTAGGCGACCAACTTTTCGTTGAATCCGCCAATGTGTTCAAAGGCTCTGCGGCGGATTATTTGGAACTCCCCCGTCGCGGCTCCGAGACCAAGGATATTGTTTATAATATAATATACTCCGTTGACCAGGCCAAAGAGGAGTGTGTCCGCAAAACGTCGATGTGCTTTATCCACGTGGACGCTGGTGGTGATGGCGATGAGGTCTGGGTCTTGGGCAAATGTGTGTAGGATTGTTTTAAAAAAGGTGTCTGGATTTGGAATGGTGACGTCGGCATCAATAAAAACGAGGTATTCCCCACCTGCTTGTTTTGCTCCTAGATTGCGGGCGTGTGCGATGGTTTGCCGTTTTTTGTCTTGGTACACCACGATGTGCGGAGTAAATGATGTAGCGATTTCTACGGTTCTATCCGTGCTTCCTCCATCGGAAATAATGCATTCGTACTCGGTTTCTTTTATTGTTTGAAGCTGTTCCAATGTTTTTGTTAAGTGATGTTCTTCGTTTAGCGTGGGTATGACGATTGAAATCATAACAGAAAGCCCTGTGCTTATGGACGGCGTGGCTTTATAAAAATTTGCGTGAAGTAGTATGCGTTATCCTGTCCTTTGACAACGCCAATCCCTGTTTCGGTGTAGACGGGGGCCTCGATGTTTTGTTTGTGTCCTTGGCTCTGAAGCCAGCCGGTTACAGCTGTTTCAACAGGAGTGTCAAAATTATTGAATGCGACGTTTTCGGCCATGTTTGAGATACGAATGGTCGTGTTTAATCGCTCGAATCGTGCATCAAATCCATCGTGACTAAATGGGACGGTGTCGTTGGCCATATTTTGGCTGTGGATCCTGGCTGTTTCGGCAACGGTTTCGTTCCAGATGAGAGCTTGTAATCCAATAGATTGTCGGTGTTGATTTATTTCATCAAACGTTTGACGCTCGAGTTGATTGGATGGAGCGGAGATCGGCGTTGGTGTTGGCTGAGGGGTGGATGCGACGGGCGTTATGATAACAGAGGGCGCGACAGGGATTTTTTGAAGATCTACATTTGTGATGCCAAGACCGTGTAAACGCAAAATCCCATAGGTCTCGTCTGCGCTTCCCAGCGGGATGGCTCTCATGCTGCCAGGTTCTACGTAGTACGCTTGTCCGTGGTCGTCGACGTCTAGCAGCATACGACCGTATAGACGCATCGGAAAGCGTTCGGGTTCCATCAGACGAAGAAGATCTGCATGTTTGATGCCCAACGCTCGTGCGCGTAATACTTGAAACGCGGCTTCGGGGGTACCCAGATAGAAGCGGGTTTTTGTGATGGGATCTACGTACCATGCTTCGCCGTGGGATTGGACCTGGAGCAGGATGCGACCGGAAAGGCGTTGAGTCAGGGAGGGGGCAGCGTGTGAGGTGGCTGGGCTTATTAAAAACAAGAGGGCTAAGCCTGTATAGAAAGAAATACGAAGACGTATCATAGATGAGGGTAGCGTCTCTGGTTCGTTTCTTTCTGTCAATGCGAGTAAGGATTTTTTACGGTTCTTTTTGACGTTTTTATTTACGCATGATTACATGCTCCGGTTCCTTAAAATCGATCACAAGCGTTTGCGAATTCACGAGGGAGGGTAGGTGTATGACCATCGACGTCTCGTCTGCTCAATCGCGCGCTCCTTCTCCGTATGGGTGTCTGGATCCTGATCTCGGCGCCGAGATTACGAAAGAGTGTATCGAGCATCATATTCCACGCGCTGCCAGAAGGCTTCGGATGCGCTTGCCTGAGTATATTCGTCTCGATGAGTTGATTTCTGCGGGTTGCCTGGCTCTCGCTCAGTGCTTTCAGCGGTATCGAGCGATGAATTCTCACTCTTCCAAGGCAGAGTTCTACGCCTACTTCAACGGGCGTTTGGAGGGGGCGATGTTGGATTATCTGCGCGAGCAAGATTCCTTGTCTCGAGACCTGCGTGCCTTTGAGAAGCGCAAGGAAGTTGTTTGTTGTGTCTGGTTCACGAGGGGTGTTTCACATCCTTCGTCTCAGCAAATGGCGGACGAGCTCGGCGTGGATCTCGAGCGTTACTTCCATCTTATGGATCGAGCGCGTCTTCTCGATTCCATCCATGCTGCCCGCCCTGTTGAGGGAGAAGATGATCAAGATGGTGGAGTAGGGGATGGTGAGCTGTTCGTGGAAGATGCTCTTTTGGAGGTTTGGGATCGGAGAAGTTTGCTTGATCTCGCGATCAAGACTCTGTCGCCGCGGCAGCAGCAAATTCTCGGATGGTACTACTTCGACGGGCGCACTCTTCGTGAGATTGGGGAAGTGCTGGGTGTTACTGAATCGCGCGTATCGCAGCTTCATACGGAGGCTATTCGTGCTCTTCGGGTGGCGGCTCATGTACGGATCGATGCGGTAATTCCGCGCGTTGCGCGCTCTTCGCTGCCACTCCCCGTTCCGCCTCCTCCGCGCAAAGGTGTTGGTCATTCCGTACCTCTTTCCGCTGTAACCACTCCTCCCCCCGTGTCTTCCCCGTCTTCGCCCGTGTCTCCGACGAGGACGGAGATTTGTCTGGATATCTTTCGCCGGCGCTGTTCCAAGCAGCGTTATCAGGGAAAGAAGAAGGTTCATACCCCGCGCGCTCTTCTTGGGTGTTACCCTCCGCACTTGGTCGGAGCGGAAGCGGATCGAGAGCTCGCGTCTATGGAGTCTCAGGGATTGATTCGGTGGGTTCAGCCTCGTCGCCAGACTGATAGCCGCCGTCGTCCGGCAGCGTTCATCGTGCTTTTGTGATCACTCTTTTCAAACTTTCTTTGAGCGCTTAGGGGCACGATCCTTGGGCGCTCTTTTTCTATCTGTGGGTATAAAAATAACCCCTCTGTTCATGAGCAGAGGGGTATTTTATTACAAGTCTTTGAGAGGGAGTCCTCCAAGGAAGTCTCCTTTTCCGATGGTTGCTCCTTCTTTTCGTAGGATGGCGTATGCCATGGATACGTGAAAGAAGAAGTTAGGAAGAGCGTACTCGCGCGCGTAGTCGAGACCGGTCATGTATTTTCCTGGGAAGTAGGGGAGAGTTGTTTGACGGGTTTCTGCGCCTTCGAATTGAGTTTCTGAGATCGTGTCGATATAGGTGAGAACTTTTTTGATGCGGGCGCGTAGTTCATCGATCGTTTCTTCCTTGTCTTCATGTACGGGAATTTCTGTTCCGGTTAGGCGAGCCACTGATCCTTTGGCGTTATCGCAAGCAATTTGCACCTGTTTTTTAAACGGAAACATGTCTTCCGCTAAACGCATGTCGAGGAGCGTTTTTTCTTCAAGGCCACGTTCTGCGTGAAAGGCCTTTGCTTTTTCCAGGAGTCCGTCGAGAGCGGTAAGGGTTTTAACAAAGATAGGGACCGTAAATTGATACATCTGGTTCATAGAGGAGGGTGAATAGGTTAGGTGCTTACATGTTATCAGGTTGTGAGGACCTGCGCTAGGCGGAGCGTGTATTTGTCTTATTCGGTTTCTAGCTGCTTCGTTTGCCGTGCATGAGCAGATCGACCGCATTTTGGAGGGAGCCGGCCGCTTTTACTTGTCCATTATTTATGAAGAATATTTCGTCTGCATTTTCAATGGTATTCAGACGATGGGCGATAATGACCTTGGTTGTTGTTTTTGGGAGCTTTTCCAGCGCTTGTTCAAGGAGCTTTTCGGTGACGGTATCAATATTCGCTGTTGCTTCGTCGAGGATGAGGAGTTCGGGGTTGCGCAAGACGGCACGCACAAAGGCGATCAATTGGCGTTGACCTAGACTGACCGTTTCTCCACCGGTCTTGAGTTCCGTATCCAGGCCTTGAGCAAAGTTACTTAGCAATCCCGCCAATCCTGATTGCTCAAGGATATGTAAGCGCTCTTCTTTATTTGCTGCCGCGTGTTCGGTATTTCCGTAGAAGAGGTTGTCGAGCAGGGTGCCCGTGAATAAGAATGGTTCTTGCAGAATAAAGCCGATTTTTTTTGTTCGTTCTTCCGGGCTATAGCTTCGAATGTCTCGACCATTGAGAAAAATGACGCCCTCCGTTGGATCATAGAGCCGAGCCATGAGGGAAGCGGTGGTTGTTTTTCCTCCTCCCGTTGGTCCAACTAGAGCGTAGGTTTTTCCTTGTTCAAGGGTAAGGCTGATGTGTTTCAGGACCTGTTTTCCATCTGGGTAACTGAATGAGACGTCCTTGCATTCGAGAACAGCTGCTCCGTGTTGTTCATGGGTAGTGAGTGTAGGGAGATTGGATTCTAACTTCAACACTTCTGAAATACGATCAAATGCAGCCATTGCTTGCTGGAAGGAAGCCCAGACAGCGGCGAGTTGCCGTAATGGCATGTAGAAGTTATTCAGGTAGAGGAAGAAACCAACCAGGAGACCGATTGTTATCTGTCCGGATGCGATTAACGCGATGCCGTAGGCTAAGACGATGAGCTGTGCCGTGCTGGAAGCTAAGGCGTAGATCGGTATAAAGATGCTGTTAGCAACGCCGGCTGTAATAGATGATTTGGTATTTTCCTGGTTCACTTGATTGAACTTTTGACGGAAGTAATCGAGGCGGTTAAAGGCGACGATGACTTTAAAATTGTTCAGGCTTTCTTGAATCTCTGCACTCATGTTGCCCAGTGTTTGCAAGCTTTTTGTGTTCTTACGCTTGACCCAGGGAGACACGAATTGCGTAATGATAAACACGCCAACTGCCGGCAGAAGAGAGGTGAGACCGAGACGGATATTCAGACTCACGACAAAGATTCCCGCGCCCAGCATCAAGAAGAAATTTCCGATGAATTGCATCAGGGCTTGCGCGAAGAACATGTTTAGTTTATCTGTATCGTTATTGATGCGCGAGATCAGATCTCCTACTTTATTTTGATTGAAGAAAGCGACCGGGAGTTGTTGGAGTTTGGTGAAAAGTTCGTTGCGTAAGTTGTATAGCACCCGCCGACCGACGGTTCCCATGCGGATGGTCTGGGTATAGCTTGCCACTAATCCAACAATATAGACGACAAGGAGGGCTCCGGCGGAGACGAAGAGACCCGTTTGATCCTTGTTTTGGATATACGTGTCCACTGCGTGACTAATAATGACGGGGGCCAACAGGGTGGTACCGGTGTTGATACAGATCGCCAAAAACGCAATACCCATTTGCTTTTTTTCGCTCGTGAGGAGATGCAGGAACGGTTTTACCGCCTTTAGACCGGTTTTCTTTTGTTCGCCGGTCGTGGGCGCGCTATTCAGGGCGTATTTCATAGGAGCTGGTGCTACGTTGGGATTCGTAAATCTGGACGTATTCGGGAGATTGTTCCAAAAGTTGGGTATGACTGCCTTGAGCAAGAAGCTCTCCTTCCATGAGGAGAATGATTTGATCGTAGTGTTCGACGGGTGCAATTTTTTGGGTGACGGAGATAAGGGTAAGGGTTGGGTAGTTGGTCTGAATGTTTTTCAGGATGCGCGCTTCTGTGTTGTTATCAACGCGTGCGGTAAAATCATCCAATAGCAAGACGCTGGGGTTGAGCGCCAGGGCGCGCGCCAGCATGATGCGTTGTTTTTGTCCGCCGGAAAGGCTAACGCCCCGTTCCGATACGATCGTGTCCAGTTTTTCCGGGAGGGTTTTGATGAAGTCTTCCAATTCAGCTGTTTCAATGGCTTTTTTTAGATCATCGTCTTTAACGGTGTTGCTGAAGGCGATGTTTTCTCGCAGGGTCAAATTAAAGAGGACGCTGTCTTGGAACACGAAGCCAATCTGTTGATGAAGGCTGGCGGGGTCGTAGGCGGTTAATGATTCGTTCGCATAGGTAATGGTGCCGGAGGTTGGTTGAATGAGTCCGGTCAATAGGTAGAGGAGTTGCGTTTTACCGGCGGCGGTCGGTCCGATGATGGCGGTTTTACTGCCCGCTGGTACGGTCAGCGAGACATCTTTAAGGATACTCTTTTCTCCGTAGTTCATTCCTACGCTTTTTAATTCAATCGTGCCGTTGGTGGGGGCAATGGTTGTTCCGCTTGGGGGGTTGATGGGTTTAAGCAGAATTTCATTGATGCGTTGATACGAAGCCGAGGCCTGTGCGATCACGCTACTCATGAAACCGAGTACGATGATTGGGAAGATGAGAATGGCTAAATAATTGTTGAAGGCTGTAAAACCGCCAATTGTCATGCTTCCTGTGATAACGAAGTGTCCGCCTAGAGCAAGAATCGTGATGATGGCGGCGTTGGTAGCAAAACTGATGACGGGAATGAGGCTCGCGAACAAGCGTAAAATACCCATGCTGACATTACGGGCTTCTGTGTTGGCGGCGATAAATTTGTCGTATTCGACTTGTTGTGAATTCAGCAAGCGGATGAGGGAAGAGCCTAGAATGCTTTCGTTGATGACTTTGTTGAGCCAATCAATGGCTTCCTGCGACTTTTTAAAGAGTTGACGTACTTTTCCGAAAACGACGAAAAAAGTGCCACCAACGATGGGGATGATGAGGAGGACAAGAAGCGCGAGTTTCCAGTTGGTGAGGAGGAGTAAAGTGCTTGCGCCGATAATAAGAAAAACCGAGGAGATGATGGAGGCGATGGCTTGAGCGACGAAGGTTTTGATGGCGTCGATATCTGAAGTGAGATTGGTAAGAAGTTTGGCGGGTGTGGCTGCTTGAATAGTGGCGTAATCTTGTTCAGAAATTTTAGCGGCTAATTTTATACGTAAATCACGCGCCACGTATTCAGATGCATAGATTTGCACGACGCCTTGCACATAGGTAAAGAGAAAAATCGCCAGTGCGACGAGGATAAATTCAATAATCAGGGTACGCATCACAAGCTGTCCGTTGCCATAGGTGTCAATGCCATTTGCAATGAGTTTTGGGACGACGAGATTGAGGGCGTTACTCGCTACTGTGAGGGCGACTAAAATACCGATGAGCCCGCCATAAGGCTTGAGGAGGCTTGTGAGGCCGGGGCCGGGCGGTTTAGGAGAGGATGGTTTCATAGATATAGAGGATGTTTGCAAATAGGGTGTGTATCCGGCTCGAGCGTATATTGTTAAGTATCTAACCTATTGTGTCAATCTAGCGCTGCTAGGATCTTCTCGCATATTTAGCTCTTTGGAGCTGCTCTACATTGACAGTACCCCCTAATGGGTCCATAGTCGATATGCGGTTTATTAGCACTGTATTACTATGAATTGCGGCCGCGATTTGTGGCGTTTGCAGATAACATGGATACTCGTATGGATACACAAGATCCTAAGACCGCTCAGCCTACCACTCCACCCGCTTCTAACAAGTCTCCAGTCACTCAGCCCACGAAATAGTTCCACAGAACCCCAGCGATACGGCTGGGGTTTTGCTTTTCTTTGAGCCGGTTGTTTTTCTGTGAATTGAAAATCTGTACCGTTTCGCTTTTCATGGAAAAAGATCGATTAGCAGTCTTTGGTAATAGAGTGTTTGTGATCGTTAGTACCTTGCTGATTTTGGATATTTGTTTGCCGCATACAGATTCCGCACATCTCGTTTCTGCGTTGAAACAAGTTTTTGCCGAGTATCATGACGTATGTGCTTATTTTTTGTTGGTGGGTATCCATTGGGCTTTTCATCACTATTATTTTGATCAGTTTAAAAAGGTTCATGGTACGTTCATTGTTTTAAATACCTTTCTGCTTTTGTCGTTCAAGTTATTCATCGGTAAAAATACAAAGCCCGCCGATGCGTACATCAAGGCGGGGATGTTGAGAGTGTGGTGAGGGCAGGTTTTAGACCATTGCCTGGGTCCCGGTGGTTTAGCCGGTGATAGGGGAGAGCACTCCAAGGAGTGAAAAGAACAAGTCATCGTTTGAAGGTGCTAGGAGGTCCCAACGATGAAAAGGACGTGTGATTTGGGTGAGCCGCTGGAGCGGGTCATGAATGAGCAAGAGTGTCAGTCTCTTTCATGAGGTACCTCCTGCGGTAGAGCTGCTAACTTGCTCTACCCTTATCTGACCTAAACTGACTCGGGAAACCCAGCACGGAATCTTGGGATTCTGTGCGGGTTTTTCGGCTCATTACATAAAAGAAGGATCATTAACCATGGGGTGGGGCTGGATATTAAAAAACCTTTAAATAAGACAAAATTTGTTATAATAGGGAATAGCACTTAACTATAAATCATAGAAGCGCCCCCCTTCTTTTGGGTTATTTTCAAAATCGTGCGCATCTTTAAGCGTGAGAATGCTTGATGCTTTGTAACAACTTTAAAATCTGCTTTCGTTGGTGAATTGGTACTAGTATCCAGGTATCGGAAGTTTGAATGTGGTTTGTGAACAGTGGGTTGATCGTGCTGTGCAACCAATCATGATCATCTGAATAGAGGAGCGAGGTCTTAGACGCCATATCAGCGATGTTTATAAGTCGATGAGTATTGGGTGATTGTTGCCAATACGTATGGATCTCCTGTTTGTGGCGGCTGAGCACTTTTAGAGGATCTTCGCTTACCTCGAGTTGGGAAAAGATGAAGGTCTTCTCGTCAACATATCGTTCAAATATCTTAGTATCGTTTTTGAGGGTCGTTGCAAAATCTTTTTCCATGGCTTCCGCGCATTCGCGAAAGTATCTTTGTTGCCAATTTACCGCCATGTTCAGGTGAGGGGTCAGCTCCTCAAAGGCCTGTAGATCGCGTTCGTGTGTTTCTGTTGAAGAGAAATTTAGGGTGTTTTGCACAATCGCAACAGCTAGAAGATTTGCACTCCCAGGAGAGATCTCTTTTTCATATCCGTGTTTTTTGAATGCTTCCCAGATGAGTGTGGCCGCTGCCCCAACGCGCTCAAGGTGCGCGTGCTCGCCGAGGCGTTCTTTCCAGTATTCCTCGAATCCATAGTGGTGGTCGAACAGTTCAATGATCTTGGACTCAGGCTCTTTAGGAAAAGCGAACTGTTCTTTATCAGAAATATCTACGTAGATGAAACGGTCATTGAGTGTTGGGGTGTAGGTTGATAGATAGTCGTTGGTTTGCTCAAGGGCGAGTCGAGTGACGGAATGATTGAGTGCTCCAATGAAGACGGCTTGAGCCTCTTGGTCTTGTTTGCGTAGAAGTTCAGTGTACGCAATTGCGCTGCCAAAGGCGTCGATGTCGTTAAAGGCTTTGCCGGCGGTAACGATGTACATATGCCGGACCATGGTAGGGGTATTGAGATAGGTGGTCAAAGAAGATGAGGGTGACAGGCGTGTTGGATGTGTTGCAAGACAAACAGTGAATACTGCGTTAAGGTTGAGTGTATGTTTGGTCCTGTTGTATTAACTGTTTTTGGTTTACTTTCCGGCATCCTTAGCGCCCTTTGTTACGTCCCGTATATTCGAGGAATTCTTAAAGGTCGCGTAAAACCTGAGCGTGCTTCGTGGCTGATTTGGAGTGTGTCAACGGTTATCGGATTCTTTTCCAACGCAGCCCTTGGGGCCACGCATTCCCTTTGGCTTCCTGGGGTACAGGGTATCGGAGTTGTTATTGTTTTTCTTCTCTCTATTAAACATGGCTACGGCGGCTTCCTTAAAAGGGATGTTCTGACCTTGATTGCTTCAGCGATGGTCTTGGGTATTTGGTATTTTACGAAACAACCCATCCTCGCTGTTTATCTAACAACGTGTATTGATGCGATGGGAGGGTATCTCACGGTGATAAAATCATACGAGAAGCCGGATACGGAAACACCGATCACGTGGGCGATATCGGCGGTGGCAGGGCTTTTTGCGCTGTTGTCTGTAGGTCGCCTGGATGCCGCATTGCTCGCCTACCCTTTGTATATTTTTCTCATTAACGGCGCGGTGGTTGTTGCTATTGTTTTGGGCACAAAGACCAGGGGGTTGCGAGGCTAGCAACGCGGATTGTTTCACGTTTGAATATTTTTGATGTTTTGCTAATAAAAACGCCTTTCTATGGGCGTTTTTATGGGGTGGGGAATAAGGGGTGCGGTTCGAAGCTTTTCAGAGATTTTCTTAACCGATGGAGACCGGTGTTTTTAGTGTAACGGTTTCTCTTTTTCTCGTTTGTATAAAAACCATGAAACAAGGCTCATGATGCTACACACGATAAAAGAACCCACGAAAGCCTTTAAGCTAAGAGATTGATCTAGCGCGCTTACAATTATGATAGAGAGAAAACAGATCCAAGGCAGGATTATTCCATATTGGTATCCTGTGCGAGATCGAACACTGGAAAAAGGTAGTTTGAACGAAAGGAAGATAAAAGCTGAAATCAATACCACGGCAGAAATTATAGGATGGCTCAAAATGATATTTTTCATATGGTGATAACTATAGTCTATATTTTTTCTTTTATCGTGTAACCTTGTTTAATTTTCGATCTTCCCTTTGCCCATAAATCAAAAAATCTGCTCAAATAAGCAGATTTTTTGTTGGCGGGTCGGAAGGGATTCGAACCCTCGATCTTCTCCGTGACAGGGAGACGTGTTAACCGGGCTACACCACCGACCCAGGTGGTCTTTTTATTGAAGCGACGCTATATTAGCAAGGATTCTAGTCTTTGACAAGCCGCGTTGGTTGCGACCGATGCGGCAGGTCTCTTCTCTTGTGTTTGCCCTTATTCGCCATGGTGCGCATCAGATATACCCAGACCACCTGACTTCGGTGGGGAAGGCTGCGGTTTTGTGTTTGGCAGAGCGACTTAAACAGGCTGGAGATTGGTCAATTATCAAGGCTTCCCCTCGTTTACGTACTCATGAGACGGCGGGCGTTATTGGAGGCGCGTTAGGCGTATCAGTTCAGGTGGATGACTCGTTACTTGAGACGGTCGATCATGATCTCTGGATGCCCCCGCATGATATTCCTGCCGGGACCATTCTTGTCACACACGTTCCCGCTATTCGTGAGATTGGGATGGCGTGGGCCCAGCTCTTTGGTTTGTTTGAGCTCCCTCGTGTCGATGTTGCCGAGGGTTTGCTTATTGATTCCGCGGCTCGTACCATCAAGAGCATTTCTTCTCTATGACTAAGCCCATCATGAATCAATTTCAGCCTTCGATCACTGAGTGGTTTGAGGCGATTGGGGATGCGAAGGATGCCGAAGCACTTCGTTTAGAGGATAACCAGAATCGTGAACGATTAGAGGTGCTCTATCAAACGATTGGCGCACCGTATGAGCGGCCCGTTCCCTTGCCGGCTCGTGAACTGAAAGAATTGAGTCCGGCGTTTCGGGCTATTCTTGATGAGCGCGGTGATGAGTTTTGCGCGATCCGTTTAGTTCCTAAGCGAGCCGATCTCCCCAAGCTTCGCGATCGTGGACGAACGATTCGCCGTTGCTATGAAGATTGGTTTCTCGCGCAGGATATTGTATGGGATGAGTATACGGCCTATATTTGTCCTCATTCCGAGACGTTGGAGTGGTCGGCGACGTTTGTTGTGAATAATGAGGCTATCTTTGGAGAGATTGTAGAGGGTATGCATGCGCAGCTTACACAGGGGGAGACCGAGCATCCTGTCTATCGGTTCCGTTTTGATTTTCAAAACTGGTCGTGGAGTGAGCGGAATGAGGAAGCCGTGCGCCAGGCTGAGCGTATGGTCGCGACTCTTTTTGTTGCTGACGAGGGCAAGCGAGGTGTTTTAACAGAGCGTTTGCAGGCGACGTTTTCTCATGGCTATCTCCAGGGGTATTTTGAAACGACGGTGTGGCCCGGTAATAAGCTGCACTTCATTGATTATAATAGATTATTGTCGGCGCGTATCCCGACGCCTTCACCGTTTGCTTCTACGGATTCCCTCCCAAATGCTGTTTTACGCGGCACGCCTACTTCCCTGGGCGTTGTTCGTGGTCCTGTGGTGATTGTTTCCGAAGATATGTTGTCGACGATCGCCTTCAGCTCAGGATCGATTTTGGTGTGTGATAATACCGATGTTCGCTATTTGCCACTCATGAAGCAAGCCGCGGGGTTTGTGACCAATCGCGGGAGTTTATTGAGTCATGCGAGTATCGTTGCTCGCGAACTGAAGAAACCGTGCGTGGTTGCAACCAAGAATGCGACAGAGGTATTGAAGAACGGAGATATCGTCGAAGTTGATGGCAGGAGGGGGATTATATCTTTGCAACACTCTGAATAAATACCACGAGGGCAATGCCTAATAGCGTTAGGACGACGCCTGACAGCTTTGACATGCGTCCGCTGTGCGCTTGTGGGAGGAGTTCGGAGAGGGCGAGGAAAATGAAGAAGCCCGAGAAAACGGCCAAAAGGAGGGAGATGATGCCTGCTTGAAGGCCAAGAACCCCTCCTACCATAGCTCCTGCAAATGGCGCTAAGGCGTCGAGGATCAGGAGTGGGAGGATGGATCGATGCATGTGGCCAAGGCCGTGTTTCAGAATGGTTACGGTGCTCATGCCGTCGGAGAAATCATGTGTGATGACGGCGAGTGTCACGAGGATGCCTAATTGCTGGTCAGCGGCAAAGCCGGCGCCGATCGCGACTCCATCGAGCATGCTATGCAGAATCATGCTGCCAGCTCGTAGATATGTTTTTGTGTGACCGTGTTTTTCGTTGTCGCAATGTTCATCCGGGCGCTCATCTGGATGATGGTGGTGTGCGTGAAAAGATAGGGCTTTATCCAAGATGTGAAAAAAGACGATGGCCAGCAACGTGGCTCCTAGAACCCATTTTGTGGAGATCGAACCCGTCTCACTGATACTGGCTTGTTCGATTGCTTCCGGAAGAAGGTCAAGAAAAGCTACGCCCAGCAGGATGCCGCCGGATAGCGAGAGCCAGGGGTGAAGATCCTTCTTCCATTTATAGACGACGAGTCCTCCGATGAGTGTTGAGATGATCGGAAGAGCGGATAGTAACAGGGGGAGAGAAGGCATAGGGAGTATAAATGCAACTTATTTGCATTTACTCTAGAAGAGATGACGGGAGGCGTCAAGGTTTGTTAATCTTCTTTACATGATACCTCTTCTGCCCGCTCAGTGTGCGTTACGCGCTTTTGCCCACCCGTCTAAAGCAACCATTTTGCAGAGATTTTTTAAGACAGGGGCTGGGGAGTATGGAGAGGGGGATGTATTTCTGGGTGTTACCGTTCCGGAGACGCGGCGTGTTGCGGCTCAGTTTAGTCAATTATCTTTGAAGGAATTAACGTTTCTCATGAAGAGTTCTGTCCACGAGGATAGATTGTTGGGACTTATTATTTTGGTGAAGCAGTTTCAAAAAATGAAGGAGGGATCTCAGCGAGCAAAGATGTTTGCCCTTTATTTGTCTTGGGTGCGAGCAGGGTATGTGAATAATTGGGATTTGGTGGATACGAGCGCCTATCATATTGTCGGAGCCCATCTTGAGACTCATTCCGCTGACTGTTTGGATGAGTTGGCTCGTTCTGAGAACTTGTGGGAACGACGTGTGGCAATGGTCGCAACCTATTTTTTTATTCAACGAGGGGATTCGTGGCGGGCGTTGCGGATTGCTCGCCTTCTTTTGCATGATGAGCACGATCTCATTCATAAAGCGGTTGGGTGGATGTTGCGCGAGGTTGGCAAGCGTTGTTCTGTAGCGGATTTAGAGGGGTTTTTGCAGAAAAACTATCACAGAATGCCTCGTACGATGCTTCGCTACGCGATTGAACGGTTGCCCGAGGCTCGTAGAAGAGCGTATCTCCGCGGGCTTGCATAGTTGTCTTGTTTTGGTTATCTTCGATTGGTCGCGTCACTCATTCTATTGTGAGTACACGGCATAAGGAGGATGTGAAGGTGCCCCAGCTTATTCCTCACGTTCATCGGATGCGCCACGGCTGCCCTCGTCGGAAGCTCTACCTGTGGCATTCTGCGGGGTTTGTTCGGCCTCCGCGTTGGCGCCATTGCCGCAAGCGTGGCGTCACCAATCACCGCGTTCTGGCTGATCAATTCGTCTGATCTCTTCCCGTTCTCAGGCTCTTCTCCTGAGCCGGTTTCCTTTACTTTCAAATGTTCTTGAACGCCTGTGATCGTGCTCGTCTTTGTTTTTGTTGTCATGTTTGTCATTAATTTTAGGTAAAATTCTCACACAACACAAAATCCTGTCCCTTCCCGGACAGGATTTTGTGTTGTGGCGATCTCTGAGAAGGAGGGTCCTGCCCTCATGCAATGGTTGTGTCTGTTGGAGCTTGTTTTGTCCTTTTTTGTGGGGCTCTTCCCACTTGCCGGCCTCTCAGGTAACCTGAAAGTCGAATTTCTATGCGTATTTCTCGTCTTTTTACCAAAACCTCTAAGAGCGTTCCTCATGATGCTGACTCGGTCAATGCCAAATATTTGGTTCAGGGTGGCTTTGTGCATCAGGAAATGGCAGGCGTCTATTCTTGGCTGCCATTAGGTTTGCGTGTGTTACGTAAAGTTGAAGCTATTATTCGTGAAGAAATGGATGGTCTTGGTGCTCAAGAAATCCTTATGTCCGGCTTACAGCCTAAGGAGAATTGGTTGCAAACGGATCGTTGGGACAAGGTGGATGTGTTGTTTAAGATCCCTAGTCAGACCAAGAAGGAGTATGCCTTGGGACCGACTCATGAAGAGATTGTTACGCCGCTCGTCAAAACCTTCGTTTCTTCCTATAAAGATTTGCCGGTCGCCGTCTATCAATTACAGACAAAGTTTCGAGATGAACTGCGTGCTAAGTCCGGCGTGCTTCGGGGTCGTGAATTTGAAATGAAAGATTTGTATTCCTTTCATACTTCGCAAGAAGATCTTGAGGCGTTCTATCAACAAGCGCTACAAGCTTACTTACGGGTTTTTACGCGTTGTGGATTGCAGGCCAAGGTTGTTGAGGCGTCGGGGGGATCGTTTACCAAAAAGTTTTCCCATGAGTTTCAGGTTTTGACCGAGGCGGGGGAGGATAAGATTTTGACTTCACCTTCTTGGATGTATGGGCAGAATAGTGAGGTTGCGACGCTTAAGGAGGGGGATGTTTGTCCTGATCATCCGGGTGAGACGCTGAGTTGGCAAAAGGGGGTTGAGGTGGGAAATATTTTTGACCTGGGAGGAAAGTTTGCCGAAGCATTCGATCTTGTAGTTACGAATGAGGCGGGGGAGCGTCAGTCGGTAGTGATGGGGTGTTATGGAATTGGGGTCACACGTTTGGTTGGAACGATTGTGGAGGCGTGTCATGATGATCGAGGGATTATTTGGCCCAAGACGGTTGCACCGTATTCCGTTCAGCTTGTTTCGTTGCGCTCCAAAGATGAAGCGGTTCAGGCTCGTATCAATGAGACAGCGTTGAGTTTGTATGAAGAGCTGTCTAAGCAGGGGGTTGAGGTTTTGTGGGATGATCGGGCAGATGTTTCGCCGGGAGAAAAGTTTGCCGATGCGGATTTGTATGGGTTGCCACTTCGACTTGTTGTGTCTGAGAAGACGCTTAAAGAAGATTCGGTTGAGTGGAAAGTGCGTGCTTCCAGCGAAATGAAATTGGTGAAATTAGACGATGTGATGGAGGGGGTGAAGAATCTCTTGTGATTGGGGGGGGGTAGCCCTGCGGGCAGCCGGAAGGAAAATTAGGCGGTGGGCTCCAACGGGAAGTTCTTTTTCGCTCGCTCCGTAACTTGCTACCATATAGCCTTTGGCTTCGCATTGGGTTTTGATAGCTTCAAACATACTCACTCGCAAAAAGAACTTCCCGTTGGAGCCCTAGATAGGGAAGAAGGGGGTAATAAATCAAAAGAACGGGATGGACCCGTTCTTTGTGTTTGTAGGTGCGCGTTACATGGCGGCAGGTGCAGCAGGAGCAGCCATGCCAGCGTGTTTGAGGGCGTCTTTGAGGCCTTTGCCGGCTTTGAACTTTGGAACCGTAACGGCGGGGATTTGGATTTTTTGGGTAGGGGATTGAGGATTGACACCCATGCGAGGAGCTCGTGTTTTGGCCATGAAAGCGCCAAAGCCGGCGATGGTGACCTCGTTACCGCTCTTTAGCGTGTTGGTAACGATGCTGACAAAGGCCTCGATCATGTCTTCAGCCTGTTTTTTGCTGACGCCCACTTTGTCGGCGATTTGGTTAATGAGCTCCGCTTTATTGATGGTGTCCATACAGAGGTAAATGACAAAAATAATTTGTGGGTCTATGATAGCTTTTTCTCAAGATTGAGGCAAATATCTGGTCTCTTGCTTGTCAAAATGCCTCTCGACCACGATACTCTTCTTCTGTATGCATTTGTGGATAACTTCGTCAGATAAACCGCAGCCTGGAGCCCCGATCGCCGCGTTTGATTATGATGAGACCTTGGGTCGAGGTGTCCTGCACTGGAAGTTGCTTCCCCATTTGGTGGCAGCTGGTCATATTCGTGCGCTTGAGGAGGATGAGGTGTTGGCGCAGGCGTATCAGAATTGGGCCAAGCGCGAACAATCCTACAAGGTCTATGAAGACCGTTTGATCGAGGTTTCGCTGGCACGCTACAAAGAGGCTGGAATGTCACGTGAGCGGTTGCGGGGTTTGGCGCAAGAGTTTGTCGCTTCCCGCGCGCTCCTTGATGAACAGTATGCGTTTACTCGGGCATTGTTTTTGACATTGAAAGAGCAGGGCTACGCGTTGGTTCTTATTTCGCTCTGTCCCATTGAGATTTTGCATCCGTTGGCGGAAGCGATGGGATTTCATTTTGCGATCGGCAATGTTCTCAAGGCTGATCAAGCGGGATTTTTTACGGGTGAGGAAGGTCGTCTACCGGTCAAGGCAGATGACTTGCGGGCTCTGGTTCAGGATCAGGGATATGTTTGTGAGCAAGGGTTTGCCGTTGGGGATGGAGCGGGAGATTTACCGATGATGAGACTTGTGACGCATGGCATTGCATTTAATCCAAAGCCCCCATTGCGTCAGTTGTTGGATACGGATGCGTCTCATGCCTCGGTTCTGCGCGTCGTGGAGCGAGCGGAGGTGATTACGTGTACGCAAAGTCGTTGGCTGGAAGGGCAGAGTGGTCCTTTGTTGACTGAGCATCGGCTTGAGGAGTTGTTGCCTGCCCAGATTGCGAAGGGGGTGCGTACGAAGTTGGAAGCGGTCGGATACTATCTGTTTTAGTAGACAAAAATCCTTGCTATAACGGCAAGGATTTTTGTTTCGATGGTCTTTTTGGTGATGCTTTAGCGTGCGTATTCAACCACGCGTGTTTCGCGAATGAGTGTGACCCGTACCTCACCTGGATATTTAAGTTCTGATTCGATTTTGTTAGCAATATCACGTGCGAGTTTGCTGGCGCCAAAGTCGTCCATCGCTTTCGGATTCACGAAGACACGGATTTCGCGACCGGCTTGGATCGCATAGACCTTATCGACGCCTTGGAAGGAAGAGGCGGCTGATTCGAGTTCTTGCAAGCGTTTCACATAGAACTCGAGAGAATCTTTGCGCGCACCGGGACGAGCACCGGAGATGGCATCAGCCGCTTTAACGATAATAGCTTCGATGGTTTTTGGTTTGTCTTCGTGGTGTCCGATGGATTGGTAGCAGAGCTCTTCAGGAAAACCAAACTTCTTCATGATTTGGTAGCCGAGTTCTGGGTGTGATCCCTGCATGTCGTGATCAACTGCTTTGCCGATATCGTGGAAGAGACCGCCTTTCTTACAGACAGATACATCCGCTCCCAGCTCTTCCGCAATCAGCGTAGCGATGTTTGAAACTTCCATGGAATGAAGCAGAGCGTTTTGTCCGTAGCTTGTGCGGTACTTTAATCGTCCCAAGATCTGAATCAGTTTTGGGTCGATGCCGGCCATGGAGATGCCGAGTTGGTAGAGAGCATCTTCACCAGCTTTTTTAATGTCGAGGGAAAGTTCACGCTTCGCTTCATCAATAGTTTCCTCGATACGACCTGGGTGAATGCGGCCATCAGCAATCAGTTTTTCCAAGGCCCGTTTTGTGACCTGGCGACGGATAGGGGAAAAGCCCGAAATCGTCACCATACCTGGCGTATCATCGATAATGAGTTCACATCCCGTGAGAAGCTCGATCGCTTTAATATTGCGTCCTTCACGGCCAATGATACGTCCTTTCATTTCTTCGGTAGGAATTTCGACGTAGGTAGTGGTGGTTTCTGTGACGTGGGAAGAAGCTTGGCGCTGAATAGCGACTGCAATGATATTTTTGGCTTTACGGTCGATCTCGTCAGCAGCCATTTGATCAAGCTTATGCATGCGGCTCATGAGGGATTCCTGGTTTTGTTCTTCCACGAGCTGCATGAGTCGCTCTAAGGCCTGCTCTTTGTTGAGTGTGGCGATCTCTTGAAGTTTAACCAGTTCTTGTTGCATCAATGCATCGACTGCTTCTTTAGCGGCGGTTGCTTCCGCTTTAGCTTGTTCGGCGGCGGTCTTGGTGGCATCGATTTCCAGCAGTTTTTTACTAAACTCCTCTTCGCGTTCCACGAGTTTCAGTTGCTGTTGTTTTACATCTTCAAGAGCCCGTTTTTCTTCTAAGCGGGCTTCCTCCAGGATTTTAATGGCTTTTTCTTTGGCTTTTTGCAGAACTTCTTCGTGTTTATGTTCTGCTTCTCGCATGCGTTCATCGGCTAACTTGGTGCGTTCCTCGGCGTTTTTTATTAATGACTCACTTTGTTTGGTGATCTCCTGCAAACGTTTTTCATCTTCTTCTTTCCGTGAGCGGTTCCCGAAATAATAGCCGGCTATCGCTCCTCCAAGGAGGGCGATCACGGCTAGCAAATAATGCATATGCGAAGGCGTCCGGCTCGAGGTGTCTATGCCAGGTACACGCGGGTTGGAGATTCTTGTAAAACGGAATATCGCAACGGATCTTTTCTTCTCCTGGGATGCCTGTGGTTCAGAATGGAAAAGGGGTGGGTAACGGCGTAGACAAGTGTTTCAAACCGGAACGACGATAAAGTAAAAATGGCGCCCTGAGTCTAGCAGTCGCGTTCACTTTTGTCCAGCGTCTTTTAGATCTTTAACGCTTGTTTGAGCGCTAAAATCAAAGCGTCATCTCCTGGTCCCACGATGATATCTGCTTTGGCGAGGAGGGCATCTGGAGCATGGTCACGAGCGAGTTTGATCCCCGCCGCTTCAAAGAGCGAGATGTCGTTCATTTCGTCGCCTACCACGACCACATCTTCTCGCTGAATGCCGAGGCGCAGCGCAATGCGGGCGGCGGCGGTTCCTTTACTCGCTGTTTTGGGGGTTACATCGATAATATCGGGTTTGGGATGAAAGATACTGACTTTTTCTCCAAAGTGCGATTTGAGTAATGTTTCTATTGTTTCTCTATCTGCAGGGGAGGTGCTGACGGCGATTTTGTGCGGTGATCCGCCCAGCGTCTCTTTCATATCTTGTTCTGGATCGTAGACCAATGGTTCTGTCCATCCGGGTCGACGATGACGCCAGGCTTCTGTGGGGATGGCGGTATTTCGTACGTAAAAAAGCTTGTCTTCCACTTCCGGGTAGATTTGGCAGCGTACATCGTGGGCTAGCAGTTGAATCACGGCTTGAGCGGTGTGTTCTTCAATTGGCTCACACAGGATGATTTTTCCGCTGACAGGATGCACGATGAGTGCTCCGTTGGCGCAGATGAGCGGAGTGGTAATGCCAAGGGTTTGGGCGAGGGGTCGGGTGCGAAGAAACGGTTTGCCTGTCGCGAGTGTTGCGTGCACGTGTTGGTCAGGCAGGCTACGGAAAAATGAGACAATGGTTGGGGATAGCTCGCTTTTTCCAAACGGGAGAAGGGAGCCGTCGATATCGCTGATGAGGAGTTTCATAGTCAATAGGAGGGTAGGATAGTAGGAACGTAGGAGAGTAGCTATACGATGACTATGATCCACTTATTTCACTCAGCTGCTTTGCATTCTTTATGTCAAAATGACCAATGTTTGTTCGTCGTAACTGAGTTACGTAGGCTCCAACCTTGAGAGCGCGACCAATATCATCCCCTAAAGAACGGATATAGGTACCGGATCCACACTGAACGCGTAGATGGAGTTTAGGCCAAGTGTAGGCAAGAATCGTTATTTCATCGATACGTACCTCTTTTATTGGACGCATATCTTCGGTGGCGGTGCCGGCTCTTGCAAGTTCGTATAATTTTTTTCCGGCACGTTTTTTGGCGGAATGGAGAGGGGCTTTTTGTGCATAGCCACCGCGGAATTGGTTGAGAACATCTTCAATCGTTTCTAGAGTTATGTTTGCGCTTGCAAAAGCAGCGTCAACTCCTTGTGTAATCTCTCCTTCCGGATCGAAGGTTGTACTTGTGGCTCCAAGGGTGAGGGTCGTTTCGTAGGTTTTATCGAGGCCGACGAGGTCGGTGAGTTCTTTTGTTCCCGGACCGATGCCAAGAATCAGTAGTCCTGTTGCAAATGGGTCGAGAGTACCAGCATGGCCCACGGCCTTGGTTTTTTTGAGGCCTCGAATTTTAGCTACGACATCGTGAGAGGTCCAGCCGGCAGGTTTATCGATAAGGAGGAGGTTGGGGGAGAACATAGTAAAAAGGTTGTGGGTAGGCGATGGGTTTGACGGGTTTACGGATTTGGTCCGATGCGTATCTTTTGCCTTACGGGTTCCGTCTTCGTGTCACCCGTGCGGGTTTTGAATGGATTTCGGACTAAATCCGTAAACGTGTCGAACCCTAGGTGAGGGAGGAGAGGTGGAAAGTCGGAGGGAGCGTGATTTGGTTGGAGAAAGGATAGCTGTTTTTCCGCTTTCTTGAAAGGTTTTTTGGCTTTGTCTGTCTTGACGATTCTCTTAAATGCGCCTAGACTGGGCCACATGAATGTTACTGAACTTGCTCGTCGGTTGCGCGTTCCTCCTAATGACCTCTTGGCTAAATTGCCTGAGCTTGGGTTTGATATTGGCGCGCGCGCTATTAAGGTCGATGATCGGGTCGCTGATCAGATCTATAAAAAATGGCTTGAGAATGCGCGACGTGAGCGATTGCGCGATCAATTGGTTCGTCACGCGAATCAATCACAGGCGGCTGGTATTGTGGCGCCAAAGAAGGATATTACAATTCCTGCTGTCTTGTCCGTACGTGATTTTGCCGGTCGGTTGAATTTACCGGTTACGCGTGTGATTCAGCAGCTCATGAAGGCTGGTATTTTAGCTTCTCAAAATGAGCGAATCGATTTTACTACCGCTACTATTATTGCGGAGGAGCTTGGCTTTACGGCTCATGAAGAGACAAAGAACGCTTCGCAAGAAATGGCCTCCATTCAGGCAGAAGGACGGATGCGCGAGATTTTAGAAACAGAAGATCCTTCCAAGCTCATCACGCGTGCTCCGGTTGTGGTTGTCATGGGTCACGTTGATCATGGAAAGACGAAGACGCTTGATGCTATTCGCGCGACGCATGTCATGGAGGGTGAATCGGGAGGTATTACGCAACATATCGGTGCGTATCAGGTTGAGAAGAAGGGTTCGAAAATTACGTTTATTGATACACCGGGTCACGAGGCGTTTACAGTGATGCGTTCCCGTGGAGCTAAGGTTGCCGACATTGCGGTCTTGGTCGTTGCAGCGGATGACGGCGTTCAGCCACAGACAAAAGAGGTGATTGACATTATTAAGGCTGCCAAACTTCCGTTTGTGGTTGCTTTGAATAAAATTGATAAAGCTGACGCGGATCCCAATCGTGTGATGGGGCAGTTGGCGGAGCTTGGGGTGACCGTTGAGCCTTGGGGAGGAACAGTTCCGATGGCCAAAATTTCCGCCAAGACGGGAGTTGGGATTGATGATTTACTGGAAGTGATCTTGCTCATGACGGAGATGGAAAAGGCGAAGATTGCGGCTAACCCTGAGAGCTTGGCAGCGGGTACGATTATTGAAGCTCATGTTGATAAGGGTGAAGGGCCGGTTGCCACGGCTATTATCCAAAATGGGACCTTAAAGCGTAACGATTGGCTGTCGATTGCGGGAGCGGGGTATGGTCGTGTGCGTGCTTTACGTGATTGGACGGGCAAGATGGTGAACGAAGCGGTACCGGGTATGCCGGTGAAGATTCTTGGGCTTAAAGTCGCTCCGTCGGTTGGAGACGTTGTTGAAGTACCAAAGGATCATAAGGCTTTGTCACCCGTGAAGCAGCAGATTTCTCGTGGGGCCACAGAAACCTTTACCGCCGTCCGTTCCATGGCGCAATCCTCTGAAGATGCTCCTAAGAAAACCATGTTTAATATCGTGGTTAAGACGGATGTGTTGGGTTCTCTCGAGGCCATTCTTGGCATGTTAGAAAAACTTACTCACGATCAGGTGGGGGTTGAGGTTATTCAGAAAGGGCTTGGGAATGTGAATGAGTCTGATATTGAGCGCGCTGCCACCACGCCTCCGTCGGCCGTGTATGGGTTTAACGTCATGTTGCCAACGCCGGTTGAAATCTCTGCTCGTGATAAGAACGTGACCGTCAAAATGTGTAAAGTTATTTACGATTTGTTTGACGATGTTGTTGCTCGCTTGAATGCGTTGCTTCCACAAGAGGTAACGGTTATCAATGTGGGGCGTTCAGAAGTGGCGGCTATTTTTCGCACAGAGCCAGGCAAGATGATTGTTGGAGCCCGCATCAAAGAAGGTAAGGCGCTGACGAATTGCAAGGTACGGGTCTGGCGTGGAGCTGATCCGATCAGTGAAGGATTGGTCGAGACCGTCCAAGCCGGTAAGTCTCCGGTTAAGGAGGCTTCGGCCGGGCAGGAGTGCGGACTTACGTTCAAGGGTAAGATGAAGTTGGAGATAGGGGATGTCCTCGAATTTTATATCGAGGAGTCAAAGGTGCAGAAGCTGGAAATTATTCGTTAATGGTTCCAGACCAGAGCTTTGGCCTCTGGTCTTTTTATTCTATGGTGTCTTTCTCTGCCCTCAAACAACGGTTGGCGGCTAATTGGCAATCCGGTATTACGGTAAGCTTGGTTTCTATTCCGCTATCTGTTTCCTTAGCGGTGGCTTCTCAGGCGACCCCTGTTATGGGTATCATCACGGCTATTTGGGCAGGGATTATGGCGGCTTTTTTTGGAGGAAGTCACTTTAATATCGTTGGTCCGACGGGAGCTCTTTCCGGTCTGTTGGCGGCGTATGCGCTTACGAATGGGGTATTGATGTTGCCCATGCTCGCTATTGTGAGTGGTGTATTTGTGCTGATTGCATATGCGGCGAGATTGGAACGGTTTTTGGTGTTTGTGCCAGCGAGCGCTATTCAAGGATTTACGTTGGGTGTTGCGTTTATTATTGGGTTGAATCAGTTAAATTTTGCCTTGGGTTTGTCCGGGCTCCCTCCTCATCCTCGTTTTGTTGAGAATGTTCTGGAGTCGCTTCATCATATTGGTGGCGCTTCTTTTGCTACGGTAGGAGTATTTCTTGTCTTTTTGCTTGCGCTATTCGCTTTTGTTCGTTGGTTGCCGAAGTTGCCGGGAGCCATTCTTTTATCTCCTATAGGAATCTTGCTTGGTTACGCCTCTCAGCACGGGTGGATTTCTCTCAAGCTTCTTACGCTTGGAGCAAAGTACCCTGACATGGGAGCCAAGATCATCGATGTTCCCACATTCTCTTTTCAAGCGAGTTTGATTCCTGCGGCGTTTGGCGTGGCGTTGATCGCTATTCTTGAAACCATGATTTCTGCCAAAATCGCCGACGGGATGACGAAGACAAAGCATCATAAACGTAAGGAGATGCTCGGGCTTGGTCTTGCGAATATCGCTTCAGGGTTGGCGGGAGGTATTCCGGCAACGGCTGCGCTTGCGCGAACATCTCTTAATATAAAAACAAAGGCTACTCACTCGACGTCGGCGGCTATTAGTAGTATTTCGATTGCGATTATTTCCTTAATATTATTAAAATATTTCGCCTACATTCCTTTAGCGGTCATCGCAGCGATTTTGGTGTTTGTCGCTGCCCGGATGGTGGAGATAGAGGCGTTTAAGCGTTTTTATCGTTATGATCGTATGGGTCTGGTGCTGGCATTTGTGGTTGCCGCTGTCACGATTTATGAAGATCCTATTGTGGGCTTGATTTTAGGAACGGCTATTTCTCTTATTGTGTTCATGGAGAAGTTGTCTCATGGGCAATTTGAGTTGATTGTGAATGATGAACATAAGCACATGGTCAAGAAGATTGTGTCTGACGAGGCGCATCCTACGTTGGGGCATCCTGCGGATACGTTAGTGTATTCGATGAAAGGGCAGCTGGCCTACATCAATGCTGAGTCTCATTTGGCTCGTTTTGAACAGGATTTGAATGGCTATAAACACGTTTTGCTTCGTTTGCGCGAGCTTTCGTTTGTTGATCTGGATGGAGTGGATGCTTTTGATGAAATTGTTGAGCTTATTGAACGGCAAGGGAAGGTCGTGATGGTGTCGGGTGTGAATCCATTCGTGCAAAAATTATTGGAAGG
Organism: uncultured Gammaproteobacteria bacterium; assembly: GCA_964562155.1. GTDB lineage: Bacteria > Patescibacteriota > Patescibacteriia > 2-12-FULL-60-25 > 2-12-FULL-60-25 > JAGOUY01. The sequence continues at coordinate 45,648 of CAZLRU010000005.1, forward strand.
ATCCAAGCATTTTCGAACATTGGAGGCTAAAAACCTTGTGTTTGATCGAACAACGGATGCGCTTCGGAGTGTTGGATATCAGATCTAGGCATGATGAAGTTTGTTCCTCACTTGTTTGCCACCCACGAGGCCGACATGGTCACGAAGCATTGGTATCGTCAGCGTTTTGACGCCTGTCCGCATTTCATGTTCTTTTTGGGGGATGCGCACGTGTCTCGGATTCGGCATACGTCCTATCCTTTTGGACAGGGCATGGCTTACGCCGGCTTTTCTCATCATCGTGCTGATTGGTACCATTCGACGGATGAGCTTTGGCGAACGGCGAATGCGATTATTGAAGAGGCTCAGAAGAATCCTACTATCAGTAAGGACATGTGGCGGACGTTTCAGCCCTATGCTGAGCGTTTTTACGCCGTTTGCGAGCGATTGGAAAAGATGGATGTATCCTTATTGTCTTCGGATGAGCTCCTTGCTACGTATCAATCTCTTGCTGAGGTATATACACATAAATTACTTTCCTCGCCCTTGATAGATGGCTTTGCTCTGGTTACCGATGAACTGTTGGCGCAGCGTATTCGTGCTCACCTAGAGGAAAGAGGTGAAGGAGATCGGTTTGGGCATGTGTTCGAGGTCTTGACGGCTTCGACGTTTGCCTCCTTTCTTGCGCAAGAGGAGTGTGCGCTTTTGAAGATCGCGTTAGAAACATCGTCTGCTGCTGATCTTCGACGTCAGCGCCTTTTGGAGCATCAGCAGCAGTTTTTCTGGATGCAAAATAATTACGTAGCTGATCGTGTTCTCGATCTTTCGTTTTTTGAAATGCGACTTCAGGAGCTTGATATGCATCAAGCGAACGAGCATTTGCGCGTTTTATCGGAACAAGGAGAGGAGCATCGACGACGCAAAGATTCACTTATCTCAGAATTGGGGCTGCCTGATGATCTGTGCGTATTGCTCACGATTACGGATGATTTTGCCGCGTGGCAAGATGAGCGTAAGAAGGGCACGTTTTTTGCTACCCACGCATTTACCCTGCTTCTACGTGAGATTTCACAACGAACGGGATACTCTCTTGAGGAGCTGGTGTATGCCCTACCTCCTGAAATGGAAGCGATTATGCAGAAACAGATTTCTTCTGCTGAGTTACGTCAGCGTTTGGAGTATTGTATGGTGTTGTGGGTGGGTGACGAGTACGAGGTGATTACGGATCAGGTTTTGATAAAAGAGCTAGATTGGATTGGAACCGGGCTTGTGAGTGTTGGGGCAGGGGTTAAGGGGTTTGCGGCTTCACGAGGGATTGCTCGGGGTCCTGTGCGTATTATTGAAAGCGCTCAAGATATCGGGCGAGTTCAGGAGGGGGATGTCTTGGTAGCGGTAATGACGCGACCTGATTATTTGCCGGCGATGAAAAAAGCTGTTGCTTTTGTGACGGACGAAGGAGGTGTGACATGTCACGCGGCTATTGTCGCGCGTGAGATGCGTAAGCCGTGTGTGATTGGGACCAAATCTGCCACCAAAATCTTAAAAGATGGGGAGCTGGTAGAGGTGGATGCGGATCAGGGGGTGGTACGGAAGATAGGGGGATGATGGCTCTTGCCACGTTTTGCACCGGTCACTATGATTCAGTAGCTCTGATTTATTGTCTTTTCTTTTCCTATGGAACACGTATTTACTGTAGAAAATTTTGATAGTGAAGTTTTGAAGTCATCGATCCCTGTTCTTGTTGATTTTTGGGCTCCTTGGTGTGGGCCGTGTCGTCAGATGAGTCCGATTGTCGAGGAGCTTGGTCACGAGATGGATGCGAGCAAGATCAAGGTTGGTAAGGTTAACGTTGATGAAGTTGGTGACGTCGCACAACAATACAACATCATGTCCATTCCAACGTTTTTGGTGTTTAAGAACGGGCAAGTGGTTGATACGATGGTGGGTGGTATGTCAAAGGATGAGTTGAAGGCAAAAGTCGAAAAACATATTTAATCATTCAGATTTCCTGCCTTCAGCGACGTTGGGTTAGGGGAGGGGGTAAAATTATCTATGGAAAATATTATTATTATTGGATCAGGACCCGCGGGTTGGACGGCGGCGATTTATGCGGCGCGGGCAAACTTAAAGCCGTTTTTGTTTGAGGGAACGGAGCCAGGTGGTCAGCTTATGACCACGACGGAAGTTGAGAATTTCCCCGGTTTTGTGAAAGGGATTCAGGGTCCTGAGCTCATGCAGGTCATGAAAGACCAGGCCAAGCGTTTTGAGACGACGATTATTTCAGAAAAAGTCGATAGCCTAAAACCGATTGAAGGAGGGTTTGAAGTGGTTGCTAAAGGCAAGATCTATCAATCAAAAACGGTTATTTTATCGACCGGTGCAACGGCTCGTCGCATTGGTCTGGAATCGGAAAAAACGTTGTACGGCAAAGGTGTGTCCGCCTGTGCAACGTGCGATGGATTTTTCTTTAAAGGCAAAAACGTTATGGTGGTTGGAGGAGGGGATAGCGCTATGGAAGAAGCGAATTTTCTGACTCGCTTTGCAGATACGGTTACGATCGTTCATCGGCGTGATGTATTTCGCGCATCTAAGATCATGCAAGAGCGAGCCTTGAATAATCCAAAAATCAAGGTTATTTGGAACGCGGCGGTTATTGATATTTTGGGTGTTGAGGTTGGACGTGTGACCGGTGTTCGTCTAAAGGACACGGTTACCGGCGAAGAACGCGAGGCGCCGATTGATGGCGTGTTTGCCGCGATTGGGCACGAGCCGAATGTCTCGCTTGTTGAGGGATTGGTGGATTTGGATGAGAAGCGTTACGTGAAGACGATCCCCGGTTCTTCTAAAACGAATGTTCCCGGGTTATTTGCGTGTGGCGATGTACAAGATGCTCGTTATCGTCAGGCGATTACGGCGGCGGGTACTGGTTGTATGGCCGCTCTTGATGCAGAGCATTATCTAGCCGATCTTTAAATTGAGTGGAAGTCATGTAGTAGTCGCTGTACTCGTACTGCACGAGTCTCCAAAAAGGTGCTTTTCCTCATTTTCTACCTACTTCTTCACTTATTTATGTCTGTCTTCAAGAATGCCATGCAGCAGTTAGAGGCTGCGGCTCGTGTCGCGCAGGTTGCGCCCGAGGTTATTGAGCGATTACGTCATCATGAGCGGATTATTGATGTTCATGTACCTGTTGTGATGGATGATGGCTCCACACGGTTGTTTCATGGCTATCGTGTGCAGTGGAATAGTGCGCGCGGGCCGTATAAAGGTGGGATTCGCTATCACGAACAGGTTGATATGGATGAGGTGAAGGCGTTGTCTTTTTGGATGGCTATTAAGTGCGCTGTTGTGGGTATTCCGTACGGCGGAGGAAAGGGTGGGGTCGCCGTCAATCCGAAGGTGTTATCTAAAGATGAAATTGAGCGGCTCACGCGCGGATTTACGCGGGCGATCGCGGATGCGATTGGGCCGGATAAAGATATTCCTGCGCCCGATGTAAATACAACGCCGGCTATCATGGATATTTTGGCGGATGAGTACGGTAAGATCGTTGGTTCATTTCAGCCTGCGGTTGTCACGGGGAAAACTATTGCGAAGGGTGGTTCTGAGGGTCGTGGTACGGCTACTGCGCAGGGTGGCTATTATGTTTTTGAAGCATTTCGCGCCAAGCTTGGGATGGATTCTGAGTCTGCAACGGTTGTGGTTCAGGGATTTGGGAATGCTGGGCATGTGATTGCTCACTTGTTTCACCGTCATGGATATAAGGTGGTAGCGGTTTCCGATTCAAAAGGCGGTGTCCATGATGAACATGGTCTCGATATTCCCGCGCTTGTGGCGCACAAAGAATTGACAGGGAGTGTCGTTGGATTTAAGGGGTTGCCAACCTTGTCACAGACGGAGGTTTTGACGTTGCCTTGTGGTGTGTTAGTCCCGTCCGCTTTAGAGAATCAATTAACGGGAGATCTCGCTCCTAAGGTGCGTGCGCAGATGGTTCTTGAGTTGGCGAATGGACCAACAACGCCTGAAGCAGATACCTACTTTGCTCAGCATGGAGTGGTGGTTATTCCAGATGTGCTGGCGAATGCGGGTGGTGTTACCGTTTCATTTTTGGAGTGGCAACAAAATAAGGCCAATGAACATTGGACTGAGGCGGAGGTGTTTGATCGGTTAAAACCTCTTATGATGGAGGCTTCAAAAGCCGTGGCAGAGACGGCGGAAAAATATTCGATCACGCATCGACAGGCGGCATTTGTGCTCGCTATTGAACGGATTGGGCAGGCGATGAAAAAGTAACGTAGGCGGTGGGCTCCGACCGAAAGTTCTTTTCCGCTCGCTCCGTAACTTGCCGCATCCTTGCGTTTGCTTCGCATTGGAGATTGATGGCTTCGGACATACTCGCTCGCAAAAAGAACTTCCGGTCGGAGCTCCAGATAGAGAAAAAAAAGGGGAGTGTGAAAATAAAAAAACACCAGGACTCAAGCAATCCGCACCCAAGAAATGTATCTAGAGGTGAAAACGAGTCGAAACCCGTTGTGCCCTATGGAGACATTCCATGCTTGTCGTGGATGCGGATTGCTAAAGGCCTGGTGAACAATTGACTGCGTACTCTAGCAAGTCCAAGGTATTTTGTCAAGGCTTGTGGAGTTCTTCCTGTTCCGATGAGAAGGGGGACAAAAAGAAAGCCGCAAACGGCGGTTACGTAAAGGGCACTTTCTTTTATATCATGGGGATGAGGGGGTGTCAAGGTTTGCCGGTGGCGAGTGAAGAGGATTAGGCGGTGGGCTCTGACCGGAAGTTCTTTTCCGCTCGCTCCGTAACTTGTTGCCTAATCACGTTGGCTTCGCATTGGGTTTTGATAACTTCAAACATACTCACTCGCAAAAAGAACTTCCGGTCAGAGCCCTAGATAAAAAAGATGGGAAAATAGAAGGATTTGGCTTATAAATTTGGATTGTTCACGCCGGTTTCATCAACGCCGCTGGCGGGTTGGGTTAGTTCGGTTACCCCTTTAAGACAGACGGCTTGCCAGGGCTTGTAGCGGCTTTTAAAGGTTTGTTTGGCGATGTTTCCGTCCGGGTAGGTGACGGTATAGGTGAACTCTGCATCGGCACCGGCGTGAGCTGTTTCCGTGCATTTTTCTTTGCCTGGAGGCAGATCGAGGGTTTCGACGACTTTTTTTGGAGGTGGAGGGACGATATTATATACGCGAGGGGTTGTTTGCTCTGTCAGGCGGCCGTCTTTTTTGCCCCAGACGGTGAAGGCCATTTCATCTCCTTTGATGCTGGTGGTTATGAGGAGGGAGTTGGCGGTATCGTTTTTAAATTTAAAGTCTGGTGCGGGATCGTAAATAGTGGCATCGGTGCCGGCCGGTTCGTAGTAGCGGACGCGATAGCTATGATTTTGTCGAGCGGTGATGGGGAGGCCGCTTGCGAGCGCCGCGCGAAACATGGTGGTTCCTACTTGGCATAAGCCACCGCCAAATTCCGGGGTGGTTTTGTTGCCTTTAATCACGAGTTCTGGGAGCCAGCCGTGCTCTCCGTCAATTTCCCCGAGTGTTTTAAGCATCGAAAACTCATCTCCTGGTGCAAGCAGTGTTCGATGAACTTTTTTTGCTCCTAAGGCAATATTTCGGCGACGATTTGAAGGAGAGCCTGAAAAGTTGGAGCGACCTACCCCGATGACTTCTTCTATACCTAGGCGTGCGCCATCGCCTAGAATATTTGGGCTTACTTTAGTTAAGACGAGATTGATGGTGCTTGAATTATGTTCCCAGCCGCTCAAAATATTCGCTATGGTTTTTGAGGTGTCGATATCGATGCCCTGGATAGGTTCTTCGAAGGCGATGACGGTGCTGCTGGCATCGACTTGAATCAATCCATTTTTAACGGGTTGAAGAAAGTCTTTGGCGCGGATGCGCAAGTTGTTTTTTACGAGGACTGGATCTAGTTGGATGCTGAGCGGGATTGTACTGGTATTGACGGTGATCCAAGAGGCGATGTCAGTGTTTTTTATGGCCCATTGAGCGCCTTCTGTTTGAAGCGTGAAATCGGATTTGGAGAGCCAGCGTTCTACAGCCGGAATCAAAGGCTCGAGATCTGCTTTGGTGATCTGCGCGGTGTGTGTTTCGGCTGTGAGGAGGATGGGCTGGTTTGAGCCAGTGTTGGTTTGTGTTTCTAGCTTTTCTTTCAGGGTTTGGATATTAATAGTAACTCCCGTTTTTTCAGGGGTAATAAACAGGGCGATCTCAGAAGAGGTTGCGCTTGGTTGCACGATTAGTTCGGCGTCTTTTGGGGGAGCGAGTTTGTCTCCTAGGCTGCTTGTTACTCGTTTTGCTAGCTCGGTTTCGTTTATCTCTGCATGGATGGCTATTTCATAACCAAACAACTGGCCTTTGAGTGGTGCGAGGAGGCGATGTACGAGGGGTCCAGTGTGCCCAAGAAGGTTCGCTTCTTTTACGGCGTGTGATACGTCGTAGGTGATAAGTCCTTTTGGTTTTCCTAGGGATACTGGATGGTTGTCTAATTGGACTTGAATTCCTTCTTTGAATTGTTGGTTGAGCTGTGTTTCAACCAACTTCTCAGCGGTTTTGGGTAGTTGTCTGCCTACGGGGGTGCCGGCAATGGTGATGCCGGGAAGCAATCGTTCGCTGTTTATTTGCGCGTATGACCAACCGAATGCTCCCAATCCTCCGATGAGGATAAGGCAAAGTACGGCCAAAAGAGGGATCGAGCGCTTTAGGGCGTGGTGAGAGGCCATAGGAGGGGAGCCTTCAGGAGGGGAGGAGTTCATGTGGAGGAGTCAAGAAGATGTTCAAGGAGTGTTTGCGCAAGCGCATGTTCTTTTCCGGCTTCATTGCCGGGGGCAGCCGCTATGAGAAATAGGGGTTGATTGAGTTGAGGTTTGCCGAGGATGACGCTGTTTGGAAGTACGAACGTTTGGCCATCTTCTGTAGCTGCCGTTACTTGCGTGTCCTGGATATCTTTTACGGTCAGTATGAGAGCCTTGTTCATATATATTCCGGCATCCTAGCGAAAAATAGTTAGTCAAGCAATGTGGGTCGAATGGTGATTGCGCGGCCTTGTTCTCGAATGGGTAAGCGAATATCTAAAATGCCCTGCTTTAATGAAGCTTGTACCTCATTTGGGATAACGTCGATGGGGAGAATGACGGAGCGACTGAATGGTCCCCAATAGCATTCACGGTAAAACCAATCTTCTTCATGAAGAGGGGAGGGAGCCTGACGTTTTCCACGGATAGTCAGAAGATCGCCGTCAACAGCGATGTCTAGGTCGTCTACCTCTACGCCAGCGATGGGTGTGCGAATAACAAGTGTATCTCGATCACGAAAGACGTCGATTGCGAGGCGGCCTTCTTCTGGCTGTGACAACCAATCTTGGACGGGATTATCCTCATTTGCTTGAGAAAGGAACATATAATTTCTTTCTCATCATACGGAATGTTTATTCCTTTGTCACCTCTCCCATAATCATTTCATTATTGGTATACTGTTTTCATGTCTGACGAAGAAGCGCGCCCGCGGTTTGCGTGGCTGCGAGAAGTTTGGGGGCGTTTGTCCTCTGAGCAGCAGTTAGGGGTGAGTGTTTTTGGGGTTTGTGGTTTTCTCACGCTCGTTTTTTCGACTTGGTATCTGTACGCACAGATTCAAGCTCCTTTTTTAGCTCCTCGAAAAAATTTGGAAGCATCACGTCAGCTCGTGAGTGAGCTTGGTAAGGTTCAGGAAACGCAGGACGGTCTTCGTCTTAAGGACACGGATGGAGATGGGTTGAATGATTGGGATGAGCTGAATACCTATCGCACCTCTCCGTATCTCGCGGATTCTGATTCGGATGGTCTTCAGGATGGGATTGAGGTTTCACGCGGCACGGATCCAAACTGTCCTCAAGGACGGGACTGTCAACCGCGGCTAGACGGAATTACGCAGCGATCCTCCACTTCTTCCGGTCAAGCTCTGCTTCCCGGAACGGGGGCTACTACTGCTTCTCCTACGGTGACTCCGCCGCCTGCCCAGATGAGTGCCGCCGATATTCGTTCTTTATTAATACGTAATCGGGTAGCGAGCGAAGCCGATCTTCAGACTCTGTCCGATCAACAAGTTCTCGAGTTATATAGACGTGGTACGCAGGGTGGTGCGGCTGGCACAAATGCGGTACCATCTCGTTGACCTTCTTCCTTTTTCTCCTTTATGGGCACCCTCTTTTCTCGGTTCTTTCGATCGTTTACCCGTGGCTTGATCGCCTGGACGCTGGTTGTACTGGCGTTTTGGCCGTTTTTAGCCTCGCCGGCTCAGGCGCAGGTTACGGTCGTGGGAGATATTCCGCGTCAAACAGATAACGTGTTAGAAAGTATTCTCACTAGTCTGTCACGGGCCGCCATGGTTGGATTGTTTAATGCGTTTCAGACCTTTCTTGGCCAGTTGGCGTATGATGCGGCGGATTACATTGCGACCGGAGGCTCGGGTCAATCGGCAACGTTTTATAAGAAGGGGCCAGGCGAATATTTGAAAGATGTGGCTTCGGATGCGGCGGGAGAATTTATCGGTTCGCTGTCGAGTGAAGATTTTTTTCGAGGGGCTGGCTTTAACTTGTGTCGTCCGGATGCACGTGTTTTGTTACGGGTGCAGTTGTCGTTGGGGAATTTTTTCCCCGGTTTGCAAGGTCGTTTTCAGCGTCCACGACCCAAGTGTGATTTTAACGATATCGTTAAAAACTATGATCAACTGTATCAGAGTTTGACCAATGAAGACGTTCTCAAAAATGTTCAGTTAAGTTTGAATACCAATTCCAGTGATCTTGGAGTCACCTTTAATTTGTTTAATCAGTTCAGCAAGAAAATCGCTACAAACGTGAATGATAGTTTGCTCGCGCGTACAGAAGGAGGTGGATTTAAAGCGATCAATAATTTATTATCTGGCAACATTAAGACGCCTTCTCAGGTGGTGAGTGAAGCGGCGCGTGAGCAGTTGGTTCGTTTTCCGAACCAAAGTTTGTTGACGACGGTTAATGCTACGTTGTCGAGTGGGTTGCAGCAAGGATTTGTGCAGTTGCTTTCTTATACCGCCTCCATTTTTGTTAACACGCTTACCTCAAAGTTGTTGCGACGTTTATTTGAGGGGGGATTGGATGCGGGGATCGCACAAATTCAGGTAGAGTCTCCCGATTTTGTCCCCGATCGACGCCAGGCGGATTCCCGCAACATCAACGTATCGCTCAAGACGCCTAATTTACAGCGTGTCGAAAATTTTGATGTGATTGCCGAGTTAGCCGCTTGTCCGGCTGATACTCGCGGTACGTGGAATTGCGCGATTGATCAGGCTCTTCGTTCTGCTCTTGTCCGGAGTGATCAAGGAGGGATGACGGTTCAGGCGGCTTTGAACGCTAATTTGTTGCATGGAGACTGGCAGCTTATTCCCGCGGCCGATACACGACGCAATCAGGATCGAAATTGTTATACGAGTGCCTATTGTGCCGGTAACTTACAAAAACTTCGTGTCTTACGTATTTTATCTGATGGATTTGAGTTAGCGGCTAATTCGCCAGAAAATATTGCTCAATGTGGACCGCAGGGAACGGGGTGTGTGACGTTGCGAGAAGTGGTGGATGGATTTTCTCGTTGTAGTGGTTCTGATGCGAGTCCGTGGTGTCACTTGATTGATCCGAACTGGATTTTAACGAGTCTGCCTCAACAATGTGTTTTGGATGGATATGGTGAGCAGTTAATTTCAACGACGCTTGGTCAGCGCCGTCAGGAATGTCAGGATGTGCAAACGTGTTTGCGTCGTAATGATCAGGGTGAGTGTGTGGGTGGTTACGGATATTGTGTAGCGGAAAAATCCGTGTATCGTTTTGGAGCGGATGAGTGTTTGCCGCGTGAGGCGAGCTGTCGATCCTATCAAGCGCGTAGCGGCCAAGCGGTTTCGTACTTACGCAATACCGTAGATCAAGCTGCTTGTTCGGCTGATAATGTGGGTTGTCTATGGTACGCGACTACGCGTAATCCGGTGCTTGGGAATGAGGGATGGATTGGAGCCACTTCTACGGGCCCACGTGTCTACTTTAATAGTAATGTATCTAGCTGTGGGGCGAATGGTGAGGGGTGTACTAAGTTGCGTGAAGTGGTGGTCGGTCGTTCGAATTTGAACTTGCTTTTGAATCCGTCGTTTGAACGTTTAACGGATGGTAGCTCGCCTAGCTTGCAGAATTGGACGCTTACCCCCACAACCTTTTTGCCATCTTCTTCTCCTTTGGTTGCAGATGGGACAGCTTCCGTTCAAGGGGTACGTGCAGCTGATACAAATGGAGCAGGAGGATTCTCTGGTTTCTACGAACAGTACGTTAATTTGACCGGCGGTCGTGTGTACACTATTTCTCTGTTTGCGCGTGCAAAAACGAATACACCTGCTCCGCGTGCCTTGGCACAGATAACCCAGTATCGCGATCGTAATCACGCGTTTACGGTTTCAAGTGCTGGTATGTACAAGAGTTCTGGTTGTACGGTTGCCGGCGGGGTGCGTGAACCGGGTATCAGTATTACGGAGAGTGGTGCATTAGGGGTTGATTGGCAGCGTTACGAGTGTAGTTTTCTTGCTACGAGTTCAACAGTGATGGCGAAGGTTGCCTTTGTTGGCGATAACGCCCTTATTGATGCTGTTCAGCTTGAAGAAGGGGAGTATGCTACGGATTTTGTTGATGGGATTAATGAGGCGTTGGTTGAGCGTCATCTTAAGATTGCGCCGGATGAATTTGCTTGTGCTGGTACGGATGGCGATCATCCTTACTGTGATAACTTTGCCAAGATGTGTCGTCAGACGGAGGCGGGTTGTAATGGATATACGGATGCTCAGGGACGCGGATCTGAGGTACCAGCTATTTTGTCTACCAATGATTTGTGTCCAGCCGAGTGCGTGGGGTACAGCGATTATAAGAAAGGTGCATCCGCATTTGACTTAGTTGCTGATTCAGATGTTCGTTTTAGTGATCCTGGTGATGCAACGTCCACCAACTTCATTCCATCAACGGCGGCCACGTGCCGGCAAGAGGAGGTGGGATGTGAGGCTTTTACGAATGTGGAAGGGGCGGGCGGTGAACAACAGGCGTACTTTAGCTATGCACGCTCTTGTCGTAAACCAGGACCTGATGCACAAACCTTCTTTACCTGGGAGGGTTCTGATACGGCAGGATACCAACTTCGTACGTGGAGTCTTGTGCACGACACGGCGACTCCTGCTGCGCCTCTTGTGGTTGCTAAGCGCGAGCCTGGGCGCACGTTCTTAAAAGAACCAGCTACGTGTAATGAATCGAGTTGGCGAACGGCGCTTGATCCTGACTGTCGTCAGTTTTACGACGCCGAGGGGAATATCTTTTATCGCTACTACTCTCAAACGGTTATTTCAAGTTCGAGTTGTACGGATTTTCGTTTGGCACGTACGAACCGCGCTGATTGTGAAAAGACGGACGGTACCTTTGATGCGGCGGCTAATGAGTGCTTGTATCATGTCCTTGTATCGCAAAGCCGTGTTTGTTCTGCGCCTGCGGTTGGGTGTCGAGAATACCGTGGCTCTACTTCCGGTGCAGCGTTGCCGGTTGTGTCTCAGACCTTTCGTGATACGACTACCACCGCTCCGTTTGTCGGTGCTGGACGGTTATCAACTGAATCCTTGTTAGTTGGTGATCAGTCACTTCGTATTGATGTGGCTGTTCGTAATGCCGCGACGGTTTCTCTTCCATTTGCCACACCACAAGCAGATGCGGTTTATAATGTGACGTTCTGGGCAAAACCTGCGTTGGCTACCAGTACGTTGCAGCTCACCGTTCGTGATCCGGCTAACGTAGGTCGTGCACCGATTTTTGTTGGTACGGTTGGTCTAGCCACGGATTGGCAGCGTTACACCGTTGGTCCTTTTAACGCTTATCCGGGGGCTACTACCTCAAGTTTAGTCTGGACGGCACCCGGTATTTCCGTTCCGTATGTGGTGTTTTTGGATGAAGTCGTGATTACGCGTGTTCAGGATGTCGTGTATGCCCGTCGTGATACGTGGTCTACTCCTGAGGTCTGTGATCAAAACGCGTACGGCGTCCCTCAACCTCGCGCTATGTTAGGGTGCCGCGCATACACCAATCGTCAGCAGCAGGCGGTGAATGTTCGGCAGTTTACTCAGTTGTGTCGGGAGGCGGCGATTGGCTGTAAAGGATTTGTTGATACGCGTAATTCAGATGCGGTGGGAGCTGAAACCTTTACGCGTGATGACAGTCCTCGTGTTACAGGTTTTGGAGCGGCAACAACCACTCGCTCGGCGGACCGCATTGTTTACGCTATTGATGACCCAAGCAAGCGTTGTACAGCTGATCAAGATAGTTGTCGCGCTTTTGGGAGACCTCAGTTTTCCGCTGATCGTCAAACGGTTGATGGTTTTACCACGGTGTATTTGAAGGACGATATTACGCGTTACGATCGCTCTCTGTGCCGACCATCAGAATTATTCTGTGAAGAGTTTACCTACAATGGGAATAAGGAGTACTTCCGTGCACCTGATACGCATACCTGTCAGTATCGAGAAGATGTTACTGAGGTTGTTGGATTGCCCGCAGGTCGATATGCTGGTTGGTTTCAGACCAATTCGAGCCCCGCTCAACCTTGTTATCCGGAATTGCTAGAAGCGGGTCAGACGTTTGGTGTGGCTCGTCGGGCTGATCCTCTCTACCGTGGTTGGGTGGGTACGTGTAGCCCTTCGGCGGATGCGTGTACGGAATTGCGTGATCCTATGGATACTTCTGATCCCGATCATCCATCTGGTAAGCCCTACTTCTTTATTCGCAATCAAAGGCTGGATACGGCTAGCTGTGCAGGGAATGTGGACCCAGGGAACGGTTGTATTCTTATCCGTGATACGAGTGATGCGAATGATCGCTATAACGCTCGTGCTACGTATGCGGGTCAGCAATCATTGCCTCGTTTGCTACCTGTTCAGCCGATTGATTGTCAACGCAATCCAGCTGATCCAAATTGTCGTGCGCAAAAAGGTGAATGCAGTGGTACGATCAAGGCATGTCCTACTTCCGACCCAACCTGTGCAGGGATTCCTGGTTTGAATGAATTCTCCTTGGGAGCGCTCTCGGCTACGGATGTCTGGCGCAGCAGTCCGATTCTCATGAGTCTCACGACTTGTCGTGTAGATAGTGATTGTACGGATTCTGCTCCTCGACCAGGGTTTATTCCCGGCGTTGGAGCGGTGGTGTATACCCGCCGTGCCACTTGCAGCGTTCCTAATGACGCTAACTTGATTGTGAAGGTTAAGATGGATCGTGACTGTGCTCAGTGGCTTGGGTGTAGCAGTTCGGAAGTTGTTTCGGATCCTGCAACCAATCGCACTCGTAACTTATGTACCAATTTGGCTCTCTGTGATCGGGGGACGCAGGCAAATGGAGACCCGTATTGCGCGAGTTATGTTGATCGTTCTTCGACGAGCACCGAGCCTGTCTTTGCGCGTGGACAAGCGTTGACGAATGACGTCTATGTGAATCGTCCTATTGGCTTGGGTCAGAAAGACTATGCTGGATATGCGATCCCTAACGCGTTTTTAGCTACCGATTTAGTGAATGCTCGTGTAGCGGTTGATGGGAATGATGGGGTAAACGCTACAGGTAAGTATGCGCGTGATTACCGTTTAGCTGCAGCTGTACCGATGCCGCCCGCCCGCGCTCCTCGCGGAACCATGCCGTCGGGTTGTACCGCGCTTACCTGTTTTGACCACGATCAAACCCCTTCGCTTACGCAGGCCCGTATCCTTGATCGTCGCACTCGATTAGGTGCTGCGAGCCCCGATCTTCATTTATGTCAGCATTTGCAAACCGGCTTGATTGGGTACTTTATTCCGCAGCAAGTTGGCGCGACGAGTACGAGCTTCTGTTATCTTTCCGCTTCGTTTGACTCAGCTCTGTTAGGTAATCCGGAAAATCGCCGCAGTCCATTCGATTTTCAAGCTTTGTCCGATACCTTTGCTCGTGGCCAAGCGAATGACGATGGTTTTATTCGTCGTGCGTATCCGATGGCTGAATGTCGCGCGTATCCTCAGCCGGACGCTCCATTTCCGGATAGTTACGCCACTCGTTGGGATACAACCAAGGTTCCGCCTAAGCCGCTTGAGCGCTTGGCTGGATATACTCGTGTAAATGTTTGTGAATACGGGGAGGATTGTAGCTGTACGTATAAACGCGCTGATTACCGTGAAGCGGCGGTGAGCAAGTTCTATAACACGGCGTCTCAGGATATCCCGACGGGTGTGTGTGTTGGTGGTCCACGTGATGGTGAGGGATGTATTCCGGGCACTGTATTGTCTATTGGAGCAGTTCCTTCAGCGGGTGGGGCAACCCCTCCCTCTTCCGGAGGTCCTACGGCTCCGACTACCGCTCGTCAGCGTGTGGTGGAGGCCTCAAATGTTTCACAGTCTTGTGGAGATCCTCAATTGGGCGGTCGTTGCGTGGCTCTTACAGGTGTTGAAACGGTTCGTGGTGTATTTGGTCAGTGTTTGGAGCGCGATGTGACCCGTGCGGTGCGTCGTGGCGGGGTTACTGAGCAGCCTTGTCTTACCTGGAATCCTGGGCCGATCCTGTTTGGTGAAAAGGATGTGTATCACTACACTCCGTCTGCTGGTTATTCCCCTCCACCAAGCTCCGGTCAATACTACTGTACTTCCTCTGCTCGTAAACCTCGTACGCTGCGACTTGCTCCGGTCGATTTTGAGGGAAGTTCCAATCCTGCCTCGAGTACGTATGCGGGCTTGATGCACGAGTTCTCCTACGATGACTTGTGGACCTCTGATGAGGGGAAATCGGACGCTTCTTTGGATGGAGTCGGTACCGATGGAAGTCTGGTTGCTCAGCAGTGTGAACAGGCTGATGATGATCAGGATAATGATGATTCTTCATCGGATACAACGGGTTTGCGCTTAGTGAGTACCGGTCACAGTTTCGATACTTCGTACGCTGAGACCTTCTTTAAGCTTAACTCACCGGTTTTTATCGCACGCTTGTTCAATGCTTCTGCGTTGACTCCCGCTGCGGTTCAAAGTGGGCTATCTGATGCGAATATCGGCTACCTTAAAGTTACTCCTATCGTCAACAAGAACGGCATGGGACGTATCGGGTGTGGGTACCAGGCAGACTGGGTGGATAATCTCGCAAGTTTTGATTATAACGACGCTGATCAAAGCAAGGCGGCTGATCAACAGTGGCAGCAGAAGTTTTTGGAATCGTATGATCCATTCATGACGCGTGGGAATGAAAAATTATTGACGGGGAATATCAATGGGGTGGATACAGGGGTGCCGGTGGCGGGAGATTGTGTGAAATTTAAAGGAATTGAACCGAGCATGAATCAGTGCTACTTCAAAACCTGGCAGGTCGGAACCCGTTTACAGGGCCAAGAGCAGGCGTTTTCTAAGATGGTGTATGGGAATGGTGCGGTGACGAGCTTCGATGCGCTACGTCAACGCCCTGTCTATGATCGTTGTGACGCTGACAAGCCATACTTTGGTATCCGAGCCGTCTTTCAGACGAGCGCGGACCAAGTCTATCAAGGAATGAATGCTTCTGATTTGGGTCGTTTGCATCGTGTTCCTCGTGGTCCATGGCGCTTGGTTGGATTCTGGGTGGCTAGTTGTGCGGGTGCTGCTAATGACGTTCGTTATATTTATCTGAACGTGGATGTGACGAGCGCTGATATCTGTAAAGATTTAGCGGAAGTACGTAGCAAGGATTCGCTTCAGGACGCGGCTTTCACGGACCGTGTTTGGAAGGAGTCTGGCTTTACGGTGCCTCGCGTTGGCATTCCTTACGGTACTAAATTTACGCCATTTGCCAGTGCGCTTACGACTCGATCGGTTGGTAAGGATGATCAGGTGTTATTCCAGACCGGTCAGGATGTGGCTGGATTCTCACCGCTGAAAAAACCAACCTTCTTAGCTTCCGGTGCTGACACCTACTATCGACCGGATGCCTATCCAAAGGATAAATGGGCCTATCTCTCTAACTTATTCGGTCGTGTGTATCGCATGCTTCGTTATGAAGCATCGCCGGTAGGGTTTACAGATAATGCTTGTCTTTACGGTCCATTTAAGGGTCGGGCTTGTACACCTTCTCTTGGATCGGTGCCATCCGGTAGCTATGCAACGAGCAGTATGTGTAGTTTGGATGGAGAATGTGATACCAGTGCGTTGGCTCGTGAGGACCTCAGTGACTTTAAAGTCTGTGATTCTTTATCAGGTATCAATGCGGGCCTTGCTTGTGGCTCTGATCCGGATATTTGTCATACGGGTGCTATCCGGATTGACCAGGGGACAGGTGCACAGACGCAAATGTTGGGCGCGTGTGTTGCTAATGCGGACGCTGGTTGGCGTAAGGTGACCATCTGTGACCCTCGTTCTTCTCGTCGCGGTCAACCATGTGTTACGAATCTTGAATGTGGAGCGGGGTCTTCTTGTATCGAGGATCCTCGTCAGGTGTACGACTACACGGGTACTTCTCAAGTGGAAACCTTTACTCCTGAAGAAGCTAACAATCGTCATTTCTCTAACTCAGCCACATATCCTTCGTTTCCCTTTACCTGTCAGGGCGGAACGGTTCGTGGGGATCTCGGCTCCACGGAATGCTCGGCTCCGATGGATCACTCTCGCGAATGTCCGCTATCGGTATATGGTAGATGTGTAAAGAACCCGTTTCAGACCATGTCGGATTCCAATACGCAACAGCGTTTTGGTCAGGCTGGTCGGTGTGCTTTTCCTGAGTTGGATGCGCGTGGTCGCCAAGTGGTGGAACCAACCGCTCGTACACCGTTTGGAACGGCGACTGGTCCTGGTTCGCGTGTGATTTATCCGGATGGCGGAGTCTATAACGTTGTTCAGGCTGATGAGTACGAGGATTGCTACGCGGATTACGACTGTTCTTTTACTAGCTACAACTATTACCTCAAGCGAGGGAATCGGTTCGATAATATTTATTCCCCTCGTTCCTATAAGCATCAGGCTGATCATGCCAGCGACTATGATATTTCTGGGGCTCCGTGTGCTTCTGGTGCGCCTGGTGCAGACACGACCTGTCTTTATTCCACTCGTATTGATACAACGAGCTGTGGAGGTACCCCTAGTCCGGCGGGTAATCGAAGTGGAGGGAACAGTATTACTCAAATCCCTGTCTCTCCTTTTGGATGTACGTTGCAGGCGTGGCGGTTTGGCTTCCAGCCTACCTCAGGAAGCACGCCGGTTTCTGCTGATCAGACGAATCAATGTGGTGTGGGTCATGATGGAATTGGCGCCGGTGCCTTTGAAGATAAGCTCGCTGGTCCGGCTGAGTGGAATCGCTTCCCTGGTTTCGTCTCAACCCAGGTATATGAGCGGTTTGAGATTGCGGGTCTTAACTTAAATGCTTTGGCTGATGCGCGCAGTAGTCTTCGGAGCTTCCGTGATTGGACTCGCGAGAATTCAGATACGGATGTTGGTGCGGCAATTCTCTTACCATTTGCGGAGGCGGCGGATGGAATTGTTGATGGTATTGAAACAATCGCAACAGCTATTTCTAGCTGTGCGCCGTCCAAAACGTGGCAGCAAGTAAACTTTGGCACTTGTGCACCGCTTTCTCTCATGACAGGGCGCGCTCGAGAATTCGGACGATGTAGTGGTGGGATCTTTGATGGGAAACTGTGTCGTAAAGGGGTTGGCGCTGGTAGTAAATATAGCTGTCAATTGGATCCTGCGGCCTATCTGAAGCCGGATCGTCGCCCTGTGGATGTCCCGATGTATCATCCTATGGATACGACTGGTCGTCAGACAGCGGTTGTCCCAACTCCTACCGCTACGACCGTGGCTCAATATAACGCTCTGGTTAGTAGCTGTGGCCCTGTCTCTTTAGTGGATGCTGGTTCGGACAGTGGTTTGGCGGATAATCATTATCGTCCGGTGAGAGAGTGTGATGCGAACGGAGCGAGTGAGCCTAACGCTACGATTGACTTGGACCAGGATAATAACCTCTGTACGCATGGAACGGGTTATCGTCCTCGACTCGACCTCTGTCCTGATCCAACGGATGAATTCTGTGGATTGATCGCTTACAAGCGTGGAGATGCAAGTTCGTTGAACCCTCGTCTTTCTCCTTATCCTGTTCCTACGGATGTCACGATGGGACTTTACACCCCAGACTACCTGTTGAATGGTCGCCAGGGAGGAGATGGGACCTCGGCTTTCTTGGCTGGGAACTTTAGCTACATTTCTACGTACAAACCTCAGCCTCCGGTGATTGCAGCGGTGAATGTGAGTCAGTGTCGTCAGACGGGTCAGTGTGCCGTCACGCGCGTCGGAGCATTTACCTTCAATGGTCAAAACGAAGGTCCGATCACGATTGCAGGAGGTCAGCACAAATCCACGATTCAGTTCTACGGTTGGGCCTCTCACAATCAAATGCCGATCCGCAAGCTCGTGATTGATTGGGGGGATGGATTCAAACAAGCCTTGCCGGATGCCAAAATCAAGAATCACAAACCAATCTGTGCAGGTACCAAGGAATGCTACATTCCCGCTGGGCCAAATCGTGGACCAACCGGTCTCACGTGTACAACGGATCTTGATTGTCCCGGAGGTTATGGTCGGTGTGAGTCGGTAGGAACGTGTACGCGTAGTCCGGATCGTGTATGTACTCAGGATACGGATTGTTATTCTGCTGGTCAGCCAAAAGACACCTGTAATATTCGCCCCTTCTTTGGCAATAGCTCGGATGCGTGTGAATCCAACTACTTCGAGTTTAGTCACGTCTACACATGTGATGGGGCCGCTTCTGTGGGAGGCGCTGCGAACGTGTGTAATGGTGCGGGGGCAACGGGGTATCGTTGTTCCGGAAATCCTGAGGTGACATGTCGAGGAGTTGCTGATACCACGAGCTGTGCCCAAGGAGATAGATGTATTCTGGACTTGGCTACAAAGACGGGCTGCTGGGATACCGTGGCGGGGAGCTGTCACTTTACGCCGAGAGTGCTCATCGAAGATAACTGGGGATGGTGTACAGGCGAATGTCGCTACACGAGTTCGACAACAGGACTTATTGATACACCGACGAGCAACGTCATTCATCCGTATGGAGGATGTTACGCAGGTGTACCGTT
>CAZLRU010000006.1:0-15064 GCA_964562155.1 uncultured Gammaproteobacteria bacterium
ATCCGTAGCGGAAGCTGTGGATGGATCACCTCCTTTCTAGGGAGTTATTACATTCCAACAAGGATCGTTGGAATATATCCTAGGTCGATCACTTTTCTTCGCAAGAAGATGAAGTAAGGATTTGTATAAACGGTTCGTGATTCCCTCGAAGGATCGCGAGTACGTGTACAATCAAGAACATGGGTATTTGGTCACTTTTCTGCCGTCAATCAAGAAGACGCCTTTAGAGGCGTTTTTTTGTATTTCGATGCGCAATGAGTTAGACTGCTTATATTATGTATAAACTTTTCTCTCCCAAGGATTACACGTTTTTAGGTCTGGTTTTTGGTTTGCCTACCGCTCTCTATGCGAGTGTGCGTAATGGGTTGGCTCTTAAGGATGGTCATTCGGCTATTTTGCGTCAGACGATGCCGTTTGTGTGGATGTTTGTGGGTTTATTCTTATTGTCTGTGCTTGCTGATGCTTGGGCTGTGCATACGGTTGTTGCCCGTTTGCGTGAAGCGATATCAGCGGCGCCTATGGGGTATCTTGGGTATGGTGCTTTGACGGATTCTGCGGATCGTATTGTGCGTTCCGCGGGGAATACATTTTCTTTTATTAGCTGGGCCTTTGTTCTGGCTCAGTTGGGTGTCTTGGTTCTGTTTGTGAAGAAGACAAAGAGCGGTGAATTGCCGCTTTATGAAAGTCTCAAGCAGTCTCAGCAGATGACGGCTCGTTCGAATGTTGAACTGGTTCTCTTTGGGTTTGGTGTATGGATCTTGTTTTGGGGATATGGTCAGTTGGTGGTGAAGGTTTTGGTTATGATGGTGAAGTGATTTTTATTTTGTGTTGAGCTACTTGATGATTCATCTTTTTTGTTGGATTTTTTGTCCATTCAGAACGGGTTTTGTCGAGCTGTCCTGCTGGTTTGATTCTGGAAGTTTGATGTATATCGCGTTGGCAGAGTGTTGTGGGCTTCAGGACGGGGGATGAGTGACGTTGAAAGAGGAGAATGTTATGCGGATGTTTTGTAAGGAGTGCCATTGACGAGGCGTGGTATTTTAAGTACTATTTCCCCGTTAAATAGGCGCGCATAGCTCAGTTGGTTAGAGCGTTACATTGACATTGTAAAGGTCCGTAGTTCGAATCTACGTGCGCGCACCACCAAAAAGACACGGTTTTCCGTGTCTTTTTGTATCTCTTTTTCTCTCTGAGAGAGGTGTGTTATACTTTTGTCATCATAATTCTTGTAAGTTCTTTTTTTGTATGGAGGCTCGTCCAAAAACTTCTTCGACCGCTCGTCGTCGCCCTGCAAAAGCGATGGCGGCTGCTTCATCGCCAGCTATGGATCCAAAGAGTATGTTTAATAGCTGTGGGCATGATAATTGCTCAAGCAATGGCTGTAATGTCCGCTACGTGGGGCCCGTGTCTCACATGCGTGATCATCATGCCTTGCATGCCGCTCGTGGGGTTGCTCATGTGTGGACAGCGGCGATTGTTAGTGGCTTGGCCGTGGTTTTGACCGGGGTCCTAGCTTATAGCGCTGCTCAGGCGCGCACGGTAACCGCTCCTGCACAGCCTTCGGCTGAGATGCGGATGGTGATGCAGCGTATGGAGCGTTTAGAGATGATGATGAAGGAGGTTGGGCAACGATGCGCTCCGTCCGAGGATATGCCGGCTGATGCGCAAGGGGAGACGGTGGATGGTCAGGCACCGATCCGTGAACGCCGCTTACCTCCGGCTCCAGAGGTCAAAAAGCCGGTGGAAGGAACGAACGCTCAATAATTTATCGACGGTAGAATTAAGGGATGGCTCAAAAAATGGAGCTGTCCCTTTTGCTGCCAACCGTTGACGGAGGAGGGGAGATCCTTTAAGATTGCGCCATATTCCGAGATCGTCTAACGGTAGGACTACTGCCTCTGGAGCAGTGTATCCTGGTTCGAATCCAGGTCTCGGAGCCAGCACAAAACAGGGTTAGTTGCCCTGTTTTTTGTTTTTTAAGATAGGATTTTAGTCTTGGTTGCTTACGTTGCTATTCTTTTTTGAAAAGAGTCTCCCTGTTTTTTATCGCATTTTTTACAAA
This sequence comes from uncultured Gammaproteobacteria bacterium, assembly GCA_964562155.1. GTDB lineage: Bacteria > Patescibacteriota > Patescibacteriia > 2-12-FULL-60-25 > 2-12-FULL-60-25 > JAGOUY01. The sequence goes on from CAZLRU010000006.1 coordinate 2,063, forward strand.
TTCCAAAAAGCTCAAAAGAGTGTTCGGTGATCTTGCTGAACTCGGGAGCTTGTTTTAAGGCGTTTTTTTCAATCTGTTCGAAATCACAGCCGTGAAAGTCTTGGATCTTTCTGCATTTTGTGCAGACGAGGTGGTGGTGGTCGCTGTGGTCATTCCATTCGTAGTAGCTATGCTCGCGGTGAAGATCGACTTGTCGAACCAGGTTTTTTCCTTGCAGGATAACAAGGTTTCGATAGATGGTGGCTCGATCCATTCCAATGTCTTCGAGCTGTTTGGCGATCTCGTCGATGCTTTGTGGTTTTTGTCCTTGTTGGAGGAGTTGTATTAAGGCGATGCGTGATGGCGTTACGCGAAGATGGAGATCGCGGATAACGGCCTTTGTTTCTTCTATGGGCGATGGATTTTGCATAACGATCCTTATATTAAAGCAATTGCCTTAATATTGCAAATGCAATGCATTTACTTGACGTGTTCCTCGTATCCTGTAAGATACGCAAACGCAATGCTTTTGCATTAACTATGTCTGTCATCGCTGATTTATTTAACGAGTTTCGTCTTCGCTTAGAGGCTCTTGAGCATCGTTTGGAAGGAGTTGTGTTCTCCCCGGTATTAATGGAGGAGGCTTGGTTTCGTGCGGCTATGCAAGAGCTGAAAGCTCTTGTTCGGGATACGCGTTTTGAACCTATTGCAGAAGAGATTATTTCCTCCCCCTACTTTCTAGGCAAGGCTCAACGATTACGTTCAATTTATGAGCTCTATGAAGTGTTTTTGGAGACAGCAACTTGTCTGGATCATTTACAGGTAAGTACGGGAGTCGGTCAGGGCATATTCGCGAATGCACCCATTGAGATTTTGAAGACATCTGAGAGTGCTATCGCTGAGGCGAAAGCGGCTGATATCAAAGCTACTTCGCGCGTGGCTTTTGTGGGTAGCGGACCTTTTCCTGAGACGGCTTTGAGCCTCGCTCATGAATTTGGTTGCTCTGTAACATGCGTTGATTACAATCCGGAAGCCGTCGTTCTTTCTTCTAGGCTCTTAAAGAGCTGGGGTATGAGTGAGCGTTTACCGGTCTTCTTTCGCGATGCGATGGATTTTTCGTTCGAAGGGTTTACGCATGTCTGGCTTGCAGCTCTGGCTCGTCCCAAGCGTCAGATCCTTGAACGGGTTTGTGAGACCTCTACACAGGATCTGACTGTTGTTTGTCGCACGGTGAATGGTTTACGTGAGTTTTTGTATGAGTCTGCTAATGACTTTGTGTTAGAGCATTTTGACATCGTTGATAAGGTTATCGATCTCACGCGTACATCGCACTATGCTCTTGTTCTTCGTAAACGCCCTCCTCACAGCCATGTTTCGCAGAAGTAGGAAATGATCTCGGCCGCGAAGAGAGGGGCTTTGCGGGCGGGATGATTTCACGATGTGTGGACATTCTTCGCTGAAGGAGTGATGCGATAGTGAGTGACACGAAGTTTCAGGTTCTCCGGGCGGCTCTGAATATCTTTCTCGTCATCGGTCCGACTGGGGCGGGGAAGACGACCTTGCTGCGGGCGCTTCTGCGTCAGGGGTTCTTTCCTGGCAAGGTAGCCCGGATCTACAACGATGATGGGTCTACCGATGGCTCGGGAGAGCTGCTCGTCGACGCAGGAGCACTGGTCGACGGAGAGACTCTCGAGCCGCTCATGGCAGGGTGCTTCGGCTGCCAGGACAAAGGTTCGTTCTTCGACGTCATGGACAAGATCCGCGCGGCGGGCTGCTGCAACTGGGTCGTGATCGACCCGCTCGGGTTCGTCTCCGGTGACGAGGTTACGGGGGTTGTCCACGAGTGGGCGCAGAGGGCTCATGAGCAGATCAACCTCAAAGTCCTCGGCGTGCTCAACACCGCCGAGATCGAGGAAGCGCAGGCGCTCGGGGCGCTCGAATCCCAGCTGGCGGTCACGAGCGTGGGCGTCGCGCTCAACCGCGTGCCTGGAGGCGTGACGTCGATCGAGGATGAGCGGCTGGCGCGCGTTCTCGAGATCATCGACGCGTCGGGGGCTTCGGCGCCCGTTTTCCTTCTCTCTGACAACCTGACGCTGCCCAGCTCGGTGGCGACGAGCGTTCATGGTCGAGCGGTGTCGCGACTCCGACCGAAGGTGCTCCACACTCACCATGATCACAGCACGTGTGGTCACGATCATGGTCATGGTGACCACCATCACGGTCACGACCATAGTCATGCTGGTCACGACCACCATCACGGTCACGGCCACAGCCAGTACGTTCGCCTGCACTTCCTGCTCCGGCCCGGCCTCGACCGTCGAGCCGTCGTGGAGTGGTTCGATGCCTATTTTGCATGTACGCCGGATCACGGCGTCTTTCGCATGAAGGGCAGCGCTTCGGATCTCGAAGTGCAGCGCGGCTTCAAGACCTGGGGCGATCTCGAAGTGCCGGCCACGACGCAGCAGCCCTTTCTCACGCTCTATGTGAAGGAGACGGGGTCTGCCACGCTCGAAGACTTCGTCGAGATCATGGCGCTGGCGCACGCGAGCGGTAAGGTGCATGGATCGACGCGCGCTCTTCTTCGTCGCGATGATCTGAGCCCCGAGCAGAACGATCACCTCGTGCGCTGGGTTATGAGTCAACTGCCGAAGAGCGTGGTCATGACCGTCAATGGACCGGTAACCAACCCGGAGCTCCTCGAGCTCCTCAATGAGGTGCGTAAACGTAAGGGTGTCGACCCGGCCCTGAACGCCGAGGCAATCCAGCGGCGGGTCGCCTACTACTTCGACTGCCTCGCCGTGCTTCGACCCGATACTCCCTGCTGGAACGCCGTCGGAGCGTCCGAGCGCAAGCGCATGCTCGCGATCGGAGTCGGGTGGTTCTGTGCTCGGAAGGCCGAAGAAGTGGGCGCAGTGCTCCTTCGTCGAGCTCACGAGGAGGTCGAGCTGCTGGTTCAGATGCTCGCGGATGGCCTGCGCGATCTCGAAGCTCACAACAGCGACATCGAGGTCGCCATCGAAGCAGCCGAAGAGACCGCTGATACGGTGCGCTTCCTGCTCGGTAACGGTGATCCGACTCAGGTGCGGCTCATGCTCTCGTCTCCCCTCGACCATGCACTCGAACTCGCTCGCCGAGACAGTCGGTCAGGCCTCGTGGAGGCGTGGGATCGGGCCTGCAACCTGGTTCGCTGACCAAGACTACTAGATCTACTCTCGTTTCAATCTTCTTGTGTTCGTTCGTTAAGAAACACCTAGCCCGTCGGGTTTCTAGACGGGCGCCTACCTTAATCGATAACGGACTGTTGTCGCATGAGGGATGGTGAAAGGGTTTATTTTTTTCAGGTGATTATTTGGATAGGATCCTTTTTTGAGGTTGCTGTCCCAGATGTTTTGTTTTTTTGACGAATGCTATTTTTGTTTAGCGATTTGTTGTCTTAGCGCGTCTGCTGTTTTTTGATCGCTGCGAGTAGCTTGTTTGGCACTTTGGGCTTGTTTAAATCCTTTTATTTCTTTGGCGATAGTTTTGAGTTGTGTTTCTATCATTTGGATTCGAGATGTTAGCGCATTGAGGGATGGGCGTGTGGGCGCATTCTGTTTCTTGTTCGTTTGTGGCATACTTTGGATGAAGTATAGCAGTTTTGTATGTCTTCGTCCGCCGCTGAACGCATGGTATCGAGTAACAAAACAGAGTCACGGCCTTTGGTGCGTGAAGGGCTTCGTGTTGTTGAAGGCGGTGCTCAGAGTTTTGAACAGGAGCTTCATGCGGTTGATGGGCGTTTGACGGAGCTTCAAGGACGTCTTGAGGGGTTGCAGCAGGAAATAGATGGATATGGGGTCGATGATCCAGAGGCGACGCCGGAGGATCAGGCGCTGGTTGCATCCTTCAAGGAGCGACGTATGCAGGCTCTTGAAGAACTCGCCGGTGAGCTACGAACTTGTTTTGCGGAGCGAGAAGCATTGGAGAGTGGGCGAGTTTCTGGTGTGTTTGAAATTGATCAGGGGGCTTCAGGAGAGGAGGAGGCTGAGATTGTGTCTCCCGAATCTTCTCGTCGGCAGAATGTACAAGATTACTTGGGTGAAAAATTAGCTGAAGCAGATCGGCGTCAGGATGACGGGGATACAGAGGTTCTTCAGGGTGAGCTGGGAACATTGCTTCATGATCCCGATGCGGCTATTGATGAAGAGCTTCTTGAGCGATTGGTTGATGGGGATTTAGAGGTGCTTCAGGAGGATTTGGATGGAGCGTATCAGATAAATGATCGTGCTCGCATTGATGCGTTGCAGGCCAAAATGATTGCTCTTATGGAGCTTCGATCCGGAGGAGTGGTATCCGCTTCGGGCGCAACGGAGTCTTCTACACCTGTTCCGGATCATGCATCATCAACCGTGGCGGAGTCTACGAGGGGGGTGGATGCAGAGATGGAGGCTCGTGTTCGAGGTTTTGAACGGTCCCGTGCCGTTGAGCGTGCTGAAGGGTTGCGTCATGAATATGCACAGGCTTTGAGGGAGCGAGAATCGCGTCAGCGGCAAAAAACAGGAGCTTATGAGCAGGCGCAGCAGGCGTTGACTCAGTTGGCGCGCCAGCAACGTGATGCGTTGACTGGTCGTGATCAATATTTGGCGGATCAACCCGCGTTTTCTTCTCCGCTCTTGAAGACGGCACAGATTTCGCGGCAGAATCTCATTCTGACCCGTCAGCCTCCAATGGAATTGGTGCGGGAACATAAAGCCATTACCGAGGCGCAGCGCGCTCTTGGTTCGGAGCCGACTGGGGTTTTTGGGTGGTTTGGTCGTGCAGAAGCGTGGCAAACAAAAAATAAAGCCTTGAATGAACGAGCTGAGCGAATGAGCGTTGCCTATAAGGAGTATCAAGGCGTGCGAGAAAAGTCCTACACCCTTGCTCATGCCCTGGAGCAGCAGGCCCTTGATCTTGGTGAGCAGATGCGTCGGTTGCAGGGGGTGGCACGGCCCGAGGCTATGACTCAGGAAGATATGGATCTTGATGCTCGGATTGAGCGCTTGGCTCAAGATGTTGCGGCTGCGGAGACGGCGCTTGGGTAAGACTGGACAGAATCCTGATTTTGTGGTTAACTTGGCGAGTTCTAGGGCGGGTGTGTTTTCGAGGAATGCACCCGTCTCTAGTTCTTCCGTCATAAAATTGTGCTCGGTTGAGCACTTTTGTTGTAATAACTTATCCCATGGACATTTGTTTTTTGGAGCGATCTCTTGATGGCTTTGAGCAACAGATGTCCTCTTCCGTTGGTCCTGCGCTTATCGAAGGACAGAGCCCTCGTTTTTAGTGGGTCGCGGTTGTCTTTAACCACGTTCGTATCCCGTCGGATACTTGTTTATCATTATGCATACACGCCCCCCTGTTATCCCTTCTCCTTCCCCATCCTTCCCAAAAGCTGCTCCTAAACCTCCTATTCCCGCACCAACGACCAGTCCCATTTTCTTTGGTCTTGGATTGGCGCCTGGTTTATTGGACGCATTGGCTTTGCTTAAAATTCACACCCCTACACCTATCCAAGAGCGCGCTATTCCTCTTGCGCTTGAAGGTAACGATGTGGTTGGTATTGCTCAGACAGGAACGGGCAAGACGCTCGCTTTTGGGTTGCCAATGATTCAGCGCCTAGCTCAGTCAAAGGGCCAGGGGCTGGTTTTATTGCCAACGCGTGAACTCGCTTTGCAGGTTGAAGATAATCTTCGTCGGTTGGGTCGTGGTATTGGGTTACGCACGGTCGTTTTGATTGGTGGAGCGCCGATGAATCCACAGATTCATGCTTTGCGCGCCAAACCTCATATTATTATTGCGACGCCGGGACGATTGGTTGATCATCTTGAACGCAAAACGGTGGATTTGCATCGTGTGCATGTGTTGGTGCTCGATGAGGCTGATCGCATGTTGGATATGGGGTTTGCTCCTCAGCTTAATAAGATCTTGGCTCTTGTGCCAAAAGAGCGTCAGACCATGTTGTTTTCCGCAACGATGCCTTCTGAGATCACCAAGATGGCGGCGACGCATATGCGTCAGCCTTTACGTGTTGAAGTGGCTCCACAGGGAACGACGGCGGAACGTGTGCGTCAAGAAATTTTTATTGTACGAAAAGAAGATAAGATCCGCTTGTTGAATCATGTATTGTCCGAGGTTCGTGGCTCGGTGATTGTGTTCTCTCGGACGCGTCATGGCGCAAAAAAGATTACACGCGACGTGCGGGGTATGGGTCATGCAGCTGCTGAAATTCACTCCGATCGCTCGCTTAGCCAGCGTCGTGAAGCGTTGGAAGGATTTCGTTCCGGTAAATATCGTGTCTTGATTGCAACAGATATTGCTGCGCGTGGGATTGATGTGAAGGGGATTGAATTGGTGGTGAACTTTGATCTTCCGGATGACGCACAAGACTACGTGCACCGCATTGGTCGTACCGGTCGCGCGGGTATGGAGGGTCGTGCGATGTCGTTTGCAACGCCGGATCAACGTGGGGATATTCGTATCATTGAACGATTGATTCGTGCCGTGATTCCACAAAGCACCTTACCAAAAGAATTGCCGCCAGCTCCACCAAAACCTGCCTTTGAAGTGCCGGAGCGTTCAGAGCGACCTTCTTATGGACGTTCATCTCGTGGACCATCTTCTTCACAGAGCGCTCCGCGTGGACGCTTTCGTGATCGTTATGCGACGGCTCCAACGGGTCCTGACACCTACGGGAACTATCCGCGTCGTCGATCAGGTCCGGCGCGTCGGACGGGACGATAATACGAAAATAGAGATAGATAAAAGACGAGTGTGTGCTCGTCTTTTTTGATCTTACATGCCCGTGATCTGCCAGAAGCGGAAGCGGTAAATAATATTGCGTAGCCACGGTACTAGACTTGTATGGATGACGGTGAATTTGAGATCGAGGAAGCCGGTTTTTCCGACGGTTAAAATATTTCCTTTGGAAACGTAGTGATAGGGGAGTGGTGGTTGATTGCTTACCGCGCGTACCAGATTTTTGGCGACGATGCGTGCCATTTGTAGGGCTGTTTGGGCATTTTTTGGAATGACGAGATTGCTTTCACGATAGAGAACGATATCGCCACCGCCGAAGACATCCGGTGCGATTTGGAGGGCTTGATCGACGGGGAGGTAGCCGCTTCGCTCAACGTGGACTTCGGGGGTGATGGCGACCGTACAGGGCTCGATGCCAGCAGTCCAGATCACGAGCCCGATAGGAAGACTTCCTAGAGCTGTCTGTAATTCACGTTGGTTCATGCCGCTGACCGTTGCCCCTGTGCGCACGAGGATGCCCTGGCGTTCCAAAAGTTCTGTTGTTTTTGTGACGAGTGAGGTGGGGAAGCCGGGAAGAATTTGTGGGCCAGCTTGGACGAGAGTCCAGGAAAGAAGGGGCTTCAGGTCAGTGTAGGATGTATCACAGAGCCGTTCGACCATTGTTTTTAGTGCGCAGACCGCTTCAACCCCGCTGGGACCGGCACCAACCACAACAAATGAGAGGAGATGTCTACGCTCTTCGTCGGAAGGATTTTGTGTAGCAATGTCCAGGCGTTTTTTTACTTCATCGTGAATGTGGTGTACGTCCTCTTCTCGTTTGAGCGCAAAGCTGTTTTGAGCAACGCCGGGAATGCCGTAGTAACATGGTTGTGCGCCTTGGCAAAGAGCGATGATGTCGTAGGTGATGGATTCTTGGCGTTGGTTGGAGGAAGGGGTTGTGTAGAAAATTGTCTTATTATCCCGATTGATTGAGTCGACGTGCCCTTGGATAAAGGTAAAGCCGTCGCGTTTGGCGATGGGTCGTAGGTCCGCTCGCAATGATGCGCGAGGATAGTCTGGATGTTCGAGGGCATCAATTAGGCGGGGGGTGAACAAAAAATGATCTTTTTGATCAATCAGGGTAACTGTTGCGGAAGGGAGAAGTTTGCGGAGACGGCGGGCGGTGGAAAGGCCAACGAAGCCGGCGCCGATGATAACGATGTGGGGCATAAGCAGTATAGAGATACAGTATTGAGCATTGGGTATCGAGTGTAAAGGAGGTAATGAAAAACGCCTTCTTTGGCGTTTTTCAAGCGTTTACTGCTTTTGCTTTTTTTCCGCGTAGCGCTTCATCGTATCTTCCAGCGCTTCTTTGATCGGTCGCATCTTGATACCGAGTGCGGCGAGGCGAGGGGATTGGAGGATGCAGTTAGAGCGTTGTTTGGTGGCGAGTCCGAGCTTGACCAAGTCTTCGTCGTTGATCCATTCGTTTTTGTGGGTCGGATCGACGTATTGCTCGTAGAGGGCGATAAGGTCTTTATGGCGCATGGTGCCTTCATTTACCACATGGAAGATGCCCTCACCCTTTTTCTCTATGAGTTGACGTGCGGCAGAGAGAAGGTCTTCGACAACCGTGACGCTGTTTTCGACGTCGATGACTTTTGGGTAGGCGGTGAGTTTATCGATGAGGTTGCGCGAATTTGGAATCCAATCGATGGGCATGCGTAAGCGCGCCACACCGACACCGGGGAGTTTTGACAAGATGAGATCAGCAGCGTATTTGGTGCGGGAATAGAAGGCTAGAGGATTGGCGAAATCTTCTTCTGTCCAGCCCTTTGGGTCTGGTGAGGGGCCGTAGAAAATACAGCCCGAACCGAGATGTAATAAATAGATGTTTCGCGTACGGCATTCTTCCGCCAGTGTTAAGGCTCCTACTACATTTGAACGATAGGTTGTCTCTTGATTGGCTTCGCACCAGTCCACGTTTGGTTTACCTGTTTTGCCCGCTGTATTAATAACGGCATCGGGCTTAACTTCATCTAGGACGTGTGCGACGGCGGCACGATCATCAATGCGAACTTCTGATATCAGAGCGTCAGGCCAGGCCTGTTTCATGCGATTGGCGATATAGCCATTACCGAAGATGAGGATGTTCATAGAAAACGAGAGGGCTATTTTATGAGAGGTTTCCACCAGGTTTCGTTGCGTTTGAACCATTCAACTGTTTGGCTCAGCCCTTGGTCGAAGGTTGTGCGTGGGGCCCAGTTGAGCTGTGTGCGTGCCTTTGTGTCATCAATCGAGTAGCGGCGGTCATGGCCTTTACGGTCCTCTACGAATGTAAGAAGGCTCTCTGGTTTGTTTAGTAGGTGTAGGATCTTTTTTGCGACATCGATATTGGCTGGTTCTGCATCTCCGCCTAGACAATAGCTTTCCCCGATTGCTCCGTTTAGAAGAATGGCTTCGATGCCGCGACAATGATCTTCCACATAAATCCAGTCACGTACATATTTTCCATCGCCGTAGATGGGGAGAGGCTTGTCTTGAAGAGCGTTTACGATACAAAGCGGGATGAATTTTTCCGGGAAATGGTAGGGTCCGTAGTTATTTGAGCAGTTGCTGATGCTGATGGGGAGGCCGTAGGTGTGATAATACGCTCGTACGAGATGATCGGAGGCGGCTTTAGATGCGCTGTAGGGGCTGCGTGGCGCGTAGGGTGTTGTTTCGGTGAATCGATTCGGATCATCGAGTGTTAAGGAGCCAAAGACTTCGTCGGTGGAGACATGATGAAAACGTTTAATCGTTGGACAGTGACGCAAGGTTTCATCAAGGAGTACTTGTGTGCCGATGACATTGGTTTGTAAAAAGGTTTGTGGTCCGGTAATGGATCTGTCGACATGGCTTTCGGCGGCGAAGTTTACGATCCAATCCACGTTCTTCAGTGCTTCGCGGACGCTTAGATTGTTATCGATACTTCCGTGTATAAAATGGTAATGAGGATTTTTGTCTACGTCCTTAAGGTTGGCTGTGTTTCCTGCATAGGTCAGCGCGTCTAGATTCACGATGTGGTCATCTGGATGGGTGGTGAGCCAGTAACGGATAAAATTTGATCCAATAAACCCGGCACCGCCGGTTACAAGAATCGTTCGACCCATAGAATTGCCAATAAAAGATAAGATTGTTACGCTGCCATCGAGCCTATCACGAGCTATAACTCCTCTACAAGCCTATGATTCGTTGGTTACCTCCCTGTCACGATGAACGCGCGGATCTAGCCGTTTTGATCGTTAGTTGGAATGTGAAGGAGCTGGTTTTGAAGAATATTGAGGCGCTCTTTGCTAGTGAGGGCGATGTCTCTGCTGAGCTCATTGTTATTGATAATGCTTCAAAGGATGGGACGGTTGAAGCGATTCGAGGTCAGTTTCCTTGTGCGCGGGTGATTGCTAACACATATAACGCCGGTTTTTCTCTGGCGAATGCGCAAGGGATGATCGCTTCTCATGCGCGTCATTGTCTGCTTTTGAATCCTGATATGCGGGTTGATTCAGACGCCCTTCAGAAAACGGTCGAGTATCTTGATGCGCATCCAGATGTCGGTATTATGGGTGCGCAACTGCGAACGGTTGAGGGAGGGATGATTGAGCATGTTCGTCGTTTTCCCACATTTGGATCTCAGCTTGCGATTTTGCTTAAGATCCCGCATGTGTTTCCGTCGCTCGTTCACCATTATCTTGCGAAAGATTTTGATTATACGCGCGAACAAGCAGCTGATTCCATTCGGGGTTCGTACTTTGCGATTCATGAGCATGCGATTGAGCGGTGCGCTGGTTTAGATACGCGTTACTTTATTTGGTTTGAGGAGGTTGATTATTGTAAAAAGGTTACGGAGCGTGGGCTTAAGGTTATGTATGTTCCGACTATCCGGGTCACGGATTTTATCGGTCGGAGCTTTGCTCAACGGGATAGTTTTTGGAAACAGAAACACTTTACTCGCTCGATGGTTCAGTATTTTGAGAAATGGCATCCTTGGTGGGAGGTGTTGGTTCTGAAATTGGTTCGATTGGCGGTGCTGGCGGGAGTGGGGGTTGTTGAAGTGGGTATGAACATTCTAACGCCCACGTCTAAAGACTGATGTCTATGCCTCGTATTGCTATCCAAACCCCGCTCTATCGTAGTTCTCAGTATTTGCCGATGCTGCTTAAGAGCTTAAAGGAGCAGACGTTTCTTGACTGGACCTTCTATGCGGTTGAGAATTCTGGTGATGTGAACGAGCAGGCCAGGGTCAAGGGATTGCTGGAGCAGAGCGGGATAGCGTATGAGTTTTTTGTGAGTGAGGCCAACCTGGGGTTTGCTGATGGACATAATTTTTTGATGCAAAAACACACGGCTGAATTTATTTTATTATTGAATGAGGATGCGTATTTAGGAGCGGAGCATCTTGCTCGTTGTGTGTCGCGTTTTGAGGCGGATGCGAATTGTGCCGCGGTTGCTGGGGCTGTGTATCGGTGGGGGGCGCCTGTCAATCAAGCGGAGATTCTTACAGAGGATACCTTTGTTGATACGTTGGCTCTTCACTATAATTGCTTGGCTCACGTTGTTGATGTATGCGCAGGCGTCTCCAAACGTGACGCGGCAGATTTTTTGCGAGAAGCGAAGAGGGTATGGGGAGTGTCCGGTGCTGTGTCTATGTTTCGTCGCTCATATATTGAGGCGGCTTCACCGGAGCGCCTCATCTTTTACCCTCATTTTTTCATGTATAAAGAGGACGTTGATCTTGCTATTCGTCTTTTTCGTAGAGGGTATACCACTTGGTTTGACCCAGAGATCGTGAGTTTTCATCGTCGGAGCATTAAGGCTCCGAAAGGGATCAGAGCAAGGATCGAGGACGAACGAAAGCGTCCGGCACATTTGCGGCAGGCGATGTATCGTAATCAGTGGCGTATCTACGTCAGCCATCTTTCATTCGTCTTGGGAGCTCGGGATCTTGTTCGTTCATTGGTGCACGAGTGTGTGCATTCGGTCTTTGTTTTTGTGGTTTCTCCGATGGTATTTTTTGGTGCTTGGAAAGAAATTTTTGCTGATTGGTCGTCCGCTTGGAAACGACGAGCGGCTTTGAAATATCTTGGACTCAAGCATATTCAACTTCTTGTATGATGATGTATCCCAAAGTCGGTATTATTTACCTGACATACCCAACGCCCAACTGGGAGCGTGATATTAATCGCTGTCTGGCTTCGATGGAAAAGATTACCTATCCAAAGGATCGCTTGGAACTTATTTGTGTTGAGTCGAAAGGGAAGATCGCTCCTTTGCAAGCCTGGTTTCAGGAAAAATGGATGCCGAAGTCTGAAAAGGAGTTGCCTCGCATTTCCTATATTTTTCGTGATGAGGCAATTGGGTTTGCTGGCAATAATAATCTTGGACTCATCAAGGCGAAGGAGCTTGGTTGTGAGTACGTGCATTTGACGAATGAGGATACAGATGTTGATCCTGATTATATTCTGCGAGCGGTTGAGCGGGCTGAATCGGATCCTTCAATCGCCTACGTGCAATCGTTGATTTTGTTGGGTGAAGACCGAAGCAGGGTGAATACGGTGGGGAACGCCTTTCATTACCTGGGCTTTGGGTACTCGAATGGGTATGGATGGACGAAGGAACAGGCTCTGGCATTTTTTGAAAAGGAAAAAGCTCGAGGAAATAAAGATTTGGAAATTGGCTATGGTTCTGGAGCGGGAGTGTTGTGCCGCGTGTCCGCCCTTGATCATGCCGGTCTCTTTGATGAGGGGTTTTTCATGTATCATGAGGACACAGATGCAAGTTTGCGTGCGCGGATGCGCGGATTAAAGACGGTTGTTGAGCCTACGTCGATTTTGTGGCATTACTACGAGTTTGCCAAGAATAAGATCAACTATTACTGGATGGAGCGGAATCGGTATGTCTTGCTGCTTAGCTATTATCGCCTTTGGACCTTGATCGTTCTCTTTCCTGTGATCGTGGCGATGGATTTGGGAATCTTGGTTTTTTCTATTAAAGGAGGGTGGTTTGATATGAAGAGGAAGATGTATAGGGAGTTGTTTACGGTAGAATTTTGGAAGTGGGTTATGGTTCGCCGGAAGGATGTTCAAGCTATGCGTAACATATCTGATCGGGAATTTTTGCGGCAAGCGGTTACCGTCATTGGTTTTCAGGAAGAGACGGTAAAGAATCCGTTGTTGGATTATGTGGGTAATCCACTTTTGACCGCTTATTGGTGGGTGGCTAGGTGGTTTATTGTTT
>CAZLRU010000006.1:15164-50881 GCA_964562155.1 uncultured Gammaproteobacteria bacterium
GTGGGTAATCCACTTTTGACCGCTTATTGGTGGGTGGCTAGGTGGTTTATTGTTTAGTGTATACCAACGTGGGCTACGAGGTGCGTAAAAAAAAAGGGGGGGGTCACGATGAGATTTGCTTAAACAAAATAGACCAGCTCCATATGAGAAGGTCTATTGTTATTTTTCTAGATCTCGAAGGTCTAAAACCGGCGGGATCTAGACAGGAAGAGGGACTTCCTGGAACGAGGGACAGAAGGTGCTTCAGGCGGGCGGTTGTGCGGCGTGGTTTGTTTGTTGGAGCAGGGTATAGCGGTAGATCGTGGGTGATGTCTTTCCTTGGTACAGGTTGAGGGTGATGGTGTCGAGGTTTTCGAGCGCTCCGTTGACCGTGATGTCTACGGACGCCAGCAGGTTGGTGATCGCCAGCGCGGGGAGCACGACCAGTGCCGTGTTTCCCGTGGCCTTGCTGGCCACTTCCTCTTCGAAGTCGTGGCGGAGTACCCGTCTGGCATCGATCAGATCCACCTTCTTGACCTTGCCTGTTCGTTCGAGGGCTTGCCAGGCAAACCGCTCCTGCGGGAGGCAGTCTTCTCCCAGCAGGTTGATGGAGATGATGGGCACGTTTCCTCCGAGCGCCGTGTTCACCTCGCCGGCGGTTTCGATGCATGCGCGCGGGCCCTTACGGGCGAACATCTGATCGATCGTTCCCCTCTTTTTGCGCAGTGCTTCGCCCATGGCTCGGGCGGCTGACTGGCCGTTCTTAGTGAGTCGACCCCCGACTCCCACAATGGCGCCGTGTACCATCAGGATCAATTCCATCGCTGTTTTCTAGGCCTCCTTGCGCGTATCGTGTATCAAAAAATGGCTGATTTGTCAATCGGTTGGCGGCCCTTGCCTAAAAGCCCTCTTTGTGCTAACCTTCGCCCATTGTTATGAAAACTGACATTCATCCAACCTATTACACCAACGCCACGGTCACGTGTGCGTGTGGCAATGTCTTTACCGTTGGTTCGACGGTGGAGGATTTACGTATTGAATTGTGTTCGACCTGCCACCCGTTCTATACGGGCAAGCAGAATTTTGTTGACACGTCCGGTCGTATTGATCGTTTTGTGGCAAAAACCACGGCTTCAGCCGCTAAGGCGGGAACGGCTCAGGGCAAGAAGCTTAAGAATGCCAAGCGTGCAGAAGTGAAGGCGGCCAAAAAAGCGGCTCAGCCAAAACTCGAAACGGTTGAGGCGTAGCTGTGATACGATAAGCGGTGCGTGGAGAAGGCTCTCCCGCACCGTTTTAGTTTTTCCTTTCTATGTCACTTATTGATCAAGCTAAGCAGGCTCAGATTGCCATGAAAGAAGCGGAGGCTAAATTGGCTGATCCAGCTGTGCTTGGTGATCAGAAAAAATTGAAGGAAGCGTCGATGGCCTATAATCGATCGAAGGAATTGGCTGAAGGAGGAGCTTTGCTTGAAGGTCTTATGAGTGCGCTTACGGAGGCTCGGCTAGCGCTTCAGTCTGAGGATGCGGATATGAAAGAGATGGGGGCGTCTGAGGTTGCGCGTCTTGAGCCCGAGGTCCAGGCGGCGTCGGAAGCGTTTGAATTATTGCTTATTCCTCCTGATCCGCATGATCAGAATGATGTTATTATCGAAATTCGTGCTGGAGCGGGCGGGGATGAAGCCGCCTTGTTTGCGTTTGATCTGACCCGCATGTATTTACGGTTTGCGGAACGTCGAGGTTGGAAAACGGCTTTGATTTCTGAATCTAAAACCGAAGGGGGAGGATATAAAGAGGTTATTTTTGGAGTGATGGGAGCGGGGGCGTATGGGTGGCTTAAGTTTGAATCAGGTGTGCATCGTGTTCAGCGTGTACCGAGTACAGAGAAGCAGGGCCGTATTCATACGTCGACGGCGACGGTGGCGGTTATGCCGGAGATTGAGGAGACTGAGGTGCGTATTGACGCGAAAGATTTGCGTATTGATACCTTTTGTTCTGGCGGAAAGGGTGGACAGTCGGTGAATACGACTAAGTCGGCGGTGCGTATTACGCATATTCCAACGGGGATCGTTGCCAGCTGTCAGGATGAGCGTTCACAGCTACAAAATCGTGAACGAGCGATGACGATTTTGCGTGCACGTGTGTGGGAGGCCGAGGAGATAAAAAAACGTGCTACCTTGGATGCGGATCGTCGTGCTCAGATTGGGAGTGGAGATCGTTCGGAAAAAATTCGTACGTATAACACCCCGCAGGATCGGATTACCGATCATCGTATTAAGAAATCTTGGCACAATATTCAATTGATTTTGGATGGTGATCTAGAGGCGGTTGTTATGGCTATTAAGTCTGGGAAAAAAGGGAATGAAGAGGATGAAGAATAATCTATATGGATGCTGTTATTCTTGCCGCTGGTCGAGGGACGCGTTTACGTCCGCTTACGGATACGATGCCTAAGCCACTTATCCCAATTGCAGGGAAGGGGACGTTGCCGCGTTTGTTGGATATTTTGCCGGCGGCCGTGAGTCGCGTGATTATTGTTGTTGGGTATCTTGGAGATAAGATTCGTGAAGAGATTGGCGATCATTCTCACCATCGTCAGGTTGAATATGCTGCACAAGGGGCGCTGGATGGAACAGGGGGCGCTCTTCGATGGGCTCGACCTCTTATTCGATCGGAGCGTTTTTTGGTGTTAATGGGGGACGATCTATATGCGGCGCGTGATCTTGAGCGCTTGGTCGAATGTGAACGAGGGGTGCTTGTGCAGACGAACACGTTGTCTAAAGATGGTATGGATGTTTGGAGTGTTGAGGACGGCAAGCTTGTTGATTTAATCAGTGGAAATAAGGGCGAGGTGGGGGTAACGAACCCGGGAGCGTACCTTCTTGGTCATGAGTGGTTTGATACGGAGCCTGTGCTTACGCCGGGTAAGACCGATGAATGGTCGATTCCCCACGCTATTCCTCAATTGCTCGCTAAACATTCTTTTCAGGTAGTGGAGGCTTCTTTTTGGCAGATGTGTGGGACATTTGAGGAGATTGCAGAGGCGGAGAAGAAATTGAGCGAGAACGCGTAGTAATCTTCTCTTCTTCCGTCATCCTGAGCGTAGTTCCACGGAGCCGAGGGGCCTCGACTTGAGACAGGTAGCCCTGCGGGCGGCAGAAAAGAAAATTAGGCGATGGGCTCCGACCGGAAGGTCTTTTCCGCTCGCTCCGTAACTTGCTAACCATATAGCTTTTGGCTTCGCATTGGGTTTTGATAGCTTCGGACATACTCACTCGCAAAAAGACCTCCCGATCGGAGCCCTAGATAGGATGAGAGGGGGAGAGGGAGGGGATGGGATTGGGAGATACTCGATACTGTGTACTCGATACTGTATACTTCTTTTGATATGCCAGCGCGTGTTTCTCGTCAGGAGCTTGGGACCCATGTGGGGCGGGTGATTTTTAAGGCTCAATCTACTTCAAAAGCGATTGCGAAGAAGTTATCGGCGTTGCCGGCGGATAAGTTGAAATCGGCGATGGAGCGACGGGGGCTTGGGGATGTTTCAGTGAAAAAGTTATCTGAAGTTTTATCCGGAAAGGATCGTGTAGGAATGAAGCAAGGGGATTTGCGACGGGCGGTTGAGGCGTTGCAAGATGTGGGTGTCGCGAAGGAGGTGCGTACGGCGAGTCAGATGGTGCAGACAGCTGCGGAAGAAATTCAGCGAGGAAATGGGTTAAGAAGTTTGGAGCCGGGTAAGCGATTATTGAAAAATGTGAATGATTTAGGTGCGCAACGTCAGTTGGAAGAGCAGATGATGAGGAGCGAAGGACGTGGTGAGCCCGTTGGGATTATGGAGAAGGTGCGTGGGGTGGTTGGTGTTATGCAACGCGCGAATAAGGATGGGGTAGGGATGACAAAAGCGATGGAGAAATTAGCGGCTAATCCTGAGGCGCATGTTGCGGGTGATGATCAAGGAGGGATTCGCGGGTTACGGCACTCGATTCGACAGGCATTGGGGATTCAGCAAGAGCATAACGTGACGATGAATATCGTTAATAAACCAAAGACCTGACACGGGTTTATCTCTGTGTTAAGGTCTTTTTGCGAATAGTCGCACGTTTCGAGGTGTGTAATGAGTAGTCTGGAAGCAAGGGTCTATAGGAGCTACGTTCGTCCGTTTCTCTTCAGCGTTCTTGGTGATCGTGGCTTTCGACACGTGAGTGAGCTGCGTCGGCGCGGGGGTGTGCGATGAGCGCGCCGATCTACGTTCGCGATCTTCGCGAGTTTTTCCTCATTGATATTGTCGATACGCATGGCCATGTTCGCAGGCTTCGCGAGCTCGTTCCTCGTCCCCCGGACATCGTTCCGGAGGGGGGACTGCTGCCGCGTGTCATCGGCTATACCGCTTCGCGCTTTTCGCGCTTCCTTGTCATGCCGAATGTTCCGGCGATCGATACGGCGGCGGATCTCGTGCAGTATTGGTTGGACATCGCATCGGTCAATGAGTGGCAATCGCAGCCGCTCATGACCTTTAAGATCGGTCCGAATACCACGCCGGAGGAGGTCGAGCGATGTGCTAAGGCGGGCGCGGTCGCTGGGAAGTTGTATCCGGCTGGCGTTACTACCGGTTCGGAAGGCGGGGTCCAGGATTTTATGGCCCTGTGGCCGGTCTTGGCTGCCATGGAGGCATGGGATCTCGTACTCTGTCTCCACGGAGCGATGCCGGGCGTGTTCATTCTCGATAGTGAAGTGGCGATTCACCAGATCGTTGAGCAGATCATCAAGGCGTTTCCGCGGCTGCGTATCGTCTTTGAGCACATGAGTGACCGTCGCACGGTTGAGTTCGTCGATCGTCACGCACGCGCCGGGGCGCGCATCGCTGGTGGTATCACGGCGCACCACTTGGTGCACACCCTGCATGATGTCGTGGGCGGCGTTAAGCTGCCGGTACACCTCGTTTGTCAACCGATCTACCTTCGACCGGAAGATAAGGAAGCTCTGCTCACCGCTGCGCTCAGCGGTCTTCCCTGGTTTTTCTTTGGGAGTGACACCGCTCCCCATCGTTTGCGTGACAAGGAATGTGCGCATGCCTCGTGCGGAGTCTTCTCGGCACCGATTGCGCTCGAAGTCGTTGTTCAGATCTTCGATATGGGTGGCGGTACGCTTGGGGCGCTGCGCGCGTTTCTGGCTGAGAACGCGAAGCGGTTCTATGGACTTACGGATCTTCCGGGTCATGTTATTCGCCTTCAGCGGTCGGAGTGGTCGTTCAACCCCGCTCCTGTGCTCGGGCTGACGGGTGTCGTGCCGTGGTGCCCCTGGGACAAGCTTACCTGGCGGGTAACCCAGGAAATCCCTCTGATTAGCTGAATCTTCCCTTCTTTTCTTCATTTTCTGAGTCTGTCTTGCCTTGCAGGGCGGACTCTTGCTTTTTTTGCGAAGATTAGCTACTATCTTGCCACTTGCGTCCTTTTGGACCGAGCTTATTCATCTCGAAAGTGCTCGTAAAAACGTTGTCTTGATTCCTCCTCGATCTTGATCGGGGCCGAGTCGACGGAGCGCTTCGTTCTAAGGAATCGATTTCTATGCCTACTTCACCTAGCTTGAGCGACATGCTCCAGGCCGGTGTCCACTTCGGACACCAAACCTCTAAATGGCACCCAAAGATGAAAAAATATCTCTTTGGCAGCCGTCAGGGGATTCATATTATTAATTTGGAAGAGACGCAGAAAGGTCTCGATGCAGCCATGGCGTACGTGAAAAAAGTCACGTTGCGCGGTGGAATCGTGTTGTTTGTTGGAACTAAGAAACAAGCTTCCTCGATTGTGGCGGAGGCCGCTGCTTCTTGCGCGATGCCATTTGTTAACAAGCGTTGGTTGGGTGGAACATTGACGAACTTTGCGAGCATGGCTCAGCTTATTCGTCGCTACAAAGACATGAAGCGCCGCCAGGAAAAAGGCGAACATGCTAAATACACCAAATTTGAGCAGCTCAAAATTACCGAGCAAATTGCTTTATTGGATGAAAAGGTGGGTGGTATCCAGGAGCTCACGCGCATTCCCGATGCAATTTTCATTTTTGATATTCGTAAGGATAAGACCGCTTTGGAAGAAGCTATGCGCCGTGGGATTAAGGTCATTGCTGTTTGTGATAGCAATGTGAACCCAGGTGATGTTGATTACCCAATTCCTGCCAACGATGACGCTGTCAAAGCGATTGATTTGATCGCCAAGATGATGGCTGGTGCGATTAACGAAGGTCGTAAAGAATGGGAATCTGCCCGTGCTCGTTTGGGAGCGACGCTCGTAACCCCAACGAAACAGTAGGAGCGTTGGGCATCAGTACGTAACCTCATTTTGATCTTTATATTGAATTATTATGGCTATTGACGCAAAGACGGTCGCGGAGCTCCGCAACCGCACTGGAGCCGGCATGGTTGACTGTAAAGTTGCCTTGGACGAAGCTCAGGGAGATATTGAGCAAGCGATTGAGGTCTTAAAGAAGAAGGGGGCTATTAAGGCGGCTAAGAAGCAGTCTGAGCGCACCGCTTCCGAAGGGTTGATCGCGACGTACGTTCATCACAATGGAAAACTCGCAGCGATGGTTGAGCTGGCGTGCGAGACGGACTTTGTGGCGCGTACGGAGGACTTTAAAGCCTTGGCTGATGAATTGGCCTTACAGGTTGCAGCCATGGATCCAACGTATGTGAGCCCAGAGCTTATCCCTGCTGAAGTTGTAGAGAAGAAGCGCGCAGAATTTATGGCGGAAATGGCGGATGATAAGAAGCCTGAGGATATTAAAGCAAAAATCATCGAAGGCAAGTTGAATAAATGGTATTCGGAAGTGTGTTTGACCAAGCAAACCTTGATCAAAGACGACAATAAAACCGTCGAACAGCTGATCACGGAGAAGGTGGCAACGATTGGGGAAAAGATCCAGCCAACGCGCATGATGCGTATGCAGATGGCGGCTCCAAGCGGTCAAACGTGCTAAAGGGTGGGAGCGTAGCTTCCGTATTTAACAAGACATCTCGCTTAGGCGGGGTGTTTTTGTTATTCTTCTTTCCACTATGGATTTTCAACAATTGCAGATGCGCGCCCTTGAGATTCGTAAGCGGTATGAGGGTTACGAGGTAAAAAAGTGGGGCAAGCGTTGGACACGTGAGCAGGTAGCGGAGGGATTTGTTGGTGACGTAGGTGATTTAATGAAGTTGGTATTAGCTAAGTCGGGCGTACGTGCTATTGAAGATGTAGACGCGAAGTTTGCGCACGAGTTATCAGACTGTTTGTGGTCGGTGATTGTGCTTGCCAACGAATATGGCATTGATCTTGAAGAAACATTTTTAAACACCATGAATGAGCTTGAAAAAAAGATAGAAACATTGAAATAAGATTGCTTGGCTCGATATGCGGTAGGTGATCCTGTATACTGTTTCCATATGCCAACTATTGCGATTAATGGGTTTGGGAGAATTGGACGGAATGTATTGAAAGCGGGGTGGAACATGCCAGGGTTTAAGGTGGTTGCTATTAATGATTTGACTGATACCAAGACGCTCGCGCATTTGCTCCGTCATGATACGGCCTATGGTCCGTTTGATAAGAAGGTGGAATCAGATGAGAAGAACTTGATTGTCTCGGGGAAGAAAATCCAAGTCTTTGCTGAGAAAGATCCGAGTGTGTTGCCTTGGGGAGCGTTGGGCGTTGATATTGTGCTTGAATGCACGGGGCGATTTACGACCGCTGAGACGGCCAAGGCGCATCTAAAAGCGGGAGCCAAGCGAGTGATTATTTCCGCGCCTGCCAAGGGGGAGGGTGTAGTTACCCATGTATTGGGGGTGAATGGGAGTGGGGCGGGTAAAAAGGACCAGATTTTGAGTAATGCGAGTTGTACCACAAATTGTATTGCGCCTGTGGCCGCGGTTATGGAGGCGGCATTTGGGATTCAAAAAGCGATGATGACAACGGTTCATTCCTATACGGCTTCGCAGGTCTTACAGGATGCGCCGGCTAAGGATTTGCGTGAAGCGCGTGCGGCGGCTGAGAATATTGTTCCTACGACAACCGGTGCAGCAATCGCGACAGGATTAGTCATTCCCAGTTTGAAGGGGTTGTTTGATGGGTTGTCGGTACGCGTGCCGACGCCGGTGGTGTCTCTCTCTGATTTTACGATGTTACTCAAGAGGCGTGTGACGGTTGAAGAGGTGAATCAGGTGTTTCGGGAGGCGGCGGCACATCCTGCATGGCATGGTATTTTGGAGGTGACGGATGAGCCTCTGGTTTCTTCTGATTTTATCGGGAATCCAGCTTCCGCGATTGTGGACTTGGGTCTTACGCGTGTGATTGATGGTGACTTTGTTAAGGTGGTTGCGTGGTATGACAATGAATGGGGATATTCAAACCGTTTGGCGGAGTTGGCGCTTGAAGTTGGAAAGAATTTGGTATGAATCTGCGCGTCTTGCCCAAAGCCAAGAAACTGAACGGACAGCGTGTTTTTGTCCGGGTTGATTGGAATATTCCTTTGCGTGGCAAGATGGAAGAAGAAGCTTTGCTTAAAATCGAACGCTCTCTTGTGAATATTCGCGACCTTTCTGCGCGGGGCGCGGTCGTTATCTTGCTTACGCATTTGGGGCGTCCAAAGAAGCGAGAGCTTGCGTTGTCGACGAAGCAATTGGTCCCGGTTATCAAGCGTTTGTATGATTTGGATGTGACGTATCATAAGGAAGTGGTGGGGGAGAAGGTGGAGCGAGCGCATCTTTTTAAGAAGCTCGCGGCAGCGGCGGAAGGGTCTGTTCATCTCTTGGAAAATGTTCGCTTTGAAGAAGGTGAGGAGAAGAATGTGGTTGCTTTAGCGAAGGCCTACGCTGGGTTGGCTGATGTGTTTGTAAATGACGCCTTTGCTTCCTGTCATCGGGCTCATGTATCGGTTGTGGGTATTGCTAAGCAATTGCCTGCGTTTGCGGGACCTGCGTTAGTGGATGAGGTTAAGGCGTTGAGCGGGCTTCTCAAGAAGCCCAAGCGACCCTTCGTTGCTTTGATAGGGGGAAAAAAATTAACCACCAAGTTGCCGGTTATAAAGGCTTTGTTGGAGGTGTGTGATGCGGTGATGGTGGGGGGTGCGATGGCGCATGCCTTTTTTGCTGCCAAGGGGTATTCAGTTGGGGTCTCGTATCTTGAGCGGGAAGGAGTAGGAGAGGCGAAGAAGCTGCTTAAACATCCTCGCCTCGTTTTACCGGTGGATGGGATGATGGCACAAACGCTTTCTGAACAAGCGGTGCTTAAGCGGGTGTCGGTGGAGAGTATGGGTAAAAAAGATATGATGGTGGATATAGGGCCGTTAACGCTTAAGTCATGGGGTGAATGTATTCAATCGGCGAAGACGGTGCTCTGGAATGGACCAGTTGGGGTGAGTGAAATTGCGTCTATGGGAGCCGGTTCTCGATTTTTTGCTCGGGTTATTGGTGGTTGTTCGAAAGGAGTGGTATTTGGTGTTGCGGGAGGAGGGGATACGATTCCTGTGATTATGCAGGCTAAAACTCAGAATTGGTTTGATTTTATTTCTACGGGGGGTGGAGCAATGCTTGAGTTTTTGACATTGCAGGGGCGTTTGCCTGGGCTTGTTTGTTTGCTAAAGTAGATCCATATGAATCTTCCTTCTTATAAAGAGCAGCCGGTCATGGCTGCCCTGGTTACACTCTTCTTTGTTTCGGCTAGCTTGCTTATGTTGGCGCACGCTAGAAATGCTCAATTGGAACGTAAATACATCGGTCAGATTCCTGACCAGCGCGACACGATCACTATCGAAGGCGAGGGAAAGGTTACGTCTAAACCGACGTTGGCGCGTGTTAATCTCGGTCTCTATTCCGAAGGAGCGGATGTTCCCACAGTTCAGGCTGATAATACTCGCAAGGTGGATGCTATGATTGCTGGACTCAAAGATCTTGGGATTGCGGAGGCGGATTTGCAGACGAGTAACTACTCAATCGCTCCTAAGTATGATTACAAAGACGGAAGCCAGCGAGTGGTGGCTTATACGGTTAATCAGAGCTTAACGGCCAAGGTTCGCGATCTATCAAAGGTTGGGACCGTCTTGTCTCGGGTGGCGCAATTGGGGGCTAATCAGGTTAATGGAGTTGAGTTTACGATTGATGATCCAAAGAGTTTGACGCAAGAAGCACGTTTTAAGGCTCTTGAGGATGCTCGTGCGAAGGCTCAAGAACTAGCGACCGCGTTAGGGGTGGAAATCGTTCATGTGGTTACGTTTACCGAGGCCGTAGGTACTCCTTCGAATCCCACGCCGATGTATCGTACAGAGGTTATGAATCAAGCTGTGGCAGCTGCGCCCGTGCCTGATATTCAGCCGGGTTCGCTCGATGTTGTGTCCCATGTGAGTGTTACGTATCAAATCAGATAACGGTTACGCCCCACCTCAATCAGGTGGGGTTTTTTATTAGGTGTGCTATACTCTGTGTTGATTATGAAGAATCTTTTTTTATTGCGATCCTTGTTTGGTTTTTTGTGTGCGGCCCTGTTCTTTATGTACGGTCCTTCAGTGCGCGCGGCCACGCTAACGGTTTGTGCGTCCGGTTGTACGGATACGAGTATTGCGACCGTTTTGGTAACCGCTTCAGAGGGTGATGTGGTTGAGGTTATGGGCGGAGGCGGAAGTCCTTATGATCCCACCTCCGAATCTTGGCCCATCCTTTTTCCTCATGTGAGCAGTACCTTGGTGTGTACCGGCGGCGCCACGATTGGTCGATCTAGTCCAACGGGGGATAATTCTATCTACCTCTCCACGAGTTCTACGGTTTCCGGGTGTACATTTGGAAATGTGAGTCTTCGATCTATGCTCGGTCCCGGAGCCTCGTCGGCTCGTGGGTTGAGGATCGTCGATAATACGTTTTCAAGTTCAGCAACGGGTACGGTTGAGTTTGGGACGGCGGTTGAAGATTTTGAGGTTCGTGGAAATGTTAATCTGAATTACCTGGTTCTTTCCTCTACCTCAACAAACGGTCTTGTTCAAGGGAATACGTTTTATGCTCATTTATCGCATTTAACGAACCCTGTCCTCGCTCTCCAACGTCCGCAAGTTCTTCGATGATTAGGGTTATCGGAAATACGTTTACAAGTCAGCTTACATCAAGTGACTACGCAAGTTCTTTTGTAAAACTTGATGGGTATGACCTTGTTTTTGCAACGAATACTCTTCGATACGCGGTTGCGCCACCAGCTGGTATTGAGACAACGGTTGTTTGGAATGCCAGCGGAACAAACTATTTTGGGGGTAATTTTATTGATGCTCCGAGCAACTTTGGGAGTTGTTCTGGTTTGTATATTACTCAGCCTAGAAATAATCGTTGGGTCAGCACTTCGGTTGTTACGCATAACACGATTCGTCTTACTGGGGACTGTACGAGTGGGGTTGGTATAAATTTCGCTGATCCAGCGTTTGCCTCAGGCGCTTCTTCAACGGTGGATTTTACCTATAACACGATTTATAACGGAACCGGTGTGTCTATTAGCCGTTCGGCTATTGCGGTTGCTAAGTCCGCTGGGGATGTTCCTCTTACACAGTCGAATGCTTACAACGGGGCTTTTGGTTTTGCGCGCGTTATTGGGGTTGAGGTGTCCGGTGGGGGATTGACGAATGTTTCTGCCGCGACTTCACGCACCGCTAATCCGTTCTTGAAGGTAAGCGACGCAGATTCTACAAACGATCTTCAGACGGCTGACTTCAGTTCGTATTTGGATGTGAATGGCTCAGAAGATATTGGCGCCACATCTGCTTCTCGTCGTTCGCATATTTATTTGGATGATAATGGAACGATTGATTATGCTGGTTCTTTGGGGGTTGATGCTACTAGTACGTCTGATATCGCTCACTTTCTTTTAACGGGTGATACAGTTCATCTTGCTTCCGGTACCTATTCTGCTTTTAACATCAATTCTTCTTCGGTTACCTCGTCTATTTCCATTGTGGGTGCCGGCGCGACAACTGTTATTCAAGCTGGAACGAATGAAGACGCTCTTACGTTTACCAATGTCAGCTCTTCGAGTGTGAGCTATGTGAAGCTTCAAGATGCTTCATCGGTTGGATCTGCGACGTATACCGCTACGCGCATGAATTTTACGACTTCGACGGTTGATTATGCGGAAGCGGCTGGACCTCCTTTAAACATACCCGGTAATGCCACGCTTTATTTTTCGGATCCTACAACGTGTGGTATAGATTCGTATACTTCCGATGGAGCAAATCTTACTTCGGTATTGGGTACGGGGAATATTCATGTGGCCCTCATGA
The DNA here is from genome assembly GCA_964562155.1 of uncultured Gammaproteobacteria bacterium. Lineage (GTDB taxonomy): Bacteria > Patescibacteriota > Patescibacteriia > 2-12-FULL-60-25 > 2-12-FULL-60-25 > JAGOUY01. The sequence goes on from CAZLRU010000006.1 coordinate 27,419, forward strand.
CGGTCATGGGAGCGCACTTCACCTTCCTTATTCCTAATAGTGTTGCTACCAATGCTTCAGAGGTTGAGGCGATCTTTAGTGATTATTGTGGTGGTCCTGGAATGGCTAGCACGGATCAATTTATCTCCAATGTATTTACTTTGAGCTCAGGTGTTTATACCTATGATGCCGCAGTTGTTTCAGGAGCCGGTGTTACATTGACCGCGGGTGTGACCGCTCCGCCTGCTATTACGCGTAGTATTCCGTCGTATGCTGGTCTTAAGTTAACGGGGACCACGAATCATATTACGGTGAGTAATGTGACGTCTACGAGCAATGGCTATGGTATTTCATTTGCTACGGCAAATAACGGGTATAATACCGTCTCCGAATCCGAATTTTTGGCGAATACTCAATACGATTTGTATTCCGCCAGTAACGCGACAAATACGTTTAGTAACAATAGCTTTGTTCGTACCTCGTCCACGATTACGGGAACGGGTCCGGTGCTAGTTAACTTCAATGTTCGTGCTCGGGCTACCCGAGTTGGTGGCGCTGCTATTGCATCCGTTCTCCTCTCTGCGATCGATGGATTCTCTTATTCTAATACACTTGGTTTGACGGGTGCATCGGGTTATACCTCTTTCGCATCTGTTCCGGCGTATAAGCTTACTTCCTCTAGCTTAGCTCTCACGAATGGTGGTTTTAACCCTTACACGGTTAGTTCTACGGTTGATGGATATGTGGCTTCTTCTACCTCTGTCACGATCGCGAGTCGTAATCAGACGGTGTCCATGGTGTTGCTGAGTAGTTCCGCTCCCACTGCTCCAAGCTCGGCTACGGTTTCCGCGATTGGGACGACGACCTCAACCTTTGCATGGAGTGATAACGCTGATGATGAAGCGGCTTACATTATTGACTACGTTAATCTTTCAACCGGCGAAACATTTCCTGGCACCATCAGTACCTTGGCGGCTGATACGACATCTACGGTGATTACGGGTTTGTCTCCTAATGTGGCCTATCAGGTTCGTGTTCAGGCAACCAGTACCAATTTGGGCTCTGCGCATTCGACCAGTTCCGCCTTTACGACGTATGCTGCCGTTCCAGATGCGCCAACGGTCAGTGCTCTCTCTCAGACGAGTGTGTCAATCGTGGTGAATACGAATGGGAATTCTAGCTCTACCAAATACGCTCTCTATAACGCGGGGGCTGATGCTTATTTGGATGCCGTAGGTGCTGCGAGTTTGACACCGGTCTTTCAAACGAGTTCTACGTGGGGAACGTTAACCGTTGCAAGTCTTACGTGTGGCACGTCGTATAGTTTTTCGACGCTTGCTCGTAATCTTGACCTGGTCCTAACCGGCACCTCTACTCTTGGTACTGTTAGCACGAGCGCTTGTCCTTCTTCTGGCGGTGGTGGCGGAGGCGGAGGGGGCGGTGGTGGCGGAGCCCTTAGTGCTGGTAGCGGAGGAGGAAGCGGAACCGTTACCCTTCCTGTCTCGAGCTCTGCCTCTGCTCCTTCCGTTCCAGTTTCCGCTCCCACGGTGCCTGTTCCAGCCCCTACTGCCCCTACCCCTGCTCCTGTGATCCCCGTCACGCTTCCTCAAGCCTCTGCTCGGGTTCAGTCCCTGGTTGTCGTTGATGCTCGTGCCTTTGGGGTTAGTCTTTCTTCTTCCGCTCAATCAGATCTCGCCTCCTTCATCGAATTTGGTACTACTCCTCTCACGGTCCGCCTTGGGGAAGGAGAGCGTCGTGCCATGGTTCGCGATCTCCTTGATACGCTTCGTGGTGCTTCGATGGGGGATCTGGAACGCCTGGCTTCCGGTCAAATTCCGTTGGCTCGTAACCTGACTCAAGAACGAGCTCAGCTCCCTCGTGTTCGTACGACCTTTCGCACAATCTTTGGTCATGATCCCGTCTTCTCAAATCCTCAAGAGAACTTGGCTTGGAACACCATGATGTATCGAATTCGCTTTCCTCGTAACCTGACTCAAGAACGAGCTGGTATCCTCGCGTTCCGTCGTCTCTTTAGTCGAACCCCGTCTGATCCATTTCAATGGGCAACGGTGAGAGTGATGGGGTATGTGAGGGGGTAAAAAGATGGAATAGAAAAAAGACCCTTACTCTGATGAAGAGTAAGGGTCTTTTAGGTTATGTTTCTTTTCGCTTTATCACCTGTTCAACTGCTTTGATCACGTTTTTGCTCGTCATTCCGTATTTTTCCAGTAGCTCGGCTGGTTCACCTGACTCGCCAAAGCAGTTTGGCATTCCTACCGGTTCAATGGGTGTGGGGAGGTGACGCGCGAGGGTTTCGGACACGACGCCAAAGAGGCCGCCGGTTATTTGGTGCTCTTCGAGGGTGACGCAGCAACCGGTTTTTTTGACGCTAGCAATCAGCGTTTTTTCATCGAATGGTTTGATGCTGCTTGCGTTTATGACTTCAGCTTCGATTCCTTTATGACCCAGTTCCTGTGCAGCTAGTAAAGCTTCGTAGACAAGGGGGCCACAGGCAATAATGGTAACGTCTTTTCCTTGTGTTAAGACAGATGATTGTCCTATGATGAAGGGCGATGTTTTTGTGGTGATTACCGGTGTTTTTTCTCGCGCCAACCGAATGTAGACGGGACCGATGTATTGGCTCGCAGCTACCACCGCTTTGTAGGTTTCTTCGTAGTCACAAGGTACTAGTATGACAAGGTTTGGAAGGGCTCGCAGCATCGCAATGTCTTCCAGAGCTTGGTGGGTTGCTCCATCGGGGCCGACGGAAATACCTGCGTGAGCCCCTGTAAATTTTACGTTTGCATTGGTGTAGCAGATGGAGACGCGAATTTGGTCCCAGGCGCGGCCGGGAACAAAGGTGGCATATGAGCTCGCAAAGGGTGTTTTTCCGCTTAGCGCTAGTCCGGCTGCCATGCCCATCATGTTTTGTTCCGCGACCCCACATTCAATAAAACGGGTAGGAAACTTTTTTTGAAACCCCAGCACACGTGTTGACTCGGCGAGGTCTGCGGTTAAAACAACGATGTCACCATTCTCTTCTCCGAGGGCGATTAATGCATCGCCGTAGCCGTTGCGGGTTGGAATGCGTTCAATGTCTTTTTCGAACAGGTGTGGATTTAAGGTGGCTTCGGAATGGAGAATCATAAACGTTCGTAGATAGCTTGTAGTTCCGTCATGGCCTGAGCCGCTTCTGCGGCATTGGGGGCTTTGCCGTGCCATTCATATTTATGTTCCATAAAGCTGACGCCTTTTCCCGGGGTTGTGTGGGCGATGAGCACAGTTGGCGCGTTTGTGTGGGCTTTAGCTTCTTTGAAGCAGGTAAGAATTTGTTTCATGTCATGTCCGTCTAGGTCGATTACGTGCCATCCAAAGGCGCGCCATTTATCCGCGAGAGGCTCGAGCGGCATGATATCTTCGGTGTTGCCATCGATCTGAATATGATTCCGATCTACAATCATCGTAAGGTTGGCGAGTCGTTCTTTGCCAGCCATCATGATTGCTTCCCAGCACTGACCTTCGTTTAGTTCACCGTCACCCGTTACGCAGTAGGTGTGCCATTTAGTGTTATCGATGCGACTAGCGAGTGCCATGCCTACTGCTTGGGAGATGCCTTGAGCCAATGGTCCGCCGCAGGTCTCGATGCCCATATTGAAATGATTGTTTGAGTGGCCTTGAAAGGGCGAGCCTAGCTTTCGTAGGGTGGTCAAAAACTCTTTGCGTGAACAAAAGCCCCGTTGAGCGAGGGTGGCATATAACACTGGACAAATATGTGCGTTAGAAAGGACGATGCGATCGCGTTCAGGGTCGTTTGGGTGGGTGGGATCAAGGTGAGCTATTTCGAAGTATAAGGCGGTGAAGATGTCTGCCATGCCGAGCGATCCGCCTGTATGTCCGCTTTTTGCGGCCAGAAGGGCTTGGATTACGTCTTGGCGGATCTGATAGGCTTTTTGTTCAAGTTCGCGAATCATCATAAAAGAGTGTTTTGAGTATACATGACCAACCGTAGGAAAAACAGAAAACCCCGCTCTATTTGTGAAGAGCGGGGTTTTGTTGATAGGTCCTAATTTACGACGTTGATGGTGCCTTGCATGACGGGATGGATGTTGCAGTGGTAGTCGAAAGACCCCGCGGTGTTAAAGGTATAGCTCCATGATTCACCAGCGTGGATGGTTGGCGAGGTCCAACCGTTGCCTGTTACCGTGTGGTCTGTTGTATCCGCATTTGTCCAGGTTACACGCGTTCCTTTTTTAACGGTAAAGGTGGTGGGAACGAAGCCGCTGCGCACGTTTCCGATAGTCATCGTTATTTGTGTTCGATCGAATCCTTTGTCGTCCGAAACCGTAGGAGTGAGCGTCATGACGTCGGCGGGATTATAGTCGGTCGCGGTTTGGATGGGTGTTCCGACGCGATAGTTGGTGAAGTAGGAGTCGGCGACATCGTCGATGCGATCGTTCCAATTCAGGTTATAGAGCGTACGAGCGAGTTGTTCTGTGGTTACATGACGAAGGACGCCGCCTCGGTCTACTACGTACACTTTTGGATCGGTGGTGATCTTGATCATTTTTGCTCCTGGACGATACGTGATGTTGGTACGACCTAGTGGGATAGAGTAGAGATGTTCATCTGGAATGGTCACGATGTGGGAGAAGTCACGATACCACGTGAAATAGGTTTTTTCGTTTGGGAACACGTAGCGACGACCGTCTTGTGCAAAGTAGTACACTGCTGAACCGGATCCTTTGATTAAATCCCCGGCGTTAAAATACGAGCTTAATTCAGCAGCGTGACTCGCAAAGGGTGTGAGCAAGCTAGCTGTCATCGCGACAACGGTTAATGAGGAGAGGAATTTATTCATATGATTCTATGGTGCGCTTATATGGGGAAGTTAGCAAGCAGATTTATCGGACGCGCACCGTAATGGTTGTAGAGGTAGCAAACGAGCGAGCACCAAGTAGGTCGGTTGCGCTGCCCACGATCTGCAAGGTTCGTGGCTCTGTCCAGGGTCCGAGGGTGGCTGTGCAGCTAGACAGGACACAGGTTTTTAGCGGGGTGCCATTTAGCAAAAGGTTGGTTTGTTGGATTCCGTCCTCATCATTTGCGGTGACCGTTACGTTCATTTGCTCCCCCGTGTAGAGACTGTTTTTATCGAGTGCCACTTCTACGATGGGACTGTCATTTGCAACCACGGCAAATGTTTTTGTTTCAGAGCGAGCGATGGAGCCGTTTCTATCGGCTGCTACTATGAATACACTATGTACCGTTCCTAGAGCGGCTGTTTCCGGTGCTGTGTAACGACATTCTTGTCGATCAACGCAGCTTCTTACGAGACCGCCATCGAGATAAATATCCAGGTTGTGTGCGAGGAAGTCATTTGTTGCTTGTGCGACGATTTCTCTCGTGCCATTTGGTTCGATGTCCGGATGTCGAAGAATGAGGTTGGTGTAAGGACTGCCCACGCTTGCCGCGCTAATCCGTAAGCTGGAAGAGGTCATGGTTCCATTGTTGCCGTATACTTCTACGCGTGCTTCGTGAGAGCCTTGCGGATCGTTGAGAGGGATGAGGATGTCGCTGGAACAAATATAGTATTCACAGGTGCGTAGTTCTGTCTGATCTAGATATATCTTGGTGCGTAAGACGAGGTTGGAAGGACTTGCTTCTGTACGTAAGGTGAAGGATTCGCCGTAGTGAGGGTTTGAGGTTGAGGGTTGAAGCAAGAGGGTGAGCGCAGAAGGGAGTGAAGGGGTTGTGGTAGCGCTTGGAGGAGGTACGGGGGGTGTGGGAAGCGTTGGTGGGGTAGGGAGTGAAGGTGGAATATTTAGTCCGATGGAATAGGCGTTGTGGAGTTCTTCTGTGCGATTATAGTCATTTTCCGTGATGATGGGTGTACCTATCTGATAGTTTGCAAAAAAACTATCTGGAATATCATCTATTTGCTGTGCCCAACTGTCTCCGTAGAGAGTGCGCGCCACTGCTTCTGTTTGAATCCAACGCAATACGCTCCCATGGGCAACGGCATACACTTTTGGGTCGGTTGTGATTTTCACTAACCGTTTTCCTGGACGATATGTTACATTTCCTATTAATGGATAATTGCTGAGCGCTTGATTATTGACGTTTTCAACCGTCGAAAAATCTTCATACCAAGATTGATAGGTTGCCGCATTTGGAAAAGCGAAGCGTTTTTGGTCTTCTCTGACATAGTAAATAGATGGTCCGGATGCTTTTATCAGTCTATCAACTGCACCGGCGTGGCTTATTGCGGGTGTCAGGGCTAAGCTCATTCCGAAGAGAAAAAAGAGGTGCTTTATTTTCATAGTATATGATCGTTATCCGTTCAGTTTACCATGAATCATCTCAATGCGCTCTTTGATGGGAGGGTGTTTGAAGATCCAGCTGTTGGGGCAGATGGCTTCGATACCCGCTTCCAGTAATGCGTCGATGGTATCGTCGTTAATCCCTCCGTCAAAGGCAATGACGGGATGAGGCGTGGTCGAAATGAGTGCGCGCACCGTCTCGAGCGTGCTTGGAATCATGGCCTGTCCGCTCCAGCCTGGATTTACTCCTAAGACAAGGATGCGATCGATGAGATTTAGGTAGGGGGTGAGCGCTTCGATTCTTGTTCCGGGGGCGATGGAGAGCCCTACCTCTTTTCCTAGGCTTCGAGTGTATTGAATGAGCGCATGATGATCGATATTGGTCTCAATGTGCCAAACGGCGCGTTGAAAAGCGGGCACATCTTTCCATGCTTCGATGTGCGATTTTGGATCGGTCACCATCAAATGCAGCTCGAGCTTGTAAGGAGTATTCCAGGTCTTGATGATGGCTGGGTCGGCCCACGTGGTGTTTGCGTATAATGTGTTGTCCAAGATATCGACCTGCGCCCAGTTTACTAGTCCGTTTAATGACGTCATTCGTTCTCGAACCGAGGCTTCATCTTGAAGGAGGATGCTGGGGATGAGTTCAGGAGCCATATTCGTCGAGTTGCTGTAAGCGTCGTAAGCGTCGTTCGGCTAGGTCTTCTTTTGTCTCAAGCCATGCCGTGATAAAGGATTGAGCTTTCTCGATATTCAATTCATCTGCTCCTAGGCACAGCACGTTTACGTGGTTATGTTCCTTGGCTTGGGCAATTTCCTGTAAGGAGTGTGCAGTGGCGGCTCGAATTCCTTTAAACCGATTAGCGGCAATGGCTACGCCAATACCTGAGCCACAGACAAGGATGCCGTTTGCGTTCTCTTGTTTTACTTGTTTAGCAAGATTTTGGCTGATTAAGGGAAAATCAATACTTCCGTCTGTGTTTGGTGTGGGGGTGAGATCAGCCGCTTCCAGTCCTTGTTTTTTTAGAAATGTGAGGAGACCGTTTTTTAAGGCGATGCCTCGGTGATCGCTGGCGATAAACATCTTCATATGTTTTGAGGATAGCATACGAGCCTCTTTTTGCCTTGACCAATCTGTTATTTCGTCGCATTCTTATCAAATCTATGTCGACCCCTCCTTCTTCAAATCCTCCCTCTCTGTTTGCAGGGATAGAGCAAGAAATGCTGGCTTTTTGGGAAAAAGAGCGCGTTTTTGAGCGTTCACTTGAGGAGCGGCCTGAAAGTAAGGGCTATGTTTTTTATGATGGACCACCGTTTGCGACGGGGTTGCCTCATTACGGACACTTAATGTTATCGGCGATTAAGGACGCCGTGGGTCGTTATTGGACCATGAAGGGGTATAAAGTGCCTCGGCGTTGGGGGTGGGATTGTCATGGATTGCCGATTGAAAATTTGATTGAAAAAGAGCTTAAGCTCAAGTCCAAACGTGATATTGAAGCTATTGGGGTCGGTACGTTTACCGCTGCGTGCCGTCAATCGGTGTTTACCTATGAAAAAGAGTGGGAGAAGTATGTAGAACGGATTGGGCGCTGGGTGGATTTTAAGCACTCTTTTAAGACCATGGATAACAGCTACATCGAATCGGTGTGGTGGGTCTTTTCTGAATTGTATAAAAAGGAGTACGTGTATAAAGGGGTGCGTGTGTCTCTCTATTGTCCACGGTGTGCAACTCCGCTTTCGAATTTTGAGGTAGCGATGGGAAATTCGTACGTTGAGCACGAAGATCCTGCCGTCTTTATTAAATTCCCGACGGTTGAGGATCCTAAGACTTTCTTTTTGGCTTGGACGACGACGCCTTGGAGCTTGCCCGGGAATACGGGGCTCACCGTTCATCCTGAGCTTGTGTATGTTGCGGCCAAAATGAATTCGACCGGTGAAACACTTATATTCGCCGAAGCGCGACAGACGGATGTTTTGAAGGAGGCTGGTGCTTTTGAGTTGGTGGGTCGTTGGAAGGGGAGCGAATTGATCGGTCGTCGCTATCAAGCGCTTTATCCTCATATATCGGTTGAAGGGGACGCTTTTCGGGTTGTGGCGGGTGCGCATGTGTCAGCGGAAGATGGAACGGGAATTGTGCATACGGCCCCTGCGTTCGGTGAAGAAGATTTACAGATGTCGCGCGAGCATGGATTGCCTGTGCTCGATACCATTGATGAAGAGGGGAAGATGCGCGAGACGGTTTCATTTGTGGCTGGTATGGGTCGTCATGAAGCGAATCAGCCTATTTTGGAGGAGCTTACGGGTCGCGGATTGGTCTATCGTGCTGAAACAATCACGCACAGCGTCCCCGTTTGTTATCGTTGTAATACATTATTGTTGTATAAAGCTCAGCCGGCTTGGTTTATCGATATTACCAAGCTCAAGCCTAACTTGCTTAAGACGGCCAAGAAGATTAACTGGCATCCTGAGCATATAAAGGAGGGGCGTTTCGGGAAGGGGTTGGAGTCGGCGCCTGATTGGAATATTTCTCGGAGTCGGTATTGGGGATCGCCTATGCCTATTTGGGAATGTAAGGATTGTGACGCGCGCACCATCGTTGGCTCGATCGCGGAATTAACTAAATTGGCTAAGGAGCCGGAGAAGATTGCGGGCATGGATTTACATCGTCCGTTTATTGATGAGGTAATACTTGCGTGTTCGTGCGGTGGCGAGCAGACGCGTATCCCTGAGGTGTTTGATTGTTGGGTCGAGTCTGGGAGCATGCCGGTCGCTTCTTTGCATTATCCGTTTGAGAACAAAAAGAGTTTTGAGGAACGCTTTCCGGCTGATTTTATTGTGGAGGGTCAGGATCAGACGCGGGCTTGGTTTTATACCTTGCACGTGATTGCTACGGCCTTGTTCGATAAGCCGGCCTTTAAGGATGTGGTAGTGACCGGAATGGTGCTGGCTGAAGATGGGCGTAAAATGTCAAAAAGTCTCAAGAATTACCCGGATCCATTTAAGGTGTTTGAGACGTACGGCGCGGATGCGTTGCGCGCGTATCTTCTCACGTCTCCAATTGTGGAGGCGGATTCCCTCAATTTTGCTGAACGTGACGTGCAAAGCATGGTGCGTGGATTTTTGAATCTGGTTTGGAATGTGAAGGTCTTCTATGAGACGTATGCTCCTTCACGTCTTGCGCTCAGTAAGCCGCGCAGTGCACATGTTCTTGATCGTTGGTTGTTTTCTCGTTTGACGGAGTTAACCAAAGAGGTGACTCAGCATATGGATGGGTACGAGCTGATGCGAGCGAGTCGTCCGTTGCGTGGGTTTGTTGATGATTTGTCTACATGGTGGTTGCGTCGTTCTCGTGATCGGATTAAATCCGATAATGAGTTTGAACGGATGGACGCGTTAAAGACCTTGCGTGAAGTGTTGGAAGAGTTGGTCAAGCTTATGGCCCCATTTACGCCGTTTTTAGCCGATAAAGTGTATCAAGATATTGGGGGGAAGAAGATGTCCGTTCATCTTGAGTCTTGGCCCAAGCTGGAAGAGAATCTCCTGAATGAGCGGCTCGCTTTGGATATGGCTTGGGTACGAAACGTTGCTTCGCGTGCGCATGAATTACGAGCGGAAGCGAAACTTGCGGTCCGTCAGACCCTTGCGTCCGTGATTGTTACGGTGCGTGAAGCGGAAGAAGCGCAGCGTCTCATGCGTCAGACGGATTTACTCTCTCTTTTGCGAGATGAGGTTAATGTTGAAGAGGTGCGCGTGGTGAACGGCGTTCTTGAGGGGGCAGATGTGTTTCAGGTGCAGCTGGATATGGTGATTACTCCGGCTTTGCGACATAAGGGGTATCGTCGAGAGTTTATCCGTCATGTTATGAATGCTCGTAAAGAAGCGGGTCTGAAACCTACCGATCGTGTCCGTTTACACGTTGTTTTACCGACGGGTGAGCTTCATACGGTTTTATCCACGGATGTAGATAGTCTGGTAAAAGATGTTCGCGCTGAGGAGCTCATGTTTGTTGAAGCGCTTCCTACAGAAGTCTTCATTACTCAGCGGATTAAGATTGATGAGCAGCCATTATCATTTGCATTGATCTCGATTTAGACCGGAAAAGAGGATTTTGTGATATAGTATTTTTAATCTATGTCGTCTTCTTTTTATCGCGTAGGTGGATCATTATTAGCTTTGAGTTTATTGGGCATTGGTTGTTCTCCTTCTACGGGTCCTACGGCTCCCACTTCTACAACTACGCCATCTTCGCGTGTTGGTTCTCCTGCGGCGGTCGGAACGGTTGAATCCGCGGATTCACTCATTCTTCCTAGCGCACCCACTGGAAGTGCCTCTTGTGATCATCCTTATTATCCTCTACGACGTGGATATGTTGTTCGCTACCAGACCTCGGGTGGTGGCGCACCTGTGAGCCACTATCGATCAGAGGTGACGGATGTTCGTCCTGGTGCTGCGACGTTGAAAGCGTACTTTGATTCTGGTTTGGAGGTTGGGCAAACGTATGCCTGTCAGCCGGGTGGGGCGCTATTAGCTACTGCCTATGTAGAGATGCCTACTGCGGGTCGTCGTGCAAATCTTATTACACGCTCCTCTGAGGGCCCGTATTTGCCTGCCGATTTTCAAGTCGGTTCTCGTTGGACGCAGCGTTTTGAGACCTTGGCACGTACCGAGGCGGGGAGCGAGGAGGCAAAAATGCCTGATTTACAGATGCTTATTACTATTACACATGAAGCGGTAGCGGAAGAATCGGTTACAGTTCCCGCTGGTTCGTATCAGGCGATTAAGGTGAGAAGTGTTATGAAGGCTAATGTTGCTTCCGCGGACGCTCCTCTTGTTGGGGATGGAAGTGTTTTTGCTCAATCCACCGAATGGTGGGTGAGAGGGGTGGGCTTGGTAAAGACGCAGGCTGATTCTCCGAGTGCTTCGGCCATGACAGTGGAAGCGGAGGCTGTTACTATTCCATAGCGTATGTCTGGTATTTTAACCTTGTTGATTGCATTTTTTGTCTTGTTGGCAGCGATTGCAATGAAGATTGTGGCTAAAACGGGAGATTCTCGCCTCGTTTTTAAGCTGTCGGTGGGAGGATTTCTCTTGTTGTATATCTTGGCGGCGTTTGCCATCTCTTATTTAAATCCGACGTTGCCAAAGGCTAATGTGGAGTCTTTTTCTGGCTTGGTGAAACCTTCTGTACAAACAACCAGCGATCCGTTGCCGGTGGCTCCTAATCAAGACGTTATTATTCGACAGTAAGGACGTTGTTTTTTTACACGATCAGCGGCAGGTTGGCGACGGGGACCGGATTGCCTGTTATGACGCTTTCAATGCGGTAGGCTCCATGCGTCGGGGCTTCGATATACCCATTCCAAGCGAAGCGTGCGAGACCGCCAGAATTGATCCAATCGAATAGCCATTCATTCGTGTATTGAGGGTCGTATTGTGGCATCCCTCCGCCGACGCTTTGCAGCCAAATACGATTAAAATCTTCCTGAGAGCCAATTGAGGGGGCGATGATGATGGGAAGACCGAGTCCAGTGTAGAAGGAGAGCTCGCTGGGTTTTGTCCAGAGAATATCCGTTGTTCGGAGGGTTTGTTGGAAATCGAGAAAGTACTCGCGACGGTTTGTGTACGTGTGTAGTCGGATGGCGGTACCCACCAATCGTTTTAAGCCGAGTTTTTTTAGGCCATCTAAGTAGTAATTGGCGATCGGTTTGTGGGTGCCTACCTCTAAATTAATCCGTAGCCGTTTTTGGAGGAGTGGTTTATGTAGGCTCTCGACAATGTCTAGTCCGAGTTGTTTTTGGGCACCTGCTCCGCCTACGCAGAAGGTAAGGGTGAGAGGACGTTTTGATTTGAGGTTGCACAAACGTGGACCGAGTTCACGTGAGAGCGTTTCTGCGTATTTTTGTGTGAAGATGCCTTGAGGGTCTAGGTGACAGAGTCGTTCCGCAAGGTCGTGTTTAACGATCTTTGCTTCTGGTCCGCCAATCAGGGTTTTTGGTAAAGGAAATCCGGTTAAAAAGATGCGTTCACGCGGAACACCGTATAGTTGTAAGCGTTCGACTACTCGGCCATTGGGAGCGAAGTAATTGATGCGACTGCGTTTAGGGTCGAGCGGTACCCAGGCGCGGCTTACGTCTGAGTCACAGAGCACTAGGTAAATTTCCCCAGGGTAATCAAATACTTCTGCGGCAAAGGCGGGTAAGAAAAATGTTGAGATAAAGGGCAGGCGACCGTTGCGACGCGTGAGTCGTTCGATCAGATCTTTACCGAGCTGGTGTTTTTCTATGAGACGATAACTTTCGATAACCTGAAGGCTGGGTTCGCTTAGATCGCGACGGGGATAGAAAGAGGGAATCTTTTGAAAGTGATCCATGAGATCGAACAGATTTTGTCCGACCATGGGAACGGGTTGTAGGCGTGAGAAAAACTCGTAGAGACTACGCGTACTTTTCCAGCGCGCGCGATCCGTTGCCGGGATGCCTGGATAGTCATTAGCAACAATAATATCGCCGTAGGCTAATTCTTTTAGGCCAAAGGCGGCACGTTCGTGCCCAAATCCCATGTTGATGGCAACTACCCAGGCTTTGTGTAAAGAGCGCGGCATGACGATAAGTATACAGTATTGAGTATAGAGTATCGAGTAGATCGTTTTAGTCGGTCTTTTTGTATTCGTAGAGAAAGGCCGGATCTTTGTAGGGTTTGAATCCGAGGCGTTGGTACAGGCGTTGAGCGGAGTGATTATCCGGAGAGGTGACGAGATAGAAGCCTACTGCATCGTACGGTTGTTCTTTTAGTAGCGATTCAATCAGGTGGGTGCCGATGCCTTGATCACGGTGTTCTGGTTTTAGAAAGAGCTCGTCAATCGTCACAATATTTCCTCCGAATTCATTAGCCCAAAATACGACGAGAATGGTGTACCCGATCACTTTTTTTTCTTGCTCTAACATATACACGCCGCCTTTTTCCGGGTGTTGGAGGAATTCGCGAAGTGTTTTTTTGCACGTATCTGTGTCGAGGACTTGACGATGATCCTCTTTATAAAGCTGAGAGACAAGTTCGGCGAAGATTGCCTCATCTTTGATCGTTGCAGATCTGCGTGTATAGGTGGGTGGGGTTGATGTTGATGAAGATGCCATACCGGCCTACTTCTTTGAGTTTTTAACGTCTTTCTTTTCTCGGGAGGATTTTGGTTTTTTTTCTTCATCCATGGAGATTTCTTCTACGTAGAGATCGAATCGCTCCTCGTAGCGTTTTTCGACGAGCGCTTCTTGTTGGTCTTTATCCATGTATTTCCGTTCTCGGCCAAGTTCTTTTTGAATTTCCTGTTCAGCGCGATGCCAAGCCCACTCTTCGGTGAAAGAGTGCCAGCTGTGTTCCCAGAGCTCATCTTCGACTTGATGAAAAAGTGTGTGCGCCTCTTCTTCATTCATGCGCAGGAGTGTTTCGATGCGGTCGAGGAGGAGTGGTGGGCCTATGCTTTCGAGGCCTTGGGTTTGGCGCAGTTTATCTTCCATGAGCCAGCGCGCTAATAGCGCTCGATGGATATCGAGGAGGTCGGATTTGCGGAGTTGGAGGTAGGCGAATTCTTCCATATTATTTTATAGGTGGGGTGTTCAGTGTTCTTACGGTTGTCGTGAGACAGTGGTGTCCGCTTGGGTGGTATCCGATGAGCGTGTCTTGTGGTTGACGGGGGTGTTTTGGGGCTTCTGTGGATGTTTCAAAGGTTGCGCACAGTTCATAGGTTCCGGGTTCGTCCGCCGGTTGGGTGGGGTTGTTGCTCGGTTGTGAATGCTCGAGTGGCCGGTATTCGTAGGGGGTGAAGGTCTTTGGGTCATTGATGGAACCGACGTAATACGAAAGAGTAGTGTTATTTGCTTTTGAGACGAGTTCATCTAAGCTTGTTGGTAGACGGCGGTTTATATTCCAAAAGCTATCGATTGCATACGTGATTTGTTGGAGGTCGTTTGTTCTTTGGGTATCGAAGCGTTCTTGGCGCGCCCGCATGGGTGAGCCGGATACATAAAGACTTATCCCAACCACTAGAATGACGGTGGAGATAAGGAGGATGATCCAGGGTTTGCGAGGAGGCATACGTTTAACTTTTTTGTTGTTCTTCCGCGCGTTTTAGATCGGTCAGATAGTATCCAAAGATGCTACCAGAAATACTGAGCACGGTGAGCGTTTTGAGCACGAAGCGGGTTGTGAGTTCTCCACCGAGAACATTTGTAAGGAGGGTGATGAGGGTCCCGATGATGATGGCGGAAGCGAACGAGAGAGCGAGATAGGTCATGAACGTGCGAGGACGTGAAAGACGAAGATCGGGATTTTTGGCGATAGCGTTAAGCGTGAGATTGGAAACGTACAGAAAGATGGGGAAGCTCACAATCAAAGCGGCGCTTGCACCCCGCAGTGTTGAATTGATGGAGTCCAAGTAGTAGCCGCCGTCGTAGGCGGAGAGGGGGTCTGGTAGCCAGCGATTAATGAGCTGGAAGACGATTGTTCCCAGGCTCGAGGCGCTAATCGCGAGCGTCATGAACAAGACGAGGTAGAGAAACGCCTCTCGTGCGGAGGTATAGGGTTTTGGACGGGGGACGGGAAGGGGGAACTCGATATCTGAATAGCTATGAAGACCGCTACGGATGTCTTCCGTTTGCCAGCCCGCTTGGCTAAGGGCTTTTTCAATAGATGTGCGGTCTAAGCCCTTGGTTAAGGCTTCTTTGATGAAGGTCTGCAGATCCATGTTCATATAGCTCTAGCCTACTTGAATGCGGGTATTTAGGAAAGGTTGAGGGATTGGGTACTCGATGCCGTCTACTCGATCCTGTATACTGTGTTCATGGTCCTCCTTGAGCACGTGACAAAAACCTATCCTCCTCATGTAGAGGCGTTGAAGGATCTTTCTTTTAAGATTGAACCAGGGGAATTTGTTTCGATTGTGGGGCAGAGTGGAGCGGGGAAGACGACCTTGGCTAAGCTTTTGATGGCCGAAGAACGGCCTACGAGTGGTCGGATTGTGATTGGTGGGTGGGATATTACGCATATTCGTTCTTACGAAATCCCGGCTCTTCGTCGCCAAATCGGTGTCGTGTTTCAAGATTTTAAATTATTGCCTCGAAAGACGGTTTACGAAAATGTTGCATTTGCGTTGGAGGTGTCTGGTGCGTCACGGGCAAGAATTCGGGATGTTGTGCCTCAGGTGCTTAAAATTGTTGGACTGGAAAATAAATCAGATCGATTCCCCTCGCAGATTTCCGGTGGTGAGCAGCAACGTGTTGTGATTGCGCGTGCTCTTGTGCATCGTCCTAAGATGTTGTTAGCAGATGAGCCTACCGGGAACCTGGATGCGATTAACGCGGGTGAGATTACGGATTTGTTGGTTCGTATTAATGCATTTGGTACCACGGTTATCCTTGTGACGCATAATCGGGAAATGGTGAATGTTCTCAGGCGACGAGTTATTACGCTTCATAATGGCGATATCTCATCTGATCATAAGCATGGGAAATACATGCTGCCGGTATAAACATTGCGGAACAGGATATCTCCCATGAACCTTCTATGATTACACTCGCTCGTATTTTTACTACCTCCTGGAAGAGCTTTTTTCGTAATGCTTGGATTGGGATCGCGACGATCTTTGTATTTGGCATGGCGATTTTATCGGTGAACGTTTTATTGGGGGTGCAGGCGGTTATGGATCGCGCGGCTGTTGCGCTTGAGGATCGGGTGGATGTTACACTTACGTTTAGAGCTGCCACGCCCGAGCCTGTGCTTAACCAGTTGCGATTTTACGCCCTCTCTCTTCCTCAGGTGCGCGCGGTTGAGCTGATTTCCGCACAACAAGCTTTACAGCGTTTTCGTGATCGATATGTGGGTCAACCGAAAATCTTAGCCGCTCTGGAAGAATTGAGCGGTAATCCTTTGGGTGCGCAGATGATTGTGAAGGCTCATCATCCGGAAGAGTATGACTTTATTTTGCAGGCTTTACAGAACCCTCAGTACGCGCCGTTTATTCAAAAACAAACATATGAAGATCATCGAGGCGCGATTCTGCGGATTAAATCGATCGCTGATCAGAGTCGTTTTGCAGGCTCCATTTTAGTCGCTATTTTTACCTTGTTTGGGTTGCTGATTGTGATTAATGCGGTACGTGTGGCGGTTTATACGCAGCGTGAAGAGATTGCGATCATGCGCCTGGTGGGGGCCTCCTCGTCATTTATCCGCGTGCCCTTTGTTCTCCAAACGATTTGGTTTGGGTTGTTTGCTCTTATTGGGGTGTCGCTTGCGACGTATTTTGGGATTGCGTATTTGGATCCACGACTTCGCTCGGTTTTTGATGGAGATGTGGGGTTATTGGCGCTGGTGCAACAAAAAGGACCAACGGTTTTGTTGGTCCAATTGGTGAGTTTGGTGGTGATGATGGGGCTGACGGCTTGGATTGCGGTTGGGCGGTATATTAAGCGATAGTTGAGAGGCTTTTTGCCTCTTTTACCATCTCTTCAATGAGTTTGATGCCGCCTTGCCAGAATGTTTTGTCGTGGAGGTTGATGCCAAATGGTTTGACGAGCTCATCCGGGCTTTTAGAGCCACCCGCTTCTAGAAATGCAAGATAATCTTCGACCATAGAGGGTCCGCGTTTTTTGTATTCAGCGTAGAGCGACAAGGTCAGCAGTTCACCGAAGGCGTAGGCATAGACGTAAAAGGGGGTGTGAATGAAGTGGGAAATATAGGACCACCAGACATCGTAATCTTTTGTTAATTTAACGGATAAGCCGAACATATTGGTTTGGTGTTTGCGCCATACCGTTCCGATTTCATCGCTTGTCAGTTCACCTTTTTGACGTGACGTTGCGTGAACCTCTTGCTCGAATTTATACATCGTTGTTTGGCGGAAGACGGTAGCAAACACCTCTTCTATTTTTCCTACGATGAGTGTCAGACGTTCTTTTGGATCGGTTAGTTTTGCTTTCATGGCGTCGAACGTGACCATTTCTGCAAAGATGCTGGCGGTTTCAGCCACCGTCAGTGGCATGTCGAAGTGAAGCAGGTTTTGTTTGCGGGCGAGACTTGCATGTACGCCGTGCCCAAGCTCGTGAGCGAGGGTGAGGACTTGTTTGGTATTGCCACTGAAATTCACGAATACATATGGATGCAGGTCTGGTGTGGCAAACATACAGAAAGCGCCGCCGCGTTTGCCGGGGAGTTGGGGAGCATCGATCCAATTGTTATCGAAAAAGGCTTGAGCGAGTTTGGCGAAGCGCGGGGAGAATTTGGTGAAGGCATCGAGAATGATTTTTCTTGCTTCGGTGAAGCTCACGGGATGCTCTTTGTTTGTGAGTGGCGCGTAACGATCGTAGTCGTACAAGACCGGCAGTCCGAGGAGTTTGCGTTTGAACTTGTAGAAATCTTGGACAATGTCGAAGCGTTCGGTCACGGCACTGGTCATGGCATCGACCGTTGCTTGATCTATTTCGTTGGCAAGATGGCGTGATTGTTCCGGGGTGTCGAAGTGACGATAGCGATCCGTGGTTTTTTTCTCTTGCAAGAGGGTATTGGTTACGAACGTCAAACGATGTAATTGTTCACGTAGTCCCTGGGTATAGCCTTCGGCCGCTCGTTTGCGTTCGGATTGTTTTGGGTGGTGTAAGAGATCGAGAAGCTGTTCTTGTGAGTAGTCTTTGGTATCGCCTCGACGTTTATAGGTATGACGTGAGAGTTCTTCGTCGTATAGACGCGTGAATGCCGAGCGCCCGGTAAGCGAGAGATCCTTCATTAATTTTTCTTCCCCTTCGCTTAACCGGTGTGGTTTCCAAAGCAGTTCTTTTTCTAAATAATGACGATATCGTTCAAGAGCCGGGTGTTTTATCCAGGCTTGCAAGGTTTTTTGGTCGACTTGGATCAATTCAAGTTCAAGAAAGACAAAGAGGTTGCTGATTTCCATGCCTTTTTGTTCGGTTTTTTGCAGCAGAGCGCCGTGTTTTGGATTTTTGCTGTCAGCCGAATGGACTAGCATAGCGTATAGTTCGGGTTTCCAGGTTTCTTGCAGGATGGATTCGTACTCTTTTAAGACTTTGGCGATGTCTTGTGCGGAACGTTTGGATGTAAGAGTGCCTTTGTATTTTTTGTTGAATTGGTTGGCTCGTTTGAGCTGGGTGTCAAACGTTTTGTCGATCGCTGGATCATTGATATTTGAAAAGAGGTCGGAGAGATCCCAACGAGGGAGGGGAGAAGCGGGTGATTTTGGCATATTATAATTCTTTCGTGAATCCAATAACGAGTTCGTCGTCGAGTTTGTAGGCTTGTCCGGGAGTGCAGGGCACGTGATCGTAGAATGCTCCTTGACCGTCGGGGATGTACCCCATTTTTACATAGAGGCGTTGGGCTTGGCCGTAGTGCGAGTAGAGGCCGACGCAGATGCCAATCGTTTCGTGACCCTTGTCGCGCGCAACTCCTTCTAGGTGTTCGATGATGGTGCGAGCGATTCCTTGTTTGCGAGCTGGGGGAGCGACGACGAGATCATTAATTTCTGGGATGTGCGTGTCGCGTAGAGGTGGGTATTTTGATTGATATAAGAGGCTGCAGTATCCGACTACTTCACCATCTTTTTCAGCAACAACAAGTGTGCGTATGCCTTTTAAATGTTCTTGCATGAGCTCATACCATTTTTCAGGTGGACGGGCGTAATCAGTGTCTAATCCAAACCATTTATTGAGATCTGAGATGTCTTTTGGTTCCATGGAGCGGATGAGGAGTGGCATAGGCTCGATACACCTTACCCGATGATGTATACTATTGCCATATGTTTGGAGGAAAAAAAATTGCATCAGTGGTTGCGCGCGAAATTTTGGATTCGCGTGGAAATCCGACAGTGGCTTGCCGGGTTACACTCAAGAATGGACTAACAGCTGAGGCTAAGGTTCCTTCTGGTGCTTCAACGGGTTCGCATGAGGCCTTGGAGTTGCGTGATGGCGGAAAGCGCTATGGTGGCAAAGGCGTGCGTAAAGCGGTAGATAACGTGAATAAGAAGATTGCGAACGTTCTTCGAGGAGTGGATGTGACGCGTCAGCAGGATATTGATCATGTGATGTTGGAATTGGATGGGACTAAGAATAAATCTAAGTTAGGCGCTAACGCGATGCTGGCGGTTTCCCTTGCGTGTGCGCAGGGAGCTGCTTTGGAGCGGCGGATGCCGCTTTGGAAGTCGTTGCGACAAACGTATCGGTTTCCACGATCCGCGAGCTTACCTATCCCTACGATGAATGTGTTGAATGGCGGCGCGCATGCGGGTTGGGTCATGGATATTCAGGAATGCATGATTGTGCCAAAGCACAAGGTTTTTTCTGAGCGTTTGCGTATTGGTACGGAAGTATTTCACGTGCTGGGGAAGCTTCTTAAAGAAAACAAGTTGCCCACGACAGTAGGGGATGAGGGTGGGTTTGCTCCGCATCTTGATCGTGTTGAAAAAGCCTTTGAATTATTGGCGGAAGCGGTTGGTGAGGCTGGGTATACGCTTGGAAAAGATATTTGTTTTGCGGCAGACGTTGCGAGTTCCGAGTTTTATGATGCGAAGCGCAAGAAATATGTGTTTCGTGCGGAGGGAACGGAGATGAAGGCGGAGGAGCTAATGGCGCGGTATGCGATGTGGATGGAGAAATATCCCTTTGAATCCATTGAAGATCCGTTTGCGGAGGATGATTGGGGGTCGTGGCGAGAGGCGCTTCCGATGTTTGAAGCGGCGGAAGTGCGTGTGGTGGGTGATGATTTGCTCGTTACGAACGTTGAGCGTTTAGCGCGCGCGATTGATGAACAGGCTGCTAACACGATTTTAATTAAAGTGAATCAAATTGGAACGCTTACGGAGACGGCTGATGCCATTAACATGGCGCACGAGGCGGGTTGGGCTACGTCTATTTCGCATCGTTCGGGAGAAACGTCTGATACGACGATCGCGGATTTAGCGGTTGCGTGTGGATCTGAATATATTAAAACGGGATCGTTATCGCGGTCTGAACGGGTTGAAAAATACAATAGATTATTGGCGATTGAGGGGGAGATGTAGAGAAAATATCGAGTATCGAGGTTGAAGCGGGGTTGATTTGGCTTGACCGGGAAGGGTTTTTCTGTAATATATTACCCTCCTGGAAGGAGGGTGGTTTGGTGAAAGCAAAAGAGCTGACTGCGGCCCAGCAGGTCTTGGTGGATCTGTTCGGCAAGGTTTTCGAGGGTCGGCCGGGTTCGCCCAAGAGCGAGGCTGCAAAAAAGTCTGGGGTTGGCTATCTCTTTGTTTCTCGGGTCTGCGCCGGTGTGGCACCCGTATACGTGCAGGGAGATGTTGTCTTGCTGGCTCACGCCGATAATCGCTACTCTAGGTTGGCTGATGTTCTTGAGATGGATCTTAAGAGTCTCATTGAAGTCGCGCTGATCGTGCAGAACGAGGCTGGCTATTGTGAGGGTATGGTTCTTCCGCCGCTTGCCGAGCGGTGGTGGTCGGCTTCCGAAAAGGCGGTCCGCGCGGATGATCTTCTTGCGTCGCATGCGCAGGTTCTGGAAGTGTTTGTTCGGCAGTGTGTCCCGCTGCTGACCATCGCGAATCTCCCTACGCTCTTTGATGTCCATGAGCGTCTTCGGCTCGCTCTCCCGACGGTGGATTCGCGGGTACGTGCTTACCGTCTGTTGAGGAATGTTGTTGCCGGGGCCCAGGATATCAGCACCCGTGACTCCTATTGTTTGGCCCGGATGCTGGATCTTTTCTGCGCCGAGGTCGAGTCGTAAGATTTGCTCATACTTTCTTCTTTTTCTTAGCTCTTCCTTGAGCTCTTCTCTCTCTATTTCATGACTGCTACAGTCGTGACCTGAACAGAGATGTTATGAAACTTATTTTTATTTATGGTCCTCCGGCGGTTGGGAAGTTGACGGTTTCTAAGGCGTTGGAGGCGTTAACGAGTATTCCGTTAGCGGATAATCATAGCTTATTGAATCCTGTTGCTAAGGTTTTTGGCTGGGATCATCCGGAGCGGGAGCGGCTTGGGCGTCAATTTCGGTTAGAGTTTTTTCAGGCGGCCGCCAGAGCGGGGAAGAGTTTGATTACGACTTTTGGGGGAGGGGGAGAGATGTATGATGATTTTATTCAGGATGTGATTCGGGTTGTGGAGAAGGAGGGTGGAAGCGTTGTGTTTGTTCGTTTGCTCGCACCCCAAGAAACGTTATTTGATCGGGTACGACATGATTCGCGGGCTCAGCATGCAAAAATGGGTACCGTTGAAGTGCTAAAGAATAAACTTATCAAAACACCCGATGTGTGTGCACGGGCGTTGGTTGCTCCGCATCTTGAGATTGATTCATCAAGGTATTTGCCGGAAGAGATGGCAAAGATGATTGCGGATCATTATGGTCTATAAATTACTGACCCTGGATTTTTTGTCGTAGATTTTGTTGATGTGCTTCGTCGACTTGTTGGATGACTTGTTTACTGTCTTCTAGGTGTTCATGCGAAATTTTTCCTAATGTTTGTTGGAATTGATGGTAGAGCTCGGTAATTTTTTCGATCAGGGAGTCGTTTGCATCGTCGCTCATATTGTGGGTAGTATAGCGCACTTAGGACCCTATGTCTTCACCTTCGCCGACGTTTCATATTACCACCTACGGGTGTCAGATGAATAAGAATGATAGCGAGCGGATCGCGGGGCTTTTGTCGTCTTTGGGGTTTGTGATGACGGAGGAGGAGTCCACGGCGGATGTGGTGCTTATTAATACGTGCAGTGTTCGACAGTCGGCTGAAGATCGCGTCTACGGAGCTCAGGAGAAGTATTTAGAATATAAAAAGACGAAGCCAGACATGATTGTGGCGGTGACGGGTTGTATGCCTGGGCGGGATAAGGCGCGGGCGTTTAAGAAGCGATTACCGGCGACGGATCTCTATTTTCCTACGCCGGATATGGTGCATTTGCCTCGTTGGATTGCTGAGTTGCGTCCCGAGCTCGTTAACTCCGCTTCTTTGGAAGAAGATTACCTTAAGGTTCATCCGCGCCGCGTGCCGTCTGCACAGGCATTTGTGACGATTCAAACGGGATGTAATAAATTTTGCACGTATTGTGTTGTGCCGTATGCACGTGGACTTGAGCGTAACAGGTCTGTGAAAGATGTGTTGGAGGAATGTCGCGAGTTGGTTGCGCACGGGATTGTTGAGATTACATTGCTGGGACAGACGGTCAATTCATTTAAGGCCAGTGATCCGGAGTCTTTTTCTAAGGATAATCCATATCAAGATCATTTTGCCGCTCTTTTGTGGGAGATCAATCAACTTGAGGGGCTTCATCGTTTGCATTGGACGGCCGCGCACCCGCTCTCGATGACGGATGAGGTGATTGATGCCTTGAAGCTGCCTAAGCAGGTGAATTATCTGCATTTACCGGTTCAGTCTGGGAGTACAGAAGTATTGAAACGAATGAATCGCAAATATACGCGCGAGCAGTATCTTGAAGTGATTCGGAAGATTAAGACGGCGCGACCGGGGATTGCATTGGGGTCAGATATTATTGTTGGTTTTTCTGGAGAAACGCCTGAGCAGTTTGAAGAGACGATCTCTTTATATCGTGAAGTTGATTTTGATATTTCGTATAATGCTCAATATTCGATTCGATCGGGGACGCTCGGGATCAAGCTTTACGCGGATGATGTCTCCAAAGAGGAGAAGCGTGATCGGTGGGATCGAATTCAGGAGCTCATGGAGGAGATTTCCTTGCGAAAGAATCAAACATTCATTGGAAAAACAGTATCTGTATTGATTGATAAGATCGACAACGGGTTTGTGAGCGGTAACAGTTTTGAGATGAAATTGGTCCGATTTGCTTCTAGGGACGAGTCCCTCGTTGGGAAGATCGTTGATGTCGAGGTGAAAGAGGTGAAGGCATGGGTACTGGAAGGAATGGTGAGGAAAGTGGGGGAGTAGGGAGTAGCTTTATGTCATTGCCAAGAGTTGTTTGCGTTGTGGGACCAACGTCATCTGGGAAGACGGCGTTGAGTTTAGCATTGGCGAAAGAATTTAATGGAGAAATTGTGAATGCGGATGCGCGACAGTTGTATCGAGGGTTTGATATTGGAACGGGGAAGCCGAGTTCCGTTCTCCGTCTCCATACCCCACATCATCTCTTTGACGAAGATCCTGCAAAAC
>CAZLRU010000006.1:50981-64011 GCA_964562155.1 uncultured Gammaproteobacteria bacterium
TCCGTTCTCCGTCTCCATACCCCACATCATCTCTTTGACGAAGATCCTGCAAAACAGCTCACTGTCACCGAGTGGCGTGAAAAAGCGTTGAAATGTATTCATGAGATCGCTGATCGTGGTCATTTGCCGATCATCGTCGGCGGGACAGGTTTATATATTCAAGCGCTGGTCGATAATTTTTCGATTCCGGAGGTTCCGCCGAATGAGGAGTTGCGCGAGAAGCTGTCGAGATTGTCTTTATTAGAACTTCTTCGTCGTTTGCAGGAGCTTGATCCTGATGCTCTTGAGGTTGTTGATGTGAAGAATCCTCGACGTGTCATGCGTGCGCTTGAAGTTGTTTTATCGACGGGTACATCGTTTGTTGCGCAACGACAGAAAGGCGAGCCACTGGTTGATGCGTTGCAGATTGGCATTGAGCGAAGTCGTGAGGAGTTGTATGAACGAGCTGAACGCGCGGTCGATGAGATGATTGGGGGAGGATGGGTTGAAGAGGTGCGAGGATTGTTGGCGCAAGGCATAACTAAAGAGACGCCGGCGATGTCGGCGATTGGGTATCGAGAATTGGTTGATGTGGTTGAAGGTCGAGCGACGCTTGAAGCGGTGGTGCCGATGATAAAGCAATATACGCGGAATTATAGTAAACGGCAGATTACTTGGTTTAAGAAAGATAAGAGCATTGTGTGGGTGAAGGATGCGCATGATGCTTGCAAGCGCTTGGGCGAGTGGATGGGGTAGGCGATGGGCTCTGATCCCCTCGATGGATTTGATGCTTGTTGTTTTTCGCATGGGTCCTGCCACTGCGGCACCCTTCCGTCCTCAACTCTCACAAACGGTCGCATGCACGTCTCCGGCTGGAAGGGGACCCGCCTCCGTGTCACCCCTGCGAATTTTTATAGATATCAAACCCCTCGAGGGGATCGGAGCCCTAGATGGGAGAGGTGGGGGAGGGGGTTTGACGTTAGTGGGTACATGTTTCATGCTAGGTGTACTATTCTATGGCTTATTGGCTTTTAAAGACGGAACCTGGTGCTTATTCTTGGGACCAGCTTCAGCAGGATAAGAAAACCTCATGGACGGGTGTGCGCAATTTTCAAGCGCGCAATAATTTGCGTGAAATGCGGCCCGATGATCTGGCGTTTATCTATCATAGCGGCGAAGATAAAGAGATCGTTGGTATTGTGAGAATCGTGAAGGAGGCGTATGCAGATCCAACCGCGGAAACAGGGGATTGGGCAGCGATTGAGATTGAGGCGGTGCAGCCGGTTACGCGGCCGATTGGGTTGGAGGAAATCCGTAATACGCATAATTTGTGTGTAATGCCCTTGGTTACGCATACGCGGTTGTCGGTGCATCCCGTCACAGATTCCCAGTGGAATGATGTATTAAAATATACAAAAACAACCTTATGATTCGCCATGCGGTTATTTTGGCGGGGGGCAGTGGGACGCGTTTGCGTCCCGTGACGCTTGAAATTCCAAAACCGCTTGTCCCTGTCCAAGGCGTGCCGATTGTGTCGTGGCAGGCACGTTGGCTCGCGCGCTACGGTATCGAAGAGATTACGGTCGTGATCGCCCCTAAATGGCGTTCGCAGTTTGTGCGTTGGGCAGAGGAGATTGCGAAGGTAGTGCCCGTGAAGATTGTTTTGCATGAAGAATCGGAACCGATGGGGACGTTGGGGGCAATGGTGCATCACTTACGTGATCGTTGGACGCAGCCTATTATTGTTACAAACGGAGATGAGCTCAAGGGACTGGATTTGCGAGCGCTCGAGCTTACGCATCAGGCGCTTAAAGCGGAGGATGCGCGTCATGGGGCCACCGTTGGGTTGATTCGAGTGTTTAATCCGTCCGACTACGGAGTGGCGGAGCTGGATGGGGATCGAGTTGTGAAGTTTCATGAGAAGCCGGCTCATCCACCAACAAATTTAATCAGTTCTGGTTTGTATTTGGTGGAGCCGAGTGTGTTTGCTGAGGTGGATCGTTCGCAGCCCTTTTTAATGTTTGAAAAGGATTTGTTTCCGCGCTTGGCCGAAGAGCGTCGTTTGGGTGGGGCGACCTTAGAGGGGCCTTGGTATGATTGTGGAACGCTTGAGCGCTGGGAGAAGGCGATTGCAGAGTGGCAAGAACCCGAAGCCTCCTAGCTCGTATGATGCCTCCAAAAGAAATCGTTATCGTTATTGTTCGTCACCCTGTTGATGGGCGATTGTTTGTTCACCAACGTAGTGCAACCAAAAAAACCTTTCCCTTATTTTACGGCATCGGTGCCGGCGGTCATCGAGAAGTGGGAGAGACGATTGAGGCAGGGGCGGCGCGTGAATTGCGCGAAGAAACGGGTCTCGAAACGTCTATTGAGTATCTTTTTACTACAGAAACCATGGCTGAAGGTCGGCCACAATTAGACTATGTGTTTGAGACGGTGGCTGATATTTCCCATTTGCCCGCGCATGATGAGTGGTGTTGGTTCGGATGGATGGGGAGAGAAGAGCTCGATGCGCTTTTACAGGAGGGGAGATTGTGTACAGATACCTCGGAGAACTGGCGTAGGTATCGTCAGATGGCGTTAGCTTAGGGCTGGTAGGTTTTTGTCCAGGTAAGTACCCCGTTGGTTGAGGGGGCCTGGGTGTATCCTCGTTTGTCTAAGAAGGGTAAGAATAGCTCTAGCCAACGCTTTTCCGTGAGGGGTTTTTGCTGGCTAATTTCAGGTGCCATCTCTATGCAATGTTGAATAGCAACTCCTTGTTGTTGTGCGTCTATTTCAATCAAATCCGTCATTTTTTTCCAAAGTGATAATCCAATACCCCCTTTGAGATCTGGGTCATCTACGGGTTTGAGAATGAGCGTTTTTGCTTTTAAGGGCGGGTGATTTTTGTTGCCGGTTAGCTCGATGCTTCCGAATAGGAGCGGATGGATGTTGGTGGTTCCGGGACGATGGATACTGAATATTCTTTTTAGGTTTATAGCGTTGTCGCTATCTTTGTTGCTTCTATCCTCCTCTCTTCCCTCAAGGATAAACGGAATGCCTTTAATGGTAACGGCTTGGGCGGATTTTTTGGTGATTGTCGTTTGGTTTTCGACCGGTTGCCAAACAAGATCGTGAAGTTGCCAGGTTTCAAATAGCTCAGGTTTTTGCGCGGGTGAGAGAGGTTTTTCCATAGGATCTAAGTCGCTTCTTCCGTAAATCGTCTCACATCTTCCTCGGTTCCGTAAAATCGCCAATCATCTTGGTTGGTGAGGCGTGTGCAGAATTTGATGAAGGCTTCTCGATCATGCCATAGATCCACTTGCAATGATTGGGCTAGGGCTATGAGTTCTTGTTTGTTTTGCTCGGCATGTGTTTCATCGGAGATTTTTTCGAGTTCAAGATAGGCGAGACCGCTTTTTGAGGAGACGATGGAAGCGGTGATCGCGTCTTTTACGAAGTTTTCCGTGGTGCGTGAACCGACTTTGTGGAGCATGTTGAGGGAGCCGATGACGCGAGCGAATTGACCGAGGGCCTCGGGCGAGACAGGTGTGCTTATTTCACGTCGATTATGGGCGTGCACGCCGCCAAGTTTTACAACGACTTCTGCTTGGCCGTTGGTAATACGGCAACGGATATCTGTTTCTTGTGGTTGTTGATTTTGTTTGGCGTAATCTTCGTCTTCAGGAATTCGTCCGATCATGCCGAATGACATGAGCATTGTACGATGTGTCTCATCCTTTTTTACAAAGCCTTGTTCTAAGATATTCGCGCGTACGCGATCTTTGTCAGCGGTGTGAAGTTCGCCGCGTACCTCGAGTTCGATAGGGTGGGGCATAATCGTCCCCAGCCTAACACCCTCCTCATACGCGTCAACCTAGGCTACACTATTGGCCATGGCCTTTCGTTTTTTTCGCTGGCTTTTGCCCGTGCATCATCCTCATTTGGATGCTTACCATATTGTTAGTATTACAACTCTTACTGAGTTAGAAGATGTTGAGCGTCTGCCGCTTGAATTACGTTTTGTTTTAAAACAGGCGCCTGAACGTCGCGAGCAGGTGCGTGCTTTGCTCGCGTCTGGGTACGGGGTGGGGGTACGAACGGTTCAGGAAACGCCTCGGCTCCTATTGGATGCGGTAGATCATATCTCGCGCTTTACTCAAGAAAACACCATTATTCCTTGGCTGCCTCGGTTATTGCGTCAAGGAGATATGCCGACGTTTACGGAAGCCGAGCTACGTATAGCGGAACGGCAGGGGATTGCTCTCTACGAGGATGCGCGACGTATTCTTGACTGTCGATATGAATTCAAAAAGATTGTTTTAATTGATTTAAAGAATCAGGGGGTGAGTGAAGATCAACGGCGTCTCCTGTTGGATTTGAACGAGGTTCTGTATCCGTATGCGTTAGATTATATTATTCATCGTGTCTTGACGGATGATGCGCGCACGCACACTGAGATTGCTCAGACTGTTACAAAATCCCTTCTGCTTGTTGGTCCTGTGGCGCATCTGCTTGAGTACTGGGTGAGTGGGGTTGGAAAAATGTTTGCCGCTTCCGCTCATGAGCTCTTGGGAGAGGCGGCTGAGCTCTTCGCTTTGCATGGATCGGGCTTTACATCGCGACAGCTCGTGAGACGTTCGAGGATTCTTTTGCCTGTCTTTGTACTTGTAGCGTATGGAGCTTTTTCTGTTGAAGGATTGGTGGAAGAGGGGAGATTGGGCTTAGCGGGGTTGGTGTTTGGGATTTCGGCGGTGGCTGTATCCTTAACAACCGTTGTCCGGTCCATGAAGTCGCATCATCATGCGTTTGTGTCGTTGTCTCGCGCTGGCAAGTTGCGAGCGCATGAACATCGATTGTGGCGTTTAGCTTTGGAGCAGGGTTTTTCTGATCCGACGCGCGTTGGCATTTTATTGGGGGCGATCATCGCGCCCTTGACTGGTGCCGCGGTTTTTAGTTTGTTTCCCGGCTCAACCCATAATGGGTGGGTATTGGCGCTATTGGGTTCGGTTGAGTCTTTGGTGGCCGGTTTTGCCGTTCTTATGGCTTCTCGAGTGCAGGCGCGGTGGTTTGCGCGTCGTATGCGTCGCTTGCTTCACGGTTAGGATCGTGTTTCCGGAGGATCCTGGTTTATCTGTTCTTTTGAGCTGTCTGGCTCGACGCCGGCCTTGGATTGGAGTACTCTGTCCCCATGTCTTTACCCCCCTTATCCTCGCCAGATCAGCCATCCATCCCTTCAGAGGTTGGGAAGAAAAAGGCCCTTGGTGGATTGCTTGAGCTGATTCAGGTTATTGTTATTTCGGCGGCAATCGTTATCCCGTTACGCACATTTCTGGTCCAGCCGTTTTACGTCAAAGGCCAGAGTATGGAGCCGAATTTTTACGATCACGAGTATTTATTTGTTGATAAGCTTACCTATCGTCGTCAAGCGCCCGTGCGTGGTGATGTCGTGGTTATTCGATACCCCTTAGATCCAAGCGAGTTTTTTATCAAGCGCGTGATTGGTCTTCCTGGCGAAACCATTGAGGTTTCTAATGGAAAGGTGCGTATTTACAATAAGGAACATGAAAACGGCTTTCTCCTTGACGAACATACGTATTTAGATCAAGACTATACTCCCTTAACCGATACCAAGACTTTGAAAGATGGCGAGTATTATTTAATGGGGGATAATCGCGCCGCAAGTCTTGATTCTCGTAGCTTTGGTCCCGTTAAACGTTCGTTCATTGTCGGTCGCGTTTGGGTGCGGGCCTACCCCTTTGACCGTTGGAAGCATTTCTAAGTTTTTCTCTTTAATTTATTACTCCCTTCTTCACGTAATCTCTATTTATGCCTACCAAACCAAAGCCGGTTGTGAAAAAAGTGATGGCCAAGGCCGCTGCCCCTGCGGCCGTTTCTGGCGCTCCCGCTCCTGCAGCTCCTCCATCGTTACCTAATAAGAAATCAGCACCCGCTATTCAATTAATTCGTGGGATGCGTGATTTGTTGCCCGTTGATCAACAGTACTGGAAGCGCGTATCGGATGTCATCGAGTCCATGGCACGTGCCTATGCGTATGATCGTCTTGATACCCCGATGGTTGAAGATCATTCGTTGTTTATGCGTGGCGTTGGTAAGCAAACGGATATCGTTGAGAAGGAGTTATTTACGTGGGAATCCCCGGGTGGTGAGCAGATCGCATTGCGTCCAGAAGGGACGGCTCCCGCTATTCGTGCGTACATTCAGCACGGCCTTTGGAATCAGCCTCAGCCCGTTAAGATGTGGTACCAGGGCCCAATGTTTCGTTATGATCGTCCTCAGGCGGGACGTTTCCGTCAGTTTTTTCAAACCGGTTTTGAATGCGTGGGAGAAGCCGATGCTGTTGTGGATGCGCAGTTGATTATTATTTCTTGGAATATTTTGAAGGCGTTGGATTTAGATCCGGTTGTTCGGATCAACTCCCTGGGCACGCCTGAATCTCGGGCGAATTATAAAGCCGCGTTGGTAAGTTATTTCCGTTCCAAGAAAAATCGTTTGTCGGAAGAGGACAAGAAGCGTTTGCTTAAAAATCCCCTTCGTCTTCTGGATTCCAAAGATCCGGCCATGATCGAATTGAAAGCGGAAGCTCCGCAGATTGTTGATTGGTTAGATGAAGAATCTAAGGCACACTTTACCCGTGTTCTTGAGTATCTTGATGAGGTGGGTGTTCGCTACGAACTCGATCCTTATCTTGTCCGTGGGTTGGATTACTACACGAAGACCGTGTTTGAATGGTATGCCGAAAGCGATGATCAAGAGTTGGCTCAGTCTGCTCTTGGTGGCGGTGGTCGGTTTGACGGATTGGTGGAGGTCTTGGGTGGGCACCCGGCGCCGGCCGCAGGGTTTGCGTTGGGTCTGGATCGCATTGTTTCGCGCTTGAAGGAGCGTGATCAACGAGCAAATGCCCCGGCGTTTGTGTCTTCGAGTCTTGCTCCTGTTGATGTCTTTCTCGCTCAGCTCGGAGAGGTGGGGCGCAAGAAAGCCTTAGCGTTATTCGAGGAATTTCGTCGCGCGGGTATTTTAGTTGGAGAAGCGTTCAGCAAATCTTCTATTAAGGCACAGATGGAGCTTGCTAATCGTCGTGGAGCTAAATGGGCGATTGTCGTTGGTCAAAAGGAGGTCTTGGATGGAACCGCGATTATCCGCGATATGGACGCCGGTACCCAAGAGATTGTGGATGCGAAAAAGGTGGTTCATGAAGTGAAGAAAAAGCTGGGGTTATAGTTTCTGCATTGACGTCAGCTCATTTTTCCTGTACCTTCTGCCCAGCACTATTTAGTGACTCTTGATTATAGAAAGGAGCGTGGCTTATGGCAGATGTTAAACGAAAGAAAAATGAGACTTTTGACGCACTGTTGCGCCGTTTTCAACGTCGTTTTCAGGACAGCGGACGTTCCATTGAGACGCGCCGTCGTCGTTTTCGCAGCAAATCTCAAAACCTCACCAAGCGTCGCGATAGCGCCTTGCGTCGAGTAGAGATGCGCGATCAATACGAGTATTTGGCGAAGACCGGTCAGTTGAAAGAAGATCCTAAGAAACAGCGTAACAACGCACGTCGTGGAGCATAAGCTTCCTTCGTGATACGATGGGGCTTACTTCACTCTTTTCCAAGATGGAGTAAGCCTTTTTAGGACCTATTCGTTTGACGAATGCGGAGGAGGGAGTCTAGTCGACTCTTCGTCTAAGCGCGTACGTCCTACCTTTGTTTTTTCTCTTATGACTATTCTCGAACAGTTAGATCAAGATTTTAAGGAAGCCATGAAAGCGAAGGATGAAGTGAGAATTTCTACCTTGCGCTTGGCTCGTACCGCGCTTAAGAATAAGCAAATTGAATTACAGCATACGCTCACGCAAGAAGAAGTGATGCTTGTTTTTAAGACCATGATTAAGCAGTACCAGGATGCTATTTCTGATTTTACTAATGCGGGACGTCAGGATTTGGTTGAGCGTCAGCAAAAAGAAATCGATATTTTATTAGCGTATTTACCTCCTGCGTTACCTGTAGAAGAGCTTGAGCGCATTGTGCGGGAAGCGTTGGCGGCGGCCGATGTGAAGGAGGTTGGGCGGGCGATGGGGGTTGCGATGAAGGCGGTTGCGGGTCGTGCAGATGGGAATGATGTTCGACGTATTGTCGAACGGCTGTTGGCGGGGTAAGATACAAGATATCTAATTCACGAATCTTTCTTCCCATGCTTTGGAAAGGTTCCGGTCAGTTTTTCACAGCTCATTCTCGATCGCGTTTTTTGAGACGCGTGGCTCTTCAGCTTGCGGTTTTTGGAGTGATGTTGTTTGTCGTGAGTATCCTTGCAGATACGCACGTGTTTGCTCAAACCACGGAGGCGGTCGGAGGGGCGGCTTCGATTGCGCGTCGAGCCGGTGTTGGATCCACCGATTTGTATACCTTGATCGGTCGGGTGGTGTACGCGTTTTTAAGTATCTTGGGGCTTGCATTGTTGGGGTATCTTATTTACGCAGGGTACCTGTGGATGACGGCGCAGGGTGAGGCGGAAAAAACAGCAGAGGCTCGTCGCATGATTCAAAATGCGATTATTGGGTTTGTGGTTATTGCTTCTTCGTTTGCAATTACGGCGTTTGTTTTATCTCGTTTAGACAGTGCTGTCTTTGGGACGGGGGGTGATGATGGGGGTACGCCTGGGGTGCTCAGCTTTCCTTCGGCGGCAGGTGCATTGGGGAATGGGATTATCGAGTCTCACTTGCCCGTTCGCGATGCTACGGGTGTACCACGTAATACGTCCATCATTGTTACCTTTAAAGAGCCGATCAAACTCTCCTCCCTTATTCAGGGGTATGATGATCGTGGGACTCCTGGGGATTTGACGGATGATACAGTGACCACGGCTCTCAATACCGGGACGGTCCACATCGTCAAATTGAATGGAGCTCGTGAAGAAATGCTTACCTCTTCTCAAGTGGATGTTCGGTTTACGGATGATCGTAAAACGTTTGTGTTTAAACCCCGTGAATGGTTGGGGAGCTCGACGGCTAATACTCCGTATCGCGTAGATCTTTTGCCGGGTCGTTCAGGGCTTTTGGTTGAGAATGGGCAGCCCGCCTTTGGATCTGAATATCCTACGGGCTACAAGTGGCGCTTTGAGGTTTCGACACTCGTTGACTTGACTCCTCCTAAGATCCTTTCTGTTTTGCCACCTCGTGGCATTCAGCCTCCGAATGCGGTGGTGCAGATCACCTTTAGTGAGGCTGTTGATCCCACTAGTGCTGCAGGAGGGTTTCGTGCTGGTGCCGGCTTCTCTAATATTGAAGTAGGGGCTGTTCCGTTGTCTGATGCCAGTGCACCAGTGGACCGAGTAGAGGGTCAGTTTGTTATCTCTAATAATTATCAGACGGTTGAGTTTATTCCTGATCAATTGTGTGGACGTAACGCTTGTGGACGCGATGTCCATTGTTTGCCGACTACCTCGACGATTGCGCTATTGGCTAAGGCGGCCAGTTTATCAGCCGAGCCTCCTCAGGCACGCATTGTCTCTACGCGCGGAGGTGGATCCATCTTTGATGGGATTGTGGATGTTGCGTCTAACTCCTTAGACGGAAATGATAATGGTGCTGGTGATGGTCCGCCACGAGATAATAAATCCTTTAGTTTTGGGACGGGGCCGACGGTTGTTTTAACCGCGCCACGCATCGGCAGGACTGATCCGCCGGTTGGATTGGCTGGTTATCCATCTGGTTCGAGTAATATTTCACCCGATCATGTGCCTCAGGCGATATTTGGAACATCAGCTGTTGATGTACTGGTAAATGTCCTGCAGGGTTCAACCGTTAATTCGGCCAATGTGTACATGACTCGATCTAATGAGCCGGCAGAAGTTTCGGCAGATACCTTTTGGTTTACCCCTTTGCAAGATTTGTTGTCTGCTTCCGGTGGTATTGCGTCGGCCGAAGAGCCAGCAGCTTTTGGTCGAATAGGTATTCGTCATCGCTTTTACGCTCGTCGTCCAACTCCTCCGGTTGGGACCCCGCTTGCTTCTCTTCCTCCTGCTCCTGTGTACGCGCCTATTATTACTTCAGGTGTCCAGAACTTACTCCAGAACTGCTTTAAGCCCTCGGCTTCCGTCGCCTGTCCTGCGACGCTGGGCGGTGGTGGTCTGGCTGGCAGCCCCACCTGTTGTAATGATCGTGCTGGAGCCGCTGATTGTTCCTTTTCTCGACGAACGCCATGAAACGCTCTTCTCGTTTGGCATCTTTTGCCCTTTTGGGACTATTGCTCATAGCCGGAGCTTGGTTGTGTGCTTCTCCGGCCGTGCACGCGCAAGTAAGTGAGGGCTTAAATGCCGTCGCTCCTACGGTTCGATTATCGGGCGGTGATCCGCGCGTGATTGCTGCTAGGATCATTAATGTTGCTCTGGGCCTGTTAGGCATCATTTTTTTGGCTCTGGTTATTTATGCTGGGTTTTTGTGGATGACATCGGGGGGTGATTCCTCGAATGCAGAGCGAGCTCGTACGTTGTTACGTAATGCGGTGATTGGCTTGATTATTATTCTGACATCGTGGGCTATCACTCGTTACGTAATTAGTCGGTTACTTGAGGCAACAAATACCGGAGGCGGAACGACTCAGGGGGACGGGCCGGGAGGTGGGGGTGGTGGGTTTGGAAGTGGGGGTAGTTTTTCTTCTTTTCAGTTGCGTTCAATCACGCCTTCGGGTTCTGTGCCATTGCGGAATGTGGTGGTGCGTTTTGTGTTTACGCGAGATGTTGACCCTGCGGCTGCTGCTCGCGCCATTCACGTGAGCCGCGCTTTGGATAACACCCCGGTGGCGGGTACTTTGCGTACGAGTGGTTCTTTGGTTGAGTTTATTCCTTCTGCTCCATGTCCTGGTCCGGGTGCGTCTGCTTTATCCTGTTTTGAGGGTGATGTGGATTTTATTGCGACCGTTGATCGGACGCTCACTTCTGTGGCAAGCCCCGGAGAAGCGTCTCAGCGGATTGTGTGTGGGGGGTTGGCGCCTGCGTGTGAGGGGCGCTTCCGTACGGGAAATCAGATTGATACCTCTGCTCCGGTTGCGATTATATTGTCTCCGTATAATGGTCAGAGTGTTCCTCAAAATGATCTTATTTCCATCTCTACAAAGGTAACGGATGATGTTGGTGTTTCCTACGCGTCTAGTTCCGTTGATGGTCGTCAGTTGGGCGTGGATGCTCCTACGTCTACCACGGTGACCTTTTTTGCTGCGGTTCCTTGGTCTACGCGAGGAGTTGCTACGGGTACTCATGATCTTGTTTCTTCCGGACATGATCTGGACGCTCACCATAGCTTATCGCTACCTGTATCTGTCGCCGTTCGTCCGCCTCACTGTTTTAATGGACGCGCGGATGAGGATGAGACGGGATTGGATTGTGGCGGGACTTCTTGCGGAGCGTGTGCCGGTTTTCGTTGTAGCGTCCCCACGGCTTGTCGTAGTGGGGTTTGTACCGATGGTGTGTGTGTTGAGCAACCGATCATCGTGGGTGTTAGTCCTGATAACGGAAAAGGTGGAACCATCGTAACGATTACGGGAGCTAATTTTGGTAATCGACCCGGTCAAGTGCGTTTTTGGGATGGATCAGGCTTTGGGGCGGTTGCTTCTCCTCCAGCTGCGTGTGCTACCGGAACTTCATGGACGGCGACGCAGATTATTGTTGAGCTTCCAATGGCAGCCCGTACTGGGGCGATTCAGGTGACGAATGCTTCATCTAGTTTGTCTGATCTTACCAACGACACGAATGGTCCGGTGTTGGATAATTTTACGGTCAATGGTGTCGCTCGTCCTGGCTTGTGTGCCGTTGTTCCGTCCTCTGGTGATCGAGGCGCTGTCTTCACTTTGTCTGGCGTTGGCTTAGGGTCTACACCGGGTCGTGTGTTTTTTGGTGAGCGTGATGTAACGCCGCCTTCTTTTGTTACTCCTTGGAGTAGTACGCGGGTAGGTATGAATGTGCCCGTGATCACGGCTGGTACTTATCCTGTTCGTATTCATGTGGGCACCGAAGATTCTAATAGTGTTGCTTTTACGGTTTCAGAAGCGGTCCGTGGGAATCCTGTTATCGATAGTCTTGATCCGGGCGTTGGGCCTGTTGGTGAATACGTGACGATTTTTGGAAGAAATTTTGGCACGGCTATTGGTCAGGTTTATTTTGTGAATACGGTAACGGGTGAGCAGGGGAGGGCGGATGTAACATTTCCGGATGCTTGTAGCCGTGATTTTTGGCGTGATACTTCCATTACCGTTAAAGTTCCTCGGGCCATTGGTCTAAGCGGTGCTTCTCCTGTGGGGGTTGGTGCGTACAGGATTTATATTAAGCGTCAGGGGGATGGGGTTGATAGTAACCGTGTTCCATTTACCGTGAATAGCGCAGTGCCCCGTCCAGGGCTGTGTGCGATTGCCCCTGTGGGTGGTCCTGTTGGAACGGTAGTAACGGTTACGGGTGAGCGATTTGGCTCAACGCCCGAAACCATCTCTTTTCAAGGGTCTGTACCGGATGCTCGTGTGAATGCTAGCGTTATTTCTAGCTGGGCGAATGGATCCATCACTGCTCGTGTTCCGGATGGTTCTTTCAGTGGACCTGTGCGGGTGAGCTTGGGATCCGTATCATCTTCTAATAGTGTTAATTTTGCCGTTCGTAACTGTAATGAGGATGCGGCTATGTGTGGAGCGGAGACGTGTTGCCGTGATTCGGGTCAATGCTCTGTTCGGGGAGTGTGTACCGCTTTAGCAGCGACTTCGATGTATGGTTGGGAGTTATCTACCGGTCAGCTTCCTTTGTACCCGGAAGTGGTTGAGGAGTGTGCTGGGCGTGCTGGACTCCCTCCTTCTCCAAGTCCGTGGAATGGGCGTCCAGGTGGTGCTCAAGCGTGTGTTAACGCTGAATTGGTTATTCGATTCAATACTCGTATTGATCGTGCCACGCTCACGTCGAGCAATGTGATTGTGAGTCGTTGTACGGCCTCGGGGACAAATCCTTGTGCAACCAAGGTTCCGATTAGTGGTCGTTTCGAGATTACGGATTCTGATGGCGGTCTTGCCTCGCGTCGTACCATG
>CAZLRU010000007.1:0-55914 GCA_964562155.1 uncultured Gammaproteobacteria bacterium
CGATTGACCGTCGACTTGATGGTGCGAGCCGTCACAAGAGGAACGATTTCGCTGATTCCAAGTTCCGTGGTTTTTTGAATGGCCCATTCGAGATATTCGCGTTTTATCGCCGCCAAATAGAGGGTGACGTAGCGCGAGGGTTCGGCGTGATTCGGTTGACGTGTCTCAATACGAACAACAATGGTTTTTTTATCAATCGACTCAATAACGCCTTGGGCGTCGATTCCCTGACCGTTACAGAGCACGACCGACTCCCCCACCTCCAAACGCAACACTCGTCCGAACTGGTGGACGAGTGCCGGATCGGTGAGCGTAACGTGATCGTTCGCGAGAGCCTGATCGATGATGAACCGATGTATTTTCATAGCTACTTTCCTACTCCTACTCTCTACTTGCCTCGTGCGTTATTCTAACTCCTTTAATTTGCCCTCAATTGCTTTCCACTTCTTTAGCAACATCGCACGAACTTCGGGAATCTCTTTTTTGGCAATATCTTGGCTTTTCTCGTAATACGCTAATACATCATCAACGACTTCGGCGTATTTTTCTTTGGAAAGATCGTTCATCTTCTCAAGCTTCTTCATGATTTTTCCTTGAAGCTGTACCGCCTTCTTTTCTGCATCTTTTGTAAGCTCTTTTCCTTTACGGGATTGTAGAAAAAATCCGGCGGCGAGACCCATGATAGATCCAACCATCATACCAACACCGAGATGAGAGGCCTTCTTGGACGTTTTTGTCATATGAATTATTTATCTACGAATTAAGAGCTGTGTCTGTATGCTCCTCCTATGTGTTTATCATAGAGAATGCGCAGGGAAACGACAAGAACGTGTAGGAATGATACGATGGAGCAAATATGAGACGTTCTTTGTTTGATGTGCTGGCCATTGGCGACTGCATGCTCGACGTGTTTGTGACTATTCACGAAGCGAGTGTGTCGTGCGCGTTAAAACGCGATGCGTGTCAGCTGTGCTTGCCGTATGGTGAAAAGGTTCCTGTTGAGGGAATCACCAAAATTCCCGGGGCAGGCAATTCTTCAAATGCAGCGGTTGGATTTACCCGCTTAGGTCTCGCAACAGCCATGGTCAGCACCATTGGACATGATGAAACGGGACAACTGATTTTGACGCATTGGCGCCGAGAAGGCATCGCTACGCATCTTGTTACTCGTGATAAAAAACTAGAGACAAATTATTCGACAATCCTCTCGTTTCAGGGGGAACGAACGATTTTAGTCTATCACCAGCCTTATACATATCACCTCCCGGCGTTACCAGAGGCGGCGTGGGTTTACTACAGCTCGCTTGGCAAGGGCCATGAATCGCTCGAAAAATCTTTGCTCGGCTATCTTCAGCATCATCCGGATACACGCCTCACCTTTAACCCCGGCACCCATCAATTAAGACGTGGATTAAAGGCGTTGCGCCCCGTGATCAAACGCTCCGAGGTGTTTATCGTGAATAAGGAGGAGGCGGAGCTCCTTCTTGCGTGCGAGGCGACACCTGTGCCGGATCTCCTCGAAGAACTCCACGCATATGGAGCAAAAACAACCGTGATTACGGACGGCGTCCAGGGGTCCTACGCAATGGACGATGAGGAGCGCTGGCACTGCCCTATGTTTCCCGGCAAGGAAGTGGAACGCACCGGAGCGGGTGATAGTTTTGCTACGACGTTTTCTTATGCGCGTTTTCATAACAAAACGATTCCGGAGGCGCTACGGTATGGCACCGCTCAGGCGTGGAGTGTTGTGCAGTTTATCGGCCCGCAGGCGGGACTTCTCTCGAAGCAAAAATTAGACCGCGTTCTAAAACAGTTTGCAAAGATCCAAGCAAAACGCCTAGCCTAACTTCATATGCTCATCAATTCTCTTTCTCTTCTCAAAAAGGCACGAGCCGGAAAATACGCCGTGCCTGCATTCAACATCAATGATCTCGAGATGCTTAAGGCGGTCGTGCGAGCGGCCGAAGCAGAACGATCACCGATCATCGTCCAAACGAGTGAGGGAGCGATTGAGTATGCCGGTATGGAGTATTTAACCGCGATGGTACATGTGGCGGCCGCGGGCAAGATCCCAGTCGTGCTGCATTTGGATCATGGAAAGAATCTCGACGTCATTCATCGCGCGATCAAATCAGGATATACAAGCGTGATGTTTGATGGTTCAGCGCTTTCCTACGAAGATAATGTTCGGTGCACAAAACAAGTTGTGAAATGGGCTCATCCGAAGAAGATTTCCGTTGAAGCAGAACTTGGTTCAATCAAAGGTATTGAAGATTTGGTCAACATTGCAGAACGTGATGCGGTTTTAACGAATCCAGAACAAGCGGTCGCGTTCGTGAAGGAGACGGGCTGTGATTCACTCGCCGTTGCGATTGGGACGGCGCACGGCGCGTACAAATTTAAAGGGATTACGCACTTAGATTTGGCTCGCTTAAAAGAGATCGCTAAGCGCGTGAAGCTCCCTCTTGTTTTACACGGAGCATCCGGTGTCATGGAAGATGTGAAGGAGTTAGCGGAAACATATGGCGCAACATTAGGTGAAGCGCGCGGGGTACTGGATGAGGACATCAAAAAAGCGATCCCACTTGGGATCGCAAAAATCAATATTGATACGGATTTACGTCTTGCCTTTACGGCTGGAATACGCGAAGCGATTCACGATCTCCCGGCAGTGATTGATCCAAGAAAGTTCTTGGAACCAGCGAGTGTCCTCATGACAGAAGTTGCGCGGTATAAGATGCGCCTCTTTAAAAGTTACGGAAAAATCTAGCTATTCGATCGTCGTGCCTAAGAAAGATTTGCCGTCGAGGATTTTTTTCAGATTCATCAAGTCCGTTCCTTTGGCAATGATGACTTTGAGTTTCTGTTTGGCTGCGAAGGTAGAGGCCACAGGATCAAACGGAGCGTTGAGACCTGGCGACCACTTTGTCCCCACAATCTTACGGAACTCGTGCCAAGGAATATGATCAAACGGAACGGCGTCGAGATGCTTGGACGGATCTTTATCGTACACACGCTCCACATTGGTGAGATTCACGACCTCGGTGGCACCGTAGAGACGAGCGAGACGTACAGCAATATAATCGGTTGACCAACCCGGCTTCCAACCGGCAGCGATCAGCATCGATTTACTCCAGTTCATTTTTCGGCTGGGGTTTTTGCAGACAACGGGATGCGCGTGTTCGCGAAAGATCGTGCGAAGAAGGTGGGCGTTGATACGTGTAGCATGGATTCCCAGCCAGTCCATATCCTCCGTTTCCAGAGGGGCAACTTCTTTGGCTCCATGCATGTAGACACGGGCGGTCGCTCCCCCACCGACGATAAGAATAAAGCGCTTCCCCACCTTAAGCTCTTCGAGAATAAGATGACGAAACGCTGTTAAAAAATCGGTATTGATGCCCGTAGGGGGGGCAACGAGGGAACCGCCGAGCGAGAGGACGATAGGAGGTGCGTGTTCCATAGTGAGTGGGAGCGTAGACCACGAGTCATGAACGATCAACTAAGGAGTCCTACATAATTTGGCAAAATAGGTTTTATATTAGCCAAAATATGTTTATTTATGATTGACAAAATGGCCTAAACATGGTATTATTTCTTTTCTTTACAGGAGGATTTTGAGCAAATTTTCGATGTTTTTCGAGACTTTGCCCAGACTCTTCCTTGACCGCGATGTGCGGTCTGGATAGAGGTTTGGAGGAACATCGACAAATGAACAAGATCTTCGGCCTTCTTTCGGTGCTCGCGGTCGTGGCGGCCTGTGGGAGCGAGACGGTCGACGTCTCCGCGCCCCGCACGCGCCCCGTGCCCGACACCGAGGGGTGCTACGACGTGGGGCAGGACCCCCACACGTTCGCGTGCACGCCTGGGTGCAACTACCTCGAAGGGTCTCGCGCGCCCTTCCACGGCGTGACTGCCGGGATCTGCGTCCTGGCGTGCCACGCCAACGGGCAACTCGTGCCCGCGTGCTACCCGCGCGAGGACGCGGGGACGGACGCGAGCGATGCGTCGATCGAGGATGTTCCCTTGGATACGACCGACGTCGTGATCTCGGAGGACGTCGTACCCGTCGACGTGCCGCACGTGCGGTGCATGGCCGATAGCGACTGCAACGACCACGACGAGATGACGCAGGACACCTGCGATCTCTCGACCGGCGTGTGCAACCACACGCGGACGGTCGTTGAGGCGCCGCCGTTCGACCCGGTGGCGCGACAGATGGTGCGCAACCTGTGCGAACAGCCGAGAGTGTGCTCGACCGGCAATGCCGTCGAGCTCCGCAGTGCCTGCGGAGCGGGGTGGGAGACCACCTGGCTCGAGATGGGCTACCTGTTCGATGTCGCCTTCTCGACGATTCCGTCCTCGGGCATCATCCACGTCGCGCCGCGTCTTTCGGCGGGTGACCGTCGAGACAGCTTCCGCGTACGCGTGGTGATCAACTCGAGCATGACGCCGGTTATCAACCGCGTCATGACGGTGGCGGAGATCGAGGGAGGTGTCGACGTGCCAGTCACAACCAACGGCGACATCCTGTTCGTGTTCCAACCGGCCGGGGAGTCGTTGTATACGACTGCCCTCCAGTGGGATCTCCCCGTCGGCCACGTGACCGACGGTGAGGGGCACAACCTTTCAACCTGCCTGCAGGCCGGATCGTTCACGCGCATTCCCCAACACGGCTTCCTGCACCTGCAGGAAGGGACAGACGGGCGGCTCGAGTGCGCTGGCCGCGTGCTCCGAACTGATCCGGTAGGCGGTGTCATGGTCGGCTGGGCACGCGAGGAAGCGAGCGACGCGCTGTTCTACGTCTACTTCCCTCCCGCGCCGTTTCGCACGGTCTACGCCTTCGCGACGGCGCGCGAGGCGATGGGATGGATCAACCCGCCGCAGAGTCTGCAGACGCTTTGCGCGACGGTGCTGGTGCTCCCCAACGGAACCTTCTCGTCACTCATGGGCAGCTCGCGCCGCGAAATCGGGCTGCGACCGGGCACCTACGCCGACTGGACGGATTCGACGGGGGGGCGTCATCAGGGGATCGCGAGCAGCAATTTCACCCTGCTCGAGACGCCCTGGCCCGTCGGGGTAGCGTCCGTATGCTCGCTCTACGGGCAGTTCGTGAACGCGGACATTGATCACCGCTGTGTCATCGATGCGACCCCTCTCCTGCCCCGCTACAGGATCGTGAGCGCACCCGTCGGCACGGGACGTGATGCCCGCGCCTGGTATACGCTCGCCGATCTCGACGGTTACAGCGCCCCGTAGTTCGCCCCTTCTCCTCCTTTGGATGGCACGTGCCGTCCAACTTCCTTTGTCATTCTCTTTGAGGATGAAAGAGGAAATAACATAATAGAGCGCCTCTCGATGACTCGTAGTAACGAGTGCCATCAAGAGGCGCTTTTTGGAAGAGAGTCCGTCGTTCCTCGCCTACGCATTAACGACAACCGCGAGATACATCTCTCCCCGTCCACCATATGGACAATCGTCAGCGAGGAGATCGAGGGAGCGTCTATGATAGTTAAACATCAGTCGCGGGTAAAAACTCGCATAGTCGTGTTTTCTGTCGTGCCAGCGAGACAGGTGCGTACCGAGAGCGAAGAACGAGGCAACGCCGCGAATATCATGGGCCTTCGAGAGTTCAAGCACTTCCCGCATGGTGGCGTGGCGTCGAATATCATGGCGCTTGCTCGCCGCATACTCGAGAGACTTTTGATAAGCGAAGCGCGCCCACCCATCAGGCTCCAGATAGTCATCACCCAATTTAATAAAGGCGAGCACGGCTGCTTCATCTTCGCTCCCCTTATCGATATCGACAAAGCGGTAGATCGGATGAGACGCGGGATATTCGCGTCGCCAGTAGTCGAGTCGAGAACCGTATTCATGAATATGGTTCACGAAATCATCACGCGTGATGGGCTGTGTTTGAGCGCGAACCTTGACGAGGGGGTTGGTGGTCAGATCAAGGATGGGCTTCTCATAGGGATCAGGCAGATGAGGAAAGGGGTTCATCCCTTCGGCTTCTACCGCGCGCCGCACGAGATAGGCGTGCGGAAATTTGGCACGGTATTCTCTATGCCATCTGATCCAGTATCCATCACCCCACGACTCAAACTCCTCATGACCCTCCCTGAGCGTCACCTCTACCATGCCGTCCGCATCAATGTGAGCAGAGGCCAGCGACTCTTTCGTGATGTAGACCACGAACTCGTGGCCAGGGCCTGTACCCGGTTGAGACGGCGGAAGAATACCTCCGGCAGTGTAGAGAATGAACTGGTCATACCCATTATCGAAACGCTCCACAATGTCTTCCATCTGCTCTTCTCCTCACCAGCACTGTACACGCGCTTTTTATTAAATGTGTTAAATTCGTAACAGTGTAAAAAATCGTTTACACCTGTTTATTCGGGCAAGTGTGCGTAGAGATACTCAAATCGCTTACGATGGTAGGCGGCGAGAGCTGTGTTTTTTATGATAAACGCTGTTTCGGTCGTAAAGTCGACCATCATGATTGTATCGTTAAACACAAATTCGGAAACGCCCTGCTCAAACAGATCAAACATTGACGGCAGCATGCGTGAAGCGCATTCCAGGCGTTTTTTGTAGACACCTTTGCGTAGACCGTGGTTCGTGATGACAAATCGTTCAAGTTTATTTTTCTCTATTTTTTTATAAAAATCCGCGGGCATGTGCTTCGATACAGCGGTGTGGGATGAGTAGTCGTCGTAGCGGTAGAAGATTCCTTTTTTTGGCAGCTCCTCAAGAAGGATTTGCCAGACTTTTTTGAGATCTTTCCCTTTAAGGATTTGAACTTCTTGATTTGAACTGAGCTCCACAGGTACGGCTCGTTTCGATAAGAGCGCGGGCGCGATCGTAAACAGATGGCTCTTCTTGGTCATCGTGCGAATGTGACCCGCTGCAGAAGTACGCACAACGAGATGTAGACGATGGAACTTGTTGAGATATTTATAAACGGTGGGACGGGTTTCTCCGGATCGTTTGGCTATTTCTGTCACCGTTTGTGGACGGCGGTTATCGACAAGAGACCGCCAAATGGCGGCCTCGTGAGGATTAAACCCTAGGTATTCTTGCTTTACGTGGATACG
The DNA here is from genome assembly GCA_964562155.1 of uncultured Gammaproteobacteria bacterium. GTDB lineage: Bacteria > Patescibacteriota > Patescibacteriia > 2-12-FULL-60-25 > 2-12-FULL-60-25 > JAGOUY01. Next base: position 7,095 of record CAZLRU010000007.1, read on the forward strand.
CTTCACACTTCCCCCATCTACTCAGAAAACACTAACCAGTTCGTAAGCCAGGACACAATCCAGAAGACGAGCGCCCCCCAAAATGCTGCGCCAAAACTCGCGACACGGAAACCCGGAGCAAAAGAGGACGCGAGCCAGAACATGAGCGCGTTCACGATGAGCGTGAAGAGACCCAACGTCAGAATATTCACGGGGAGCGTTAGGAGCAGAAGAAGAGGACGGACAAGGGCATTTACAATTCCGATCACGATCGCGGCCACAAATGCGGCGGGAAAACTCTGGACGGTTACGCCTGGTACGAGGCGGGTGACAATGAGAACGGCCAGGGCATTCAAGAACAAACGAACGAGTAACAGCATAGAGAAGGAGGCGTAGTGAATGTTAGGAATTAACCTCTTTAATTACATTCTCAACCTCAACCAAGCGTTCGCGCAAGGCCTTGGCGAGTTCGCTCGCTCGGGTGAATTTTTGCAGGCCTTGTTCCAGGTCAGGCTCTCCACGCTCAAACCAATGCGCAATACCTTCCAGCTCCTGGAAGCCAGCCGCAAACTCGAGATCAGATTTTTTCTTAGCCATATATTTTATAGAAGCCTTAAATTCTTGGGCGCTGCTCCTTCGACCTCCACCGTTACCTTGCCATCTGCGAAGCGGAGCGACAAGGATTCTCCCGGACGTATATCTTGGGCCCGGACACGGACATGCCCGTCTTCAGAAGCAACAAGCGCATAGCCGCGCTTGAGGATAAGCTCCGGATCGGCTGCACGAATGACACGATCCATTGTATCGACGCGTTCGACGAGACGTCGATGCCACTGCCGCCCTTCTTCAAGGGCACGATTCGCGACCGTATCAACGCGACCTTGAACGACCTGAAGCCAATGACGCGCCCCGACGAGCGCCCGTTCAATACGGATGAGGTGCTCTTGGATCAGATTTTGCAAACGGTTTGTTAATCCTTCTTCCAAGTTCGCAAGTTCGAGGAGAAGATCCCGCTTGTCCGGAACAAGACGCCGCGCGCAATCGGTTGGCGTGGAACCACGAACGTCGGCGACTTCTTCCGCCAGGGTGATATCGCGCTCATGACCAATGCCGACGAGCGTTGGAATTTTTGAGGCAAATATCGAACGTACCACCCGCTCATCATTGAACGCCATGAGCTCTTCCAGAGAGCCTCCCCCACGCGTGACAATGAGTACATCGTAGACACCCTCCCCTTTTCTATTCGCTCGTTCGATGGCGTTTACCAAGCTATCTGGCGCATCTTTTCCTTGAACAAGGACGTGATACAAATCGATTTCAAGACCATTCCATCTCTCGTTCAAGATGCGGATGAAGTCACCATAGGCAGCACTTTCACGAGACGCGATCAGGGCTACACGTTTGGGAAAGCGTGGAAGGGAGCGTTTGCGCTCGATATCGAGCAAGCCTTCCGTGGTGAGCTTTTGGCGTAGGAGTTCGAGCGCCTTGCGCAATCCCCCCTCGCCCACGATCTCGACCCGATCGGCACTGAAAGAAAATTTGCCAAACTTGGGGTAGATGCGCGGACAACCATAGAGACGAACCCGCATCCCATCCTGGATCGGCATCGTGAGATTGCGCGCCACCATAAATACGGACACGAGCGCGTCCTCATCTTTCACATCAAAATTCACCCACTGACCTTGGGAAATACGGAAGCCTGAGACCTCACCTTCCAGGGCAATCTGAGTCGGATCCCAAATCGCCTTGAACGTGTCGTTTACGTAAGCGAGGAATTGTGCGACGGAAAAAATGGTCATATCATCCATTCCATTCTTTCAGGAATTGTTCGATATATATTTCCACAAATCGATGACGGTCTTCGGCCATGGAGCGGCCGGTTTCTGTATTCATTCGATCTTTTAGATGCAGGAGCTTTTCATAGAAATGATGGATCGTTGAGGGTGATGGGGTACTAGCATCCATATTCCAAGGCGCATCAAGAGTAAGCGGCGGACCATCCGGATCGTACACGGGTCGCTTTAGATGCGCTCCGTAGGTCATCGTGCGCGCGATCCCAATCGCGCCTGAGCTTTCAAGACGATCGGCGTCTTGCACACATTGTGCTTCCAGACTCACGATCCCCTTGTCCGCTCTCAACCCTCGAAAAGAGGTGTTAAAAACGATCTCACAGACCGCATCGACTACCGTCGGATCAACCGGCTGTGATTCGAGCCACGTGCGCGTGATGCGTGAACCAATCAGGTGATCGCCGCCGTTGAATTTATGATCGGCGATGTCATGCAAAAGAGCGCCGAGTTCCGTCATAAAAAGATTCGCGCCTTCTGCGCGGGCGATCTTAACCGCGTTTTTCCGTACGCGATCAATATGCCACCAACCGTGACCGCTTTCAGCATTGGCCAGGGTTTTTTTGACAAAAGACTCAGTATTTTTCACGACGTCTAAAGAAGCTTGCATAGAAAAGCGAGGTGAAAAGAGAGAAGGGAAGATCTACTCAGTCGAGAGTTTTTCGCTACAGACTCGGCACGCCGTATCGCCTAACTCATGAGCATCGTTACCGCAGGAAGGGCAGGGTCCCGGACGTTTTTCTGACCTTGTTCCCGTGGCGAGATCTTTTGGATAAGCCTCTTGTGGAATAATTATCTTCTCTTCATTGGAGGGAAGATGGAGATCGTCTCGAACAGGAGGGCGGGAAGGCGTTTCGGGATTATATGACATATGTTTATTCACCTCGTTTATCCAACGTACGCGACTAAATGACGGTCGACAAGGTTACCGATAATTAGAAAGGTCTATGCCTAGATCTTTTGGACCAAATGGCTGTGGGAGGAGCTCTAGAAGCGAGGTTCGGACTATTTTATCTTTTTGGCTATTTGAAGCGATTATTTTTATGTCTCCAGAGCCCAATTGGGCAAACTCATAGAGATTTTGTCGACAAATACCGCAGGACATGACGGGCTCCTTACTTGCTCCGTCTCTCGGTTTACCGATCACAGCAAGAACTGAAAAAGCCCGTACCCCCTTGATGTTGGCGGACGATAGCGCCGCAGCTTCTGCATGGATCGTATCAGCGAGAACAGCATTCTCCATATTTGTCCCGACATGTATCGATCCATCTTCTCCCAGCAGAGCCGCGCCAACACAGAATTTTGAGTAAGGGCTATAGGAAAAGGCCATCATCTCTTCTGCACGGGAGAGAAGCGACTGTTCCGCTGCGGATAGGTCGGACCATGTGAGTTGCTGCATAGGAGATTATTTTCCTTCAAATATAATCTCTCCGGTCATAATCTGTTCCTTCAGACTCGGCTCGGAAATATCTGCTAGGGATTTTAGACGACTTACTCCTTCATGGCCATCGACAATGCGTGGCTGGCTCAGATCAATTTGGAGAGGAATCGGCTGGAGAAAGATACCGCCTTCTTTGAATGTCAGTTTTACGGCTAATCCTTGGCGTGTTTCTTTAGAGAAATCTTGATCGAAGATAAAATTCCCCAATGAATAGACGATAGGCTTGCCTTTATAGACATCAATCCCCTGATACCAATGAGGATGACCGCCGATAACGATGTCAGCGCCGTGATCAATGAGCCAGCGTGCTTGGTCTATGACAGCTTGGGGTGGGTGATCTTGATACTCAAGTCCCCAATGCATGAAGACGATGACGTAATCGGTTTGTACCCGTGCTTTTGCTAAGGTCGTAGAAGCGGCCTCGAGATCGAGCGGATTATCTGTCGTATTAAATCCTGCAAATACAATTCGTTGATCCCCGATTCGTTTATTCGCGAGAGCGATCTCCCCATCGTTGACCTGATCACCAAACACAAGCAGGTCTGCGGCCTGTAAACGCGCGCGGGAATCCTCTGCTCCGATACGACCTTGATCTAAGGTGTGATTATTTGCTTGTGATACAGCATCAATTCCCTGCTCTTTTAAAACCGAGATGACCGCGGGATCGAATTGAAAGTCGATCGTTTTTTCCGGTGGTCGGCGCTTATCTGTGACGGGGCCTTCAAGGTTGGCGACGGCGTAATCCACCTGATCAAACCAACCAACCGGGAGGCGACGAAATGGATAGGCAAGATCGCGAGCCGTTTGACTGCGTTTCGCAACATTACGATCAAGCATGATATCCCCCACAAACAAGAGCGTGACCGGTTTCACAAATGAAGAGGAGATGGAAGGAACGGGCATCTGCCAAGATGGGATGGACTGCAAAGATGGAACCACCGAGGGAACGAAGATCGGTTTTGGAGAAGGATGATAGGTGGCAACCCACGCCAATGTAAGGGCGATTAATCCAAACAAAACACCCACGGCAACAGCCACGCAGGCACGGGGACAAGAAAGGGGGTATTTAGACATGGGCTTAGATCCACAATGGAACGAGGACTAGATAGAGCCCTCCCCAAAGCAGGTTGGTGATGAGAGCATCAACGATAAACCATGCATCGTGCTTTATCCCAAAGAATCCATGACCTTCGAGTGGCATGAGCACACCCCCTGAAACAAGAAGAACAAGGGTCGCAAATCCAAGCATAGGGAGCACATGAAAGCCAGAGATCCAGCCCCACTCGACTCCGTAAGCAAACAAGACACCGCTTGTGATACTCATCAAAAGATGAACGAGAATACCGATAAAATGAGCTTCGCGATGCGTAATCTTGCGTCCGAGCACTTGTGGCTCATCAAGATCACGAATAAAATTCCCCGCTCCAAAGCGAGGCGCTACGTGCGCGATGAGCGTCAAGATAACCCCTGCCGTTCCACCGGCATAGGCACCTGCTAATAACGTAGATGGCACTACCATATTAAGGGTTTGGCTCCATCACGATGATCGTTGGCGTGCCGTGCCACACATCTCCCCCGTTCCAATCACTTATTGCGTTCCACAAGACTTCGCGATCGTAAATATAGTCGGCGCCCTTGCGTGTGCCTGGGTCATTAGTAATCCAACGACCATCGGGGAGGTACCCCTTGATAACGAGCATATGATACGGCGGCCCTCCATTACGGAAGTTCGGATTTTTGAGAGCTTTGCCATCAGCGGGTACGATCACAGGAATGCTTTGTGCGAGATAATCACGCACTTGTGTAACCGTAGGATTTTGAATGACGCGGACCTTACGCTTCGTAAAGTAACTCGTGATCACCTTGCCGGCTTCGGCTGCTGTGATATCGGCTCCAAGACCGTGCTTGGTTTCAAAGCTCACGAGATCAAGAATGGCGCGATCGCCGGCTTCTGGCGTAAAAGCCTGTGTTTGACCATTCAAATAGGCATCAACCATGATCATCGATGCTTCTTCGCAAGCTTCTTGATACGGCATATCCCAATTTTGTTTGGGAGCCTGAGAGAGAAAAGGAATGGCTAAATTTATTTGAGTCGGTAAACGAGTGGGTTCCGGAAGTTTCGCTCCATTTGCCGAGCCTGGATCAGTTACGGGAGAAGGTACGGCCGACTCGGTCTTGGCGGGCGCGCTTGGCGCAGCTGGGGTTGATGTGGACGCTGTGGGTTTTTGAGCGATAAACGGTGTTGGCGCGGGAATGGACGGGGCCATAAAACGAGCCGCTGTATCGCGCCAAAATCCACGCGAAGACCACCCCACCACAAGAACCAGCACGACTATAATTCCTATCCACCAGGAGGAATGTTTCATACCTTTTAAGGGTAGCGGTAAATGAAAGAAACGGAAAGTCCCGCCCATTATGAGGGGCGGGACCGTTCTCCCTGTATTCTGTTTACTTACTCCACTGTCACGCTTATCATCTTCACTTCCTGGTTTGGACGATCACTGCCGTTGCGGGGAAGATCAGCGATTTTGTGAGCAATATCGAGGCCTTCAACGACTTTTCCGAAGACGGAGTAGTCACCCGGGAGTGGGTAGTCGCCTACCATAATGAAGAATTGTGAGCCGTTGGTGTCACGTCCGGCGTTCGCCATCGCTACCCAACCATCTTCGTAGACAGGCGCGGTAATGGTTTGGCCTTGAATCGTAATTTTTTTGGTGGGCATGTTCTTAACTTGATCGTTTTCGAATTGATAGCCAGGACCGCCCATACCACTACCGGTTGGATCGCCACCCTGAATCATGAAGCCTGGGATGACACGATGAAAAATGGTGCCGTTATAAAATCCTTGTTTTACTAAGTATACGAAGTTGGAGGCGGCTTTTGGCCCCATCTCTACACTTGTTTGAATAACAATATCCCCTTGATTGGTTTTGATACGAATATTCTTGTTAGCTTCAGCGGCGGGGAGAACACCTGGAAAAGCGAGTTTAGCGGAGGGTTGCATAGCAGTATCAGGTTGAGGAGTAACAGGATTAGCGGGGGGAGTGACTGGAGGAGCTGTTGGCTCCGTGGGAGTGGCGGGCGCCGCCTTGTATGGCGTGGCGGGTGTTTGGTTGTTTGCACAACCCGCACCAAGGAGCGTGAGTACGGCGAGCGTGCTCAAAGAGAGGGTGACTTTTCTCATAGTTTTTTTATGCTATCACTTCTCCCAAGGAAGCTCAACGGGTTGATAGTGGGCTTGCAGGGCTTGAGCTAGATACTCCCCTCTCTTATAGGACTCAGGCAGCTGACGAAGATCAAAACGCGCTTGATCAATCGCTTGACTTAGATCATCCCCTCGTTCGTTACGGATGCGGATTTGATGAGCGCGCGATTCGAGAGGGAGCCAGGAAACGGAAACCTGGACCGCTTCGCCAAGATTACGACCGACACACTCTTTGGCAATGGCGCGGGCGAGCCAGCTTCCGGCATTAAGAGGGTGTGTAACGTGTAATCCAACACCTGATGGGCTTGAAGGCAGAAGAGAACTTGAACCATCAACGGAACCTAATCGACCGGAGGAACCAACTCTGTTTTGTAATCCGATGCGAGTCTCTTCCCCTGCCGGATTGATACGAATAGGACCAGGAACTCCAGCACTACTCAGAAGATGCTGGATCAGATTGCGTACTTCAGCGATGGGCTTGGCGTCCGCATGACCAACACGGAGCACCGTGACATATTTTTCATTGACACGCTCTACAAGGATTTCGTAATCCGCATCCAACCAAAACCAATCTTCATCTTCGAGGCGTTTTTTTTCAATCAGCTGCGCGACCTTGCGAGCAAGGACGCATTGCTTAGGGAAGCGCTCGACGGTTTCGTTCGTCGCGTAAGCGACGACGTGCGCGCCTTCGCGGGCTCCGTATTCCGCGGCCCATGCAGGAGCCATCGGTTCGAGGGCGATAAAAGGCTCGATCTCGGCCTGCACTCCGCTTGCGCCAACCACTCGACGGACGACGGACGATACATCGAAATCAGCCGTAGAAGATACCTCCCCCGTCACAAACATAGCCCCGTGACCACCCATCACGCGCAGATGGAGGCGTGAAGCAGGATCACGGCGGGCGTATTCTTCGACAATGGCAACGGCTACCAAGTCACAAACCTGATCAGGATGGCCTGGGCCGCGCACACGAGCAATAGGCATATGGCCCAACCTTAATAGGCGATCAAGTCGGCGGCAAGAGCCTAACAAATTTATGGTTCTTCAGCATCACCCCCACGAATCTCCGTTATTTTATCGTCTCCACTTCCGTAGCGTTCAATCGTACGCGTGGTACGAACACGAGGATGCGAAGCATCTGAACCCTGAGGACCTACTAGTTGACCAAACCAGATGATGAAAAAGACCCCGAACAAAAAGAAGAGCACCAATACATGAAGCCATAGCTCCATAAATGTTCCGAGGCGAGCCTCCTTTGGGTTTGCTGGATTGTAGTAAACAGGTACCCGGTCCCCCACCTTGCCCGATGGAGGATTTGAGCGCACCCGAGCAAGCAGCTCCTGCGTATTTTGTCCTTGATCAAGAAACGTTACGCGAGCTGCGAGCGTTGATGGGCCTTGTTTTTCTTGTCTCGTCTCAAACCCTATGATCGTTCCCTGTACCCGCACCGAGGAAAGAATGAGGCGTAGATTGCGGTAGGTAAAAAAACCAACTAAGCAGCCCAGGATCAGCGCTGGGATAAAGAACGGCCACAAGAATTCGCCTCTTATGTTGAGCATATTATTTATTTTAACTATATCACGATAAACCATCCTCTCATAAGAAAGCAGAAAACCGAGTCATGCTCGGCTAAGAAGGTTGAAGAATGCCTTGGAACGGATTACCGCCTTGGGCCCCGGATGAGCCGACGACGCAGGCTACGCCAGGATCGCGGCGTGAAGAGTTCAGCGAGATTCACCCGAGCTTCTCTCGCGGCACTCAGGATACGATTCCAGTTGACGACGTCACAACGGCGCACAGCCTCGAGGATCCACCAACGATAGTATGGACGTGTACCGACATCACCCCTCTGAATGTTCACTTCACCACCTCACCCGAGAACAGTAGAGATACTTACTCTTTTTGTAAATAGATCACCCCTTCCTCATTTTTTCCACATCCTCTAACTTCACCGACAATAATTGCGATGTCCCCTCCTCTCCCATCGTGACTCCATAGAGCACGTTTGCCTGTGTCATTGTGGCGCGATTGTGGGTCACAACGATACATTGAGTCTTATCGGAAATGGTTCCGAGAATTTCTGCAAATTTGCGCGAGTTGGATTCATCGAGAGCGGCGTCGACTTCATCCAGCACAACGAAGGGCGAAGGATTCGTTGCCATAATGGCACAAATCAACGCAATCGAAGTGAGAGCGCGTTCGCCACCGGAAAGAAGCGCGATGGATTTAAACCGTTTACCGGGAGGAGTGGCTTGAATTTCCATGCCAACAGGACTCTGTTCATCACGTTCTTCTTCGGAGTCTTCTCCCTCCTCCTTATTAGCTGGATCAGGGCGCAGTTCGATAATTGAGGCCTCTCCCCCGCCGAATAATTTTTTGAAGTAGACCCCGAACTCTTGATTTAAGCGCGTAAACGCTGATTCGCCACGTTCACGAATAGTGAGATCAAGCTCTTTGACGACTTCATCAAGGGCCAAGAGCGTTTCGCGTAAATCCTCGACCTGCTTCGTCAAAAAGCCAAAACGATCTTTGGTTTCTTGATAGTCTTTGAGGGTTTCTGGATCGATTCCTCCGATCCACTCGAGTTGAGAGCGAAGACGCTGTAAACGAGCAGGCGCATCCGCAGGCAGAGTATCGTGTGACGGATCAGTATCGGTGCTCTCGATCCTTTTTTGCTCAAGCTGTGATTCTAGGTCGGGAGCAAAACGTCGGAGTTCGGTGATGAATGATTCTTTTCTCGTCTCCAAGCGAGCGAGTTCGACAGAGGCGTCGTTTACGATACGTTCAGCGAGTTGGGCTTGTTGACGCTTTGCATTCAGATCGTGCTGGATGGCAAAAATATGCTTGCGACCATCTTGCTCTTCCCGATTCCAAGCCTCGAGACGCGCCTCTGCCTCTTTCATGCGCGTCGTCACCTGCTCCATAGCAACACGAATCTCTTTTGCTTCACGCTCAACCTCTGGATCCGTTGTGGGAGCAGCCTCAGGTTCGGGAGCTGGACGCTGAAGCTTGTTGAGCAACTCCAGACTAGCCGTCTTCAGACGAACGGCAGCGAGACGGATCGCTTCAGCGTCGAGTGTGGGTTTTGCTAGAGCTTGTTCTAGGGAGTCATGCTCCGCATGCAAGGACTGAACCGTTTCGATGATCTTTGAGAGAGGCAGCGGGGACCAGGGTTTTTCGGCGCGAACGGCAGCAACCGCGCGCTTGGTTTCAAGACGAAGCTCGCGCTCGCGTAAGGCGGATCGCTCTGTGGAGAGCTTATCCAAGGCGCTGCGAATTTCGCGAAAACCTTCATTGACAGGCGCTGCTTGCTCAAGCCCGCGCATCTGTTCTTCCACATTCCGAGCCGCTGCTTCGCGATTGGCGAGTTCCGCGCGAGCGTGTTCAAGTTGACCCTTGATCCTCGTAAGACCGTCATTCAACTCTTTCCAGCCGTGACCGTAGTAGGCGCGTTCAAGCTCGTGAAGTTCGGCTTCAAGTTTTCCTCGTTCTTCAAGACGCTTCGCTTGCCGCTCAAGCATCGTCAGACGAGGAGCGATCTCTTTGAGGACGGTTTCGGTTTGCGCCAAGTTCTCTCGGGCAGCTGTTATCTTTTGCAAAGCGGATTGACGTTTTAATTGAAATGGACGCAACCCAAAGGCTTCATCAAAAAATTCTTTGCGCTCGGTAGGAGTAGCAACAAGCACATGATCAATCATGCCTTGCCCAATAACACTGTATGAACGCTGTCCCACTCCACATTGCGCCAATAGAAGAGCAACATCCTGCAGACGAGCTGGTTGGCGATTGACCTCGTACTCGGAATTCCCATCACGATACAACCGACGAGTAATAGCGATTTCCGCCATCTGGCCCAATGGAGAGCTGTCGGGATTCGTCTCGTCTTTTTTTACGCGCTCTTCGCCTTCATTGTCGATGACGAGCGTAACTTCAGCGAAGCCACTGCGAGAACGTTTATCGGTTCCGGAAAAAATAACATCTTCGGATTTTTTCCCGCGCAGAAGCTTCATGCTCTGCTCTCCCATCACCCAGCGCAGGGAATCGGCGATATTGGACTTGCCAGAGCCGTTAGGACCAACGACCGCCGTAACCCCACGACGACCATCGCGATCCGGCACAAATTCCAAGACGGTCTTTTGGGCAAAGGTTTTAAACCCCTGAATCTCTAGGCGGCGAAGATACATATCGCCCCTAGAATAACGATTTAGAGGGCTTTCTACCAGCCTTGGCACCATCCCGACCTTGTTACAGGCCTTGCCAAATTCCCTTTTATTAGGCAAGATCACCAGCTTGTTATAGTCTTTCTCTATATGTCTATTTCCATGGAAGCGGGGTTTGAACGGCTCAAAGATGGCTTAGCTGAGATCTTTGCGCGGGATGTTGAGTTTCCGCCGGGGATGCTCGTGACCGTTTTGGGGGCTAAAATGACCCAAGATCGACGGTTTGCAAAGATCACTTTATCGGTGTTTCCGACGGGGGCGCAGAAACAGGCGCTTGAAATCATCGCTCAATTTAAGCACGAGATTAACGATGGACTTGCTAAACGGATGCGCATTCGCGTGATTCCAAAGCTGCACTACGTCTTTGATGATACAGAAGCAGAGGCGGCCGTGATTGATGCCGAACTGAATCGCTTAATAGATTCCGGAGAAATTTAATTCTTCTTTTAGCTACTCCCCTACTAGCGAAGCGATCCTACTCCCTACTTTCCTTTGTTTTCTATGGACCCCAAGCTCGTCACCTTTGGCAAAATTGCTGGACTCATCCAGGTGGCTGAGCGGGTTTTGTTGGTGGCGGATGGGAAACCGGATGGAGATTCGATCGGATCTTCGACCGCGATGTATAACTGGCTTACGCGTGAGGGTAAGCCCGTGACGATCTTCTGCGCCAATCCGATTCCGAGCACACTCCTCTATCTTGATGGTGCCCATGATGTGACGAGCGACCCGGCTATCTTTAGACAACCTTTCGATTTGGTCATCACTTTTGATGCGAGCGATGTGCGACATGCAGGAATTGAAAATCTTCTTCCCCAACTCCCCTCTCCTTACCAACTCGTGGTCATCGACCACCACGCTACAAATACCAAATACGGTCATTTGAATGCCATTTGGACGGATGCCTGCTCGACCGCTGAACTCGTCTATCAATTTTTTGCTCTGCTTGAGATCCCCATTGATTCCAAGATGGCGACCTCTCTCCTCACCGGCATCCTGACGGATACCTCTTGTTTTTCGAACGCGGGTACGACCTCGCAGGGAATGGAAGCTGCGGGTCATTTGTGTGGATTAGGCGCTCGACAGCCAGAAATTTTACGACAGCTCGTCCAAAATAAATCGATGCCTAGTCTCAAATTATGGGGATTGGCTCTTGCACGTCTTCAGTATAACGAGACATTGAATCTTACTTCCACGTACTTTTTATTGGACGATTTAAAAGAAGTACCGGATGCGGACGAGGAAGCTATGGAAGGATTATCGAACTTTTTGAATGCTGTGTGCGGGAACTCGGAAACCATTCTCGTGCTGCGGGAAACACCTGAAAGAACCATCAAAGGATCATTACGCAGTATTCGGCGTGATATTTCTAAATTAGCCAAGTTTTTTGGCGGCGGAGGACATAAAAAAGCGTCCGGCTTTACCGTGAAAGGGAGGATTTTGGTAGGCGCTGATGGCAATGTCTCTATCGTAAACTAGCACTCGACACATTTGACTGCTAAATTAGATCGTAGTACGCTTTTATTTCAGTGACTATTCATCCGAATCTGAATACTCAACCTATTGTCTATGCCCAATCCCTATACTCTCTCCAATATCGAATCTCCAAAAAACTGGCTCATTCCTACCGTCATCGAAAAGACGCATATGGGTGAGCGTGCTTACGATATCTATTCTCGATTATTGAAAGACCGCATCATCATGCTGGGATCTGAAATTAATGACGAGATCTCGAATGTCGTGGTTGCTCAGCTTTTGTTCCTCGAAAGCCAGGATAAAACGCAGGATATCAAGCTTTACATCAATTCTCCCGGTGGCTCTGTCACAGCCGGGCTCGCGATTTATGATGCCATGCAATATGTGAAGCCGGATGTATCAACGATTTGTGTCGGTATGGCAGCCTCGATGGGAGCCGTCCTATTAGCGGGTGGCGCAAAAGGAAAACGCTTCGCTCTTCCAAACTCGGAAGTCATGATTCACCAGGTACTTGGCGGCATGCAAGGACAAGCAACGGACATCAAAATTCATGCCGAGCGTATTCTTAAAACCAAAGATCAACTCAATAAAATCCTAGCCAAACACACAGGTCAACCGGTAAAGACCATTGAAAATGATACGGAACGCGATAACTTTATGATGGCGAATGAGGCAATGAAGTACGGCCTGATTGATAAGGTCATTAGTTAAAAAACGATCCCCATATGGGGATCGTTTTTTCTATTTATTCCGCACGAATCATGCGGCGGATCATCTCTAACCTCATACGAAACAGTGGAAAAAAGATTCTCATTCTAACCGCATCTCCTGATTCAAATGTCTGCTTCACCTCATTCTGGGCAGCATCTTCATTCATTTCTAAAATCAATTTCTCTACCGCTTGGATGCGCTTACGACGATGACCCGTCGCTGTTTCATCGGCTGGATATGGCTTCAATAACTGACCCTGACCCTCATGTAGGCGTGCCGCCATTGCTTTAGCAATTGTCACAGCTTTTGCATCAGAATCGATGGTGCCAAGCTGTATAATATCCTCAAATTCTTCCACATAACTTACGTCGAGAGGCTCGTCTTCGATCGTGGATAAAATCTCTCCTCGCACCATTCTACTAACGCGATCTGCAGCCGTGAGCAGAGCATCAACCAGTTCTTTTACCTTCTGCCGATCATCTTCTTGAAGCTCAGTCCAGGATGTGTCTTGCTCTAAAATCGACTTCACCTTATCTTCGAATAAATCATTTACCCTCTTCGCTTCAAGATCAAGAGCCTCTACTCCTTCTCTGTTTTTTTCTGTGATCACATTTGCAAACTCTGCAGGAGGAAAGCGTTCTTCGTAGGTCTTTAGAGGCTTCATCACACCCTTCTTTTTATCTTCAAAGAACCACTCTGGGGCGTCGGGTGAATCCTTCGGGTATGACCCCACGAATGGCTGGTAGACATTATTATAATCCCCCGAGAGTCCCGAGACTCGGTTAACCTGTGGAACTTCTTTTTTTTGCTCAAATCTTTCCATCATACTATTTGTTTATTATTTTATTTATAGGCTTGTCTAATCTCCGTCCCTTGGTAGAAATACGTCAGAATTTGGTCGTAGCGCTTGCCTTCGTTGGCCATCGCTAGCGCACCCGATGCTGACATGCCAACGCCGTGACCCCAGAGCGTTTTCCCCTGATCCTGAGGAACAGGAACGCTGACGAGCCATGGGTAGTTAGAGGCACCATACCACACCTCCCCCCAGGAACGGGTGCGCCCATCAGAGCGCGAGAAGTAAGGTGTTATCGCTAGTTTGCCTTGATAGGTAACAACTTGTCCACGGGTGGCGTTAATAGCCGCTACGACGTTTGGATCGCGGAGCTCTGCGCCGTACCCACGGTAAACTTGGTCGTACTTGGCATCGACTGTGTAGAACTCGTCCGCGTGCTTCGTACCACGTTGCACATGATACATTGCATAGGTGCGCGCGGTCACAAGCAGCGTGCGTTGGAATTCTTGAGGACTCACATTAGACGTTTCAGCGATACCTTTTAGGTACCACTCAATCGGCAATTCATTAATCACCCAAACCCCATCTGTGGCTGGCGTATAACGAAGCTCAAGCTCTGCACGGAACGTATTGTCATTGGCACCTGGTGACCAACTCACCGGACGTGAGAAGTCGGCGATCTCCATAGGAGCGATTCCATCCTCAGTGCGGAAGATATATAAACTTGAAGACTGACCCGAACAGGACCCACCCGATAGCTTGTATACTTTATTGGTTCTATCGAACAAGACGGTGGCGGATTGTCCCGTGGTTAAGCGGCAAATCATTGTTCCATTTTGAGAGACGACCACCGGAACCTGCATCGCGCGAATCACCATTTGATCATCGGTGGTACGAAAAATTCCCACACGAATAAGTGGCTCATTTGGCAAGGTTGAGACATCTCCGTTTAGAGCAACAGGCGTGATCGCAGGAAAATTAATCAATGGTGTTTGCGTAGGCGTGTTTGGTTGCGCATTCGCGACAGGCGCCGGTGGCAAAACAGGTTCCGGCTCAATATATCCATTCGACGTAACTGTGATCGGGATATCTACCTCTCCCCCACTTACCGGCTGACCGTCCGTATACAACGCGAAGCTTGCTTTATAAACACCCTTCTTGGCCGGTGCCTTTACCTTGAAGCTCAAAAATCCGATTTCACCAGGCTTCACATCTCCCATGACCCGCACCGGTTCAGCCGTGTTGAACCACGATTCATCACGCAAGGAAGCCCAGCGCTCCGTGATAACCGGGGTCATGCCCTTGAAACGCATAGAACGTGAATTCCAAGTGGTCTCGCCAGTATTTTTAAACCCGAGTTGAATTTCTTGGCGACCGTTCCCAAGCAGCGTCATGCTTTGAAGGGAGCGTAGCAGCAAGATCGTTGTTCGCTTTGGTCCTGTAATAACAGGGTCAGCTGAGCTCGTTGGCGGTAACGAGGCTAGAGGATTGGCGTCAGGCGTCGGAAGGGCGGTGTCGATAAAATCTATGACCTGACTGGGAATGATACGGATCGGCAATGTGACCGTACTTCCCGAAATGAGCGTGGTATTTTCTGCGGCAAGGGTAAACGTTTCACTATAACTGCCCGCTGTATGAGGGGCCTGAACTTCAAAGGTAAACGTTCCGATTTGGCCCGGGCTTACTTGAGTTTCTTTGAGACGGGCGGCCGCGTTTCCGTTCCAGCGTGCACTCTTAAACGCGCTGGTACGTTCTTTTGAACCATCCGTTGCGTAGAGAGATACGAATCCCGCACTATCACGCCTCCAAACAGTGGTTCCACTATTTAAAAACTTCAAGGTGATCAGGGTTGTTCCGTCTGGATCAAGCTGCCATTCGTTGCCCGACTTCTCAGCAAGGGTTGCGGACCAACCAAACGAAGAGGATGGTGGACTCGTAGGAGCGTAGGCTGGCAAAAGGGTCGTAGGTACGGAAGAAGACGTAACAGGAGAGGACGTTGCCGGGATCGTAGCAGGAGCAGATACCTCGAGATTGATGGTGGCTTGGCTATGTTTTAACCAGGCCATATCTTCGGCAGCTAAGATAAATACCTCCGTGTATCTTCCGGGAGTCGTGGGGGCTTTTATAAGGAAATTCAAGACGAGTGTCTTTGCCGGATCGACGCGATCATTTGGCATTCGAAGAGGGCGGGTCGGCGTTTCCCAGGTTTGGCTGGCAAATTGACTCGTTGCCTCGAGTTTACTGACCGGATCCCAACGATAGAGCGAGACAAAGTTTTTACCTGTTTTGAGCCAAGTGGCTGAACCGGTATTTTTTATTTCTAAGCGTACTGAACCTATTTCTCCAGGCGCGAGCTTTGCAGGAGCAGAAACAGAGAGGAGAGAGGCTTGATAATTATCACGCGGAAGAGTGGCCGCGTTTCCGGGAGCAGGACTCAGTATAAAAGCCGCAAACAAAACATAGCCGATCATCCCTACACGAAGCAGGACCCGCGGCCAGGTGAAATATTTTTTGGTAACAGTCGTTAAAAAAGCGGGAAGGTCCATTCTGCAAGAAGTATACACGAAAAGAACCGTGTTGTTACACGGTTCTTGGAAATAGTTTATTCAAACTGGGCTCTGGCAGCGGCAACCGCTTCTTTTATCTCTTTAATATCTTTCTCAGTAAACCAGTTGGGATCTTTGGCATGAGCAAACAATCTATCCGCCATTCCTCCGATGATCGTCGTTGTAGGAAATCTCTTTTCAAATTCAGCCTTTGTTATCTTTCCCTGCAAGACATCATCCAAATTTGTGAGCGGCTCCCGTAATTCTTCGAGGAGCTGGTTCTTCTCTTCTGTGTTTTCTCCTTGGGAAAGCCGATTAGCTTCTGCGCACCAATGAATAAAGCTCTCTTTAAGATGCTTGGCTTGAGCCTTACCACGCTCAAGCACTCGCTGACTTGGGGAGCTTTCCGTCCCCCCTCTGTCTTCAGATACGATCCTTTCTGTTCTCATATTAGTATTATAATATCATTTTTTTGTAGAATTATCAAGCTGGTTATATTTTTCGCTTATTTGTAAGACACTTTTGTCTCACGTACACTAGACGCATGTCATTATTTCGTCGTTTGGCCTGGAATACGGGTGCTCAGTTGGTCGGGAAGGTTGCTTCGACAACGATTGGCGTGGTCATTGTTGGACTCTTAACCCGTTACTTGGGCCAGGATGGCTTTGGCGCATACTCGACGGCGAATGCGTTTTTGCAAGTGTTTACCTTGTTTTTAGATCTAGGCATTAACGTGACCTTTGTCGCGTTGCTTGGTGAGCACGCTGGTAATATCGCCTATGAAAAACGTTGTGTATCCGCTCTGTTCACCTTTCGCTTAGTCTCTGCGGGCGTTTTAACCGTGCTCGCTCCCCTCTTGGGTTGGCTATCTCCTTATTCGCTCGACGTGAAACTTGCAATCGCTGCGTTAACCGGCTCACTCTTGTTTCCCGGCCTGACACAAATGATCACAGGTGTGCAACAACAGCACCTCAAGACGCATATCGGAGCCATCGGAGAGGTTGTGGGTAGACTCGTCCTCCTTCTTGGTATCGTCTTTGCTCGACATGCGGGTTTTGGACTCATCCCCATCATGTGGTTTGTATCCCTTGGGAGTGCGGCAAACTTCTTTTTCAATCTTTGGCTGACAAAACCACACGGCCTCTTCCGCTGGAATTGGGATGTCGCGTTTTGGAAAGAGACGCTTGCTCGCTCATGGCCGATCGGTGTCTCCATCTTTTTTAATTTGATCTACTTTAAAGGCGATACCTTGGTTTTATCCTTGGTGCGTTCGAGGGCTGAGGTGGGGATTTACAGTGCATCGTATCGAGTCCTGGAGATCTTGATCACGATTCCCTTTATGATTGCCGGGCTCATGCTTCCCTTGTTTTCAGAAGCCTGGAGCAAGCGAGATTTGCCTCGTTTGTCGCAACTCACAAGAGACAGCGCGTCGGCACTTATGCTTCTCATTGCTCCAATCGTGATGGGAACGCTCGTGCTAGCGGATCGAATCATGGTACTAGTGGCAGGAGAAGCGTTTGCCGCTTCGGGGCCGATCTTACGCGTTCTCATTGTAGCAACGGGGATTATTTTTATGAACGTTATTTATGCGCATGTCGTGGTAGCTATTCAAGCGCAGCGCAAAATGTTACCTCTGTATATTTTGACTGCAGTCATTATTTTGCTGGGGTACGTCATCTTTATCCCTCGCTATGGGATGTGGGCCGCGGCTTGGCTTACGGTCGCCTCGGAGATTCTGATTACAACTGGCTCATACATCGTCTCTTCACGCATCACCCCCTTGGGATTCAATGCCCGACCTATCATCGTTGCCTGGGTGAGTGCGGGGTGTATGGCCGCTCTTTTACTCGCTCTTCAAACACTCCCTCTCCCCGTTCTTATTCCCCTTGGAGGAATATTCTATGGGGCCCTGCTTGTGGTTTTGAAAGCCGTGCCACAGGAACTCCTAACGTCATTAATTAAAAAAACACCCTCGACTTAAGCGAGGGTGTTTTTTGATTACGCGGCGACCGGACGTAAGGTGATGTTTTTGACCTCTTTCATGCGCTTTTTGCTGTCGCGAACGAAAGCGATGTTGTTACGGCGGACTTTGACCATTTTGACGAGCTCGAGCTTAGCAATGACAGGAGACGCTAATGGGTAGATACGCTCTACACCGATGCCTTCCGTGACTTTGCGGACGGTCATGGTTTTGGCAATACCCTTACCTCCTACGCTCATTACCAAACCTTCAAAGACCTGAACACGTTCGCGTTCCTCGCCTTTGGCGTTCAAATCCTTAATTTTCTGGTGGATACGGATGGTCATGCCCGTTTCCACTTGCCCAGGCTGAATAACAGCGGGGAGTTTTAATGCGTCGGCCATAGAAATGATGGGCTAAGGATAGCCATGTTTGAGGGATTCGTCAAGATGCAAGAGGATGAGGGTGCGCATGCCTTGAAACAAGGTGTTTTTTATTGCTTTATTGCGTTGACAAAAGGGCTTTTTTTGAGTATACTTTGCCTTTGCCTGATAAAGGCAAAAAAACCTCAATCATCGGAGGATGAGTAATGAAGACCCTGGAAAAAGCTCTTCTGTTAGCGCTTTTCTGCCTGGAGCTGCTCTTCCCTCTCGAGGGGTGGGCGCAGTCAGTGCAGATGGTCGACGATAGCACACCGGTGCGTTGGCACCGGTCGGAGATCGACTTCGTTGTCGATCCTTCTCTCGCTGTCGGTGAAACCTCGATCAAGGACCCCGTTACCCTCATCCAGCAGATCGCTGCGACCTGGGAAGCGGTGGATAGCCATGTCCCCCACTTCCGGGTGCGTGCCGGATCACTGGGTGAACCCGGGTACGATGAACACCTCCCTGACTCTGAAAATCGGAGTGGCGTGCGTCTCTACCGTCACGACTTCCCTCGTGAACGCAACATGGCCGTACTGGCTCTCACCCTCCTCACACGTAACAGCGTGACCGGAGAAGTCGTCGATGCCGACATCATTATCGATGCCGAGCGGAACCGCTTCACTGAGCTTGGAGGCGCCGAGATGTTCGGCGTATCGGGCGCACCCAACGATTTCCGAAACGTGCTCACGCACGAGTTCGGCCATGCCCTCGGCCTCGTCGAGGACGCAGAGCATCCGGACGCGACGATGTTCCCGTCGTCGCAGCCGGGCGAGATCCACAAACGGGACGTCGCGGACAGTGATCGCGCCTCGATTACGTTCGTGTATGGCTGGACCCGATGGAATACCTTCAAGAGGTCCCTCCCCCACGTCGCAACGATCCTCTGGTGTCTGCTGATCGTGCTCATCGTGGCACGAAGCCTGAGGGAGAGAAGGAGGGCTCGGCACAGCTTTCTGTACGTCGCCGTCGCCCTGCTCATCCTCACCGGCGGCTACCCGTCGGTCCGCCCACAGACGACCGAGCACGGTCTCGTGGTTGCCACGCGTTCGTTCTGGAGTGGTGGCCTCATGCGCACCGTCGCCACGGTGCAGACGGCACACGGCCTCACCCGTGTCGAGCGACTCGGTGGTCGGATCGGCACTCTCGAGCAGCGCGTGCTCGATGCGCCGTCCGGGCATGAACTTCAAACGGGGACTCACGTCCCCGTCGAAAACTGAACCCTCTTCCCACCCCGTGCGAGCCTCTCTATGTACATAGACCTCGCGCGGGGCTCGTCTTTTTATAACGCCTCCTTTAGATATTTTCCCGTCCAACTGCCTTTGGCTTTCGCCACTTCTTCCGGTGGACCTTCGGCGACGATTTGGCCACCATAGACCCCACCCTCCGGACCAACATCAATAACCCAGTCGGCGGATTTAATGATATCCATGTTGTGCTCGATAACGAGAACGGTGTTCCCTTTATCGACTAATGCATTCAACACAATCAAGAGACGTTTAATATCGTCAAAGTGAAGACCCGTCGTCGGCTCATCAAGAATGTAGAGCGTTTTTCCCGTGGCGCGACGGGAAAGTTCCGTTGCGAGTTTCACACGTTGAGCTTCACCACCAGACAAGGTGGTGGCCGGCTGACCAAGTCTTACGTAGCCGAGACCCACTTCGTGCAACACAGATAGCTTTTCGTAAATCAACGGTTGATCAACGAAAAAGCGGCGAGATTCTTCGACGGTCATATCGAGAATGTCGGCGATATTTTTGCCACGCCAGTGAATTTCTAAAGCTTCTGCGTTGTAGCGACGGCCATGACATTCGCTGCACTCAACATAGACATCCGGCAAGAATTGCATCGATATTTGGACGTAGCCATCTCCTCCACACGGCTCACAGCGTCCACCTCCTTTGACATTGAAGGAGAATTTACCGGCATCGAAGCCGCGCATTTTGGCTTCTGGAATTTCCGTAAACAGGTCGCGAATAATTGTGAACAACCCCGTGTAGGTGGCTGGATTGGAACGCGGGGTGCGGCCGATTGGTGATTGGTCAACCGATACGATTTTATCAAGATAATCAATGCCCTCGATGGTTTTGTGGGCTGCGACAGGGTCCTTGGCACCGTAGAAGTGCGCGGAAAGCGCTCGCCCAAGAATATCTAAGACGAGTGTAGATTTTCCGGAACCGGAAACACCCGTCACACACACGAATCGTCCCAACGGAATTTTTACGTCGACGTTTTTTAAGTTGAAGGCGCTCGCCCCTTTAATAGCCAGGGCTTTGCCATTACCGCGACGACGTATTTTAGGACGCGCAATTGATTGTCGGCCACTCAGGTAAGCGCCCGTCGTTGATTCTTTTGACCGTTTAATTTCCGCCAACGTGCCTTGAGCAATAATTTCACCGCCATACTCCCCCGCTCCCGGACCAACGTCGACGACGTAATCGGCGGCTTCGATGATTGCTTCATCGTGTTCGACGACGATGACGGTGTTCCCAAGATCACGCAATCGTTTAATAGTTGCGATTAATTTGTCGTTGTCGCGTGAGTGGAGACCGATCGAAGGTTCATCCAAAATATAAATTACTCCCGAGAGCTCGGAACCAAGTTGAGCCGCCAGACGGACACGCTGCGCCTCTCCACCGGAGAGTGACATTGCGGAACGATCGAGGGTTAGATAATTCAACCCAACATCGATGAGGTTTTGTAAGCGATGGGAGATTTCAGTGGATATTTGATCGACGACCAAACGTTCACGCTCGGTAAATCCTTGAGAATCAACATCCTTGCTGGCTTTGATGCGGGCGATTTTTGAAGGTCTCACCTTCACAGGACCGCGGCCAAGTCCTTTAAAAAAGGTTACCGTGTCATCGAGAGGGACGGATACAATATCGGCGATGGATTTATCGGCCACCTTCACAGCCAATGCCTCAGGACGTAAGCGTTTTCCCTGACAGCTTGGGCAGGTAAGCACCCGCATGTACGCCTCGATTTCTTTTTGGACGTATTCGGATTCCGTATCTTTGTACTTTTCCTCCAACATGACGACGATCCCGCCAAAGCGCATCGCTTTGCCTTCGATGTCGTAGACGGTATCACCCGTTCCATCCATGAGAACCCGTAAGGCTTTTGGTGACAAACTTGCAACAGGCTCATGGACCGAGAACCCGTAATCCTCCCCCACCTTTTCTAATAATTTTAATTGTCCATTTTGATTGCCAGCAATGCGCGTCAGTGGCTTAATCGCTCCCTGAGCAATCGTCAGACGCTTGTTAGGAATGACGAGATCAGGTTCAAGCACGAGTTTCGTGCCTAGACCGGTACAGGCGGGACACGCGCCGTGAGGCGAGTTAAATGAGAACAAGCGTGGCTCAAGTTGAGGTAACGAAATATTACAATAGGCACAGAACAGTGATTGTGAAAACAGCATGTCTTCTCCCTTCTCTTCAATCAAGGCCATAACAAGACCATTACCAAGCTCGAGCGCTTGCTTGACGGTCTCAAGGAGAGACTCAAGCACCATGCTCGTGTTTTGATCGAGCTTCGCAATAATCACTTCTATCGAATGCTCTTTCGTTTTGTCGATACGCGTGCGTAGAAGCTCATCAATATCAACGAGCGTGCCATCGAAACGGACTTCGCGATAACCCGCGTTACGAGCGGCTTGCAGAACGACTTTATGCTCCCCTTTTTGATCGCGCACCATGGGCGCCAGCAAGATGATGGCGGAGGAATGCGTCAAACTTAAAATTTTCTCGGCGATGGCGCGAGGAGGCTGCTCCATGACAGGAGATCCGCACTGAGTACAGTGCGCACGGCCGGCACGCGAGAAGAGAATTCTCAAAAAATCGTAAATCTCCGTGACGGTTCCGACGGTTGAACGTGGATTATTGGAAGCGGATTTTTGATCAATGGCAATGGTAGGAGATAAGCCGGTAATCTCATCGACATCGGGTTTGTCTTGAAGCTCTAAAAATTGGCGCGCGTAAGAAGATAAACTCTCCATGTAGCGACGCTGACCTTCAGCATGAATCGTATCAAACGCAAGCGAAGATTTACCCGATCCCGAAAGACCGGTCACCACAATGAACGATTCTTTGGGAAGATCAATCGAAACGTTTTTGAGATTATGTACGCGGGCTCCTTTGATGGAAATCACGGAGCGGTCGTAAGCGCTTGGCTTAGAACCAGAAGATCGTTTGGACATGCTGGCGGCGAGACTATCATGTTTCGCCGCCTAGGGCAAGAGGAGCGGGGAGCGGGATCAGAGCATGGGTTGTTTTTACTTGCTCCGTAACTTGTTGCATTTTCACGTTGGCTTCGCATTGGATTTTGATAGCTTCGAACATACTCACTCGCAAAAACAACCCATGCTCTGATCCCTTTGAGAAAGATAGTGTTAAGGAGTAGGTGCAGGAGTTGGAGTTGGGGCTGGCGCGGGCGGGGCACTAGGGTCACGACGACAGATCCAGTTGGTTCCTTCCGCAACACAACGCAAGCCAGTTTGACATGGTTGGCTTCCTGACCAGTTATTATTGGTAGGTTGAAGTGCTTGGGCCTCTGGGAGTGTTAGCGTTCGGCCTGGAAACAAGGTGCCCAATCTACCTGTACTACCGGAGTCTGTTAAATCACAGCCACGTAAACTACAACGACACCTCGCTCCTTCACGCCCATCGCTACAGTACCCCTGTTTTGCTGCACGATCCGGTCCTACGAGTAATACACCCGAACCGTTCACGGTGAGGCCGCTTCGTAAACAGGATTGTCCCGTTGGACAGCCGAATTCACCACGATCCAAGGAGCAGGTGATCAGCGGCAGTTGGGTTGCGCGTTGCGCGTTTTGCGCGGTTTGAGCAGAACCCTGAGGCTGGCAACGAATAATACAAGAATTTGACTGGCAGCGAGCTGGTGGCGTCGCGCATGCCTGGGGGACTACCGGCGCCGTGCTATTTGATCGACCAAAAAAACGCGTGCACAATTCTGCGTTACAGGTGCATTCAGTATCCGCATTACAGTTTTGACCCGTATTGATTTCACTTTGAGTAGAGGTGTTTTGCGTGGCTAATTGTACCACCTCACTAATTGTTGCCCCTGGAACCGTTTTTGGTGTGACCGGTTGGATATTCGGAAGTTTGAGGGAAAGGGTATTTGGATTTACCGTTGATAAAATCATGTATGAACCCAAGACAAGCAGAAGACCGATGAGTGCGTCTTGGATAATCTGTTTTCCTTCGCCCACCTCACTCATAGCGGAGCCTAACAGGTATCTAAATCCTCCGTAGACGATCATGATCACGGCCGCCGTAGCGGCTAGCCCAATCGCGTATTTATAAATGACGGCGATATAGTTTCCTAGATCACTCACGACCGTGACTCCATCTATCGGTTGAGAAAGGGTTAATGGAACAGCGTTACGACCGGCTGAGTCTGGTGCATTTACGTTATTTGAAGCGGGAGCGGTTGGGGCAGCAGGAGCTGCGGCAGGGGGCGCGACACAACTTGGTTGATGATCAGGGTCAGGACGCATGCCGGCACGTACGGGAGCGGTAGCGCTTGCGCAACGAGCGGTACAACTTGAGGCACAACCGGGTGAGTTAGTAGCGATACTCGGACAGTGCTCATTGGTTTGGACGGTGACGGGAGATCCAGTGGTGCCCGCCGCGGGTACGCAGGTGCACGAACAGACTGGGGAACTTGGATCTGTACCATCGGGAGTGAAGACAGCCGGGCCGCGACACGTAAACGGAGGAGTTCCAAGACTATTACAAGCCGATGCGACCGCCGGAGTCGTACCTTGAGCCGGAGCTCCCGTACAGAGCTTCTGACATTCCGTATCACTCGTGATGGTCGTATTGGGAACTGTGCGGGTTTCCGTGCCGCGTACACACGTGACGACACAGCCACGGGCAAACGCGAGGGCGGGCGCAAAACTCGCTCCCAGCCAGCAGGCGAGAAAAAATACAGAGATTCTCTGAGTAATGCGCGACATAGATTAAGGAGTGAAAGGGAGCTCTAAAAATTTCTTGATCAAAAATTCCAACGTGTTGGCGTCGAGCGCGCCTTGAATACGAATGCCATTAAAGAAAAACGTCGGTGTTCCTTCTACCCCAGCGCGTAATCCGTCTGCGACCTCGCTCTGGATCCGATCTTGATAGCGCTTTTCTTTATAGCACTGATCAAATGACGGCACGCTCATGCCCACTTCTTGAGCATATCGCTGCAAGTCGACATCTTCTTGATGATCTTGGTTGGAGAACAGCTTATCATGGTAGGGCCAGTAAAATCCTTGCTCTTGGGCGCAGCGGGCGGCGAGAGCGGCCGCTGTTGCTCGCGGATGGAGTTCATCAACAGGAAAATCACGCGCCATAAAATAGACACGGTCTTGATAACGCTGAATGATTTCTCGCACGGCAGGAAAACTTTCGTAACAATACGGGCAGCCAAAGTCTACAAACTCCACAATCACGAGCTTGGCCGCCGGGTTTCCCATGGCAGGAGCCGAAGTGGGTTGTAAGCGCAGCAAATCCTCGGGCGTTACGTGCTGGTTTGCAAGCGCAGAACTCACAGACGCCTCCAAACGTTGGTCCAAAAGCGGATTCGAAGCCCCTGAACGGATGGCACGATAATATTGGATCAGGGTATAGCCAAACCACCCTATAAACAGGGCCAGCAAACTGATGGCTATCCACTCTAGGTAACGCCATCCCGAAATCCGAAAGAGCATATCGCTCGCAAGGATAGCACTTACGCGCATGGCCGTGAATCACGGCTTCCTCGCACATAAAACCCTTGATCATTGACCAAATGCCTTTTTCCGAGGTACCGTTTGAGAGCTATGAGACAAACTATCTTGGCGGTTGCCATGATCCTGATCTCGATTCTCTTGTCGGCAGCCATTTTGTTGCAACAGCGTAGTTCCGGATTAGGAATTGCGTTTGGGGGCGATGGAAATGTCTTCCGCACCAAACGAGGTCTTGAAAAGGGCTTATTTTACGCAACCATTGCTCTATCCTGCTTGTTTTTCGGAACGGCGATCTTAAACCTTATTTTGGCTTAGTCCTTTCCTTCATTTTCCCTTCCCATGCCCAGCTGGCTTTCCTCTGTTCGTGCCTGGTGGCAACACCACGCACCAGCCGGTATATGGCAGCGTCTGTTTTTCTGGCAGCAAACGAAGACCGGGTCTGAAGAATTTAAACCGCAAGCGCATCATGATCATGCGCTTGTTTTGGCAGCCAAGGAACCAACCACCTCTGCTCGTTGGCGACACTTACGCTTTCTTCATCACGTATTGAGCCCTCAAGAACGTACACTATTTTGGAGCAGTCTTGTTGTGGCTTCACTCGCCGGGGGAGCAGCACTCATCCTTATCCTCCGACCGCATATCATGATGGTTCCAGCGAGAGGCGGAACCATCACCGAAGCTCTGGTTGGCAGCCCTCATCTCATCAACCCTCTCTACGCACCTTTAAACGATGTCGATCGTGATTTATCCGCGCTTATTTATTCGGGACTCTTTCGTATAGATGAACACCTGGATGTTCAGCCGGATTTAGTGCAAGCCTACCATTGGAGTGAAGATGGGAAGACGCTTGAAGTGAGTTTGCGGCAGGATAGCCGGTTTCATGATGGCCTCCCCGTGACGGCTGACGATGTTATTTTTACGTATCAAACGGTGCTTAATCCAAGTTGGCGCAGTCCGCTTGCAAGTACATTTAAAGACATTCAACAGGTTATTCGCGTTGATGACACCACAATTCAGTTTCATCTTGATGCCCCCAACCCCCATCTCCTCATGAACCTCACGATGGGTATTTTACCTGCGCACGTATGGGAGGATACGCAAGGACCCACCGCCGCCTTGGCGGAGGCAAATCTGAAACCGATTGGCTCCGGACCCTACCAGCTTGAATCACTGAAACGTGACACAAAGGGAAATCTCTTTAGCTTTACCCTAAGTCGTTTTCCCGGTTACTACGGACGATCCCCCTATGTTGATCAGTGGCAGTTTCGTTTCTATGGAGATCGTGTGCAAGCTCAGACGGCATTGCAAAGCAATCAGGTTGATGCGGTCGCGTTTGTCCCCTGGAAAGATGTCGCAGACATTAAACGTGGGGATATTCGAAATACAACCCTAGAGCTCCCCCAGGAAACCGTGTCTTTTTTCAATCTCAAAGATCCGTTATTGAAAGATCCCGGCGTACGTCAGGCGTTAGGTATGGCGATTGATCGCCGTGAACTGCAGGATCTTCTTGGGAGCGATGCCACCGTGGTGAGCTCTCCATTTCCGTTTCTTGAAACCACCTCTACACAGGCAGGAGATTTAGATGGAGCACGTGTGTTGTTGAATAGCTTGGGTTGGCACCTCCCTCCGAATGGATCCGTCCGATTTTATGAGGCTCCGGCGCCCGCCACCACTAAGCCGACACGAGGCGCAACCACTACAACAACGCCTCCTAAGCCCGCCGCGAGTTCGACACAGCTAGCCATCACGATCGATCTTCCTAACCAGGCAGATTTGCTTAAGGTCGCTGAGCTCTTAAAGCGACGTTGGTCGCTGGTTGGTGTACGAGTAGATGTGCGCGTGAGCCCTGCTGAAGATTTATTACGCCAGGTCCTTGCAAAGCGCGACTATCAAGTCTTGGTGTGGAACGTGTTACTACCACCCACTCAAGACATCTCTCCCTTTTGGGCGAGTGATCAGTCCACGAATCAGGGGTTGAATTTGTCGAATGTTGCTGATCGAAACATCGATAAAGCCTTGGAAGGTATCCAGGCAGCAACGACCACGGCTCGTCTTGAAGAGGCGCGTGAAGTATTATCGAAAGCGATTTTAAAACAAACACCGGCGCTGTTCTTGCTGCGGCCGGCGTATGCCTATTTGATTTCGCAAGACGTAAAAGGGGTGCAGCCCATGCGGCTCAGTCGCCCATCTGATCGATTGCTGCAAGCGAGTAAGTGGTATTTAAAAACGACCTGGAAGTGGAGATAGGCGGACGTTTAGAGACTCTCATTGAGGTCGCTTCTTCAAGATCAGATGATGGACGCTGCAACAACTGCAGAGTACCATTCCTCAAAAATCTGCTTTTTTTCGTGACCTCATTTTTCCCTACCTTTTCTATGTCATACGAGAATCCTTCCCCCGCCCCTTCTGCTGAGCGCTCGCCGTTCACGCGCCGTGCACAACAACTTCTCGCAGCCGCGGCCATGGCGGCAGGGATTGAAGCCGTGCCCGCCCTCGCCGAGGCACAAGTGCGTACAGAGACCGTTTCCTTTGATACCTTCGCGGACCGTCTAGATGATGCTCGTCTTCGCATAGAATCGCTCAGATTTTCTAGAATGGACGTCCCGCCATCTTTTGAACACAGACCCACCGTTTCCCTTTATCTTTCCCCACGGGAGGCGAGCGCGGTGAACCCAGCAGATCATCAAACCACCGAGACCTCCTCTCTTGATCAAGCCACCGAGCCACTTATGCGGCCCGAGATTGCTTCTCAGCATGATTTCTACGTTACGGATGAGTTCGTTTACGTGGGTGTCGTCAATCCTGGGGATTCACAGGATCCAAGAACCAATCGCGAGGGAGCGAGGGAAGTTATTAATGCCTATCAACTAACCGATGGTGCGCAGCACATAGATCTTCCTCTCCCCCAATCACCAAGTCGCCATCTTTCGGCAAGTAATTGGGGCGCTACCCAAGCAGAGGCCGTACGACGAGCTTTTATCGGCGTGGTTCATAACATCTCCCAAGAAGCCCAGCAAATGGTTACCACGGATGAGACTGGACGCGTTCTCATCGTACGAGAAGATCGTCGACGACTACTCTTCTCTCATTTCTCCATCAACGTCGAACAAACCCCCTCTACACAGCAATGGTCAGCAACTATTGAGGCCGATGTTGCCCCAGTGCAAGCACCTGCACCATCTGGAGCCACGCATGGACATCACCGCCATCATCACTAACATCCACCACCCCATTCAACTTAATAATCTACGAGCCCCTCATCTTAAGTAACATAAAATGCACCATTTTCTTGGTGCATTTTATGTTGGTGGGCGAAGAGGGACTCGAACCCTCATGACCTTGCGATCGCTGGTACCTGAAACCAGTGCGTCTACCAGTTCCGCCACTCGCCCCCGTGGTTGTACGAACGCTTGGATGGTGCCGTATTCAGACGGATGGGTCAAGCGGTTGACGAATACGGGGGTTTCTGCTATTGTTCGTGTGAGTTTTAACCTGAACGCCTTTCGCTTCATCTCGCTTTTTTAGCTAGGTTGAGCGAAAGTCGTGACAGACCGTGTTACGTGTTTAGAAGGAGTTTTCCGCTAAATCCGTTTCTTGCAAGAAACGAGAGCTCTCGTTTCGGACGTATATCCTCGATCCAAGGATACCGTTTGTTCAGCCATCGCTTTGTTTTTGCGTTCAACCAATGACCGCGTGTGCGTGTATTTGTTTGCTCCGGCCAGATCGCGATCCGCTCCTGTCATGACGTTGGTGAGCGCACCCTCTCAATTTTATAATCTATTATGTTACCTCAAAAACCTACGCCAGCTTCGTCTGGCTCAACGCACGGCGGCAATGCGTCCCACCGCCCCCCTTCTTCCTCGTTTCGTCGTCCCATGCGCAGCCATGGACCTAAGCGTCCTCGCATTGATGCACCGGTTAAAACCGGGGTTGTGTTTGCTAAACCAGCCGGCGATTTTCGCCCACGCCCAACCGGTACGACATCCACCGCTCCCCGCGGCGCGCATTTTGATACACGCGGCTCCCTTAAACAGGGCTTCGCTAAAGAAGAGCGCGGTACGAGCGATTCGCACGAAGTAAATCGCCGCGCCCCGGCACATGCTAAACGCGGGCCTTCCATGGGTGGCGCGTTTGCCGCCGCTCCTCGTATGAGCACGTTCAAACACAAGCCGTTTCGTAAGACGGGTGTGGATGAGGATGTGCTCAACAAAGAAAGCCAACGTCTTAAAGTCACCGTTCTTGGTGGCAATGAAGAAGTGGGTCGCAACATGACCATGCTTGAATTCGGCAACGATATCTTGCTGGTCGACATGGGTCTTCAGTTTCCGGATGATGACATGCCAGGCGTCGACTATATCGTTCCAAATATTTCTGCGCTGAAAGGCAAAGAAAAGAATATTCGTGGCGTGATTATTACCCACGCTCACTACGATCACATTGGTGGCGTGCCTCATTTGATTCCTCAACTCGGCAATCCACCGGTGTTTGGAACGGATCTGACCTGCGGCATTATCCAAAAGCGTCAGGAAGATCATCGCAACGCGCCCGCATTGAACCTGTATTCCGTCACCTACGATGACGTCTTGCAGCTCGGTGCTTTCAAAGTTGAATTCTTCGGTGTCGCTCACTCTGTCCCCTCTTCCATGGGTGTGATTATCAACACTCCTTGTGGAATTATTGTGCATACCGGTGACTTCAAACTTGATCCTGGTCCTGGCTCTCAATCTATTCAAGAAACAGAAAAGATTAAGAAGCTCGGCGAACGCAATGTGCTCGCGCTCATGTGTGATTCAACAAATGCTTCCAAACCTGGAAAGCAATTGCCGGAAATTGATATTCAGCACAATATTGATGAGATCATTGCCAACTCTAAAGGCCGTGTGATTATTGGAACGTTTGCGTCCATGATTGCGCGTGTCCAACAGATTATCAAAGCGTGTGAACGTCAGCATCGAAAGGTCGCGATTGAAGGATTTTCGATGCGTTCGAATATCATGATTGCTCAACAGCTTGGGTACATGGATATTCAGAAAGGGACACTTATCGAAACCAAAGATATTCATAAATACGATCGCGAAAAGACGGCTGTTATCTGTACGGGTGCGCAAGGCGAAGAACGCGCGGCTTTGATGCGGATCGCGAACCGCGAACATCCGATTATTTCCATTGAACCTGGCGATACGGTGGTGTTCTCTTCGTCTGTCATTCCTGGCAATGAACGGTCAGTGCAACGCGTCAAAGACACCTTGTACCGCGAAGGCGCTGAAGTTATCCATTACAAGATGATGGATGTGCACGCCGGCGGTCATGCCCAACAAGAAGATTTGAAAGAGATGCATGACATGATCAAGCCAAAATACTTGATTCCGATCGAAGGCCACTATTCCTTCTTGTGCGATCATGCCAAGACCGCCGTCGAGAATGGTTTTCCGGAAAAGAATATTTTCATCGCCGACAACGGACAAGTCATTGAATTTGATGTTCATGGCAACGGGATGTTGACCAACAAAAAAGTCTCGACGGACTATGTGTTCGTGGATGGACTTGGCGTTGGAAATACCAACCAGATCGTTCTTCGCGATCGTCAGCAATTGTCGAGTGAAGGCGTGGTCATCGCGGTCGCCGTTATTGATGGCAAGACCGGTGTACCACAAGCGCTTCCAGATGTGATTTCGCGTGGATTTGTGTACATGAAGGAGCATCAAGAACTCATCATGCAAGCGCGTCAGAAAGCGAATGTGATTCTGAAGAGCGCTTCACCCGATCCTAAAGTGTCGTCACCAAATAGCACGTACTTGAAGGATAAGTTGCGCGATGAACTTGGCGAATTCCTCTTTATCAAGACGGAACAACGACCGATGGTGATTCCGGTGATTATCGAGGTCTAACGAACCAACTCCCGAGACAAGCTCGGGAGTTTTTGTTTGTGATACTCTGCTTATAAGTGGGTGCCTGCATTATTCTTTTTCTTTCGTCATCTTTGTGCGTAACGGAGTCAAGATACGAGGACCCATCCGGACCGATCCGATGACTTCTCCTGTCTCCGTCGGACTAGGCAGAAGAATGACAGAATGGAGGATGGGCCTTAGTGGACGGAAGGCGTGGTTCTCGCTACCATTCCGACTATATGCAAGATCTTGTCTTTTCTGGCGTTCAACCTACGAGCGGCCTCCACATTGGGAACTACATTGGCGCTTTGAAGCAATGGGTTGAGCTTCAGCATCGGTTTCCGTGTTTATTTTGTATTGTTGATTTACACGCCATTACGGTGCCACAAGACCCGGCTGAGTTACGCAGGAATATTCTTGAGGTAGCCGCGACGTATTTGGCGATTGGGGTGAATCCGGAGCGGTCGACCATCTATGTGCAGAGCGAGGTGCCGGAGCATACGGAGTTAGCTTGGGTACTGAGTACGATCGCGAAGATAGGACAGATGGAACGGATGACGCAATACAAAGATAAATCGGAGAAGTATGGCGACAAAGTTGGGTTGGGGTTGTTTAGCTATCCTGTTCTCATGGCAGCCGATATTCTTTTATACGACACAACGGTTGTGCCTGTTGGAGAAGATCAGATTCAGCATGTAGAGCTAACGCGCGACTTGGCGGAGCGGTTTAACCATCATTTTGGACCAACGTTTACCTTGCCGGAAAGCTATTTGCAGAAGAATGGTGCGCGCATCATGAGCCTGCAAGACCCGATGAAGAAAATGAGCAAGAGCGATGCTTCGGCGTTGAGCAAGATCGCCCTCACAGATGATGCAGACACGATCCGTAAAAAGATTATGAAAGCGGTCACAGATACAGAACCGGGGATTGTCTTCGATGTTGAGAAAAAACCAGCTGTTGCGAATTTGATGACTATTTACCATCAACTGACCGGGCAGACATTAGAATCAATCGAGGTGGAGTTTGCAGGCAAGGGATATGGGGATTTTAAAAAAGCCTTGGCTGAAGTTGTTGTAGTTCACATGGAACCGATTTCCAAAAAGATTGCTGAATACCTAAACGATCCTGCAGAACTCACGCGGATTCTCAATACGGGACGGAATCGTGCGCATGAGTTGGCGCAACAGAAAATGAAGTTAGTGAAAGATCGGGTTGGATTTGGGCGATAGTCCTCGTTTAACCAAAACAAAAACATTCCGATTGCGGAATGTTTTTGTATGTGTAGGCAAGGCTATAAGCCGAGTTTTGTTTTTCCGACCGAAGTCGAAATTGATGACCATCTCTCTCGACCGTACATCGCTGCACGGCTCTAGCGAGCGACCATTCCTTGAAAAAACTGTTGCGATGAATTGCTTCAGAGCAACTGCCTTCTCGCGGACTTGCTCTTGCACCAGAGAGGGTTTACCACACTCCGCTGTTACCAACGGAGGAACGACGTGGCCGAACCATTGCTCCCGAAGGAGTTGGTGACCTCGAAGTACTTTTCACCTTTCATCGAACTTACGTTCGACTAGTATTGTCTCTGTGGCACTTTCCCTAGGTTTAGACAGACGTTCGGCACGTGTCCGTT
The DNA here is from genome assembly GCA_964562155.1 of uncultured Gammaproteobacteria bacterium. Taxonomy (GTDB): domain Bacteria; phylum Patescibacteriota; class Patescibacteriia; order 2-12-FULL-60-25; family 2-12-FULL-60-25; genus JAGOUY01. The sequence continues at coordinate 39,946 of CAZLRU010000007.1, forward strand.
CGTTTGTCGTATGCCTGGCAGTCGTTAGCTGCTCTCATGACAGTATCCCTTGCGAGATACAGGGGGCTCGGACTTTCCTCACCGGTTTGCACCAGCGCGGCCATCCGCCTTACCTATGGGGAGAGTAGCATGAATTGCTAGGAAAATCAAGGGATTAGGAGGCGCATCGACTACGTTTCCTTACGTGAAAGAAAGATAGGAATGCGAAGGATAGTGTTTGTATCCTTAGAGGATGAAAAGAGCGTATTTGGTCGTGGACCAAAATAATAGATTACGGGCATGGTCTTGCCCTCACCCGTTCGGGAGATGGGCGGTGAAGCCCGGCCAGTGGAGGGCGATGGAGCCGTTTTCTTCGACGGTGGCGCCGCGCAGGTCTTGGCCCAGGTCTTGGAATGCTTGACCGAGGCGTGCGATGACCCATTTGCCACCCAGTCGGTGGATGGCGGTCGTGACCTGTTGATTCCCGCGATGGAAGTCACCCAGGATGCGGACCTCTCCGTCCGCGGTCTTGAACTTGACCAGGTATCCCGGGTAATTCCGCTCGTTGCAGCGGACGTCCACCATGAGGAGACCGACGTAGCCGGCGTCGTTCAGCACGACGTACCGGAGCAGTCCCTTCCGCGCGCAGCGCAGCGCCTGCTTGAGAAGTGCTACTTCATCGAGCACGGGGGCTGCGGGGGTGGTGGGGGCGGGTGACGTTGAAGTCTCCGCCGAATCATTACCTTCTCGTCTGCTGTGCTGTTGCCACCCTTTCATGGTGGTCCTTCCTTTCTATGTGACCGTTTCTCGACCTATCTGACGGACGGGGGAAGGTAGATATGGGGACGTATTTCCCCAACTACTCCCATCTCTGGGCACCTAAATGCGCAGGGTGGGGGTGGTTGGAAACCACGAAACTTAGCTTGTTTTAGAGGTTTTGTCAAGGTATGGGGCTCATGGCCTCTTTTTCCTTGGTTTTCAAGGATGAAGAGAGATGAGGGCGACAGGACGGTCGCCGGAGGAAAAGGACAACTAGGAGGACTGTTGGGCGACGATTTCCTGCAGTTCGAGCAGCTGATTGAGCGCATCTTCGATGCTACCGCGCTCCAGATACTCGCTTACCTTCGTACAGAGGGCGGACATGCGGATCCCGAGATAGGTGCTCGGTTCGTTCACTTCGGGGTTGGGAGTTGATGGAAACACCGCCACTCGCAGACGCTCGATCTCGCCCTGGATTCGCTGACGGTAGGCAGGTTGTTTGTGGAGCAGCCTGACTCGCTCGACCGTCTCTCGTAGATCGACGATGGCTTCGTCGAGATCTTTGAGAGATCCTTCGTTGCGCTTTGTGAGCTCCGGCAGGTCTGCTTCAGGTGCGAGGGTAGCCTTGTAGATCCGCGCATCCTGCTCGCCCGCAAACACCCGTTCAGTCGCGCACTGCTCATTGATCGTGCTCCGGAGGGCGTGCAGCTCTTGCAGGCGTGCGCGCAGGAGCCACAGGGGGGCGAAGCCTTTGGTGAGCTGATCGATCTTGTCGATCTCTTCCCAGATCCGTGTGCCCTGAAGATCTTCGTCGACGAGATCACGCGCGACCATCGCCTGATGCCAGGCGAGCGAGTGCCGCGTCGACCGCAGCAGCTCTTTGACTTGCGTGCGAACCTCCTTTCTCAGCGTCATGCTGAAGCGCGGGTTGAAGGAGGCATAGTGCACGGTCGTGCCTTCGACCCGCTCGCCGTGTCCGAGCACGACCGTCTTCTGCCATCGCCCCTCGAAGAGAGACAGGCCAGCCATAACCTGGAGACCTTCGAGGCGGATATTTTGCAGATCCGCTCCGCCGGCAAGCGCCACTTCGTCGGGCAGTTCAGCCGTGATCCCGTGCCAGCGCACGAGGAAGCGGTCGTTGAGGTTGGTTTCGACCTCGGTGGGTTCGCCGAGATCATCGATCGCCCGTTTCCAGTTGAGGACCCTGGTCACCCCTCGCTCGTGCGTAAGAGCAGAGCTCAACACCCTGAAGATCAGGGTCTCGATCCGCGCGGTGCCACTGGCGGCGTGAAAGATCCATTGCACCTGAAGTGGACCCGGGATGTCTCGTACCACGTAGGTCAGGGCTCCGCGCCAGCCGGGGAGGTCGACGGGAATGTACGTATCTCGAACACCGAGCGAGCGAGAGCGGACGAGCTCTCGCAGCTCTCGCATCGCTGCCTTGTGCGATAAGGCGTTAGACGGTCGATGGAAGACCGGGCGGACGTACAGAACTCCGTCCATAGGGTCATTCGGCCGACTATCCCTCACGACTTCTGCCCATGTGACCTCACGGTCGTACGGACAGAAACCGGAGCACCTTTCGTCTATACGAACACCTTTGCGCAATCCTTGACCCCCGATCATGATTCGGCCACGGACGGTACCCGCTTCACTAACTCCCCATCGAACTGCAATAACATGCCCCTCGTTCACGATCCACTCCTTCTTTCTTCGTCCGTAGACGAGCTCTCTTGACCATTGTTATTGATCGCTAAAACTCGTCCACGGCTATGTCAAAAGAACGGCTAACGATAGCCTATTTTTCCGCGAATGTCAATTCTACCAACTCCCTCCCCCACCCCCGCCCATACCGCCGCCAGAACCACCCCCAGAGAATCCAGAGCTCCCACTTCCTCCAGATGAAGGCGGTGAATACATGCTAGAAGCCGTCGTGTGATGCATCGTGTCGATGGTGTTTGCCATTTGAAGGGCGGTCCAGCCGCTCCAGTTCCCTTCGATGTAGCTTGGCTGCGGAATCATCATGTCATCGAATTGATGAGCCCATTGTTTTTCGATCGCGAACGCGACGGCGACGGGAAGAAAGCGGGCGAATTGCTCTGGTTTCTTGACGGGGGCATCCGTGAACTCCAAACGTTTTTCTTCTGTGACCGATAAGAACCAGCGAAAGCCCTGTATTTCTTCCGCCACGATCGCCCCTTCCTTGCTCATGCGGGGCATTTGCCAACCAAACGCTATGATAATAAGACCACACATCACACTCGAAGCAATTTGCACTGCTTGTTGATCAGAAGAGATAATGAGAAGAGCACTGACCACGATCGCGATAGCGATCCAAATGGCACGGACCAGCGCAGGACTCCGCTCAAACCAGCCATACGATTGCAGCTCTTTGAAGACAGCTGCGCGAGCCGTTTCAATCGTGGCCGAGAAGGTGGCTCGGAGCTCAGCGGGACGAACAATGAGATCCGTGGAGTCGAACATTCCCGCAAGGAGGATTTTTTCAAATTCATGGAGCGCGCTATCTGTCTTCTTTTGTTTTATAAATGCGATATCACTGGCACTCTCCCACTCAATCTTGAGATAGCCTCGTCGAGCTATATCAAGGATCGTGGCGGTGACGGCACGCGGGGAGAATGATTGTTCCAATAGCGCAGCTTGTAAACCAGGCGGGAGATGACGCGGCTCTTCGTAATGCGGTATGACGGTTCCGCGACCCTTTGGCTCTTTTCCGTAGCGATACCAAATCATCCACATGAGGACAAAGGCGAGGATAGGTAACGCGATCCAAATATTATCCTGTAGGTACCAGTAGATTTTTTCTTTCAAGGATACTTCGGTAAACGCCGCGCGCGGGAATCCAAAGACAACGGTCATTCCCTCGGCATCGCTTAAGATGCGGGTTGAGGAGACCTGCAGGGAGGTCGGCGCATCCTTCCAGACGCAACTTGCTTCGCGAGATCCAAAGAGACCAACGAAGCAATCGCGTTGGGTGGAAGAGGGAGCAATCAGTTCCAACCCTACACGCTCGATCGGAACGAGCCAGCCGTTACCCGTTACATTCCAATACCATTCGACATGATCAGAAAAATCGTTCAAGGAACGGTTGGTCCTGTATTGAATCAAGTACGTGTGCACACCCGTCAACATTCGCCCCGGATCACCGATTTTTACCTGAAGATCGCGACCTTGGCGTTGAACCTCATATGGAACAAAGCCTTTGTCCATCTGAACATCGGTGACGTTTAGATGCAGGTTGTAACTGCCGCCATTACGGTCGTAGACTTCGGGAATGAGACGATAGATTCCATGGCGGCTGCTCTCGCCAAAGTCATACGTGATGCGCTCTTCGATGACAGCGGAACGATCAGGAGCGAGCTCTGCACGGACGTCAAACTGACGGATCAGCTCCTGCGCCTGCACGGCCGAGCTAAGACCAACGAACGCAAGACTGGCGAATAAAAACACAAAAAGGCGACGCATAGATACTTTGCATCCTACCACGCGTTTGCCCTTCACGGTATGATACTTATAGATGCGCCCTCTCTCTTCGTTAAAACATGTTTTACTTGAGAATCAAATTATCATCGTCTTAATCGCGATGGTTCTTGGGCTTGTTATTCCTGAACCCTTTCGTCCATTGAAGGCCTATTCGACTCAACTGTTGATTTTGGTGTTTTTTGCTTCAAGCTTACGGTTATCCGTCGATGAAATTGCATCATACGCTCGTGATACAAAACTCATGTTCTGGGTGAATGCGTTTATGTTAGGCATCTTACCCTTGGCCCTGTATATGCCGGCTGTAGCGATGATGCGACTTTTTGGCCTATCGTGGCTCGAACCATGGGCACTCGCTCTCCTCATCTTCGGGGCAGTCCCCACCGGCATGACGATTGCGTTGATTGCCGACTTTATTGGGGGCGTGACCTCCCTCGCGCTCGTCGTTACGGCAACGACCTCGCTCCTTGCCCCTCTCACCATCCCCCTCATCTTTAAGCTCACGATTGGACAGTTTGTTCCGATTCCAATTGTATCCATGTTTTGGTCACTCGCTCTCACAATCGTTGCCCCATTTACCCTGGCGATGTTCGTTAAAAAAAGTGCGCCTCGGTTTGTAAAACGTCGAGGCGAACTGTTTCGGGGTATTTCTGTGTTGGCGTTTGGGCTGCTCATCGCCGGGATTGTAGCGGATACAGGAGGAGCGGCGCTTCTCACCTGGAATGTGCGGGATCTTGTTGTACTCTGTATTGCGATTGGATGGATGGGGGCGCTTACGTGGGGGCTGTACCATTTACTGAAGTGGAGAACAGCTTCAGAGCGGCTGACGGTCGCTCTATGCATGATTTACATGAACAATACACTCGCTCTGTTTATTGCGAATAAGTTTTTTCCGACTTCGGGAGCCGTTCCAAAACTCCTCCTCCTTTTATTGGCGGCCAATATTCTTTTATTTCCCATCAAGTGGGAAGCGAAGAAGCTTTTTTTGATTCGTTAGCTCCCCTTCTCCAAAACGGCTTCAATCTTATCGAGACGCCCTCTCAGAGAACGATGCTTTTCTACGAGCTCGTGGAGACTCGGCTCCTCGGTGTGGCCCGCGAGTCCGCCTATAAACCTGGAGAACCGATCGCGAATACGCGTGAATCCACCCACTCGAAAGACCCCTGCTTGTATTTCGTCCATTGCTTTACTCACCTCATACCTTGAACGAGTGGCTCCTAAGGCGCGCTCTAATTCAAATGTTGCAACACGAAGATCTTCTTCCGTGCGTTTGCGATCAGACATAGCACGATCGCGTGCACGACGATCATTTCTGCTTGTTGCACGTATATTATCCGCTTCTTCTGGTGTCGGCTGGATATTCAGTATGACCGTACTATCCCTTGCCGCCGACGTTCGTTCAGCTGCCTGCGCGGCTTCGCCTTTGGTTCTTTGCAGCTGTCGGAAATTGCGGTTCATCGCGTCATCCTCTTCTAAACGACTGCCATACCAGGCTAATCTTTGCTGCGTTTTTGTAAGCGGGAACGTAGGCAAGCCTTTTTGATCTATTAATCTCTGTATGCCGTACTGCGTCTTCTTGATCATTACCGATAAATCATTACGTCCAGTAGAACCATTTGATTCTCGGCTTTTTTTGGTCATCCGATCCGCTTCTGCATCCATTTCTTGCCAGAGAGCGGGGTGACACGCAATCAGACGATCAACCAAAGACCCCTGACCTGCTTTTGGGAGCACGTCTAATTCTCTCCAGGCCTTTTTCCATGCATTTTCCGCAGAGCCGTGGGTGATTGGGCTCTCCATCATACGCTCAACCATCGCCACATCCTCTTGAGCGGCTTTGATCCTTACTTGTTGAGCTTCGTAGATTTTATCTCGATTGCCCTCAAACGGCCTGTATCTATACTCTTGCTTCCACTCCCCCGTTTCGGTTTTGAGATGGGGATAGCGGGATTTTGCATCGTACGGATTTTTAACAGGGGCTGCCGGGTCCGGAGTTGGCTCAGGCGGTTTGTTTTTGGCCGGTTCCAAGGCCTTGGCCAACCTACTCGCTAACCGAAATCCTGCGTCAAATATCATATCATTTGTAGTGTACCTAAGAGGCAGGGAACCGACTAGCTTGGTACATGAACTAAAAACACCGCTTTCAAAAGCGGTGTTTTTACGTGGTGGACCCTGTCGGGCTCGAACCGACCACCCCCTGCTTGCAAAGCAGGTGCTCTACCAAATGAGCTAAGGGCCCTCTTTTGAGGTGGCAGTACCTTAACAAATCATTAAAAAATGATCAACCCTGTCCTGATCTTGCCAGAAATAGGGCCGTGAAAGCGTGGGTACGCTACTAGACTAATACATCCTGCAAGAGATAGACGTCCATGGCTATTTCTTCATAAGGATGGGCCTTTTTAACAGCAGTGATCACGTCTTTCAAGATTTCTTGCTGACAAATAACTTCAATGCGTTCTTCTTCAACTTCTTCCATTTTTCCTACCTCGCCAATCGCAGGGCTCGCTCCCGGCTCGGGACGGAAGCGACCAATACCACGTGAGGAAAAACTGCAAAAAGAATAGTTCCCTATACGACCTGCGCCAGCTTTCCCCATGGCTTCACGAATAACATTAGCATGTGAAATAGGGACGTAGACAACAAGTTTATAGGTCATATCCATTTTATCTATCACGTTTGCGCTGCACTTGCTATTCTAGAGCTAGATTTATATGACTCCTTCTCTTCGTGTGATCGATGGCAGTAAAAGCGGCTCGTTTGATGGATTGATCCTGGAAGTGACCGGCATAAGTGGGAGCAGCGATTCAAAACGAGTGGCGGTGAATTTGATTGACAGCGCCGTTGTGACGGCGGCCGGGGATGAATGGATGTTTGTCGTGAAGAGTCATCGGGGTGGGTTTGGTGTCGTGATTTCGGCAGAGAAAAAAATGGAGTGGGATCTGCTTGTCCAAGAAGTAAATAACGTTCGTAAAACGTTGGCTGCAGCGATTTAGAAAATTGAGCTGGAAAAATGTCGGTCACATTGGTATAGTGTCCGCTGTATGCGAACTTTTTTGGGTATTATACTGTCTGGTTTGGTTTTTGCGACGGGGATCTTTTCACCCGTGCAGGCAGCTGTCATTGCTCCTGACACAACCTTTTCCCGCATGTCGATCGATAAAACATCGGTTAAAGCGGATGGAATTGATAGCGCTCGTATATCGCTTACGCTTCGTGACTCAAATTTATTGCCCTTAGACGGCGCAGAAGTGACGCTCATGTCCTCTCGAGGAGCCATGGATGAAATTGTTGCCGAGCAAGGGATTACCAACAGCATTGGTCAGGCACGCTTCTTGGTGCGTTCGCTAAAAGACGGGACTTCAACGTATACCGTGCGTGTCGGTGATTATTATTTGAATCGGAGTGTGAGCGTCACGTACCGCGATGGTCTCACTATCGCTATTCAAGTAGGTGATCTCATCAAGATTCCCGATGATGGGGATACGCTCACTTTAAACGATACAGCTGTCTACTATTACGCCATCAACGGAAAACGGTACGTCTTTCCTAATGAAAAAGTCTTTTTTAGCTGGTTCCCTGATTTTTCACGAGTAAAAATTATTCCAACCGACCAAATGTCTTTAATCCCAATTGGGACGAATATCACCTATCGACCAGGATCACGCATGGTGAAGTTTCAAACAGACCCAAAGACGTATGTAGTAACCAAAGGCGGAACATTACGCTGGGCGCGCACGGAAGAAGTGGTGCGGGCTTTATACGGAGATGCTTGGAATACGTTTATCGACGATATCTCTGAGGGGTTTTACGTAAATTACAAAATCGGGAATCCGTTGGATAACGCCCTAGATGCGCCGCTCGACTTAATTCGTTCGTCGGTACAATCAATTGATCAGGATCGTGGACTTGTTGATAACCGGTTTCCTTAATACGCGCACCAACACTCAGAATCCCCCAAGATGATTGGGGGATTTTTTGTTACATCGCCCTTCCTACAGAGCAACGAAAGAGGCGTATAAAAAAGAAGAACTCGTCAACGCGAGTAGGCGTGGACGAGGAAGAGTTGCTTATGAACGATGATGAAACTGCTGCACCTGCGAGAGTTTCTGATCAACGCTTTGTGCGTGGAGCCACTCGAGAAATTCGGGGGTGTAGATCCCGGGCAACAGGTCGACCATCTCGGGGTAGACCGTACAGCCCGGGTAGAACACTGAGCCAGCGGGGGGATTGGCTGCGAAGGTACAGCCGCTCCCGGCGATGATCCCGATCACCTTGCGCCCCGTATCGATGATCGGCATCTCTGGATTACGGAAGTCACGGATCAGCATGGTGCCCGCCGGGCCACGATCACCCAGCCGACTACGAATAGCCACTCCGGACTCCACTACACAGCGAGGGCCGAGGATGGAGTCCGCGATGACGGATTTCGAAGCCACTCGCACACCCTGGAACAAGACGCTGCGTACGACGTGCGCCGTGCCGATCTGTGCGCCCCCTCCTACGATCGTGCACTTGCCGATCGTGGCCCTTTTGCGCACTCTCACTCCCCGACCGAGCACCAGCGGCTCGAAGAGATCTATCGCCTCGATCGTCGATTCTTCTCCTCCGTAGATGAATATACCCCCCATAGACTGGGCTGCGACCGGTGGAGGGTGAAGATCCACGTCTCTCATCATCTGGGTGTGACCCTTACGCCGCCAGATCTCGAAGAGGCCTCGGCACTTCTTCTCATCCAGCTCTGCACTCTCGTCCAGAAAGACCCATGGGGCGAACACCCCCTTTTGACGGAGCACATCCAGGATGAATCGAAGAGGGTGCCATGTCACTTCGGAAGGCTCGATGAGATCATTAATGCTCGGGAGCTCGATTACCACGTTGACCACCTCCTTACGCCGCAACCTCACCAGATGCTCAACGGAGCGTCAAGAAGATATAAAATCCCCCTCGAGGGGGATTTTATATCTTACTCACAACAAACGAGAGACTAACCCAAACATGACAAGATGGCTTCCGCTAATTTAATGGGATCATGGCGTAAAAGACTGCGTTTGAGGTGATCGCCCGGCTTTGGTTCTTGGATATCGTTGGAAAGGAGAGAGGTGCGAACAACTTGAAGAGAGGCGTCTTGCAAGTCATCAATAACGGGACCTTCAGCGGCTTTTTCGTAACGAGCCAAAATGGAAGCTGGTGGATGCTCGGTGTTTACGAGAACGGTATCTAATTTGGCTGGTTTAAACGCCTTCGTAATCACATCAACATACATGCTAGCCGTATACCCATCGGTTTCTCCATGTTTAGTGACCAGATTTAACACGTAAAGACGTTTGCCTTTGGAGCGTGCTAACGCTTCGGCAATTCCATCAACCAACAGAATCGGCATGAGACTGGTATAGAGATCACCCGGACCCAGGACGATGGCGTCCGCCGATTCGATCGCTTGAACAGCATCAGGGTTTGCCGTGACCGTGGGAGAGAGAAAACAGCGCGCGATCGGAGCGCGCTCTCCTTCTAACTCATCAATCGCATGCTCCCCTTCGACTACTTGGCCATCTTCTAATTCAGCAAATAAGTGCGTCGCCTTGGCAGCGACTGGAATGACACGACCTTTTACATTTAAAATACGATGCGCTTCACGGACAGCAGACAACGAGTCACCGGTGACTTTTTCGAGAGCCGATAAAAAGAGGTTGCCAAAATTGTGACCGGAGAGGGAGCCTTCGGCAAAACGATAGTTAAATAGATTGCGGAGGAGGTCATCACCCGCTGAAAGCGCAACTAGACACTGGCGAGTATCGCCCGGAGGGAGAACGCCGAGTTCATCGCGTAAAATGCCGGTAGAACCCCCGTTATCCGCAATTGAAACAATCGCGGATAGATCAACAGGATAGTGCTTGAGACCGCTCAAAACGGTGAACGTCCCTGTTCCGCCCCCCATTACCACAATCTTCTTGCGCTTCATAGTATGGATAGACTAGCGGATGAGGTTGTTTTTGACGAGGGCTTGCTTGCTCCTTCCTTACTCCCCCACTATCCTACCTCTCTATACTTATGGATCGTCATTTTACTGTTGCCGTGTTTGTCGTGCATCAGAACAAGACTCTTTTGCATTGGCATAAAAAACTGGCGCAATGGTTCCCGGTTGGCGGACATGTTGATCCGGGTGAGTCGTTGTGTGAGGCAGCGATTCGGGAAACCAAAGAAGAATCGGGTCTTGATGTAGAGCTGTATCAAGCTCGCCCGTTGCCGTTTGGAGTATTCGGTCACATTAAAACCTTGGTTGCGCCGATCCATATCCAACATGAGTATATGAATGATGATCATGTTCACATGGACGCAATTTTTTATGCACGCGCGGCGAGTGCGGAACTTCATCCGATGGATGGAGAAGCCGTGCAGATTGGATGGTACAGAGCGGAGGAACTAGAGACGTTGCCACTCGCTGTCGATGTGAAAGCGTATGCGAAGGAAGCGTTGGAGCTTTTACGGACGTAACGAGTGTTATAGATAGTTACAATTACCAACCTCTTATGAAATCTCCCGAATTTTCTCCTAGGAAAAAATCTGCTTCCGATGCTCCGGGCAGGAGCGAATCAACTAAAAGGCCATCTACTTGGAAAGATACCGTTGTTAGAGCAGCACTTGGTGTTGGTGTGGCCCTCGGAGGGGCCGCGGGCATTTCAAGCATGCGTGAATCTGGGGCTCGGTCATCGGACTCGAGTCGCTCTCACGAGACTCGTCGTGATCGCTCTTCTCCTTCTTCTGCTCGTCAGGAAGCTCCTTGGCCACAGCAACCCATGATGGATCCTGAACCCTCCACGACAGATACGCGGACTCCATCATTAACGGAAGAGCAACAACGCATTGCCGATGGGCCGATCACGGATCCAGAAACATTAAAACGAACGGGTGCGATAGAAATGCAACAAATTTTGGACGAGGGCGGCATCGAACGGTACTACAATAACCCAGCAGGATTTAGACACTTTCTTCGCTGTCGTCTTGCGGAACTTATTCGCACGGATGACACGGAGAGCGATGAAGTCAGAACCGCCGAAGAGGAGGCGTATAAGGAGCTTTTAGAAGAGGCAAAGGAACGATCTCGGACCCAGGGAGCAGAGGAAGGGGTTCGTCTCGCTCGGTTAGCGGGATCTGATAAAGCCTATGACTTCGCTATCGCGCATGACAGGCCTGAACTTGCGGCCGACGTCGTTCATCAACACCTTGTCTCAGAAGAAGAGGCGCGCGCTGACGATCGAGCGAGAGCAGAAATTTTAACAGAAGCCATCGGCGAACACCCAGAAACATTGGATCAAGTGGTCTCACACTTATTGCCCCGAGAGCGGGATTTGTTACGCCGAGGTTTAGAGCAAGATGCCAAGGATGAACAGCGACACCTTCGGTCCAATATACGCTATCTTCTCAATCCCTCCCGCGATTCATCACGGGACGTGGCCATTAACCAAGAAATTCGAGACTCGGAAATGTGGTTGGCGCGCTTGCGCATGGGGTATCGTCAGGCGTATGGAGCAGATCTTCCTTCTTTGCCTCGAGAGGAAGGATAGGATGGTTGTTTTGGGGATTAAACTTCCAAGTACAAGGGGCTATGATCCGATACCTCATCAGGGAGGACGCGGAAGTCTTTTACTCCAATCTCAGGGCTTACAAAGGCATAATCCGCAAACCGAACGGATTTTGTGTAGAATCGAGTTCTTGTTGAGGCCGCGCCTGTTTCGCGGATGAGATTGCGTAGACCAGCCTGTTCAAGCAGTTGCACGCTTTTGATATTGAGATCGAGATTAAAATCGCCCATCACAATGACTGGATGATTGCGAGTTTTTATGAAGTCGATGATGCGCTGTGATTGCAGCAATCGTTCAGGCGTATCCCCTTTTCCCTCGGGCTGCCAGGCTGCATGCAGGTTTACGATCGTGAGCGGACCTTCCGGCCGCTGGATCGTTAGATACTGAAGAGGACGCGCGTGATCCGCAATGTCTTCGCTAGAAATCCAGCCGCGTTCGCGGTAGATAAAATGCTCACCTTCAGCCAAGATGGAGATGTCTTTTTTTACGAAGATCGTTAACCCCCAAAAATCAAAGAAACTTGGTCGAAAGTAGGAAACATGGTTGGATAAGGCCCTATTAAGTTTAGCGAGGAGCTGCGGCTCGACCCCTTCCATACTTCTTCCCGCTGCGAACTCTTCCACCATATGCTCTCCCCCATTCCAAATTTCTTGTAGACAGAAGATATCGACGTGTTTGTGCTGCTCGAAAAAGGCGAGGAGATTCTTCAGGCCGGCGCGCGCGCCCCAGGTATTGAGAGAGATGAGTTGCATATACGTTTTTTACTGTAGCATCATCGTTTCCATCTTATCCATGAGAGAGATTTTTTCAACCTATCCCGCCTTTACAGGTGCCTCGTCATCGATCCTTATTCCTCTTTTATTCTCCGGTGAGGACGCAAGAGGAACCATAAACACCGACCAAGCGTCGGTGTTTATGGTTCCGTTGACTTCCCTCGTTTATCTGACTAGATTGGTAGTTACCCGACCAAAGAAGCTCGAGAAGCTCACCTGGTTTGGTTTTTGTTTCTCTTGCTATGTCTACTCCTCGACCAGTCCCCCTTTTTGCTGGCGTGCTCTATCGCACGATTGTGAAGCCTATCTGCTTCCGTTTTGACCCAGAGGATATTCATGATGCTATTACGTCTCTGGGGGTTTTTATGGGGCGTTTTTCGCTTGTTCGCCGTGCCTTGCAGTGGGCGTTTGTCTATCGGGATCCCCGTCTCAAGCAGATCATCGCTGGTGTACCATTTTTGAATCCAGTAGGGCTCTCTGCCGGGTTTGATAAGAACGTGAAGCTCGTCTCTCTTTTACCGAGTATTGGGTTTGGCGCAGCTGAATTTGGATCGATTACCCTTAAGCCGTACGGCGGCAATCCAAAGCCTCGCCTTGTGCGACTCCCAAAATCAAAAGGCATCGTTGTGAATTACGGGTTGATGAATGATGGGGCTGAAGCGATCATCCCTCGGTTCCGTGCGGATACAAATGGCATGGTCGTGGGAGTTTCGATTGCAAAGACGAATTCCACTGAGACAGCGACCGTGGAAAATGGCGTCGAAGACTACGCGCGATGCCTTCAGCTCGTGAAAGATGCTGAGGTAGGCGATTACTACACGCTGAATGTTTCTTGTCCGAATACATTTGGAGGTGAACCGTTTACCACGAAAGAGACCCTCACGATGCTTTTGGAACGCGTCCAAAAGATTGGCGCCACAAAACCGATCTTTGTGAAGCTCCCTATCAATCTTTCAATGGATGATCTCGACGGCTTACTTCGTGTTTGCGTCCAGTTTTGTGTGGCAGGCGTCATCATCGGCAACCTCAATAAAGTGCGTGATCCTCACGTGATTCACGATCCTATTGCATATCAGGTCAAGGGAGGTATCAGCGGTAAACCGACAGAGGATTTAAGCAACGCCTGCATCTCCTATACTCACAAACACTACGGCGATTCCCTTTATATCATTGGCCTGGGTGGGATTTTTTCGGCGGAGGATGCGTATGCCAAGATCCGCGCGGGAGCATCACTCGTGCAGTTGATCACGGGGATGATCTTTGAAGGCCCGCAACTCATCGGTGAGATTAATGCTGGGCTTGTGAAGCTTTTGGAGCGGGATGGGTTTGCGTCGATTGCCGAGGCGGTGGGTAGCGATTATCAATTACCTTGAACCATTTTCATACAAAACTCTATTTAGGACAAAGTGGTTTATTTCAAAAATATCTATAAAGCCAAAAGTCGGCTTTCTTTTTGTACCCGTTTTCCTAACTATATTGACCATTTTACTATATTATGATATTTTTTCTGGTCCTAAAAAGGACAGCGTCCAAGAGAAAAGAGAGGATTCATGTCCAACACGGTAGCGTTCCAAGGATTGTTCGTGTGCGAGCCCGATCAAGCACCTCAATCCATCCCCGCTGAGCGCGTTCACTGCGAGAACGTGCACCTTCTCGCCAACGATGGCGTCGAGCTCTGGCTGAAGATCGAAGGAGACAGCGTTGGGGTCGCGATCCACCACATCGTGGGCGCGAACCTCAACCGCCTCCTGCGCAAAAGGCGTGGAGAAGACGAACGGCGTGCCACCGTCAACGGTAGCATAGCGAACTTCACAGAACGGCTGTCCTGGGATCGCATCGCAGAGCTGACCGATCGACATGTGATCAGGCTCGTGGATGCCGTACGCCCCCGCGCCCTAAATCCGCGCCACGCGCTGCACGCCTTCCTCATGGAACGGCTCGTAGAGCTCCGCATCGAACGAACGGCCGATGACAGCGGGATCGAATACATCTTGCGATTCCAAGACGATCTCACCCTCACCCAACGCGTGCCCTGGAAGAACTGCTCGGACATTTTCGATCCCTGACCTTTTAGACCTCTCGTACCAGGTCCTTCTACCCATCCCCGATCACATCGCGACAACATTCTCGTCGCCTGCGGTCGGGGTGTTGTTGTTTATACAGGAGCAGAAATCTAACCGATTTTAGAGCCGAGCATCGTCTCGCATGACCTCGATTTTAATACCTACTACTCCATACTGTTCTTCCTGTTCTTTGGTGTAGTACTGATACATGTCTTGCGGATTCGCTTTGTGTTCTTTCCCGAATACCGTTGGAGGAAGCATCTCAAACAGTTCCGCGAATGTTCTTGCACGTATCAGGTCCAAGACTTTTGCGTGTAGTTTTTCGTTTTCATCCGTTACGAGGGCAAACTCTATTTCATCCCCTACGTTTATTAAACGACGTTTTTCGTCATACAAACGTACTTCTACCGTCTTTTTCCCTTCTTTGATCCTGTACAAGGGCCCGGCCTGTAGCTTCATGTGATGCACCATAGAGAAAGTACTTTATTCTAGCACAAACACAAAACCCCACGATTTCTCGTGAGGTTCTCTGTCCGGCAGCGGGCTACTCTAATACAAAGCGGTAGATGTGTTTGCTCAATAGAATCAGGTATTTCCGCTATGTTGATGGCAACAACGGGTTTTCTCACGTTCGTCATCATTCTCCCTAAATACCCCATTTTGTCCTCTCTCGATCCGCCGGCGGTCCGCCGCGGTGCTGGGGTAAATGGGGAGGGTAGAAATAAAGCCTGAAATAGGGTTTTATTTTTGGTTTGAAACGTCCTTATGGAACGAACGATTGACAAAACCGCCTTTTTGAGGCATTATGTTTTTTCTGTCCAACCCCTATATTTAGGAGGTTGTAGGCGGAAAAATTGGCTAACCTAGCCAGTATTTCGCCTAGAACCTCGTGTTCTGACGATAAGTGAAAGGGATAACGTCGAAGGCTCGACGTTAAGGCATGCGCCGTTCCTTGCAGTCAGTCGATCGTTCCAAGAGAGAAGGTTCATCATGAATACACTCGTGCTCTTTGTTTTCCCTCTCGCCGCATACGCCCTGGTCGCTGCACTGGCGTACTTGACTTATAAGCGTCTTCGAAGGCGATGAACCGCACAGCCGTACCCCCCCCCGAGGCGCGCTTGGAGAAAGCGCCTCTCTATCGAAAAACCCCGATCACATCGCGACAACATCCTCGTCGCCTGCGGTCGGGGTGTTGTTATTTTATAGAGATCTTTTAGAAACACAAAACCCCACGATTTCTCGTGAGGTTCTCTGTCCGGCAGCGGGCTACTCTTCCAGGACCGGGTTGGGTCCAAGTACCATCGCTGCTGGTGGGCT
>CAZLRU010000008.1:0-55659 GCA_964562155.1 uncultured Gammaproteobacteria bacterium
TTCGCAAACGGCACCTTTTTGCCCCAGCGCTTGATCTTCTGCCATCGTTGCTTAGCTTGTAACTGCATAACCGAAGCTCGCGTTCCTACGTACAAGATATGACTCTCCCCATCACGAAACCCTACTGATGGTCCCAATCTCCGCAGCTTGCTCATCGTCCATTGTGACACGTGTGTTTCGTGTTCATTATCAAACACATCCTCCTGGTGCCCAATATCCTTTGGAGTTGAAATCAAAACTCCTCGATGATGTTCAAGAAGGTATTTGATAAGAGCCGTTCCTTTGGCCTCTGTCAAATGTTCGAGGACGTCAATGAACAAAACGAGCTCATAAGAGGTTTTAAGGGTTTTGATGACGTCTTGGGCTTGTCCCAAATAAATATGATTATATACGTAACTATGCAAGGGCGTTAAATAATCCTCAAATGCTTCAATGCCATCAATCCTGCGTAAAAAATGATGGTAGTCCTCGCGCCCGTCCCAAAGCTCCAAATATTCACGACAGAGCACGCCATACTTCCCAAACCCTACCCCAATATCCAAAACGGATTGAGGATTGAGAGAGATGACGGCATCCATGATGGTTGAAATCTGTCGGTGATGGCTGGTGGGCATAAAAAGAATCTCTCACATTCTAGCATAGAAAACAGAAGCGTCCCGCACAACATCATGGAGGGGGACGCGAATTAATGAGAGAAGAGGGATTTTACGATCGCAATCACAAGCGTCATGAGGAGAAGAACGCCGCTACCGGCGACGAGATCTTCTGGCGTGTTGCGCGGAAAGGCTGATGGGGAAGGGGCGGGAGAAGAGGTTGGCTTAGTCGCCGTCGTGGGTGAGGGGTGTTCTGAGCCGGGCTTATGCGTTTTACGCCCAGAGATCCGTTTACCCTTCTTACGACGTCGTGGTTCCTTCAATGGTTTTTGTGGTGCGCGCGTGATCTCGCGCAACTTTCGTAACAGAGCGGTTGCGTCTTTGGGACGACGAGCGGGTTGGAACTCAAGCGTCTGACGCATAAGATCCCAAAGCGCTTGCGGAACATCCCTCGGGGGTGTGTTGGGAAGAGGGGTGTTTTTTCGTTCCAGAAGGGCACCGGCGGGGTACTGGTTTTTATACAGCGCTTTCCCCGTCAGGCATTCGTGGATAATCAATCCAATGGAATAGACATCGCTCGCTGTCTGAGCGTCGCGCCCATCCGCTAACTGCTCAGGAGCGGCAAACTGAGCGGTGCCTATCGGGTGTTCATGAAGGGTGAGTCGTTTGCCTGCGCGTACCAGTTCCTCTTGTTTCGCGAGACCAAAATCGAGGACTTTTGCGATCGGACTACGACCTTTGTGGCCACCGGTGGTCAAAGCAATATTCTCAGTTTTAAGATCACGATGAACGACACCGGCTCGATGAACGCGTTGCAAGCCAAGACAGATCTGGCTGGCGATGGCGACAGTTGTTTGCCATGGAAGACTGCCGCGACGTATACGCGCGAAAAGGGTGTCCCCCTCAAGATATTCCATGACAAAGTAGTGCCCCACGACGGAATCCTCTCCCTCATCGAGGATGCGTACGGTGTGTTTGGAACGAAATCGTTTGAGGAGTGACGCCTCCTGACGAAAACGGTCTAGGCAGTGATTCGCATCGGGGAGAAGGACTTTGATAGCCACCGTTCTCGAGGTGCCGGAGCGTTGCGCCAGATAGATGCACCCCATTCCGCCCTTAGCGATACAGCGAATGACCTGATAGGGTCCAATCTGTTGAGGATCGTCGCACTGATCCATGATCCCGTACCCTTTCTCTCACTTGGGTGAGCGACTCTATGTAATAGGAGATGGGCTGAATCTGCAAGGGAAAGGAAAAAACGATTAAAAAAATAACGCTCGACAAATCGTGAGATAAGGCGAGACGTGAAAAAAGAGGTGGTTAGATGGTGCCCGTGACAGGGTTTGGATTCGTTTTATCGACGGTCACATCATCATTTGCGGCGGGCTCATAAAGAGCGATGCTCTGAGTGGTATGACGGGGGTGGGAGTGTTCAGGCGTGCTCGGCAGGTATGTCTGCAGAGTATTAATGAGAGCGGGTACTCGTGCACGATTCGCGGGGATGCGTTGCAGGCATCCTCGCAGAACGTCCCATAGCTCTTGGTCTATATTATCTCTAGCATCGGGAACGGCGGGAAGATCGTTACTGCGCGACGAGATGATGTCCTGAAAGGTGCTGCCTGGGTAGAGGTCTCGGTTGGTCAACATGAGATATAGAATGCAGCCGAGAGAAAAAACGTCTGTCGCCGGAGTCACGGGCCTACTTTGAAGCTGCTCCGGTGACATGTAGCGTGGAGTACCGACCACTTGTCCCCAGTCTGTAGGGGTAATCTCAATGTCCATTAACGCGTTATGGAAGCGTGCCCGAAGCCTGGCAACCCCAAAGTCGAGAAGTTTGGCGCTGACACCCGTTTCTGTCTCGGGCAGGATCACGTTATCGGGTTTAATGTCACGATGAATAATGTCTTCACCGTGCGCCGCCTGACATGTCCTAAGGATCTGAAGGCTGATAGCGATGGCTTCCGTCCGAGTAATGGGTCCACTCTTCAAATGTTCTCGCAGAGTGGGGCCATGTACCCGTTCCATGGCGACCCAGTAGGATCCCTGTGTGACCCCATGATCAAGGTAGCTGGCGATGCCGGGAGTAACTCGAGTAAGGCGCTGGATAGCAAGGATCTCCTGAGAAAAACGCTCAAGATCAAGAACGTTTGCCCGAGGGTGCAGGAATTTGATCGCGACGATACGGTGCGTATCTGTGCACCGTGCTTCGTAGACAACTCCCATCCCTCCCACCCCAATACGACGGAGCAGGACATAGGGCCCAACCTGCTGCGGAAAACTGTCCACGACCTTCTCCTCTCCTTTCTGAAAGCACAGGGCTGTACCTTCGATAGGTACGCTATCAAGTTCATGGATTTCGTCAAATAGGTAAGTGGCTAAACAAAAAATACCTCGGCAAATAGGGGAGATAAGCGAGGGGTAAAATAAGCAGCGCCCCGACAAGTCCATAAGACAAGCGGGGCGCATAAGAAAGAGAAAGGGCGACCTAGCGCAGGAATCCACCGTATCCACCAGGAGGAGGGATACCGAGTCCGCCGTAGGGGAATGGGTCACCCGCGCCACCATACCCACCCCCGATCCCTGTCGGTTGCGGGGTCGGGCAGTTGCGATCCATCCAGGTTCCGGTGGCGCCACGTCCGCGAAGTCCGCGGCAGACCTGTTCCTGGTAGTCTGGATTGATCTCGTCCCAGATCTCGTTGTTCGCGGGGACGCGAATTTCCTGACCGCTCGGAAGTCGGAGGGTCAGCGTCGGAGATGGAGATGGGGCACGAGCGGGTCGGCAGATGGGCACCCGTCGTTGGACGGGAGCGGATCCGTCTCCGGATGTCGGCCCCGCATCCGATGAGGTGACGCCTCCATCGAGCGTTCCTGTCACAGGTGTAGCCACTTGCGTGACGATCGTTGGAGTGGCCAGGGTGGCGCCGGTGAGGAAGGGGGAGAGGTGATGCCACAGGAGGCTTAGGCCGAAGGCGCATGTCATCCCCCACATGAACCAGGCAGCTCGTTGGCGTCTGGGGGACAGGGGCATGTAAGCGTTATCATCATGACCGTTCAGGTATGCGCTCAGGTCCGGCACGTCATCTACCATCGCCACTGCTGCAGGAGCGGGTGTATGCACTCCCGTGACCGCCACGGTCGGCGCTGCCATTGCCACCACCGGTCCATGGTGCAGTACCGTCGCCTCGATGACGACGGGGCGCGGTGTAGGATTGCCGCAGTAATCATCGAGAGCCTTGAGAAGTTCGAGAACGGTTTGGTAGCGCTCTTCGAGTTTAATGGCCATCGCTTTGGACACGATCGGCCACAGCTTGTTATCGATGCCTGCCGGCTGCGTAACGGGAGCGGCATCCGGCATACGCACGAGCATCGCCTTGCCCAGGTGATCGTAGGGAAACGCATCCTCTTGCGCCGCTCCTAGAAGCCGGTAGGCGATGCAGCCGATGGCGAACACGTCCGTAGCGGGTCCCACCTTGTCCGTCGATGTGATTTGCTCCGGACTCATGTAGCGCGGCGTCCCGAGTACGTGCCCGGTTTGGGTCAGAGTTCGACCATCCTGATGCTCGATCAACTTCCCGATACCGAAGTCGAGCACCTTCACTCGCTGACTCGCGTCGCCCGTGGAGCAGATGAAGATGTTCTCGGGCTTGAGATCGCGGTGAATAACCCCTTGGTAGTGGGCATATACCATCGCGACGCACAGCGATCGAAGAATTTTCAGCGCAGTCTTTTTGTTGGGAGTGTTGTGCTTCAACCGCTCAGCGAGGGATGCACCTTCGAGGTGATCCATCACGATGTAGTGGAGCGGCCCCTGGGCGCTAAGCTCCACTCCATATGCCAGGCATCGAACGATGTTGGGGTGCCCGTTGATCTTGGACATCTCCGTCATCACGGTACCTTCGAGGCTGAAGCGGCCCACCAGGTCGGGTCGACCGGTGAGGTAGGGGTGAAGGATCTTGACCGCCACGATCGTGCTGACGGGCACGGGTGAGCCCGTAAGAGCTTCGGCTTCGAAGACGGCACCCATAGCGCCCTCTCCGAGTGGTCTGATGAGTCGGTACGTCCCGACTCGTTCCACGGGGAGGGGGTTGCTTGTTGCCTGTTCCATGCGGTTTCTCCTGTATTCTGTTGCGAACGTGCGAGCCTCATAGGCCCACACTAGGGCTTATATAAGCGCTAATGTAGACGCATGAAGCGACGCTGGACGATATCAAAAAATAATAAAATAGTCAATAAACAAAGCAGCGCCCCGACGAGTCCATAAGACAAGTGGGGCGCATAAGGAAGGAAAGGGGCGAGGCGACTCAGTATCCGTCGCAATAGCCGTGGAAGCGAGGGCTGGTCTCGTAGTGCCGACGCCTCAGGTGGCGGCAGGTGTGAGCGCGCTCCGCGGGGGGAGTCAGTTCCCAGCAGCGCGGGTCGCGCGCGACCTTGCGATCCCCGATCCGGAGAAAGGGGAGATTCCTACCAGCGCCACGCCGTGACCAGCACGGCAGGGGCGGGGCAGAGGGTTGCGAAGGTGCGAGATCCGGAGCGCGCACCGTCGGAGACGGGACGTGCCGTTGAGTAGGCACAGGTCGCGGCAGAACCGCGACCGCTCTGTCGCTGCCTGAGTCGAACATGAGCGTCCATCCTCCGAACGCAGCCACGCCGGTGATCGCGCCCACCAGCACCCCCACCAGGATGAGTCCGAGAGAGCTGATCTCATTTCGAGGTGGCGGCTCATTGTCGGTGGGCGGCCGGTGCGGCGGTGCTTCAGGGGGCAGGGTCACGGCGAATGCCAGTGGTGACCTGTTTGGTTCCGGCATGTCTGCAGGAGTGGGTACCTGTTCGATCACAGCGCCCCCATCTTTTTTATCTTCTCTCGTCGCCCCCGAAGCTTCCGGGGCGACGTAGTCGATAACAAGCGGTGTCGGCCGCTTGAGGTCCTCGATGAGCGCACGCATCTCCTTGGCCAATGCCTCGGCCGAAGCGGGGCGCCCATCCGGATTCATGCAGAGCATTCGCTCCAGAAGGCGACGGACGCGATAATCCACCTCGGTCAGAAGGGGGTCGCGTCGCAGGTTGACGGCATCCTCCTCCATGAGACGAAGCAGATCCTCCGTCGAGCCCGTATCGTGGAGCACGTGACGGGTGATAAGGACGTAGAGGACGCCACCGAGGGCGTAGAGATCAGACCTCGCGTCCAGCCTGAGTCCCTGCGCCTGCTCTGGCGACATGTAGGAAGGAGTGCCGACGATCAGCCCGTTGTTAGGATCGGCCGCGGAGTTGTTCATGGCAATTGCCAATCCGTAGTCCAAAACCTTCACCACCTGCCCGGTTCGAATGCTATGGGCGAGAAACAGATTGTCCGGCTTGATATCGCGATGCACGAGACCGTGACCGTGCACGATCTCGAGGCCATCCAGGGCCTGAGCCAGAAAATCGAGGGCCACGAGGGGGGGCAGTGCATCATGGGTGATGCATGTGGCCAGGTCCACTCCCTCGAGCTTTTCGCTCGCGATAAAGTGAAGTCCGCTGTCCACGTGACTAACCAAGTTGGGGTGTTGCGTCTCCGCGAGGAGCTCGTGAACTTCGCGCTCACGCTGAAACGAGTAGCCCCCCGCCTGTCCTTCGGCCCGATACTGGGGATGCAGAACCTTGATAGCGACTCGTTGCCCGCTCGGGGCGTGTGTACCCTCGTAGACGGTGGCCATGCCACCTACTCCGAGGACCTTGGGGCCTTCGGGACCTTGCTCGAGGACGCAGTCCCCGAGCCTTGTGCTGAGAACCGATCGTCTTCCTTGTTCGCCCATTGGGGGCCTCTCTTCTTTCTCTGGTTGTGAAACGTTCAGCACGCGCTTTTGCGTGCTTTGGATAAGGACTCATCCTTCTCCAAAAGACACAAAAACCATCGCCAACAATAAAGCTGAGCTACATAGTGAATCAGAAAACGTTGCTTTTGTCAATCAGTTAGCCAAAAAATGGCCTAGCCAAAAGCTATTTTTTTCTCCAAACAGACACCTCTCCCATCTTCACAGCCTCTTCCCAGTCTGAGCTAGCTTTTTCGCGCATAAACATACCATTGTCTGCGCTAGTTGTGACAACGATATCTGCCTTGGTCTCGTTGAGCATATTTCGTACTCGTTGCGGATCTTGTTCTTGAAAAAGATCTTGAAGAAATGTTTTTCTTCCTTTCCAGCCCGGTGTCTCATGATCATGCCCAATCCACACATGTCGACCACTATTTGGTGGAGTCCATACCCCCACCCAAATATCATCGGGAAGAATCACGGAGTTGATTGGACTCGATATTCTGAGCCATTGCCAGGCCTGAATAAGCTCGCGCGAAACGTAAAATTCATCACCACGACCCATGGTTCGGGTTACCCACGCCGCCTGACTTTGGATAAGGGAAAGGGGGGACAAGAGAATCATCGCCCACATGCCCACATAGGCAATCTTCCCCGTATGCTTTGCCCATCTCAACACCCGCTGCCATATAGGAAAAGCGAGCAGCATGATACCGACTCCCAACCCCTCCAGCATCTTCCGCTTAAAATGCACCGAAGGAATGGCGATGAGAACCAAGGCAGCAATGATCCAAGCGATGATCCAGGCCTCCTCTTTTTTTATGGGTTGTCTTTTCCATCGCCAAGCGATAAATCCTAGCCAAGGCAAAAACGAAAACACATTAGCCGTCAGCGAGCCAAGGGGGAGATGATTTTCTGCTAAGAAAAATCGACGATAAGGATCATGCCATTGTGACCACGCATGTGGAGCGATAGCGAGGAGAAAAAATGGTCCGTATAACAAAGCCATCCGAAGGACATAGCGCCACGCTAGATGTTTATAAACAACCAGCCCAAGCAGGTAGAGTCCGATCAGTGGGACAAAATATGGATGAAGGGCAAACAAAGCGGTAACACTCAAGATCGAACGCCAATGGGTAGGGGATTCCGGGTCAAGTTCCTTCCATAAGCGCTGTAGTCCGTAGATGAGCAAGGCGGTTGAAAGAATGATGTGCGCACCACCGATAATCGTCGGGAAGAAGAACGTCTCAGAGGTGACATCCGCCGGCGCAGAAAAATCCGTCGGAAAAACTCCCATCATGGCCTGATGAACAACTACCATCCACCCTAATCCACCCCCGAGCGCAATCGTAGTGGTCGCTATGCGTGCTTCCTGTTCGCTTTTTGTGAGGGTCTGGGCCACGCGATACAAAAGAACTACGGCAATGCCTGTTGCGATCCATCGACCAAGCTCGTGAGCCCAAAGGGGAGTGAGATGGAAGATTGCCGCCAGCCAACCAATAGGTACGTACATCAAGTGGATAAACCGAGCCGCATCCAGGGGCGCATACAGATTGTAAAACGTAAGAGCCCCAGCCTTTGCTTGTTCAATATACGTAAAATACACGGCTTGATCCGCACTGTTCCACAAATAATCCCCAAGCCAAACTCGACCCGGCCCCGCCTGTCGAGCGATAAAAGACGCCAAAAAGAATTGGACAAGAATAAGGCCAAGAGAGAGTAAGAATGGAAATGTCCAACGACGAAAAAGCGCGAGCATAGAAGAAGTGTATCGGAAGCGGGGCAAAACAAAAAACTCGACAATCTTCGTCGAGTTTTTTGTGGTGCGCCCTGAGGGAATCGAACCCCCATAACCGGTTCCGAAGACCGGGACTTTATCCGTTAAGCTAAGGGCGCAGGGTGAGACAGCGATTACGCCGCCTCTTTAATATCTGTGCGTATGATCTCACGTGTTTGTCGTGTTCTCCATTGTTTGACGTCGAGGCCTGCTTCGGCCGCCGCCAACTGCGCTTCTTGTTTTGAAGATCCTCTTCCGACCGCCACGAGCTCCTTATCGAGCATCACGCCAACCGTAAACTCTTTTTGATGATCGGGCCCTTGTTCTTCGAGAACCTTATACGTTGGAGTGACGCCCAGTAGTTCTTGAGCTGTTTCTTGAAATTTACTTTTGGCATCGACGTAGAGCTCGAGCTCCAAAATCTTTGCCAAGTGACTCAAGATGTGGCGATGAATAAACGCTTCACTCGCTTTCATTCCGCCGTCTAGGTAAACAGAGCCAATGATCGCCTCAATCGCATTAGCCATGATGTACATGCGAGCTTTTGTATCCTTGTCACGCGCTTCCCCGCGAGACAGAAGGAGGTACTCTTCAAATTCCAAGTCTTTCGCGATGGCGGCGAGTGTTTTGGCGTTGACGAGAGCTGCGCGCCAGTTGGTCAGATCGCCTTCTGGGTTTGCGAAGTGTTTATACAGGTGTTCAGTTACGATCAATTCGAGAACGGCATCACCTAAAAATTCCAAGCGCTCGTTATGGGCGAGGGGAAAGTCACTGTGTTCGTTCAAGTACGATCGATGCGTGAGAGCCTGCAGGAGGAGCGATTGGTCACGAAAGGTGTGTCCCAAGCGTTCTTCCAGCGGGCGAAAATCTGGCATGGTGAGTTCCATATAGGGTTTATTGAGGGCTGGTGACGGGCGCCGTAGGAGCCTTTGGTTGATCCGAGGGTTTGGCTACGCCTTGGGAGAGCTGGTGTCGGTAGACGGCGCCTAACACGCCATTCACAAATTTTCCACTCGATTCACCGCCAAAGGTTTTGGCCAGTTCAATGGCTTCATTGATGGCAACTTTGCTGGGAATCTCAAAATTAAACAACAGTTCAAAAGTTCCGATTCGTAAAACGTTGCGGTCGACCGTGGTAATTTTTTCCAGCGGCCAATCAGGAGCAAATGTCCGAATGGTTTGATCAATTTGTTCCTGGTTATCTAGAATTCCTTGCGTGATCATCTCGGCAAAGGCTTTTTCATCCAATTCAGGCGCAAATTCTTGAAGATTGCGAGCGAGGATTTGGCGCACATCGCGACCATCGCCATAAAAATCCCATTCATACAGGGATTGCATGACGAGCGCACGAGCAAGATGACGGTTAGACATATGTAGAAAGAACAAACAAAAAGGAGCGCTTAATCAGGCCAAAAACACAAAGAACTAGTTCTTTGTGTCCTGATGGTCTGCGTGGTCATGGTCATGATCATGGTTGTGATCATGAGTATCCGTTGCCTTGGATTTGGTTTTAGCCAACATTTTTTGAACCTTACGTTCAAGGCCTTTGCGATGGATCGTGATGCCGCGATATTCCGTAGCACCGGGCGCAACGCGATGAGAGAGATGCGTGTTTCCTGCTTTATCTTGGCTGATAGCTGGAGGAACTAACGCAAAATGAGACGCGCGACGGCGTTTGTGAGAAGAGGTTCGGCGGTGGCCAGTAAGACCCATAGCGACAAAAAGACAGGCGAATGAATAACAAGCTATAGAGGAGAATATCAGAAAGCGGCGGATTTTGCAAGAGAACCTTCGCCCCCACCTTGTCAAGGAGAGTAAAAAGGGGTACGATCAGACAAATCCTATGCAAAAGACTCTCGTTCTCATCAAACCTGACGGTGTACAGCGCGGCCTCGTGGGGCAGATTCTTGGACGGTTTGAAACCGTCGGTCTCAAACTCGTGGCGCTAAAAATGGTCCATCCTTCTCATGAGGATGTCGATAAGCATTATGCTCTTACGGAAGAGTGGATGCAGGCTGTGTATAGCAAGGCGAAAGCCAAGTACGAGGCCAATAACCAAGCCTTTCCATATCCGGATCACATTGCGTACGGCACCGAAATTAAAAATGGCTTGGTGGAGTTTCTTAAATCCGCTCCAATCGTAGCCATGGTGTTGGAAGGGGAGCAGGCTGTTCCTCTCGTGCGTAAGATCGTGGGCGCAACCGAGCCCGCTTCCGCTGTTCCGGGAACGATTCGCGGCGACTTCTCTCACGACACCTATGCGCTCTCAAATAGCCAAAACCGTCCATTGCGCAATTTGATCCACGCTTCCGGTACGGAAGATGAAGCCAAATACGAAATGACCGTCTGGTTCACGGACGAAGAATTGTACAAATACGAGCACGTGAATGATCGCGTCCAGTACGATCCAGAATGGTTCATGTCATAAAGAAAAAGACCATAATCAAAACAGAGACGAGGAATCATGCCTCGTCTCTGTTTTTTTATAACGGCGTCCGTGGCATACTACGCGCATGAGAGCTTGGATAAAACGCACCTTCAAGACACTGGGCCCCGGTTTTATTACAGGAGCCGCCGATGACGATCCGGCCGGCATCGTGACGTATGCTCAGGCTGGCGTTACCCTTGGCTATCACGCTCTGTGGACAGCGTTATTTAGCATTCCATTCATGATTGCGGCGCAAGAGATGTGCGCGCGCATCGGTATTGTTACGGGACAAGGATTAGCGGCAAACCTGCGCCGACGTTTTTCAAAACCCGTCGTCATCTTTTTGGTCGCGCTACTGTTTGCAGCTAATACGCTTAATTTGGGGGCAGACTTGGGCATGATGGCAGCCGCTACGCAGCTCGTCATTCCTCTTTCGTTCCCGTTATTGCTCGTTGGTCTGGCTTTAATAACGCTCATTCTCCAAATATTCGTGAGCTACAAGACGTACGCAAAATATCTCAAGTGGCTCACTCTTTCCTTGTTTGCGTTTATCGCCGTTGCCTTCATGGTTAATGAGATTGATTGGAAAGCGGCTATTGTGAGCACGTTATTACCATCAAATATTCTGAGTAAGCAGTCGTTGATGATCTTGGTAGCCGTGCTCGGAACAACGATTTCTCCGTACTTATTTTTTTGGCAGGCTAGTGAAGAGGTTGAGGAGGTGTGGGGAGAAAAGACGCGACCAAAAAAAATCACACCACAGCTTCATCGACGGATCGCCAACGGTTTGCTAGCCATGCGGGCAGATGTGGGCTGGGGGATGGTGTTCTCGAATATCGTGGCCTGGTTCATTATGGTGTTAGCGGCGGCAAAACTACGAGACGCTGGCTACGCCGAAATAACATCACCGAGTCAGGTTGCTGCGGCGCTCGCTCCATTAGCCGGAAAATTTGCGTCATTATTATTTGCACTTGCAACGCTCGGTACAGGGCTTCTCACGATTCCTATTTTATCGGCCTCTGCAGCATATGCCGCCTGTGAGGTTTTGGATTTTCCTGAAGGATTATCTAAAAAATGGTACCAAGCGCAGGCTTTTTACGGATTAATCGTTGTATCTACCCTTATTGGAGTTGTCGGCAACTTCACGGGAACCAATCCGGTTCGCGCTCTTATCTATTCTGCCATCGCAAACGCGCTCGTCGCTCCAGTGATCTTAATAGCAATCACCCGACTAGCAAACGACAAAAACATCATGGGGAAGCACGTCAACACTCCGCGTTTGCAAGTGGTCGGATGGCTAACGGTCATGCTTATGGTCGCTGCCCCGCTGCTCTGGGGTTTTTCTGCCTGGCAAGGGTGGTAGGATTTGAAAAAAAGCGTCGATATTTTTGAAAAAACACCAACGATCAAGCGTTGACAAGTAATTAAAAAGAGTCATACCATAGTCACTTCCGTTCAAAAAAACGGAGCACAAGTGAGGTGAGATAGGCTCAACCAACCTTGTGGGCAATCGTGCCACCCCTATGGGGAAGTGATGACGAGTCCAAGCTTTGGAAGCACTTTCTTCGCGGTCGTGAGCCTGTTGCTGGCACTGGTGGCCACGCCGCGATACGTGCAGGCAGATGACACGCCGTGCCAGACGCCGAGCCTTGGCGGCTATGCCGAGGTATTCGGGACGCTTGCGAGCGAAACGGCGAGCGACGGCGCGTTGCCGTTTCGTGGCTTCGACAACCGTGCGAACACGGTGTCGATCTCGAACATCGCGCTCAGTGCTCAGCTCCGCTGCGGTGACGTCGCGCGCGGCTGGGGTCGAGCCCAGCTCGACCTGACGCTGCAGTGGGGGCTGACCCCCAACACGTACTATCTCGGCGAGCCGTCGTACATGAGTCACGATGGTGTGGGTGAGTCTAGCGCCTCAAGCTGGCGCTTCCTCCAGCAGGCGCTGGTCTCATGGCGCCGAGAAACTTCAGCCGGACGTTACTGGCAGCTCGAGGCGGGTATCTTTCCGTCGCCCCTCGGACCCGAGGGGATGGCGGTCAAGGACGGCTGGAACTGGTCGAGGTCAAACCTGTTCTTTGGCCTCGCCTTCTACCACGTGGGGGCACGCCTCACTCATGGTATGGGTGGATGGCGCGTGACGGCCAGCCTTCTGAATGGCTGGAATAGCATCGTTGACAACAACGACGAGAAGACCGGACATCTCCAGGTTGTTTATGAGACCGATGCGGTTGTCTGGTCTGCTCAGATCATGAGCGGCGTCGAGCGTTCTCCTGGCGATCCGGCGGGCCGTGGTGTCTGGAGGTCGCTCTTCGACACCTACCTGACAGCACATCCGTCGGCATGGCTGTCGCTGCAGGCTCACTTCGACGCGGGAGTCGAGCCTGGCGCGCTCGGGACAGATTGGTGGGTAGCCGGCGCTGCCTACCTTCGCCTCCGTCCCTGGCCGGTGAGTCTGCCTGGCCTCACGTTCGCCGCACGCGGAGACCTGTTCTACGAGGCGGTGCCGCCCGGCGGCGCGCCGATCTTCTGGCCGATGGCTATCGGCGCGCGGGACACACTCATGTCCTCCGCGACTGCGACCATGCGGTTCGAGGTACCGCATGGGGCTATTTACCTGGAGAGTCGAGCTGACTACTCGACCAACCAGGGGATCTGGAACCCCGGTGCCAGCCACCCCCAGAACTGGCGGGAGACCGCTACCCTCGGTCTGACGGCCTGGTTCTGACCCGCTCCACGCTCCTTCCTCCTCCGAAGCGCCCAGCTTTGCTTGGTCACGCCTCGCTCTTTCCCTTGTTTTAGCCCTTCCGGGGGTTATACCGAGGGAAGGGGATTGACGGATGTCTAAAGTTCATCTACCATCCTGACATTGTCGTAAAAGACGGGTGAGACGAACGCTTGGTATGCCGGCGTAGCTCAGTTGGCAGAGCAACGGTTTTGTAAACCGTAGGTCGTCGGTTCGACTCCGTCCGCCGGCTCCACAAATTTATATGTCCCAGGATAACCTGATCAAAATGCAATGCACGCAATGTGGTAAGACGAATTACCACTCGCGTAAGAACAAGAAGACCATTAAGGCCCGTTTAGAGCTGAAAAAGTTCTGCAAACTTTGCAAAACCCGCATTCCTCACAAGGAAAGCAAGTAAGGTAAACGGATAAACAAAACGCTCATCGGGGCGTTTTTGTGTTTTTGAGGTACAATTCGGCCATGTCTATCACCGCCCTGCTTCCCGCCGCCCCTCTTCGCCGTTCGTGGGGAGTGGTTCTGCTGGTAAATGCCTGCCTCATGACGATCGAGATCGTGGCCAGTCATTTGCTCGCTCCGTTTATTGGCGTCTCAATCATCGCGTGGGCCAGTGTTATTGGAGTGGTGTTTGTGGCGATGGCGCTCGGTTACCATCTTGGGGGGCGTGTAGTTGATCGTTACGCGTCCCACAAGGTCCTCACGCTCTTCTTACTGCTGGCAGCGATCGCTGTGGCGCTGATGCCCCTCCTTGCGCAAGGGGTTGGCGTCTACCTTCTGACCGCGTCTCTTTCTTCACTTGCAAACGCGCTATGCTTAAGTGCTGTGGTTCTAAGCCTTCCCAGCGTTTGCATATCCGCTACCTATCCTTGTCTTGTGAAGCGGAGCGTTGTTGCCTTGGAAGCTTCGGGTCAGACCGTGGGAGGGTTGAATGCTGCCGCGGCGATTGGCAGCATCTTTGGAACATTCATGAGTGGATTTGTGTGGTTGGTGTGGTTCTCTGTTCCGAACATTCTCTACCTCATAGCCGGCGTATTGATGTTGTTGGCGTTGTCATATGCGTTTATGGGGCGAGCAGAGACGAGGCGGCTCCCTGCTGCGGTCCCTGAACAACAGCTTGAACAAAAGCAGTCACCTTCATTACGGGGTAAGAAAGTGCTCCATGCCTTGCTCGCGTTCATAAGTGGGTTTGTCATGTTATCGTTGGAGGTGGTCGCGAGTCGTGCTCTAGCGCCATATATTGGGGTTTCTTTGTATACGTGGACCGGTATCATCGGTATGGTCTTGGTGGGGATGAGTCTTGGAAATAGCGTGGGGGGAAAACTTGCAGACCGAACATCATCGCAAAGAATGGTCGGGCGCTCATTTGCTTGGGCGGGGGTCATGTTGCTCCTGGCTCTGTATATGGTGATGCTAATGGGTCCCTTGTTCGCTTCTGTTACGCTTCCGCTTGTTTTGCGAACGATTTTATTTACCGCCTTGGCCTTTCTTGCGCCTACGGTTGCGCTCGCCACGCTCTCGCCTCAGCTCATGAAAGGTGCGTTTGCTGATCTTGATGAAGTGGGGTTGGAGGCGGGGTCATTGAGTGCCTGGAATACGCTTGGAGGATTGGTTGGTGCGTTAAGCACAGGGTTCGTGCTTATTTCTTGGATGGGAACGCGGGGCTTGTTGGGAGCGTTGGCTGTTAGCTGCTTGTTGCTCGGGATCATGCTTAGTCGGCCCTCGCTTCCTATTCGTCCACGGCTTCTGTTGGTGGTGCTCGCTTGTTTTGGGTCGCTCGCGCTGGCCCCGCGCGCCTGTGTAAAAGAGACGCAGTACTACTGCATTCAGCTGTTAAAAGATCCGAGTTTTTCCCCAGAGAACCCAGCTTATATTCTGCGTCTTGATCATCTTGTGCACTCCTATGTGTATCTCAACCATCCGGAAACATTGGGGTATGGCTATGAACAGGTGTATGCACATTTAATTGCCAATCTTTACACCTCTGATCAATCATTTTCTTCTTTATTCATCGGAGGAGGAGGATATGTGCTTCCAAGATATATAAATGTCCGCTACCCAAAAGCACAGGTTACTGTTTCTGAAATTGACCCCGG
This sequence comes from uncultured Gammaproteobacteria bacterium, assembly GCA_964562155.1. GTDB lineage: Bacteria > Patescibacteriota > Patescibacteriia > 2-12-FULL-60-25 > 2-12-FULL-60-25 > JAGOUY01. The sequence continues at coordinate 15,424 of CAZLRU010000008.1, forward strand.
TGTGACCGAGGTCAATAAAACGCATCTTGCTCTTCCCGCCAATACCTCAACCAAAACAGAAAACATTGATGCTCGTATGTACCTCGCTCGTCGTTCTTCGGAAACGAAGTTCGATCTTGTCTTTGGAGATGCGTTTAATGACTTCAGTGTGCCATATCACCTGACGACGGTGGAGTTCCATCGGTTGCTGAAAGCGCACATGGCTCAAGATGGGGTGTACGCGCTTAATATCATTGATGATCCACGCTACGGACAATTTTTATCTGCGATGCTAAAGACATTAGGGAGTGTCTGGACGCATGTCTACGTTGCTCCCGGGGCCTCGGAATTCGTGAAAGGCAGAAACACGATTGTGCTCCTTGCGAGTGACAAGGCGCTTGATCCTGCTCGCTGGCAAACAACGGTCTCTCCCGCCGCACGGGCTGTAGACATGGAAGACGCAGAATACCGGCGACTCACTCAGTTGCTTCCTCAGTCGCTCGTCGACGCCTTTCAACACGGACACCCTGTCCCGCTGTTAACAGATCAGTTTGCGCCTCTAGATCGCTATTTGGCACCGGTCTTTGCCGATGCGTATTAAAATATTCTTGTTATATTTTGGATCAAAGATTAAAATAGAATAAAATATGCCAAACTTTGAAAGACAGTCATCGCCCTCACCTCGTTCAGGACGAAGTTGGAAAGAGATGATCGCAGGAGCCGCGTTGGTTGCTGGCGGAATAACAGGGGACGCGCATTCACGCGCTACGGCAAAATCAGATCACCCTGAGACGGTGACTCAACCACAGGCGAGGAATGAACGCGCTCTTCCTGGAGTAAGAAGCGCAAGACAAGAACGTGTTCGAGCGGAACCCACGCTTGATGAATTACAGCGTATACGGATATTGAATCGCGAGTAGGCTGGGCAGCTGGGTCGTCTGCAAACCGAGAGCGCTATCAATTCAGGGACGATTCGTCATCACTATGGACGGTCTCATGAGGCAAAAGAAGCATTTGAGGCGGATTTTTTACGTCATCATCAGGACGGAGTATTGAGAGAGGCGCTCATGGGTCGTACGGAAGCATTGACTCGGGCTGCGCAAGTAGCATTAGCCCAAGGTCATAACGAAGATTTTGTAGCTTTATCTGAATTAGTACACCCGTGGGATGGGGTCGAAGCAGCCGTATCTTTACATCAGGGAACGCGCGCGATCGAGATCTTTCGACGCATGCATAACATGGGGCTGCTTATCGCAAAAGGAGCTGGAGGAAATGAGTCCGAGGCGCAGACGGTGAGGGTGTTGGTTGATCATATGTCTCGACCAGAGAGGCATGAGCTACGGCGTGAAATTGATTCAGAGCTGGCCTTGATGCGTTTTCAGCGTGATCGCATGCGAGAACGAATGACGACTGCCGGTGAAAGTCAAAACGAAATCCAGCATGAAATGGAGATGCGACAAGGAGAGATTAGTAAGGTAGAGGCATTTGCTCAGCAGGCAAGGCGCTAAGTGATCGGATGAGGCATCTGGATGACAGGGGTTGTTTATTGCTATCCAGGAATCCACGCGCTATCGTGCTCATTATATGCTTACCGCCACGGATTTTTATCGCTATCTCCAGTGCCCGCATTGGCCCTATTGGGAACGATTCGGTGACCCGTTGGAGCGTCGCCCACTAACCGAGTTTGAAGAGCAGCGGTTAGCGGACGGGCTAGATCATGAAGAAAAGGTCGTGACGAGCCAATATGGGGTCTTTGAGGTTGTCTCGATTGAATCCCCGGCCGAGGGTGCCGCAAAAACTCTTGAGCTCATGCGGGCAGGAGTCCCAACGATCTATCAGGGGTGGCTGGTTGATGGCGAATGGCAAGGAAGACCCGATATCCTCGAGCGTCATGAAGGAGAAAGTGCCTTAGGAGGTTGGTACTACGTGCCGGTTGATGTAAAACGCGCGCACGAACTTAAAAAAGAACACATTTTTCAATTAGTGTTTTACAGTATCTTACTCGATAAGATTCAACATCGATTCCCACCGCACCCCGCGATCTTAAACAGTGATGGAGAGCGGTTGGAGTTCGATCCTGATCAGTATCTGGCGGAATTTCGTGAGACCGCCGTAAAACTCGAGCGTGTCGTTGCAGGTGAGCGTCCGGAACCAGTCTATCGAAAAACCTGTGAAGATACATCGCCATGGGGTCGAGCATGTTTTCGATTAGCGAAAGAGCATGATGATATCGCCCTTCTCTTTAATGTTGAGGTGGCGAAACTTGTTTTTTTGCGCGAACAAGGGATTCGTACGATCTACCAAGCGGCCGATATGGATCCGGCAGCCTTCGCTGGTCTTGCGCCAGGGATGACTCTTCGCGCGCTTCAATCGATTCAACGTCAAGCGCGCTCGCTGGTTGATCATTCCGTTATTATCAAAAAACCCTGGACACATGAAACCAGCGGTTTAGAAATTCACTTCGATATTGAGAGTCATCCTATGACCGATACCGATTATCTCTACGGTTTTTGGATCAAGGATGAGGCAGGGGAGCGCTATCATTCATTTGTCGCGGAACGACCCGAAGATGAAGAAAAGATGTGGAAAGAATTCTTGGCCTGGATCCCAACCTTGCCTGCCGATTATACGATCTATCATTACGCCACGTACGAAGCGAGTCGGTTAGAGATCTTGGGTAAGCGTTACGGAGATACGGATAACGCCGTTCTCAAGCACTTTCGTTCTCGCCTTGTTGACCTGAAAGAAGCGGCCCGTGAGCATGCCGTATACCCGCTCTACTTCTATAGTCTTAAAAATATCTGCAAGTTCCTTGGATTTTCTTGGACAAGCGAAGTGCAGAATGGGCGCGCTTCCATTACCGCCTACGAGTCTTGGTTATCAACCAAGGATCATGCGATCCTTGAAGATATTGTGCGCTACAATCGAGACGATGTACGCGCGACCGCCCATTTGCTTAGCTGGCTAAACCGTTATGCGCGTGAAGAAACGAGCTATGCGTCACCCTACCCGTGGCAAGTCGGGTCATGATAGGCTTCTTCTATGAAACGTTTTCTTTTGACTGGTCTATGTTGCCTTGCGCTGATCGCCGGGCTCACTTCTCCGTTACATGCGCAAGGCGCGGATTCCACCGATGGGGCGGCGGTAGGGACGCAGGCAGCTGTTGAAGGCGCATACGAGCGTGGCATCGTAGAAGCAGTCTCGCTACGGGATCAAAAAACCACCTCCACCGGCCAACAAGTTGAGGTTTATCAAGTGCGGTTCTTATCCGGCCCAACCAGTGGCAAAGTCGAAGACATTTCTTCAGATATCGGCTCCAATCCCTATCGGTTGGCGCCGGAGATAGGGGACAAGGTCGTTATCTTTGTTCAGCCCGGCAACGATGGAAAGTCAAACTATTATTTGGAAGGGTTTGATCGTCGCGCTGCCCTTATCTGGCTCGTGGTTTTATTTGTTCTTATGTTAGTCCTTTTGTCTGGATGGCAAGGACTCAAGGTTGCTCTTTCTATTGTTATTTCGATTGCGCTCATTGGCTACGTCCTCATCCCACTGTTCTTGCGTGGCATGAATCCCGTTCCTATCGCCATTGTGTTGGCCGGTGTGTTCACTCTTATCTCGACGGGGTTATCGACCGGCTGGAATCGGAAGGCTGTGGCAACCGCTATTGGAACCATTGGAGGTTCTCTGGTGGCCTACGCTGTTTCCTGGTTATTCGCCGATTGGGCGCACCTATCCGGTCTTGCGACGGAAGAAGACCGTCTCTTTTTCGATAAAAATCCACTCTTGAATCCGCGCGGCCTCCTCTTTGCTGGCATTATCATCGCTTCCGCGGGAGTTGTGGAAGACGTGGCTGTGTCCATCGTGTCGGGAATCGCAGAAGTTCGCAAAGCCAACCATCGCCTCTCGTTAAAAGAGCTCTTTCGAGCAGGCATGGTTATTGGGAATGATCACATGTCGGCTCTTGCGAATACTCTCGTCTACGCCTATGTCGGCGGCTCGCTTTCAACGCTGCTCTTGTATACCCAGTTTGGCGGCTCTTGGCTGAAATTCGTGAACTTTGATTCCGTGGTTGATGAGGTTATCCGTTCTCTGTCGGGCACGATTGGTCTCATTTTTACCGTGCCGATTACCGCCTTACTCGCCGCCTACGTTATCAAACGCGAGTCTCTCGCGAGCCTAGAAGGGGATCGAGAAACGTCTCATCAAGGGCATTCTCACTAACGCTTGTCAGAGAAAGTTATTATTTGGTACCGTTCTTGAATCCTATCCAGTGTCGGGCTATAGCGCAGTTGGCTAGCGCGCCACGTTCGGGACGTGGAGGTCGTGGGTTCAAGTCCCACTAGCCCGACAGTGGATAGGATTTTATAGGTAACGGCTATAGCGCAATGGCGAGCGCGCTTCGTGAGGGAGTTGAAGCGAGTGCTCGGAGCTTCAATAAGGCCGGGAGTTCGAATCTTGTTAGTCCAAGTGGTGTGAAGTGAAATGTCTTGAGTGTTATTCAGGAGGGGGTAAAACAGAACTTATAATGAATGTATGAATATCATTTCCTTAAATACCTTTGGCGGTAAGATATTTGAGCCATTCATGCGGTTTGTTGAGCAAAGAGCGGAAGAAACGGATGTCTTTTGTTTTCAGGAGGTCATGGGTAATGAGAAGGGCGAGGTGCGTAATATCTCCTTGGGCTTCCGTACGAATGAGTTGCAAGAACTGGAGCGACGCTTGCCCGATTTTCATGTCTACTACGCGGTCACTCAGGATGATATGGATATGGAACCCATTCCTGGCGCAACCGTGCATTGGGGGGTGGCGACCTTTGTAAAAAAATCTCATACAGTGATTAGTCACCAAGACTTCTTTTTGTGTAATGGTCGCAATACCTACATTCCTCAAGACTACAGTACGCTTGGATATAATGCGCTCTGTGTCACGATAGCGACGGATGCGTTTCCCCTCACGATCTGTAATATGCACGGTATCTCAGAGCCGGGTCATAAACGGGATACTCCTCAGCGCTTGGCACAGTCACAAAAAATTCTAGATTCTCTGAAAGATCAAGCAGGGGAGAAAATCATTATGGGAGATTTTAATCTCTTTCCTGATACGGAAAGTGTACATATGTTTGAGAGTGCTGGGTTTCGTAATCTCATTCGGGAGTATGGTATCCCTACCACGCGCGGGACATTGGTTAAGCAACTCAATCCACACTACGCGAACACGCCGCTTGGATTTCAGGAATTTGCTGATTACACATTCATCAGTCCAGGTATCGAAGTAAAAACGTTTGAAGTGCCAGACCTTCCTGTTTCGGATCATTTGCCCATGATGCTGAAGATCTGATGTTAAAAAACACCCCCGACGATCTCGGGAGTGTTTTTTGATTTATCCGATCTTCATGACAATGGTATCCTTGCTCGCATCGATCTTTACCTCATCACCCTCTTTGATCTCGTGCTTAATCATCTTAAGTGCGAGCTCGTCCAGGATAAGGTCCTGAATGGCGCGCTTCAGTGGTCGCGCGCCAAAGGATGGATCATACCCCTTATCGGCCACGAGTTTGCGAGCCTTGTCAGTGAATGTGAGTGTAATCTTTTTTTGTTGCAAACGTTTCACGACAGAGGCGAGTTGTAAATCGACGATCTGTGCCAGGTCTGCTTTGACTAACGCCTGGAACATAACGATCTCATCGACACGATTCAAAAATTCGGGTCGGAAGTGGTCGCGCAATAGTTCCATGACTTTATTGCGGATATCCTCTGCTTTACTGACTTCCTTCTCATTTTGATCCGCAAATCCAATCGATCCGCGGCGCTTGCCCCAATCCAAGATCATGTCTGATCCGATATTCGAAGTCATGATAATGATCGTGTTCTTAAAGTTAACCTGACGGCCTTTTCCATCTGTCAGCCGACCGTCATCAAGTACTTGCAGCAAGAGATGAAAGACGTCTGGATGGGCTTTCTCGACTTCATCAAGGAGCACAACGGCATATGGACGTCGTCGGATCTTTTCCGTGAGCTGCCCACCCTCATCATAACCAACGTATCCAGGAGGGGAGCCAACCATGCGAGAAACGGAATGCTTCTCCATGTACTCAGACATATCGACGCGAATCATCGCATCTTCATCATCAAACATGGTGGCGGCTAAGGCGCGTGCGAGCTCCGTTTTTCCAACACCCGTTGGACCCAAGAAGAGAAACGATCCAATCGGACGTTTTTCTTCGCTAATACCGGCACGGGATCGGCGGAGTGCGTTTGAGACGGCTTCAACGGCTTCATGTTGGCCGATGACACGTTTATGAAGCTCATCCTCCAAATGAGCTAAGCGATCCGCTTCTGATTGCAGCATGCGTTGCACGGGAATGCCCGTCCAGCGAGCCACGACCGTGGCGATATCTTCCTCGGTGACAGCGTCTTTTAAGAGCCCGCGTTGACCTTGGAGTTCCTTGAGTTTTTGTTCCGTTTCACGTTGTTTTTTTTCAAATTCCGGTAATCGTCCATAGCGAATCTCAGAGACTTTTTCTAAATCTCCTCGGCGTTCAGCGATCTCTGCCTCCATCTTTAGGCGTTCAAGATTCTTTTTTGTTTCTTGAATAGCGGTAATCAATTCTTTTTCCGCTTGCCAAGATAGCTCGAGTTGATTCGATTTTTCACGAACCTCGCTCAAATGTTTTTCCAGAGTGTGCAAACGCTCCTTGGATTCCGCATCTTCTTCTTTAGCGAGCGCGCGCTTTTCAATCTCAGATTTCATGAGGTCACGCTTAAGCTTGTCCAGTTCTTCCGGTAGAGAATCAATCTGCATGCGCAACGCGGAAGCCGCCTCATCAATTAAATCAACCGCTTTATCGGGCAGAAAACGATCACTGATATAGCGGGTTGAGAGTTTTACCGCTGAAACAATGGCGCTATCGGTAATGCGTACCCCGCTATGCAGCTCGTACTTGTCTTTAATCCCGCGCAGGATGGCGATCGTGTCATCTTCTGAGGGTTCATTCACGTAGACCGGCTGAAAGCGACGGGCTAATGCCGCGTCTTTCTCAATATATTTTTGGTACTCTTGAAGGGTTGTTGCGCCCACCGCTCGCAATTCACCACGTGCTAAAGCGGGTTTGAGCATGTTTGACGCATCCAGTGATCCGCTGTCTCCCGACGTACCGGCACCGACCAAGGTGTGAAGCTCATCGATAAACAAAATCACCTTACCGGCCGATTTTTCGACGTCACGAATAACGGCCTTCAAGCGCTCTTCAAACTCGCCACGAAACTTAGTCCCGGCGACGAGCGCTCCAATATCAAGAGAGATGACATCTTTGTCTTTAAGCGATTCAGGGACATCACCAGCTACAATGCGTTGAGCTAATCCTTCTACGATAGCGGTCTTTCCTGTGCCCGCCTCGCCGATCAAGACAGGATTGTTTTTGGTGCGACGAAGAAGAATTTGCATCACGCGTCTGATTTCATCATCACGTCCAATCACCGGATCAAGCTTTTCTTGACGAGCGAGGGCGGTTAGATTCTTTGCGTATTTTTCCAGTGCTTGATACGCGCTTTCTGGTTCTGGGCTATCGACCTTCACATTTCCACGAACATCCTTAAGAGCCTTAAGCAAGGCTTCCGTGGTCACGTTATTCTGGGACAGGATGGTGGTAATTTCATCACGTCCTTCGGTCAGGGCGAGGAGGAGGTGCTCGGTGGAGATGTATTCATCTTTAAATTGTTTTGCGACTCGATCAGCCGCTTGTAGAGCTTTCACAAGCTCCGGAGAAAGATAGAGCTGACCAATTCCGCCGGTTGAGTGAGTGCGGGGGAGTCGTTCTAAGCTGATTTGTGCCTGTGCTCGTAGAGCTGCCGGAGAAATGGACAGCTTGTTAAATAGAGCGGGAATCACGCCATCTTCTTGGCTTAATAGGGCATAAAAAAGATGCATCGGCTCTAACGAAGCTTGTCCATTTTGGAGGGCCAATTGTTGCGCAATATTGAGCGCTTCTTGGCTTTTGGTGGTGAAATTTTGTGGCAACATAGGGAAATTTTATTTAGCACTCTAGGCTTGTGACTGCTAAATCAAGTATATAAACCTCCCCAAGAAAGGTCAAGGATGTGTGAGTTCGAGTTCTAACGCAGGCCTCCTATATCCACGGGTTGGTTGATATCTGTATAAGAAACCTCGGTTTCGCCCTCGGCGTATTCGTTAATGATGTAGGTAGGAAAGCCATCTTTAACACATAAAACCGTTTTGGCTGTATCTCCATTCGGGAGCACTTCTGTATAAGTGTAGCGCTGACATCCGCGTTCGTCTGCCTTGCTTTCTAGAATCCGTGTCGAATCAGAGACGAGGAGTTGGTTTGGTCGGGACTGAGAAGGAAAAGCCACCTGAAAAAATAAACGTAAACGATCTCCTTCATCGGTGTGAGTAATGGTTTGCCAGCTGCTTGTGTTGGCTCGAAAGTAAATTTGATTGTCGAGGACGAGGACTTCGCTTTTTGTTTGTGGATTCAAGGTAATAATTCCTCTAAAACCGTGGCTTCGATCAAAGCTAAGTTCACCCTTCACGTGATCGGATTGACCATCGGCCGGAGGTAGAGTTAAAACCGCTTTAAAGGATGTTGCGGCGGCAAGATTCGCGAGAGCTTGTCGTAAAAGGGGGAGTTCTGTTGGTTCAGCCCGCACCGTGTCAAACAGTTTTTGCGTGGCTTTTGGAGGGGCTCCTGTAGGTGCAGATCCACGAGGGGGAGGAGTGTCCTGAATGACACCGCGCCAATTGGTGGCGCGCGGCACGGTTCCATAGTCAGGATCTTTACAGCCAAATCCAAAGAGCGCTACTGCCAAACAAGGAACCAAGAGAGACAAACGACGCATATAGAGACCATTGTGCCAGGCATACGCGCTTCTCGCAAAAAAACTGGAAATCTGTTACAAACAGACCATGATCGGAACTCTTTATATCATCGCGACCCCGATTGGGAACTTAGAGGACATGACGCATCGCGCTGTACGAATCTTGCGCGAAGTGGATCTGATTGCGTGCGAAGACACGCGCGTAAGTTCTCGGTTATTGTCTCATTACGAGATCCATAAGCCCTTGGTGGCCTGTTTTGAGCACTCATCTATTGGGCAGCTGAATCGCATTCTTGATGCTCTTATGTCGGGTTCCTCGGTGGCGTACATATCAGACGCGGGTACCCCTGGAGTGAACGATCCAGGCGGGAAGCTTATAGAAGCTGCGACAAAGGCCAAATTTCCCATTAGTATTGTCCCTATTCCCGGCGCTTCTGCTCTAACGACAGCGATCTCTGTTTGTGGCTTTCCGATGGATGAGTTTGTGTATCTTGGGTTTGTTCCGCATAAAAAAGGACGTGAGACGATGTTTCGTGAAATCGCCGCGCGAGAAGTTCCCTCCGTCTTCTTCGAATCCACGCATCGAATTGAAAAAACCCTCGAATCCCTGGCCAAGGTTCTCGAACCAACTCGGTCCCTTTTTATTGCCCGCGAATTGACGAAGCTCCACGAAACCCTCTACCGTGGCCCTATCGAACACGTTCGGGCCGCGCTCCAAACCACAAGCACGAAAGGCGAGTTTGTCGTAATCGTAGGACCGGCCTAATAAGTCCCATCTCAATGTTTCACAACGATATGATCCGCTATCTTACCTCCTCCATTCCCTACGTAAACGGAACGCCTCATATTGGCCACGCGCTTGAGTGTATCCAGGTTGATACGCTCCTGCGGTATTATCGCGCGCGCGGCGAAACTATTCGTGGCCAGTTTGGAAGTGACGATAATAGTTTAAAAAATGTCCGTGCAGCTCAAGCGGCGGGAGAAGAGGTCGAAGCCTACGTCGCCCGTCATTCTGAAGCTTTTAAGGCCTTGCAGCCTCTTTTAAACTTGAGTTTTGATGATTTTATGCGCACGCGCGAAGATCGTCATATTCGGGGTGCTCAAAAGCTGTGGTCCATGATGAAAGCGGAGGATATCTATCAACAAACCTACGAAGGCTTGTATTGTGTTGGTTGCGAAGCATTTTATACAGATGAAGAAGCTCCTCAGGGGGTCTGTCAGATCCATCAAAAGCCATTGGAGCGTATTAAAGAAGAAAATTACTTCTTTCGTTTATCCAAGTATCAAGCCCAGTTGGAAGAATTGATTGTCTCTGATCGTCTCAAGATTACCCCAGCCTCGCGCAAAAATGAGGCGCTGGGATTTATTCGACAAGGGTTGCAGGATTTTAGTATTTCTCGTTCCGTGGCTCGTGCGGAAAACTGGGGGGTGCCGGTGCCAAATGATCCAAATCAAATCATGTACGTCTGGGTCGACGCCCTCTCAAACTATATTACCGCTCTCGATTTTGCTGATGGGGGAGAGGCCTACCAAATGTTCTGGGAACGGTCCGATGTACGTACCCATGTGATCGGCAAAGACATCATGCGCTTTCATGTCATTTATTGGCCCGCATTTTTGCTCTCGGCGGGTGTGTCACTGCCTACGGAAGTCTTCATCCATGGCCACTTCACCATTGAGGGACAAAAGATGAGTAAGTCCTTGGGTAATGTGATTGCGCCGGAAGAGCTTGTGGCGACCTACGGTGTCGATGCGGTTCGTTACGCGCTCCTACGCGATCTCCCGTGTGGAGAGGATGGAGACGTGTCGCGTGCTCGTCTCGATGAGCGTTATGCGGAGTTGGCGAATGGTCTTGGAAATCTTGTCGGTCGTGTGGCAGCAATGGCTAATAAATACGCGCCAGAGGGTTTGCCGGAAGCCACCTTTTCCACCGAAGAGCTTAACCGACAAACGGAAACGGCGATGCGTGCATACGATTTCAAAGCCTATTTAGAAGCGGTTTGGTCGGTCGTTGGAGCCGCCAATGAAAAGGTTGATAAGGAGGCACCATTTCGAATGGTAAAAACAGATCCGGACAAGGCCAAGCAAGCCCTGGCTGAACTAGCCTGTATGGTGCGCTGGATAGCGGTCACGCTTGCTCCAGTGATGCCAACCATCGCGGCAGAAATAGCGCATCGGTATAAAACAAACGTGTTACTTGTCGGCGAGCCCTTATTTCCAAAGGCAGAGGGGTAAGCTACACTAATGACAATCTATGCCTCTGTTTACCCTTACGACCATCCAGCCCTACGCGGTCGATGTGCTTCTCGGCGTATTCCTGCTCTGGTTCGCGGTTCTTGGGTATCGACGGGGGATCGTACAAACGATCGGTCAATTATTGGGTGCGGTTGCGGGTTTTTGGATTGCTAAAACCTGGGCCTTGCCTATCTCGCATACAGTTGGCTTGATCGTGCCTCTGAGCGCCGCTGTCATTCAGATCGTTGTCTTTATCCTGATTTTTCTGGTTGCGGACCGTATCGTTGGGCTTGTCTTTTGGCTCTTGGATAAGTTCTTTAAGATCGTCACACTGTTACCATTCTTGTCGACACTCGATTCGCTGCTAGGAGGATTGATAGGATTGTTCGAAGGAGTGTTTCTCATCGGATCGTTATCCTACATAGTTATCACCCTGCATTTTGACCCTCGTTGGATGAGCTGGATTTCCAGCTCTCACATCGCCACCTTCTCCCAAACCGTCTTCTACCGCGCACTAGGATTCTTGATCTGAGCCATCCTCATACCTCCCATATCTAGGGCTCCGACGGGAACGTCTTTTCGCGAGTGAGTATGTTTGAAGTTACCAAAACCCAATGCGAAGCCAACGTGAAAACACAACAAGTTACGGAGCGAGCAGAAAAGACGTTCCCGTTGGAGCCTATCGTCTAACGTTCCCTCCGCCGCCCGCAGGGCTCATCATTTTTGCTACGAGGTCCATCGGGTTCATCGAACTTCACTCGGGATGACGAAAGAAAAATAACAAAATAAATTATGAACCCCTATTTAATAGACACCCACTGCCACCTGCATTTCCCCGCCTACGACGAAGATCGTGAGGCCGCTTTGTCGCGCATGCGCGAAAAAAGAATCGCCGCCGTCACGATAGGTACCTCCCTTGAAAACAGTCTACGAGGCATCGAATTCGCCGAAAAACATTCAGATATCTGGGCAACCGTCGGACTTCATCCGAGTCACGTCACCTCACCTCATCTCGACGAACAAGAGGGGAGCGTCCATGAACACGACGTTGATCCCATCAAGCTAAAAGAGCTCGCTCAATCCTCAAAAAAGATCGTCGCTATCGGCGAAGCGGGCCTCGATTTCTATCGCCTCGAGGATCAACCAGATAAAGAGGCTGCCAAGCGTGAACAAGAACGTGTCTTTCGTATTCACCTCTTGGTTGCGCATGAATGTGACCTTCCTGTCGTGATTCATTGTCGCGATGGACTCACACGCCTCGCCGAAATCATCCAAGAACAATGGACAGCTGGCTGGAAACCAAGAGCGATCGTACATTCCTTCACAGGAACGTGGGAAGAAGCGCAACCTTTGCTCGATCTTGGTCTCATGATCGCCGTCAACGGCATCGCGACCTTTCCTCTACGCAAAAGCCAAGACCCCTCGACCGCGATTGATCGAACCATAAAAAATATCCCGTTATCACAGTTGTTGCTTGAAACAGATTCACCCTATCTCGCACCTATCCCATATCGCGGCAAACGTAATGAGCCAAGTTACATTGAAGAAGTGGCGAAGCATGCCGCCAAGATAAGAGGGGAGAGTGTCGAGAGTATTGCGGAAGCAACGACGAAGAATGCGTTGGAAATGTTTCGACTCTAAAACAAAACTCACCCCTTCACGCTCCTCATAATGAGAAACAAGCAGGGGTGAGCAGGACGGCGTAACAGCGCGTCCCAGTCAGCGGGAGGGGAAAGGGCGTGGGTCACTCGACGTCGTCGTTGGGCAGCTCCGTGTAGAGCGTGAACGCGATGTGGTCGCCGTTGACCGAGAGGCGGAGCGCCTGGCCGGTCATGAGGTCCTCGAGGTCGCCCGAGCCGGTGATGGTCATCGGCACGAGCGCACTCTTGTTGATCTGCGCGCCGAGCTCGTAGGCGAGTCCCACGATCTGCGCGCCGTCGGTGCCGAACACGATCTGCGCCCCGTTCTTGGGGCCGTGCGCGCTCGAGGCGAGGATGAACGCCTCCTCGAGCGCATCGACCACCGCCGCGGGGTCGTTGATGTCCTCGATCTCCAGCGCCTCCAGCATGATGGGTTCACGCGTGAAGACATCGAGCTCCTGGTCCCGCGTGAGTTCCTCCGCGTGGAAGACCGCTTCGTCCTCGTTGTTGCCGCGGAGGAAGATGATGGCGTTGCCGGGGAAGGCGAGGAAGACCGAGAGGAAGGTGACGTCGATGGGCATCCGAGGTACTCCTTGAAATTGGCCACATGGGCCGTGGAAATGCTCCGTCCAAGACGGCTGTTTAAGATCAAAATGAGTTGATAATAAACAGCTATCTTAGACGTGATTTGCCAAATGTACGAAATAAAATAATACCACAAAAAGGCCAAAAAGTCAAGCAAGAAAGAGGGTTATTTTTTGCTTAAAGTAAGAGCTTTTTTAGGTTAATAAAACAAAACCCCGTCTCCTTATGGAAACGGGATTTTGACTTTTATTCTTAGATCGCCCGGAGAGAAACGATAACGTTTGAGAACACCGCCAGATCTTGGGAGGTGAGTTTGGTGTTGTTCGAGAAAGTTGAGAGGGTGTAGTTAAACTTCTTCCCAGAAAAGACGACGTATTCCGCTGTACCAATCATCTCTCTCTCTGGAATCGTATAAACTTCCGCCGTCAAATTACCTGCTGCTAGATCACGCTGCTTGATCGGTTGATAAGGGGCGGGGCGAGGATTTTCTGTTGCGTATTTTTTAAACACATCTTGATAGGACATCTTGGGTCCAATCTCGAGTTTATACATACGAGAGAACCGCGTATCACCAACATTGAGCGGATCTACCATCAAAGGACCAAACCATAGCACCCCGCCTTCGACCTCGTAAGGAGCTACCTTGTACATCTCATTACCCCATTGAGGATTGTAAGGGAGCTTGAGTAACACTCCGTGCTCAGTGTCACGGTATTCTACCGTTTGCGTTGCAGCGCTCTTGTTCCATTTTGTGGCGTCAACCACAGCATGCATCCCATTTAATTGTGTAGCTGTTACGGTAACGGGTAAAGCGGTGTTTGAGACGGGTTTAGGGACGGGCGCGGTGGGCTGTGCAGCAGGGAGCGCGGCTTGCTCCAAGCGACTCACGCGATCAGACAGGTTTTGCTGCACGCGTTCAAGCTCAGCTCGCAACATCTCGTCATCTCGCTGCATGCTGCTTGCCGCCATCGTTCCAATGATGACAGCCACAACAACTAAAAAAGCCGCCACGCTAACCGCTAATGGAACTTTTGTCACACGATGATAGCGTGGAACGGGGCTATAGGTGCGTGACGACACAGAGCTCTCTCCTAAAGAAGAGGCGGAAGAAACTTTGCGACGAGAAGAAGGTTTTGCAAGGGGCATAGAAAAGAACATTCAAAGAAAAAGATCAATACGTAAAAGTATATCACACCCTACCTCCCAAAGAAAAGCAGGGTGAGATCGGGTGCGCAACGCTAGGGGAGATCAAAGGCGTAAATGGAAGATCCGTCTGCGACAAAGATTTGTTTGAGTCCAACATCAACCATGATACTTGTAGGTCCTTTGAAGGCGGAAGAAGTAATTTGTCCAACGAGTTTTCCATCCTTGCGTAAAATCACAACGCGCTTGCCTTGTTGATCGGCGATCACGATTCTGTCTGTATCGGGCGCGGTCCATACGCTCGCGATATTCGTGAGCGGTGGATCAATGGCTGCGGGAGCCCAGGATTCTTGTGCGCCGGATAAATAACGTACGAGCTGCCCATTAGAAAAGCCAACATATACACTTGAATCGATAGCGAGGCTTGTGGCTCCGGCCAAGCTTACAGACGTCTGTTTAAGATAGGCGGTGCCGGGACCAATAGAGCTGCCTAAATTGTAGCGCCAAATCATGTTGCCCGCTGCATCCAGAGCGTATACGCGCTTTGCATAGACGATGGCGCTAGTAAGCCCCACGCTCTGTTTATCATCGTAAGGGAAGGCGGTAAGCGTGCCCTTGAGCGCATCAAGACGAAACGCGCGCTTATCTTGAGTCAGGATGAGGGCGCCCGTTTTATCACCCAACAGAGCAATCGGAAGACTGGTCTCTGTCCAAGGGGTGCGGTTGACGACGTTTGTGACAATCTCTGTGGTGATTAATTGTTTATTTTGAGAGTCAAAGGTATACAACTTTCCCTCTGCACCCCCGAGGAGTGAAAGAGATCCGTTGGCTTCCGCGGGCAAGGCAAATACGCTGCGTGGTTGATCCACGCGCTGCTCTTTTCGGAGCTTGGCATGCACGCTCGCGAGGGCTGTTTCAAGGGTTTTACGTCCTTCTGCGCGCTTCGGGGTGGCGCTATCTAAGCTCCGTAAAATAGCATCCGCTTGCTGAATCAAGCGCACACTGTTCTCATCATCTCCATAGACGAGGCTCGCTTCCGCTCGGTTTTTTTGATCCATCGCCTGATCGTAGGCGGCGTTCCAGGCGGCTTGTTCTGCGTTCACGCGTTGTGCATGACGGTACCAAATGGTTCCGCCCAAGCAGATGACGAGCACACTCACTCCTGCAGCAATAGCTAGCTTGTGTTTGGAAGTAAGGAATGAACCGTGCCCAGCATTCATGGTACGTAAGCCTGCCAGAGTGATGGGATTGTGGACGGATTCTTTACGGGAGAATAGGTCCTTTACCCGCGCAGGTAATCCTTGCAGTGCGCCTCCCATGGTTTCAAGATGATCACGAAGAGCAGCTTGGCCGCGCTTTTTTAGATGGGGTAATGGAGTCATCGTTGGCTGCAGCATAGCTTCCGCCGTTTTTTCTTCGGCATACATGTGTTCAACGGACAGGGTGCTTTTCTCTTTTACCGGTTCTTCATCCTGACGATGGGTGGGCTCGGGCGCCTGTTCCGGAAGGTCTACTTGCGCAACAATAACAGCCCCAAAATCATCAGGAATATGTTGTGCTTCGAGAGCCTGTTGAATGTCCAGTGCGGCAGTTACGGGGGGCAAGCTCTTAAGGCGTGGAACGATGGCAAGTTCCTGGCGTAGTCGTTCAAAGTTTTGCGTCCCCGCAAACAGGGCATCACCTGCTTTGAGTTCACCAAAAATGAGTCCGGAAAAGATTTTTTCTGGATTGACCTCTGCCGCTTGTTCTAGCGAACCGAATAAATCAAATGCTCGAGTCGTGCCGTCTGGTTGGCGTTGTAAAAATAAATTGCACAAGTGTCCCAACCCCGTTAAACACAGGTGCTCATCCTGAACTTCCATAAGAAACAGGTTAACCCTGTTCCAAGCAATAGGAGAGGGTTCTTCGGCTAAAAAATGAGCCACCGCCTCATTCAAGCCTTGCACGAGTTTTTCAAAACGTGCCATTGGATCGGTATCCACGGCCGAGATGAGGGGGCGCAATCGCTCAATGCCGTCATTAATAACGTCTAGCAATTGCTCGTAGACGTAAAGAGTGGAAGCGATTTCGGCTACCAACAGAATCAGAGGGCCACGTTTGCCTTTCTGTTCTGATTCGTAGCGAAAAATGCCGACGATGCGTTCGTCTGTTGGGGCCGCGTTGACCTCGATTTCAGCCACGCGCAATTGACGGGAAGAAGACATGGGGTAAACAAAATCATCAAGCCTCCAAAACAAAGGTTACTAGCCAGTATACGGTTTGGGAGAGGGACTCGTCTAGCGGTAAATACCCGCTTGTCAAGGTAGCCCAGATGGGGCAGGATACAGGCGAGTATGCTTGAACACTTATTTGGTTCGAAGACCCGCGTCAAACTCCTCAGTCTCTTTCTGCGTCATCCCGATGAGGCGATCTTTGTCCGCGAGCTCACGCGTCGAGTTGGGACTCAAATTAACGCCGTTCGACGTGAATTAGCGAACCTCGTGCGGTTCGGTCTGATCACCGAGGTTGTCGAAGAAGGTGTGTCGGAAGATGGGCGCAAGCGTCCTGGGCTCAAACGTAAATATTATCGTATCAACAAGAGTTTTTCACTTTTACCGGAAATAACCTCCCTGATTGTGAAGGCGCAGGTGATGCTCGAACAGCAGCTGGATCAGCACTTATTAAAGCTTGGCGACATTCGTTATCTGGCCTTCCTAGGCGTCTTCCTGGGGAAGGCGGGAGCTCCGGTGGATATTTTTATGGTCGCGGAGAAGGTTGATAAAAAAGCGATGGATAAAATCTTGTCTCAAACCGAACAAGACTTAGGAGTTGAGATCCGTTACTCGCTCATGACGATGGAAGAGTTTCGCTATCGAAAAGATATTACCGACCGATTTCTCTACGCAATTCTGGAAGCGTCAAAGAATGTGGTTGTAGATAAATTAGCCGAACGCGTAAAGTAGTGGTGTCTAACTATTCGCTCGTGTGAATCAAGAATGGCTATTTATTGATACGCATATCCCCGGACAAAGTCGTCTGGGTTGGTTGTCGTTGGACGCTCGTTCACAGGTGCGGTCATACAATGCTCGAGCAACAACGCTCTTGCGACGCTTGTTTAGTCAGGAACGAGTGCGATTGGAAGGATGTCAGGGTATTTGTGTAGTGGCTGGCCCAGGATCTTTTTCCTCGATCCGCACAGGGGTTTTGTATGCCAATCTATTAGCGCGTCTTTTGGGTAAGCCGCTGGTTGGGGTGCGAATAGATCAAGATCAGACAAAAACTCTGGCCGGTATTTGCCAGGCGTTAAAAGAAAAACGCGTATCAGAGGAGGTGTATGTAGCTCCTGTTTATGATGCAGAGCCTAACATCACGCTCCCTCGTGTCGTATGAACAAGCGTTTGTTAGAGGTAATCCCAGGAGTCATGGTGTGGACCACGCTGATTGTTTCAGTGGTTCTGTCGATCTTATATCCGTTGTGGATGATCTATTTTATCATCCTCTTTGATCTCTATTGGTTGCTTCGCATTCTTTATTTTACCCCCTTTACGCTCATCTCATGGTGGAGGTATCGCCATGCATTAAAGCGCGATTGGCAAGCGGAAGCGGTTATCTTGCCATTCTACGATGAAACCTTTCATCTCATTTTTCTTCCTACGTACAAAGAAGAATATCCCGTCATTCGTGAAACGCTAAAAACACTCGCTCGTACCAAGTATCCTGCTGACCGCATGATGGTGGTCTTGGCGGGGGAAGAGCGTGACAAGGCTCGGTTTCAGGGGATTTGTGACCAAGCAGAAAAAGAATTTACCAACGAGTTTAAGGCCTTTTGGACAACCACGCACCCAAAAGATTTACCGGACGAGATCCCGGGAAAGGGTTCAAATCTCCATTGGGCTGGCCATCAGATCCTGCCCAAGCTGAATGAGCTGGGATTAAACCCGGACCGTATCGTGGTCTCTTCCTTGGATGTGGATACGATCGTTCATCCTCAATATTTCTCGTGTCTAACCTATCAGTACCTGACCGTATCAGAGCCAACCCGAAGCTCCTATCAGCCGGTAGCTGTCTATAATAATAATTTATGGGAGTCACCTGCCGCGGTACGGGTGGCTATGTTTGGCACCACCTTTTGGCTCATGACGGAACTTCCTCGACCGGAGGGGATGATGACATTTTCTTCACATTCCATGAGTTTGCGCATGTTGATTGATGTGGGTTTTTGGCAAAAAGATATTGTTTCAGAAGATTCGCGGATTTTTTTGCAGGGCTTGGCTCGCTACCATGGTCACTATCGTGTCACGCCTCTTTATCTCCCGGTATCAATGGATACGGTTATGACGGGAGATTATTGGAAGGCACTTGTTGCTCTTTATAAGCAACAACGTCGTTGGGCGTGGGGAGTGGAAAATTTCCCTTACATGGTTGAGATCTTTTCCAAGGATACGCAGATGTCGTGGACGGCCAAAGCAGGCTGGATTTTTAAGCAGTTAGAAGGAATGTATACGTGGGCAACCGCGCCGCTTCTTATCTTTATCTTGGGTTATTTGCCCTTTTGGTTTGCTCCGGAATCCTTGCATGGGTTTGTGGTCTTTCAGAACACGCCGTTCACGCTTCAGTGGTTAATGCGCTTTGCCATGATTGGTTTATTCGTGTCAGCCACACTCTCGTTTACACTCCTTCCGCCGCCCCCACGTCACTTTAGGCGCCCCTATGCCTATGGCATTATGTTAGCTCAGTGGTTGCTTCTCCCCGTTACCTTTATTCTGTTTGGGGCTATTCCCGCGATTGATGCCCAAACACGCTTTATGCTGGGGAAGCCGCTCGGATTTGCCGTTTCTCCTAAGCGTACTATTCACGAACCCCATGCCTAACCATCCCCTCGTCTCTCTTCATCTCGTCGTCTCGCATCCGGCTGGCTCCATGACGCCTGTCTTGCAAAGCTTGGGCTCACAAACCTGGAGTCAGTTTCAAATTGTCTTGGTTGATAATGCCTCGCAAGATAGAAAAGAGCCTTGGCCTCGCGGTGCCGGTCCGGAGATCATGGTTTTGCGTAATTTTCGCGATCAAGGATTTGCCCGAGCTCATAATCAAGCGCTGACGTCCTTATTTGCTCGTTGGGATCCATCAACCTGGTCTGAACGGTATATTATTCTCACCTCTTCGCGTATCATCTTCGCTCCCGACGCTCTTACGCATCTCGTAGAAGCGCTTGAGCAGAATCCAACGCTCATGGCCGTCGCTCCAAAAGTGCGGCAAGCACGAGTGGAGTCACAAGAAGAAAGCGATGAACCGGGGCTGATAGATAGTGAGTGTTTGGAACAAATGGGAGTGATGTTAGGAAGGAAGCAAGAGCCTCGGGCACGCGGTCAGGCGGAAAAAGATACGGGTCAGTATGATGAAGTGGCTCCCGATCTTCTGAGTACATGGTGTGTGGCGATACGCGCCAGTGCTCTTATGGCGACAAAAGTAGGGGAGGAGTGGTTGGATGAAGACTTGCCTGAATCATACGCCCTGGCAGATCTCGCATGGCGACTAAAGATCTTGCAAATACCAACGCAACTAATCCCGTCGGCGCTTGTTTGGGTGCGTACGGGTTCAAATAAGCGTCTAGGATGGTTGGGTCGTGTTCGACGGTGGTACGGACAAGAATCATTGCAGGCACGGCGTGAGCGAAGCTATGCCGTGGTCCTACGTTGTAAAAACATCGCCTTCTCCACTATGATAAAGGCTTTGCCGTGGCTTTTTGTGCAGGGGCTTACGCGGTTCATGATGACTTTTTTGGATCCGCGGGTCATTCCGGCGCTCATTCGCAGTCGTTTGGCGGTCATACGCGCCTTGCGGAAGCGGCAATTCTTGAAGCTTGCTATTCAGCGGTCACGTCGCTAGGATAAAGCCAAAATCTATGCCTCTCGTTACCACGGAGTTGCCGGACGTTTCCTTTATCGTCGTCAACTATAAGATGGTGAATTTTTTGCGCCATCTTCTCAGGGGGATTCAGGAGGCTCCTCCGCGTTTTTCGTACGAATTCTTCTTGGTGGATAACGATTCAAAAGACGGAATTGAGCAGGTTATTCGTGAACAGTTTCCGTGGGTAAAGCTTCACGTATCTCCAAAGAATATTGGATTAGGAGCCGCTGTGAATCTCGTGTTGCCTCAAGCCAGAGGAACCTATGTCATGTGGTTGAATCCGGATCTCATCATCGAGCCCGGTGAATTGGATAAATGGGTCGATTGGATGAAGATCCGTTCTGATGTTGGTGCCTCCGGACCGCGTCTCATGAACGCGGACGGCACAGATCAAGAATCTTGCTATCGATTTCCCAATCCTCTGATTCCTATCCTGCGTCGTACGCCTTTGGGTAAACTCCCATATTTGCGCGGCATCATTTCCCGGTATCGCATGGAGGGGATCGATCGTACCCAGGAGCACGACCTCGATTGGGTATTGGGGGCGGCAATTTTGATCAAGCGAGATTTGTTAGAAAAAATAGGTCGTTTTGATGAACGATTCTTTCTCTACTTTGAAGACTCTGACGTGTGTCGTCGTGTCTGGCTTGCGGGGCAGCGCGTCGTCTATACCCCCGTCGCTCGTATTTTGCATTATTATCAACGTCAAAGTCAGACCAAAACCCTCTGGCAAGCACTCAATAATCCCGTAACGCGCATTCATATTGCTAGTGGATTTAAATACTTCGCCAAATATTTTGGACAGGTAAACCCACGCGAAGTGTATCAAAAACAGCACGCAAAATAATAAAAATAAATAATTTAAAACCACGCAGGTGGCGTGGAGAGTTCATGTATCTGATACGCGTTCCCCAGGTTCGGAGAAGGCGCGAATAATGGCTTCACTGAGTTTTTGAGCACGAGGGTATATATCGTTTGGTGACTGACCACGCGGGGTCTTGCCTACTTCGACATAGATTGGGACGAAGCGGATTCCCAGGTCTCCGTAACGGTTATCGGCCAACTCCCACATCTTTACGAGTCTGGTCCATGTTTTTTCATCAATCCCCGCGGGTCGGGTATCCTGATTGATAACTTGAGCGTAGTGGTCTCTGGCGCTTTTGACCTGCACCAGGAAGCCAAACTTACCTCGTTGACCATCCAGATCACCCACTCCGACCGCTACGAGATCGAGGGTGTAACCCGCGTCCTCTATAAAGGTGGCAAGGCGAGTATCCCAGTCTAAAAAGTGAAAGGCTAGGCTGGTAATGGCAACTCCGCGTGCTCCGACCAGGACCCTATCCCACTCTTCCGCTACATCGCGACCGAGGGAATCGTGCCAGTCCCGAGCGATGATTTCACGATCGCGTAGGGTGAGTTGCGGCCAGGCTCGTGTGAGGAGTTGTTGCGTGGCTACCTGACAGTTATTGATGATGGTGCGTAGGCGTTGCCGTTGCTTTCGTGAAAGCGAAAGGAAGTTGTAGCCGAGTAGTTCACAGGTTGCTCCAAACAGGATGAGGGCTTGGAGCGCTTCTCGACGCGGTCCGGCGGGCAACGTGATTTGTGCGGAGGGAAGATTCACGCGTGAGAGAATGAGGGTGGCGGTATGTGTCGTCGAGGCTTCTCCCCACACAACCTCTGCAAAGTCCTCCCCAGTCTTAAACGCTTCTTGAAGAAGTGTGATGAGCTTTTTTCGGGCACGCTCTTGCGAGATGCGCCCGAGCGCACTCTGTGCTCTTTGCCACGTAGGTTCACGAACCCGTGGCATCGACCGGGCCCGAAGGGGCCCTTGTTGAGCCTTCTCTGTCCACAGGTCCTGCACGGGATCCTCCGTGTGTTAAGCCCACTTCCTTATGAAGCGAGCCGAAACGTTTTGTCTCATATTTTTTTATTTTTGTCAAAACCAGTAAGTCATCTTAGATTTTCCACAAGTTGTGAAATACCTTGTAGACAGGCACAATGCTCACATGAGCACTCCGAATTTTATCGCGACAGATGAACCATCCGTTTCTTCGTCTCTTCCGGAGCAAGGGGCTGTCCCTATGCCTGAAACCCCCAAACAAAAAAGGCGCTACTGGCCCTGGATGTTGGGGGGAGGGGTGGTGGTCGGCGTGATGTGTCTGGCACCTTTGGTGTACGCGGGGATTTCCTTAGTTGCGCATGCGAAGGGAGCAAAAACCGCTCTTGAAGCGGCTTATACACAACTATCTCATCAAGAGCTCTCGGCAGCAGCTGCCTCCTTGGTCACGGCTCGAGGGGAATTGGAGGCTGCTCGTACCGCATCGGCCTGGGTTGGTCCGTGGAGCATGTTGCCGGGAGTGAGTGTACAGGTACAAGCAATGAATCATGGACTACAGGCCGGATCTATTGGGCTGGATGCCGCTCAACAGCTCCTGACTGCTATGGGGCGTGTCACGGAGGCCTTCCAAGCGGTTCAACAAACGCCCGGTTTAGGGATGGAGGTAGCGAGTCATCGTTCGTTTCGTGACTTATCTCGTGACGAGAAGCGACAAATTTTACGCCGATTGGAGCAGGCGTTGCCGGAAATACGTTCCGCACGCGAGAAGGCGCTTATCGCTCTTGACGCTTGGAATCAAATCCCTCAGGACCGCATGCTTCCTCCTGTGCGGAAAGCGATGGAGCCAATCACAAAAACCTTGCAAGCCTACCGAGACCGTTCGGATGTCGCGGTTGACGTGTTAGGAGTCGTTCTACCCCTTATCGGATACCCGCAGCCAAAAACCTACATCATTGCTTTGCAAAACGCGGATGAAATGCGGCCAACAGGAGGATTCATCGGTACGGTCGGTGTTGTGCGTCTGGATAGCGGAGAAATAACAGCTCAATCATTCCAGGATGTCTACGCCTTTGATCGGATGGCGAGCTCAACATTGCTTGGTCCACCACCGCCTATCGTGCATCGTGAATTAGGAGTGGATGCGTGGTATTTGCGTGACAGTAACTGGTCGCCCGATGTCCCTCAGGCCGCTGGACGTATCTCGCAGGTCTTTGCAGAGCACGGTTGGTTGGCGCAGGTCGTGTCCTCAACGTCTCGCACCCCGGATGGTGTTATTTTGCTGGAGCCAGAACTCTTCACCTCACTTCTACGTTTTACAGGCCCTATCACAGTCGATGGTATTACGTTTACGCCGGACGCCTTTTTTGATGAGTTGCAGTATGCGGTGGAAGTAGGATTTGCAAAACAAGGGATTCCTGTTGAAGAACGAAAACAGATCGTGGCTAAGCTCGGAGATGCGATCTTTTCTCGTCTGGCAAGTGCTCCAGCTCGAACCTGGGTCGATCTTTTCGATCTTGGACTGGCCGCTTTAAAAAACAAAGATGCTATGATCGTGGTGCAGGATCCGTCTTTGCAACGAGCCTTTGATGCGCATGGCTGGAGTGGGAGAGCACGCGTTGCCGCCCAAGATGAGTTGTGGGTTGTGGATACGAACTTGGCCGCCCTCAAAACCGACGGGGTCATGGATAAGCGCGTAGAATATAGTATAGATGCGACGAACCCAAGCGGCCCCCTCGCTACCGTGCGCTTGACCTATACCAATACAAATCGCGTGATTACCTGGCGCTATACGCGTTATCGGGATTATGTACGAATCTTTGTCCCGGAAGGGAGTGAATTGATCGCGAGCGAGGGAGCGATGGCGAAAGACCTGAATCAGAGCGGTGGACGCGTAGTTCCCGGACAAGTAGACGTCATGAAAGATTTGGGCAAAACGGTCTTCGGAGCTTTTTGGTCGATTGAACCCGGAGAAACGCGTCAGCTGACGTTTACCTACCGCCTCCCGGCACGCGTGACAGAGCCTCTACTCTCAAAAGGGGTGTATGAGCTGTTAGTGCAAAAACAGCCTGGCGCAAACCAGCGTTTGACGCTTGATCTCCGGTTGGGTAAGAAGCTTATGGCAGCGAACCCTCCAGAAGCTCCAGAGCAGTTCGGAGATGAGCGGTATCGTGTGACCACCGATCTAAAAACCGACCAGATGTTCCAGATAAGAGTGAAGTAGATTTCATTCATGTAACTTGGCAGATTTGATTCAACGCTCGAACCGCTGCTTGGTATCTGATTCCTGGCGCTCTTCCTTTGTATGTTTGGTAAAAAAATTGGTATTGACCTGGGTACAACCACTGTTCTCGTTTACATCCCTAAAAAAGGTATTATCATCCACGAGCCATCGGTGGTAGCTATTTCGGTCGCGGATAAAAAAGTCATGGCCGTTGGTAAAGAAGCGAAAGAAATGTTGGGCCGCACCCCGGAAAGCATTGTTGCCAAGCGTCCTTTGAAGGATGGGGTGATCGCTGATTATCGCACCACCGAAGCCATGCTGCGTTATTTTATTAATAAAGCCTTGGGCGGAGTCCGCCTCTTTCGTCCCGAGGTAATGGTGGCTGTTCCTGGCGGCATCACGTCCACCGAGCGTCGCGCGGTTATCGACGCCACACTCTCAGCGGGTGCTAAAGCCGCGTACATTATTAAAGAACCTGTCGTTGCCGCGATTGGTGCGGATATTCCCATTGGTTCCGCTTCCGGACACATGATTATCGATATCGGTGGTGGTACATCGGAGATTGCTGTCATTTCACTGGGAGGAATTGTTTCATCCGCTTCCGTTCGTATCGGCGGCAATAAGCTTGATGCGGCTATCCAAGAACATGTTCGTCGCAAATACAGCCTGGCGGTAGGGGAGCGGACAGCGGAAGAGATAAAAATTCGCATCGGTTCCGCTTTATATCTCGAAGAAAAGCTTGAAATGGAAGTCAAAGGCCGTGATATGGTCAGTGGTCTGCCAAGAATCGTGACCGTCACGAGCGATGATGTGACGGATGCGATCCAGCATGAGCTTCAAGGCATCGTCGAAGCAATTAAAGAGGTCTTGCGTGCAACGCCACCGGAATTATCAGCCGACGTCATGCAAAAAGGCATGATGCTTTCCGGGGGAACGGCGCAGCTGCGTAATCTTGAGCGTCTATTTGCGGAAGCGACAGGGGTGCCGGCGTTTGTCGCCGACCATCCACAGCTGTGTGTGGCAAAAGGAACGGGTATCGCTCTTGAAAATCTCGAAGCCTACAAACGCAGTATTTTTTCCGCGTAATAAAATATTATTTATCACAAATAAAAATCGTTGCTCTATTTTGTTTGATGAATTGATCTCTCTCCATCCGATCGAGTATACGAAGAAGCCAGGCCTGGTCTTGCTCCTCATTAAACGTTGAATCAATGAGGAGGCCAAGTTTTTTGAGGGGAACACCATTTTGTTCACGGACAAGTTTTAAAATCCTCCCACGATAAATCCTATCGGGATACGGTTTATTTCCATGTCTCGTCTCTTGGGCTTTTTTAATACTTTGCTTTGGAATCATCACCTTACCGCTTAAAAACAGCTTCGCGGCAGGGCAAGTATTCTTCATCGGGCAGACGTTGCACTTCGGTGTTTTGGTGCAGACGAGACTCGCAAGATCAAACAGCGCTTGAGGAATATCGTAAAATCTTCCTCGTGTAGGCAAAAACGCTTCCGCCGCCGCACGGATGGCGTCGTCATCGTTTGCATCCGGAAATGGAACACCGAGCCACAAGCGTGCGCCCACCCGTCGAATGTTGGTGTCGATTGGAAGGGTGCGTGTATGTAAGGAAAAGCAGGCGATGGCTGCGGCCGTATATGGTCCAATGCCTTTCAAAGCGCGCCACCCTTCCTCGTTTGTGGGTTCTCCATGCTCAGTCACTGCTCGAGCAATGTCGCGGAGCATGAGACCGCGTCGATTGTACCCAAGTCCTGACCACATCGAGATCACTTCCGCATTCGTTGCTTGCGCGAGCGTGGTCCATGTGGGAAATGTTTCTAGCCATCGATAATAATAGAAGATAACCCGCGAAACCTGCGTCTGCTGCAACATCACCTCGCTGATCAAGATACGATAAACATCCCTTGTTTTGCGCCAGGGTAAGTTACGTCCGTGTTTGTCATACCAGTTAAGAAGAAGGGAAGATGATCTCATACATCGCACCCTCCTTATCTATCATCGAAACGATAAGGTCGCAATCGTGTCCAGGATCGTTCGCGTACTCACTCCGTCGGTCGTTTTCCCCCATAAAAGGTGAGTCGTTGAAGTATTTTCCTGTACTTGCAAAAGATACAGGCTCTCGCGTCCGTCCGGTAATGTTCCCCGCACTCCTTGAAGAAATCTCGTGCCTAACGCATAGGTCACTTCACTCACGTTACTCAAACGAGAACGAATGTCCGTCTCTCGCTCCGCTCGGTAAGGGGTGAGAGCAAACCACTGTTCCTCAATCGGAACTCCTTGTATGAGCCGGCGTGTGCTTACAAATAATCCATCGTCACTGCTTTGCGTATGCATGGCAGGCGGCACGCGCAAAGACACGCCCATTGCAACGGAAGCAAATTCCGACCAGCGTCGCGTTTGTGCGGCGGTTGGGGGAATAAGAGGAAGGGCTGTTTTAAAGCGTGATTGTAGGGTTTGAAGCCGAGCGAGTTCGGTTTCCACTCGGGCTACTTGTTGAGCGGCTTCCGCAACTTGCTCATTGCTTTCACGGGTAAGCTTGGTTTGTTGAGCTTTAAGAGAGAGAACGGTTGCCTGAGCGGACTGTAGCTCCCGTGTGAGCCGTTGCCGATCCGTATTGGATGCATGCAGCACCAACCCCACCCCCAAACCGGAAGCAAGAGCTCCTATCAAGATCCATAAAAAAATACTCAAAGAACGAGGCATACGCACCATGATATCACAGGCCTCGTAAAAACTCGTCTCTACGTGCACGCGTCTCCGGATCAAATTCCATGGCTAAAATACAATTTGCTAACGTCGGTCCGCGGAGCTCGAGTCTTAAACAGAGATCGACCAGTTTTTTCCAGGGGAGTTTTACAACCTCAATTTTTTCCCCACCATCGAGATGCATCCCCTGGGGGGCGGGAGTCAATCCTTTTGCAAGGTATAGACTTTCTTCAAACTGAGTGAAGCCGCGCCACTCTTTTGTATACCAGTGGAGAAACGTATGTCCTTGAAAGCCGGTCTCTTCGATGAGCTCTCGAGCTACGGCCGCATCTCGATGTTCGCCAGGATCAATGCGTCCGCCGGGAAGGGCCCAGAACGCACTGGGTTTATTAGGTTGTTCTTGATGGGTGATGAGAATGGTCTCTCGATCTAAAAAAGCAACCACCGAAGCACAGTCCGGCCGGACGATGGTTTCAAAAATGCTGATCGAGCCATCATAAAGCCCTTGTTCGTATTGATAGGCTTGAAGGAGAGGGCCTCCGTACTTCAAAACAGCGTTCTGGGGTAAGGGGACAGGCATATCTCCGCCATCTTGCCCGAGGAACGGGGCTTTGTTAAGCTCAAGCCACTATGAAAGGCATTAACCTCTATCACCAAGTTCCCTGCGGAACCCCAGATGTTTTTAACGTTGTGATCGAAGTCACAAAAGGCTCCTCCAATAAAATCGAATACGATGAAGAGGGGGGATACTTTAAGCTTGATCGCGTTCTTCATCAGCCCACCTTCTATCCATTTGATTACGGCTTTGTTCCGCAAACGCACTCTGGCGATGGGGATGCCTTAGATGTGTGTCTCCTGCTTACCTACAACACCTTCCCGGGTTGTGTGGTCAAAGCGCGCGCGATCGGTCTCTTGCGTACCTCTGACCAAGATGGAGCGGACGACAAAATCATCGCGGTGCCTATTTCAAAAGTGGATCCCCGTTTTGACGAAATCCAAACCATCGAAGATCTTCCTGCACACGTTCGCGAAGAGTTTTTGATTTACTTTAAAGAATATAAAAAACTCGAGAAGGCGAAGTACGACAAAATCGTCATTGAAGGATTTAAGTCGCTAGAAGAAACCAAGGAAGCGATCACAAAAGCCATGGAAGCCTATAAGGCGGACCATGAAGCCTAATCATGCTCTCCTTTTTTGAGCGACTGCAATTACGGCTCGGGCTGGCGGCTGGGAGGTTGACGACAGGAAAATTGGTGGTGGGCGTGTTGATTAAAAAAGACAACGCGTATCTTTTGATCGATGAGAAGCGTAAGAACGGGATATTTCTAAATATTCCTGCCGGACATGTCGAGCCAAGAGAAACACCCGTAGAAGCAGCAATACGTGAAGCAAAGGAAGAGTGCGGATTGAGCGTAAAGCTCACGGGAGTCAGACTTATCCTGTGCAACACCTGGCAACAGGGGAAGCATTCGGTGTACTGGATCTTTAACGGAGAAGTGGATGGCGGTGAGCTCCGTACGGAAAATGGATCTCAAGCGCACTGGCTAACGCTCAGTGAGTGGAAGGTCCGCATGCAAACCATGGAATCCATGCCTGCCATTCCGTATGTGCTTGAATCCGTAGAGCAAGGAACCGCCGTTCCCGTGGAATCCCTTTATTTTATTGACCGACGTGGTACCCTCGTCCGTGAATCCATCTTGTAATCTATGTCTGCTATTCCTGAAGTCCTGCGTTTACGCAAATTCCGCGTCCAAGAAATCGTTTGGGAAACTCCCGAGATTTATACGCTGCGTCTGGTGCCTACGGAGGGAGAATCAAATCTCGTATTTAAGGCCGGACAATGGGTATATTTGCATCTCTTAAATGAAGATGGCACCACCTGGAAAGCGGCCTTCTCAATTGCTACCGCCCCTTCGGATACCTGTGCACTAGAGCTGGGGATAAAAATCGAAAAAGATTTTACCAAGCGGGCATCTAATTTGCGCATTGATGACGTCGTGGCTCTTCAGGGTCCATTTGGAGTATTTGTGTTGCCGACCCAAGTCGAAACACCGATAGTCTTCATTGCGGGTGGTATCGGCATCACTCCCTTCCGTAGCATGATGCGCGAAATGATCCATCAAAAAATGTCGGTGCCCATGTATTTAGTCTATTCCAATCGGTATGCGGAAGAGAGCGCTTATTTAGAAGAATTTGACGACGTAGAGCGTGCTTACGGTCCCATGAAGATGACCGCCACCCTTACCGGCGAACATCCGCCTGGCTGGACCGGTAAAACCGGTCGTGTGGATGCGGCTATGTTGAGTCCTGTCTTGGCTGAAACCGCTGCTACGGGTCATTTTTACCTGTGTGGGCCAAATCCCTTCATGGATGCGATCCGAGGTATTTTAGACCAAGCGGGAGTTGATAAAAAGCGTATTCATCAGGAGAGATTCGACTAAAGACGGTGGCTCTTGCAAAGATCGAGAGAATTGGGTACTGTGCCGGGGCAAATCAAACGAGTGTGGGTCAAAAATTGGCTCACGCATGGGCGTGTAGCTCAGTTGGTTAGAGCGTTACACTGATAATGTAAAGGTCGATGGTTCGACTCCATCCACGCCCACCACGCGGGTATCGTATAGCGGCTATTATGCTACCTTGCCAAGGTAGAGATGAGGGTTCGACTCCCTCTACCCGCTCCAAATACAAAACGTCCTTACAAAAGGACGTTTTGTATTTGGAGAAATAAACATGAGAATATCACGTTTATTACGATTTTTGTTTTGCCCTAAGGTCTGTTACGATAAATATATATGGGAGAAGGATTTAAGCCGCCCGCTCCAGATCTAAACAAGAAGCCACCGTCACCCGAAAGAAAATCTCTCACGGAAATTTTTATGGTGTTTCCGGGAGTGGAGGGAGGGCCTGATAAAGTGGTGTGTATCCCTCTGTTAGCGGATGGCTCGGCGGGGTTGGATGAGGTTCCGGAACGGTATCGGACAAGTTGGCAAACGCTTGGCGTACGTGTCTTTGATGGCAATCTTCCCAATGTAATGCCCGCTCAAGGCACGCTCTTTCTAAGCGCGCTTCTGTCTCTACGACCCTCCGCCTACGGACCGTTTTTTCGCGGTACCAAGGAAGATGTGCCTGACGCTCACGAATATGAGAAGTCCTGAAAGACGAAGCAATGACGAGGGTCTGCAGCATCCTGCGGAGGCCGCCTCTACTGTATCTCAAAGAGTGCGCGAATGGCCCTTGATGGATGTGCAAGCAACGAAAGCCGATGTCTTGGCGCTAATAAGCGATTTGGATCTCTATGGAGCAGACGAGGCTTTTATACAAGGATACGGCTTGCGTATTGAGTTTTTGGATAAAGTAAAACGCGTTGCCGACCAACCGCTCGATTTAACCAATCGAAAACAGATGGCCGCGTGGCGAAGTTTTGCGGAGTTGGCGCTGGCTAAATTATCTCCCATGGTAGAGGAGCTTAAAGCAGTACGTCGCCATCGGCTTGAGCAACTTGATCATGTGCATGGACTGAGTGAAATAGACGCCTGTGATAGACGAGCGCTTGAGCTATTACCCGAAGCGTTCTCTCCACAAGAGCGCCTAGAGATGGTTCAAAAACTAGAGTTATTAAAAACAGGCAAGGAAAAAAGCCGTAAATATCGCGGGGCAGCTGGTTCTATGAATGCGCCCTCGGAGCGTGTCTTTGAAGATGGCGAAGGAAAGAAGGTAACTGCGTTTGGGAAAGAACGGCTAAAGGAAGCGGCCTACAGGATCGACAAGGTGCATGAGATCACGATAGATGCCACCGGAAATGAAACGGTCGAAGAGCTGACAGCGGTCTTTCAAAGATCCTACGATCCACGAATGGACGCATTTGGTTGGGAGGAGTTTGATCCTCGAACTCAAATCAAGATGGATGACAGTTGGTCAGACGCAGCTAAGCAACAGGCTCAAAGGTCAGCCGAAGAGCACGCTGAAAGACTGCAAACACTGACCAAGCAACTTACGTCTGAGGGGTTTAAAGACGCCGCCAAAAAACACCTTGCTGCATACATGGGGTTGGAGGAAGCGGAGGCGGCTAATATTTCTTACGATAACAGCGCCTTCAATGCGAGACCGGGCGTTCCACCTGGTGAGGCGACGATTCGAGAATGGGGAACAAGTATTATTAATCTGGCACTTGGGTTTAAGGTTATTCCTTTAACGGTTGTTCGTGCTGAGCCAAACGCTAAAGACATTGCTTCCGTGCAAGAAGCGGTCCCTTCGGTGGATCCCAGGGTTCAAGCACGCGAGTTATTGGATGTAGAGATGGCGGAATTATTTGTCCGACCACCTGCAGAATGGTCGAGCGTCTTCCCCGAGTCCAAGGCTGATAATGCTGAGTTAATAAAATCGTTAGTACGCATGGCGGTCTTTGCATATCTTGTTGGTGATTTAGATGGAATCGGACGCAACTGCATGATCGATCCAGTGACAAAAAAAATGATGAAGATTGATAATGGGTTAAGTTTTGGATTGTTTGAAGAGCCTGTCATATTCGATGCTTCATCACGAGGAGAGGGTTCGGGAGCAGCAAGTGTTTTTTGGATCGATAAAGTGCGCAGCGCTCCCTTGGAAATCGTCTGGCAACACGATCTTGCGTTAGATGAAGAGGCGCACATACAGGTAAAAAATCTTTCCGCGGCCCTCGGGAACAAAAATAGCAAAGAGTATAAGCAGTTTGTGTCCGTATTTGGTCTCATGTTCAAGAGCTATGGGGAAGCCATGGTTACAAAAAAACTGGCAGGGTTTATGGACCGATTAAAGAAAGTGGCGGATCTAGGTAAGCCACCCAAATTACGAGAGTTTTTAGAGTACGAAGCGGAAACAAAACAGGATGCAAAAAAACTTGCTGAAAGATTAGCTCAACAAGAAAAAACGACCCTTGCCTCACCTTCGAGCTAGCGGCTTGCCTCTCCTTATAAAACCCGCTAACGTGCCTGCATGTTGATTCAGGGCATTGTGGTCCCCGGCAAGCAAGAAGCGCGCACGTTGGGCTATCCCACGGCTAATATTGAGTATTCTTCTTCTGATTCAGTAAAATCAGGTGTTTGGACCTGTTGGATCATGGTTGAGGGAAAGCGATATCAAGGGGTAGCTGTCATTGGGATGTGGCGGTTAGCGAGCGGGGAGCCAAGTCTGGAAGTCCATATCTTGGACTTTTCCCAAGAAATCTATCGTCAGGTGGTTGAGGTTGAAATCGGAACGTTTCTTCGGCCTCTGGAAAAATTTGAAAGCATCGATCAACTCAAGGAGCAAATTCAGCTCGATATAGAGCGTGCACGCGAACAATTTTCTCGCTAAGTATGTTTACCGGTATTGTCCAAGGTCTAGCGACCGTTATCACGATTGAAAAAAAATCAGGCGCCCATCGTCTCACGCTTGATATCGGCAGCCTCGTAACGGGTATCCAGCTGGGAGCAAGTATATCTGTTTCAGGTGTTTGTCTCACCGTGGCGGCCGTGATCGATACATGCGTCGACGTCGATGTAATGGGCGAAACACTTGATAAGACGAGTCTCGGTAGTCTCTCCGTGGGTGATCAAGTGAATCTTGAACGCTCTGCACGTCTCGGGGATGAAGTTGGAGGACACCAGGTTTCAGGACATGTGAGTGATACCGTTACAATACAAAAAATTGAGAATCCGCCGAATAGTTGGATAGTAAGCTTTATGGTTGATCGCAAATGGATTCCTTACCTTCTTCCAAAAGGCTTTGTCGCACTTGATGGGTGTAGTCTCACGCTCGTCGATGTTGGTCAAGATTGGTTCACGGTTCACCTGATTCCGGAAACACTCGCGCGCACAACATTTGGTAAGAAGCGGCAAGGGGATAAAGTGAATCTGGAAATTGATTCCGCCACGCGCGCAATCGTTGATACGGTTAAACAGATACTCAACAAATAATCCTATGAATTCCAATCACTTCACCTCCCTTAATGGCTCAGATCTTCGTGTGGCTGTTGTCGCCTCGCGCTTTAATCAAGAGCTCTGTGATGCCATGCTCAACGATGCGGTTGCGGCACTACGAGCAGCGGGCTTAACGGAGGATCGTATCACGACACTTCGCGTCCCAGGTTCATTTGAGTTACCAGTAGCGGCAAGTCGTTTGGCGGGTACGGATAAGTATGATGCCATTGTCTGCTTAGGTGTACTGATCAAGGGGGAGACGAAACACGATGAATACATTGCTAGCGCGGTAGCCCAGGGGTTAATGGATATAACAGTAAGTACAGGTATACCCGTCGCTTTCGGTGTTTTGACCACGAATACAAAAGAACAGGCCGAAGCCCGTGCTCTTGGATCTGAGAAAAAGGGATGGGAGGCGGCGATGAGCGCTATCGAAACGGTGCTTGCCCTCAAGGCTTAAGTAGGGTCGTTGTTGGTGAGTGTGTTGCGGCAGAAATGCGATCTGTTACGGTTTGCAAGGTATCCAATCCAGGAAGTTGTTGAATTCGTCTCGTCACACGCTGGTGCATGAGCTCGAGTCCTTCCACGCCTGAGAATAGCGTGCGAATGACAGCGTTTGATTCCGCGACGGGCTTAGCGCCTTCGCCAACGGGTGACCAAAATTTCTCAACCATAAATTTCGCAAGTTGTTGGCGAAATGTAGATTGTAGGAGTTTTACGCGTGCGACACTCCAATAGAAGAAGGAATGGCTCGCCTCCTCACGCGCAATGTGGGTAAGAATGTATTCGAGGACGGGATGCTTGGCCAGATTCCATAGTCGTTGATACCCCGTTAACGTAGAAAGTTCATTGATCGCACCCCATGTCATGTGCACGCCGGTAAAGTGATGACCTAATAGATTGGTAATTCGTGGCGTGATATGACTTGAAAGACGGTAGGCAAGAGGAATCCTTTTTTTAGCTTCCTCGTACCACCGTTCTGTTGCGGGAAATCCGGCTTCAACCAGAAAGCGGTGGAGTAGGTCGCTATGTGTAATTTCTTCTTGACTCCAGCGCTCCATAAAACGTTTGATGGCCGGATCCTTGCCGGTTGGAGTCCGTGCGAGCTCGTCGTTGTATAAGCTGGTAAATCGTTCCACGTCTCGCATGTAAACGAGTGTCGGAATAAAGGCGGGATCAAGAGGATGATCTTTAACCTTATCCCAAGGAATCGTTTTTAAAAACGCAGGCGTGAGCACCCGTTCTTGAGATTCATACCAATTGATGGCATCAATCTCGGTTTCAAATAGCATACATGGTGAAGAGCTAGTTTTCTGTATAAGGATACGACGTTACCTGTTTTTGTAAAGCGCTCACGTCTCCGTTTCGTACAAACGTTTTATGATGAGTAAGCGATTCAAAACCTGGCTTGGGGAGATGACGAATAGGGCACCAATATTTTTCTGTTTCCGCCAATACCGCTCGCACGAAACTTGCTGATCCATTGGCGTAAGCACAGTACCAACAATTAAACCGATCAATCCAGCGCAATCCTGCGGCGCGTCGTGAACAAAAGACGTAGCGAGAGCGATCTACCAAAGCGATGCCGTACAGAGGAAAGCAAATCGCCTGGTAAAGCTGTGTTGTTACATCCATCAAGACAAGGGGAAAAATCATGCCATAAATAAATGGCATGCTTATCGCCATGCTTGCTTTTCCGCGCATGCGGCTTCGTTCCCGACCAATGGAAAAAACCATAGATGGCGGCAGTTTAAGGCTTTTTTGTTACCTTGGTCAATGGAGGGGCGAAGTGCGCCTCAGTCATTTGACGTAGTTCGGCAAAGGAGGGAATGACAAATAAAGTGTTCTGCATGGCGGAAAAATCAAAGGGTGTCTTAATGACCTCTGCCACGGAGAAGGGTTTGCGTGTAACTTCATCTGAATAAGCGTGAGGCATCTCTCCAAAAGAAGACAGTAAACCAGCGCCAAAAATCTTGATACCGCCGTCTTCTTGGATCAGGCCAAATTCAAGGCTAAACCAGTACAATCGTTCAAGTTCTATGAGTTGTTGGGCGTCTGCCACCCGAGCTAACCTACCGATAAACTCGGAGAACGCGACAATATCAGGATCGGTAAAGGTGGGAACATGCCCAATAACCTCGTGAATAATATCGGGTTCCGGGGTGTAATCGGGGCGAGAATGATGACGAATGTATTGCGTACAAAGCATTGTTCGATCAGCGAGTCGGGAAAGAAAGCTGCGAGAATCAACAAGTCCTTCAATAGGCTCCAAGCGAAAACCGCTCAGCGTCATGAGCCGATTTGAGA
Organism: uncultured Gammaproteobacteria bacterium; assembly: GCA_964562155.1. GTDB lineage: Bacteria > Patescibacteriota > Patescibacteriia > 2-12-FULL-60-25 > 2-12-FULL-60-25 > JAGOUY01. The sequence continues at coordinate 50,746 of CAZLRU010000008.1, forward strand.
GATCTTTGAGAGCCGGGATGCGATGCTCATCCACCTGAAGACGTTCACTCGCTTCTCGATGGAGTTTGCAGGCATGTTGACGGTGAAGATGACGAAGGTTGCTGGTCGCGACGCGCCATGTCGCGTGCTCTTCTTCTGTGTAGGAAATCACGGGGAACGCACCACCGTCTAGGTGGAATTGTCTGGCGGCTGCCGCAATCTGATCGCGTCGCGCGCGGTAGCTTGGATCCTGTGCGCCGGGATGATCAAGGGGGAGAAGGGTGAGATCGGTATGAGCCATAAAAACAAAAAGACAGCCCTTGAGGCTGCTGGATAAAAACAAAAACGCGAACAGCAGCCTTATGGGGCTGCGTAATACGCGTTCGCGACATGCAGAGAATGCATGAATAAACTATGAGAGAATACGAAGAGTCTGTCAATAAGGAGCAGAAGCGGAAACGGTCTCCTGTTTGTCGGAGGTCTCTAACTGGGTAATGAGTCGCTCCAGTCTATGTACTAACTCGCGGTGCATATCTTCTAGATTCCAGAGTGTTTCGAGCAGGTCATCAAGACGGGTCATAAGATATGACTAAAAAAACAGGTGTACGATTAGGAGGAAGCGGGCAAGCGATCAATGGCGAGCGTAAGTTGCCGAGCCAGCTGTCGCTGCTTGTACCAGCTGCGTAAGCGCGAAAATCCATATCCGGCCGCGATGGTGCTGCCAGCGACCACGGGCGGCGTCCAAGGAGGAAGGTTTGTGTGTCGGGTGCTGGCAGTGGTAGCAGAAGAGCTGGTCGCCGCATGTTCGATAAGTGTTATATCTTCCAGGGTGCGTGGATGAAGCTGGATGGTGGTATTACGTACATCGAGAATCCCACGAATGCGTACCAGGTCACCTTTTTGCAATCGCTGAGGACGGTATCCAATCTGCCGAGGGAGTGCTACCACTACGTCTTCATCTGTATCCTCAAGAGTCATGTGTACGTTGGTGGTGCCGCGCGTTTCTATACGTCCCCGTACTTCGACGAGACTCCAGGCGTCTTCCGTTTCTATCAATGATAGATCGATTATGGCCGGTCGAGGAGCCGAAGAGGTGGTGCTTGTGATTCGCCATACATCCTTGCTACGCATCTCTAGGTGGATACCGTCATCATTTGTGATAAGGCTCCCAAATACATCAATCGAGCTACCGAACGGGGGTGAGGGCTGTGTGTTCGTGCCATATACCAGAAGACCGGTTCCATCGGCGTTCAAGAGAACAAAACGTCGTTTTGCAATCAGACCTGCGGGTGTTCCCACAATCCCGTGAAGATGAACACGGGGGCTAAGGGAGGGCGTTGCAGATCGGGTCGAAGCGGGCTTACGGGCGGTAGATTTGGCCATGGGTTTTGGTTTTGGAGGAGTAGCTTTTGAGGAGGTGGTATGAAGGGCTTGATATTGCGCCCATGACATGCTCGTGACCTTTTTTGCCGAGGTCTGTAGATGGGTTGAGGAGGTGTTCAATGTGCGCACCGTCGCAACCCTTGCTCGAGAAGAGGTGGTGTAAGAGGTCGAGGCAGATGTCGGGGTCGTGCTGGATGTGCTCGTAGTGGAGAGTACTGAAAGCGAGGTGAGCGGTGAGACGGAAGAGATCGGAGTAGGCGCGATAGTCGATGGTGGAGTGCGCTCCGGAATCCACCATGTTCCGTCTGCGTGCTTGGTGTAGTGCTCATCATGCTGCAGAGCGGGATACGTAACCTGGTCATACAATCTTCCATTGGGTCCATAGAGAGACACCGAATCCCCAGTATTATTCAGGTGTTGTCCGGGTAAAGTGATCTGCCAGGTATCGCTATCAACTAGAGCCAGAAGTGTAGAAGAAGTAACGCGAACAATCAGTCCTTGCGTATCATGAATGGACCAGTCAAGCAGATCGGTAGCCTCAAAGCATCCGGTTACTTGGACAAGCTCTATTCCATTGCTGGGCGCGGGAAGGAGAGCGGCTAAGCTCCATTCGCAGGTTGTCGCGACGAAAGGAGGAGCGGTTGCTAATTCGTTTGTAGAGGAGGATGAGGGGATGTCTTCCGTGTCGAGCAGAATCAGGTCTGTCGTTGTACTGGTTTCAGTAATAGCCTCCGTAACAATGGCTGCCGTCGAAGAGGGGGACTCGTCTAAAGGATTGGTTGGAGTAGGAGTTGTTTCTTCGATGGTATGCATGGATGAAGATGTTGTGCCGGATTCCAGAAGAGAATCTTCAGAGAGAGGGTGATCCTCGACGACGGACTCTGTAGTCGTAGTGGTTGATTCTTCTGCTCGTGTGCATCCGTCACATATTCCAGGGGTACCGATATCGACGACGCCAGGATCGAAACCTAGACTACTTGTCGCGCTGGTCCACATCAGTGTCTCTCCGGGCACACGTACCATCGATGTTTGTGGGTGGGTTGCCCCTGCAGCTGGACGGCTCCCGTCACCCACTTCATCCACCGCCTGGCCTTCTGCATTTCGTAAAACGAGGTGAAGCGATTCATTCGAAAGAGCAACATCTGTTTTAATCATGGTAGCGTGCGCAGCCAAGGCGCTTTTTTCGTTCGTTTCGGCATAGTTAGACAGAAGAAATACTCCATGCGCTGGAATGACATCTGTATCCAGAAACACGATCGGTCTCGCACTCGCGCCTTCTAGTTGGAAACCGGCTAAGGATTGGTCCTGGGAATCGGTATTCCAGATCTCCACCCATTCATCCGCACTTGAAGCTGAGGAACCCGCCCAATTCACTTCGCCAATAAGGAGGGGAGAAGCGGCAAGCACGCTCACGGGCGCCAAGAAGAGCAAACAACTCACCAAATAATTCAAAACACTAGAGCGTGGATCAGCACGCCCCCGCGTCATTTGGGGCATAGATTTGGTTGCGGCATCCGTACCTGGAGTGGTAACCCACCTCTCATGCACGTTCTGCGCAACCTCTATATCCATCGTGACATGAGTTTCAGAATGGTTGTGGAAAAAAGGTGTGCGCTCCACAAAAAAGAACGGAGACACGTTAAGCTGTTAGTCGTCTCTGACAGATATCTATCTAGGCATAATGTTTTTTATCCCATTATCCCTAAGTCTCCGTGACAGGGATCAGGGGTCTGTGGATTGTGTTAGAAGTAATAAACAAAAGATCTCTGATGCAAGCTTACTAAAAAGAGTATTGACACAGGGGTAAATTGGCTTGGGTCTCTGTAGAAAAAAAGACTGATCAAAAAACCGACGCAAGACCCCATCCTGTGGATAAGTTAATAAAAGATCGGCAAAACAAGGTTCTTGACCAACAGGAACAATTGTTCTATTTTTGTTCTATATGCCAACGCCTCTGACGCCTAAGCAAAAAGAAGTGCTCGATTTCATCGTGAACTTCATTAACGATCGCGGATACCCGCCCTCTTATAGGGAGATCGCAACGGGCCTAGAGCTCGCTTCGCCTTCAACGGTCCATACGCATATTCAAGCGTTGCGTTTAAGAGGGTATCTGCGGGGCAGTAGCGATGCGGCTAATGCGGCGAATCGCGAACTCGAGCCCACGGATAAAGCAGTGCGCTGGTCGCGCGCTGTCATGCTTCCTCTGAAGGGGTTAATAACCGCCGGGCAACCCATTGAGGCTGTTGAAGAACATGAAACGATGGCGGTACCGGTTGAGTTAGTACCTGATTCAACCAACTCATATATCTTACGCGTCAAAGGAGATTCAATGATCGACGAAGGAATATTGGATGGAGATTATGTAATCGTGGAACGAAATCCATCACCAAAAAATGGAGAAGTCGTTGTAGCTCTTCTAGATAACGCCTACGCCACCTTAAAAAAATTTTACCGAGAACAAAATCGCATCCGTCTCCAGCCGGCCAATAAAACCATGCAACCAATCTATTGCTACGATCCATTGATCCAGGGCGTTGTGCGCGCGGTCATTCGTTCCTTTAGGACCGTTTAAAAAAAGAAAAAGGAAAAAGTAAAAAACACAGCGCTTGTTTAGTGATCTCTGCTTAATTTATTTGCCTATCGTCTCTGCGGAGGCAGGGAGTCTAATCAAAGGAGGATTAGACGCCTTCTACACCGTCTACTCAGAAGCTGCCTCTGTATCCGATGTAGCCTGTCTCCGCAGGGACGATCAACGTCCTCTATGTCTCGCACCGTGTACTTTGCTCCCCCTCGTCCGTCGCCTATGTTTTTGCGTGTTGCGCTCCTTCGTTTTGCGGTCGTCTTTATCTTGCTCGTTATCCTCTTCTTTCATTGGGTGCATCCGTAGGTTTGGGGTGGAGTTGTGCAAGGATTATTGCTAACACGCGCCTACGTACGCGCCGATCACGAGCCTGTTCAAAAGAGCTTGATGGCTAAAGAACAAGGCAGAATAAGCAAAGCTGTTCAAGGCTTAAAACAAGAAATTCCCCGAATAAATCGGGGAATCTCCTCCTGTTCAAAAGAGCGTGTATGAAAACTATTTGCGCTTTGGAGCGGCTTTGCGCTTTGGAGCGGCTTTCTTCACAGCTTTTTTGACGGTCTTCTTAACGGCCTTCTTAACGGTCTTCTTGACCGCCTTCTTAGCAGGTTTTTTCATTGCCATATTATATTATTCACTCTCCTTTCTAGTTTATTAGTCGTCTCACCTCTCGAGAGAGGCAAGATCGATGCTCGTTGTGATGTTCGCACATCATCCAACGATCACGTCCACGAGTATAACACACATTTTTATTTTTGTGTGCAAGGGAAGTTGTCAAGAGTGGAGTGTCGATGATTTTTTCTCACACATCTTCACATATTTTTTTCATGTCGAGCGTGACGAAGGGGGATCAATGGAGCCAAAGGAGGGGATAAAAGAAAATGATGAAGGGAGGATTATAATATATTATTAATTATAAAATGAGTTTACCCCGCGCCATCATCGTGACAGCGCGGGGTCAGTAGGTTGGTGTA